>CAZMGP010000030.1:0-60555 GCA_964565875.1 uncultured Enterobacteriaceae bacterium
GCATCATCCTCGTCACCGGCCCGACGGGATCGGGCAAGACGACGACGCTGTACTCAACGCTGAAGACGCTCGCCACTCCCGAGGTTAATGTCTGCACCATCGAGGACCCGATCGAAATGGTGGAGCCCTCGTTCAACCAGATGCAGGTTACGCACGGCATCGACCTGGGCTTTGCCGACGGCGTGCGCGCGCTCATGCGCCAGGACCCGGACGTGATCATGGTGGGCGAGATTCGCGACCTCGAGACGGCGGAAATGGCGATCCAGGCGGCGCTCACCGGCCACCTGGTGCTCTCCACCCTGCACACCAACGACTCCGCCTCCGCCATTACGCGCCTGCTCGACCTGGGCGTGCCTTCCTACCTGCTCAATTCCACCATCCTCGGCGTCATGGCGCAGCGCCTGGTGCGCACGCTCTGTCCGCAGTGCAAGGAAAAGGCGCCGTACGACGATGCGCGCGCCGAGGATCTCACCTGGGAGGAATTCGTGGCGCCGTGGAAGGCGAAGCGCCCGAGCCACGTCTACCGGCCGGTGGGGTGCCTGGAATGCCGCAACACCGGCTACAAGGGGCGCGTCGGCATCTACGAGATCCTGCTGATGACGCCCGCGATGCGCCGCCTCATCGATGCCAAGTCCGACCTTGGGAAAATGCGCGAGCTCGCCTACAAGGAAGGCATGAAGCCGCTTCGGATCAGCGCGGCGATGAAGGTCGCGGCGGGGCTCACCACCATCGAAGAAGCGCTGAAGGTCGCGCCGCCGCCGCAGCGCGAGGGCGAAACGTAAGGGGGAGAGCGAGACAATGGAACACCTAGCCGCTGGCGCCGATGCGCCACCTTGTCCGGGGTTCGATCCGAGTCCGCATGCGCCGCGCATGCGCCTGCCGCGCTTGAGCTGCGACTCGCATCACCACATCTTCGGGCCGTACGACCGCTTTCCGATGCAGCCGCATCGCAGCTACACCCCGCCGGAGGCGACGCTCGCCGATTATCGCCGCATGTGCGCGGCGCTGGGCATAGAGCGCAGCGTGCTGGTGCATCCGAGCATTTACGGCACCGACCTCTCCTCGCTCACCGCCACGCTGGAGGAGTGCCGCGACTGGATGCGCAGCGTCGCGGTCGTCGACGCGTCGATCGACGACGCGAGTTTGGCGCGGCTCGATCGCGCCGGCGTGCGCGGCGTGCGTTTCAACGTGCTGTTCAAGGGCGGCACGCCGCTTGAGCAGGCGCACGCCATCGGCGCGCGCGTGGCGCGCCTCGGCTGGCACGTGCAGCTTCTCATCGATCTGAGCGCAAACCCGTCGTTTTACGAGGATTGGCGCAATTTCCCGGCGACGCCGGTGATCGACCACATGGGACACATGGCGACGCGCCATGGGGTGAACGCGCCTGGGTTCCGGGGGCTGCTGCGCCTGCTCGCCGAAGGGCGCTGCTGGGTGAAGCTATCCGGCGCCTATCGTACGAGCAGCTTGGCGCATCCCTACCCGGATGCGCTACCCTTCGTCGAGGCGCTGGTGAAGGCGAACCCCGAGCGACTGGTCTGGGGCACCGACTGGCCGCATCCGGCGGTGAAGCAGATGCCGAACGACGGCGACCTCGCCGACCTCTTGCCGCTGTGGCTGCCGACTGAGGCGCTACGCGAGCAGGTGCTGGTGCGCAACCCGGCGAAGCTATACGGATTCGATTAGAAACAGGTAACAAAGATCGTTTTGTTCCAGACACTGAGCGGGACGCCTACTACGGGTCCCGAACTTGATAAAGGAGGTGTCATCATGAATAGAAAGGATTTCGCCGTTGCAGCGATCATCGTCGCCGCGCTGACCCTGGGCTTCACTGGCGGCGCCGCGGCGCAGCAGAAGACCGTGATCAAAATCGGCTGGGTGACGCCGGACAGCCCGCAGGATCCCTACGCCACCGGCGCGCACACTTTCAAACAGGCAGTGGAACGGCAATCCGGCGGGCGCATCGAAGTGCAGCTCTTCCCCAACCGCCAGTTGGGCGACGAAAAGCCGATGCTAGAGGGCCTGCGCTTCGGAACCGTCGACGCCGCGGTGATCACCAATGCCGTGGTGGCGCAGATCGAGCCTGCGTTCCAGGTCAACGACCTGCCGTTCCTGTATTCCAATGAAGCCCAGGCGCACAAGGTGCTCGACGGCAAAGTGGGGCAGATGCTGGCGAAGAAGCTCGAGGCGAAAGGCATCGTCGCCCTGGGCTTCATGGAAGGCGGCTTTCGCCACATGATCAACAACGTGCGCCCGGTGACCAAGCCCGAGGACGTGAAAGGCGTGAAGTACCGCGTGATGCAGAATCCGGTGTACATCGACATGTTCGCCTCGCTCGGTGGCAGCGCCGTGCCCATGGCCTGGGGTGAAACCTTCACCGCCGTGCAGCAGGGCACCATCGACGGCCTGGAAATCCCGATCGCGGTAATCGATTCGAGCAAGTACAACGAGGTGACGAAGTATCTGTCGCTCACCAACCATACCTATTCCATGATCGCGCTGCTCATTTCGAAGAAGACCTTCGACAAGCTGCCGCCCGATCTGAAGAGCGCGGTGCGCGAAGCGGGCAAGACCGCGCTCGGCGCGCAGCGCGTCGCCGCCGGCGCGAATGCCAAGGCGCTGGTGACCGCTCTGGAAAAGAAAGGGATGAAGGTGAATGCGGTGGCGGACATCACGCCCTTCCGCAATTCGGTGAAGCCGGTGTACGAGAAGTTCAAGTCCTCGATCGGCGCCGACACGATGAACGAGGTGCTCGCCGCCGTGAAGTGACGCGCTGGCGGGCGCGCGGCGCATGCGAGGGACGGGGGAAGCCCGTCCCTTTTTGTTGCTCCGCGCGACATCGCCTCGGCACGCTAGCGGGGCGTCGCGGCTAAACTCCTTCTCATGAACATCCTGGTTCGAATCAACAACGTCGTCGCCGCAGCAGTCAAGGCTTTGGTGGTCGCCATGGTCCTGGTCATGCTGGGCGTGCTGACGGCGCAGGTGCTGCTGCGCTACGCCTTCAACGTCGCGCTCAGCTGGAGCGAGGAGCTTTCGCTCGGCCTGTTCACCTGGACGGTGCTGCTGACCGCGGCGCTCGGGGTACGAGAGGCGTTCCACGTGCGCATGTCGCTGTTGATTCAGCGCCTACCCGGAGCGATGCGCTTCGCCGCCGAAATGGGGATACATGTCGCCACGCTCGCGGTGGGATGTTTTCTCGCCTGGTCGGGCTGGAGCTATTTCGCCGATACGCGCGGCACGACCTCCGCCGCAATCGGCTATCCGATCGAATGGCTGCATTCCTCCGCGCTCTGCTGCGGCGTGCTGATTGCCTTGTTCGCGCTCGAGCACCTGGTCACAGGGCGCATCCCGGCCGACGAAACGCAGGGGGATGAACTTGTCTGACACCGCCTGGTTGCTTTCGGTCGGCTTCGGATTCCTGCTGCTCATAGGCGTGCCGTTCGCGATCGCGTTGCTGCTGACCTCGGCGACGGTGCTGTTGGTCGCCGACATCGAACCGGTGTTGCTCGCGCAGACTTTGATCGCCGGCACGCAGTCGTTCAGCCTGCTCGCCATTCCGTTCTTCATGCTCGCGGGCGAGATCATGTCTGCCGGCGGCCTGTCGCAGCGCTTGATCAAGGTCGCCGATGTGCTCGTGCGCCACCTTCCCGGGGGTATGGGGCACGTGACCGTGGTGTCGGCGTGCATCTTCGCGGCGATCTCCGGTTCGGCGCCGGCGACTACCGCGGCGATCGGATCGATCATGATTCCGGCGATGGTCGCGCGCGGCTACGACAAGGCATTCGCGACCGCACTGGCCGTCAGCGCCGGCGTGCTCGGGCCCTTGATTCCGCCTTCCATCGCCGGAGTGATCTGGGGCGTGATCGCCGAGCAGTCGATCGCGCGCCTGTTCATGGCGGGCGTCGGCCCGGGCTTGCTGCTGGCGGCGGGACTGATGGCCATCACCTGGTTTCACGCGAGAAGACACGAACTCCCGCGAGAACCGCGCGCAGCACTCCCCGAGATCCGCACCGCGTTTGCCGACGGCATCTGGGCGCTCGCCACTCCGCTGCTCGTTCTCGGCGGAATCTACGGCGGCGCCTTCACGCCGACGGAAGCGGCGATCGTCTCCTGCGTCTATAGCGGGCTAGTAGGAATTTTCGTGGAAAAGAGACTGCGCGTTGCGGACCTGCCGGCGGTCATCATGCGCGCCATGCGCATCACCGCCATGGTGATGTTCATCATCGCGGCTTCCGCCGGCTTCGGCTGGCTGGTGGCGCAGGAGCAGTTGGCGCTCAAGCTCGCCGCCTGGCTGTCCGAGGGGATATCGCAGCGTTGGGTGATGCTGCTCGCGGTGAATCTGTTCCTGTTTGTGATCTGTTCGGTGATGGACGAGATTGCGATCATGGTGATTCTCGGGCCGCTCCTGATCGCGCTTTCAACCAAGTTTGGCGTCGACCCGATCCACTTCGGCGCGATCATCGTCACCAACGTGGCGATCGGCATGGCTGCGCCGCCGATCGGCTATTGTCTGTTCGTCGGCATGGCGATTTCGGGCCTGTCGCTCGCGGCGGTGGCGCGCGCGATTTGGCCAATGGTGCTGCTGATGCTCGGGGTGCTGATGCTGACGACTTATGTTCCGGCGTTTGCGCTGTGGCTGCCGGGACTGGTGTATCGCTAACGCCGGCCTACTTGCTCAGGTAGCGCATGGCGCGCTCGAGCCCCTCGATGGTGAGGGGGTACATGCGTGATTCCATGATTTCGCGGATGATGGATATCGACTGGCGGTAGGGCCAGAGCTGCTCCGGCTCGGGGTTGAGCCAGATCGCCTTGGGATAGACGTCGAGCATGCGCCGCATCCACACGGCGCCGGCTTCCTCGTTGGAATATTCGATCGAGCCGCCGGGCTGCAGGATTTCGTAGGGGCTCATGGTCGCGTCGCCGACGAATATCAGTTTGTAGTCGTGCGCGTACTTGTGCATGATCTCGATCGTCGGTGTGCGCTCGGCGTGGCGCCGCCGGTTGTCCTTCCACACGAAGTCGTACAGGCAGTTGTGGAAGTAGTAATACTCCAGGTGCTTGAATTCGGTCTTGGCGGCGGAGAACATCTCCTCGCACAGCTTGATGTGATCGTCCATCGAGCCGCCGATGTCGAAGAACAGCAGCACCTTCACCTTGTTGTGGCGCTCGGGGCGCATCAGGATGTCGAGCAACCCTGCCTTTTGCGCCGTGGACTGGATGGTGCCGTCGAGGTCGAGTTCCTCCGGCGCGCCGTCACGGGCGAAACGGCGCAGCCTTCTCAGTGCGATCTTGATGTTGCGCGTGCCCAGTTCCACCTGGTCGTCCAGGTTCTGGTATTCGCGCTGATCCCACACTTTCACCGCCGAGCGGTTGCGCGAGCCCGCCTGGCCGATGCGTATGCCTTCCGGGTTGTAGCCGTAGGCACCGAAGGGGGAAGTGCCCGCGGTGCCGATCCATTTGCTGCCGCCCTGATGCCGGCCTTTCTGTTCCTCCAGGCGCTTCTTCAGAGTCTCCATCAGCTTTTCCCAGCCGCCCAGGGCCTCGATCTTGGCCTTCTCCTCGGGGCTGAGGTTCAGCTCCGCCTGCTTCAGCAGCCACTCGAGCGGGATGTCCGCTTCCACCCCCATGATAGCTTCGACGCCCTTGAAATATTCACCGAAGGCGCGGTCGAACTTGTCGAAGTTGGCTTCGTCCTTTACCAGACAAGTGCGGGAGAAGTAATAGAAATCGTCGATGGAGTTGTTGACCACGCCCTTCTGCATGCCCTCGATGAGCATGAGGAATTCCTTGGTCGTCACCGGGACCTTGGAATCCTTCAGCTTGAGGAAGAAGCCGATCAGCATGGTCGCGCTGCGCCCTAGCGGTTGTGCCGCGACATGAACACCAGCCGCTCGAATAGATGCACGTCCTGTTCGTTCTTCAAGAGGGCTCCGTGCAGCGGCGGGATGATGGTCTTGTTGTCTTTGCTGCGCAGCGCCTCGGGCGGGATGTCGTCGGCGAGCAGCAGCTTCAGCCAGTCGAGCAGTTCGGACGTCGAGGGCTTCTTCTTCAGACCCGGCACTTCGCGCACTTCGAAGAACACTTCCAGCGCCTCGCGCAGCAGGTGCTTCTTGATTCCCGGGTAGTGCACCTCGACGATTCTCTCCATTGTCTGCTTGTCGGGGAAGCGGATGTAATGGAAGAAGCAGCGCCGCAGGAAGGCATCGGGCAGCTCCTTTTCGTTGTTGGAGGTGATGAACACCAAGGGCCGGTGCTTCGCCTTGACCAGTTCGCGCGTCTCGTACACGTAGAACTCCATGCGGTCGAGCTCGCGCAGCAGGTCGTTCGGGAATTCGATGTCGGCCTTGTCCACCTCGTCGATCAGTAGCACCACCGGGGCTTCGGCGGCAAAGGCATGCCACAGCGTGCCTTGCACAATGTAGTTGCGGATGTCGTGCACCCGCGGATCGCCGAGCTGGGAATCGCGCAAGCGGGACACCGCGTCGTATTCGTACAGACCTTGCTGCGCCTTGGTGGTCGACTTGATGTGCCACTGGAAAATGGGCAGGTCGAGCGCTTTCGCGACTTCCTCGGCGAGCATGGTCTTGCCGGTTCCCGGCTCGCCCTTCACCAGGAGCGGTCGTTGCAGAGTGATGGCGGCGTTGACGGCGAGAGTGAGATCGTCGGTCGAAACGTAGTTGTCGGAACCGTGGAAACGCATGGCATGACCCTGAATGGAAAGGAAACATTATACGATGCGGGCGACTCGCCGGGCCGCTTGGCTGCCAATCCGGGAGGCCAGCGCGCGCTTTGCACCTGACCCGCCGATCGGCTAGAATCCACCGCCCTTCGAGCGGCTGCCGGCAAGCGGCGCGCGCTCGGAGCATAAGTCCCAGAAGGAGATAAGAATTATGAAACTGATTGCAGGTCTGCTGCTGTTCGCATTGGCGGGTGCAGCGCTAGCGCAGGCGCCCGCAGGCAATGCCGAAGCCGCAAAGACCAAGATTTCCATGTGCACCGGCTGCCATGGCATTCCCGACTACAAGACGGCGTTTCCTCACGTCTATCACGTACCGATGATCGCCGGCCAGCAAGCGGCCTACATCGTGAGCGCGTTGAAGGCGTACCAGAGCGGGGCGCGCAAACATCCGTCGATGCGCAGCATCGCGGAGAGCCTGTCGGACCAGGACATGGCCGACCTCGCCGCCTACTATTCCACTCTGGCGAATTAGGAGAGCGATCATGAGGAAGATACTGCTCGTCGCTCTCGTCGCGCTGTCCAGCCAACTCGCCTACGCGGGGGGAGATGCGGCGGCGGGCGCGGCCAAGTCCAAGCCCTGTGCGGCCTGCCACGGTGCGGATTTCAATACGCCGGTGGCGCCCGACATCCCGCGCCTCGCGGGACAGCACGGCGACTACCTCGCGCGTGCCCTTGCCGACTACAAGTCCGGGGCACGCAAGAACCCGATCATGGGCAGCCAGGCCGCTGCGCTTTCGGCAAAGGACATCGCGGATATCGGCGCCTATCTGGAAAGCCTGAAGGGCGGCCTACATCAGATCGAATTCCGCCGACTGGCTAACTGAACCTCTGCGGCGAGCGCCGCGCGCGCAGAAAGGGAACGCATGAACAAGGCTCCCTAAACTCTATACGGTCTCGATAAGATTCCCACCGATGTGGGGGATATACAAGGGGGCATCGCCCCCTTGTTCGCGACTTCCCTAGCGGCGCTTCAGGCACTCCAAGTAAGCGGCCGCGTCCGGCGCGGCGCCGTCCCGCTGCGAGCGCCATACGGTTTCCGCCAGGCACTCCATCACTTCGTGGCAGGCTGCATGGCGGTCGCCCGATCTGGCCGCGATGCGCGCAAATTCCGCCTTGATCCCCGGTGGCTGATCGATGGAGAGTTGCTCCTCGATCGCCAGATGCATGCTCATGTGCAGGAAGGGATTGGTGCCGCCGGATTCCGGCGCATAGGCCCGATCGCGATAGCGTTCCGGATCGTCCAGCACCGCGTGATACTCGGGATGCAGTTGCATGATGTCGATGGCGACGGCATCCAGCCCGGCGAGGACTTCGCGGTTCTTGTGCTTGCGCCAGGCGTCGAAGAAGAACTGCCTGACCTGTTCGCGGCTGGGGTTGAACATGGCGAAGACGTCTAGATTGGACGGCGAGGAGCTGCGGGCTTGGTTTTCGCTCTGTACTCGCACAGATCGGCAATGAAACAGCGCGGGCAGTCTGGCGTTCGCGCCTTGCACACATAGCGCCCGTGCAGGATGAGCCAGTGATGGGCGTGGCGCTGGAATTCCGTCGGCACGAACTTCAGCAGCTTCATTTCCACATCCAGCGGGTTCGCGCCCGGCGCGATGCCGCTGCGATTTCCCAGTCGGAAGATGTGGGTGTCGACGGCGATCGTCGGCTCGCCGAAGGCGATGTTGAGCACCACGTTCGCGGTTTTGCGCCCGACGCCCGGCAGCGCTTCCAGGGCTGCGCGCTCGCGCGGCACTTCTCCGCCGTGCCGCTCCACGAGCAGCTTGCAGGTGGCGAGGATGTTCTTCGCTTTCATCCGGTACAGGCCGATGCGCTTGATGCGGGCGGTGAGCCCCTCGATTCCCAGGGCGAGCATCTTCTGCGCCGTGTTCGCCGTCTTGTACAGCTCGCGCGTGGCGAGGTTGACGCTCTTGTCGGTCGCCTGCGCCGACAGGATGACGGCGATGAGAAGCTCGAAGGGCGTGCGGTATTCGAGTTCCCCGCGCGGCTCAGGATTGGCGGCGCGGAAACGCTCGAAGATCTGCCTGCGCTTCGCCGGGTTCATGCGCTCTTCGCCCCGGCGCGGCGCGCTTGCGCGCGTGCGATGGCGGCACGGATCAGTGCACGCTTTTCTTCCGCGACCGGCTGCGCGAGCTTGCGCTCGGCCTTGGCGAGCAGCCTCTCGTCGCGCTCTTCGGCTTCGCGCGCGAGCCGCTCGCGACGAAACTCGAAGCGTGCGCGCGCAGCGTCCGCCATGTCCCGGGTCCAGGCGGCTTGCGTCGCCGGCAGCGGCAGCAGGTCGATGCAGTCGACCGGGCAGGCGGGCAGGCACAGCTCGCAGCCGCTGCAGAATTCGGCGAGCACGGTGTGCATCAGCTTCGCCGCACCGACGATGGCGTCGACCGGGCAGGCCTGGATGCATAGCGTGCAGCCGATGCAGCGCGCTTCGTCAATGCGCGCCAGTGCCCGCGGCTTGTGCGTTCCGTGTGCCGGATCGAGCGGCTGCGCCGCGCGACCGAGCAGGGCGGCAAGCCGGCCTACGCCGGCTTCGCCGCCGGGTGGACAGCGATTAATTTCGGCCGCGCCCGCAGCGATCGCCTCGGCGTAAGGCAGGCAGCCGGCATAGCCGCATTGCCTGCATTGAGTCTGCGGCAGCTGGGCGTCGATGCGCAAAGCGAGGGCGGCGGGCGTCATGACGCGGCGCAGGCGCGCAGTATCTCACCCACCAGAGGCGGGCCGCGGTAGACGAAGCCGGTATAGATTTGCACCAAGCTCGCGCCGGCTGCGAGCTTGACGCGCGCATCTTCCCCGTTCATCACGCCGCCGACGCCGATGATCGGTATCCGGCCTTCGAGCCGCTCGGCAAGCTTGCGGATGATCGCGGTCGATAGCTCGCGCAGCGGCGCACCGGACAGCCCCCCGCGCTCCTGCGCATGGCGCAAGCCCTTCACCGCGTCGCGCGCCACCGTGGTGTTGGTGGCGATGACGCCGTCCAGCTGATGCTTGAGCAGGGCATGCGCGATGGCCGCAAGCGCGTCGTCGTCGAGATCGGGTGCGATCTTTAGCACGAGCGGGACGTAGCGGCCGTGCAAGTCGGCCAAGCGCTTTTGCTCCGTCTTCAGCTTGCCTGCGAGCGCGCCCAGTTCGTCGGCGCCCTGCAGCTGCCGCAGGTCTTTGGTGTTGGGCGAGGAAACGTTCACCGCGACGTAGCTCGCGTACGGGTATACGCGGGCGAGGCACAGTTCGTAGTCGTCTGCGGCGCGCTCGATCGGCGTGTCGAAATTCTTGCCGATGTTGATGCCGAGCACCCCGCGGTAACGCGCCCGCTTTACGTTTTCGAGCATGCGGTCGACGCCGTGGTTGTTGAATCCCATGCGATTGATCAGCGCCTGGGCTTCGGGTAGGCGGAACATGCGCGGCTGCGGATTGCCCGGCTGCGGCCGCGGCGTGACGGTGCCGATCTCGATGAAGCCGAAGCCCAGGGCGGCGAGCGCGTCGATGTATTCGCCGTTCTTGTCGACGCCGGCTGCGAGTCCCAGCGGATTGGGAAATTCTAGCCCCATGACTTTGACGCCATGCGCAGGGCCGCGGCGCGCAACGAGCGCCGCCGTGCCGCTCTTTTGCAGCGTCTTCAGGGAGGCGAGGGCGAGATCGTGTGCGACTTCTGGGTCGAGTCCGAACAGCACCCGGCGTGCAAGCGAATAGAGCATGGCGCAATTCTACCGGCAGAATGTGCGCGCGAGCAGCGCGACTTTGGCACGGCTGCGGCTTAGCCTAAATCCTGCTCGTTGAGCGGACGCCAGTTGCCGTCGACCAAGCCTTCTATGGGCTGAAACTTGGCCTTATAGGCCATCTTGCGGCTGTTCGCGATCCAGTAGCCGAGGTAGAGATAAGGCATCCCGAGGCTGCGGCATTGCTCGATCTGCCACAGGATATTGTAGGTACCGTAGCTCGCGCCGGCGACGCCGGGCTCGAAGAATGTGTAGACGGAAGACACGCCGTCGCCGAGCAAGTCGATGATGGAGACCATCGCCAGCTTGCCCGTTTCGCGGAACTCGATCAGGCGGGTGCTGACGCGGCTTTGCAGCAGGAAATGGGAATACTGGTCGCGGCTGTCCTGGTCCATGCCGCCGCCTGAATGGCGGCATGCCTGGTAGCGCAGATAGAGGGCGTAATGCTCGTTGCGAAAGCGCAGGCTCTGCGACGAGGCTTCGAGCGTCGCGTGCCGCTTCAGCGCGCGGCGCTGCGCGCGCGTGGGCTGGAACTGCGCGACCGGTATGCGCACCGGCACGCAGGCGCGGCAGGCGTCGCAATAGGGGCGGTACGTGAAAATGCCGCTGCGGCGGAATCCCGCCTGCACCAGACCGCCGTAGACCTCATTGGAGATCAGGTGGCTCGGAGTGGCGACCTGCGAGCGTGCGAGCTTCCCCTGCAGATAGCTGCAGGGGTAGGGCGCGGTCACATAGTATTGCAGTACCGCATGCGGCAGATCGTTAAGCAGCGACATCGTCGTCCGTTTGCGCTTCGCGCCACGACATGGGCGTCGCTTTGTAGTCTACCAATTCCCGCAGGCTTAGGGAAAATTCGCTGCGCGCAATGGTGCGCGCGCCCAAGCTCTCGAGGTGGCGCGTGTACATCTGACAGTCGATCATGCCGTAGCCCTCGCGCCGGAGATGGCGCACCAGGTGCACGGTGGCGATCTTGGACGCATCGCGCACGCGCGTGAACATGGATTCGCCGTAGAACATGCGCCCGATCGCCACCCCGTAGAGACCGCCCGCGAGCTCGCCCTCGATCCAGGTTTCCGCGGAATGTGCGTAGCCCAGCAGGTGCAGGCGCTGATAGGCGGCGCGCATGTCTTCGGTGATCCAGGTCCCCGGCGCTTTGTCCTCTGCGCCGGAGCCGAGCGCGCCCCGAGTGGCGCAGCCCTGCATGACGGCATCGAATGCGCTGTCGAAGCGCACTTGGTAGTCGCGGTTGCGCAGCGTCTTCGCCAGCGAGCGCGATACCTTCAGTTCTGTCGGGTAGAGGACCATGCGCGGATCCGGACTCCACCACAGGATGGGCTCGCCTTCGGCATACCAGGGGAAAATGCCGCGGCGATAGGCGGCGAGCAATCTTTCTGGCGACAGATCGGCGCCCGCGGCGAGAAGGCCATTCGGATGCCGCAACGCGGACTCCACCGGCGGAAAGGGGGCGTCGCGCTCGAGCCAGGGGATCATCGCGTCCCCTGACTAGGATTGTGCCGCGCTTTGATCAATGGCACGCTCATCGGCTCGGTCCGCGCACTGCGCTAGGGCAGGGCTCGCGCCATCTGTCGGCGGGAAAGCACCATAAGGGTGCGCGCAGCTCCGGACCGCACTATTTGCGGGCGTGCCCATTTTGTCTTCGCAATGTGTTAACACTTTGTAATCAACGGATTCAGGAACTGTCGCCTGTGGGTATGGATATTGCCTGAGGATTATAAGTTTTCTTGGGGAGATCGACTGTGGAAACATTGAAATCCGGCGCGGACGTGCTGTTCATATTGTTGGGCGCGATCATGGTGCTTGCCATGCATTCCGGCTTCGCCTTTCTCGAATTGGGGACGGTGCGCTGGAAGAACCAGGTGAACGCCTTGGTGAAGATTCTCACCGATTTTTCCGTGTCCACCATCGCCTATTTTTTCATCGGTTACGGCATTGCCTACGGCGTGAGTTTCCTCAACGGTGCGGAGCAGCTCGCGCAGAAGAACGGCTTCGAGCTGGTGCGCTTTTTCTTTCTGCTCACTTTCGCCGGCGCCGTTCCCGCCATCGTTTCCGGCGGCATCGCCGAGCGCGCCAAGTTCTATCCGCAACTCGCGGCCACCTTCTTGCTGGTGGGCTTCGTCTATCCTTTCTTCGAAGGCATCGCCTGGAACCAGCACTTCGGCGTGCAGGCTTGGATCAAGTCCGCATTCGGCGAGGAGTTCCACGATTTCGCCGGTTCCATCGTCGTTCACGCCGTCGGCGGCTGGATCGGATTGATGGCGGTGCTGCTGCTCGGGGCCCGCAGCGGGCGCTACAGCAAGGACGGCAAGAGCATGACCGCGCATCCGCCATCCTCCATTCCCTTTCTGGCGCTGGGTGCCTGGGTCCTGTCGGTGGGCTGGTTCGGCTTCAACGTCATGTCGGCGCAGACCCTGGACAAGGTGAGCGGGCTGGTGGCACTTAATTCCTTAATGGCGATGGTAGGCGGCACACTGGCGGCCTTGATCGCGGGACGCAACGACCCGGGCTTCGTCCACAACGGTCCCCTCGCGGGACTGGTCGCCGTGTGCGCGGGCTCGGACGTGATGCATCCTGCGGCGTCGCTTCTCGTCGGCGCCGTCGCCGGCTTCGTTTTCGTCAGCATGTTCACTTTGACCCAGAACCGCTGGAAGATCGACGACGTGTTGGGCGTGTGGCCGCTACACGGACTGTGCGGCGCCTGGGGCGGGATCGCCGCCGGCATCTTCGGCAGCAAAGCGCTCGGCGGCATGGGCGGCGTCGCCTTCCTGTCGCAACTCACCGGTACGCTGATGGGCATCGCCGTCGCGCTCGTCGGCGGCGGCCTAGTCTATGGCGTACTGAAGCTCACGGTCGGGCTGCGCCTCGATCCGGAGGAGGAATTCAACGGCGCCGACCTTTCGATCCACAAGATCAACGCAACTCCGGCGCAGAGCTGAAGCGCAAGGCCGCAGCGGCGCCTATTTCAGCGGCAGTATCGCGCTGGAATGACAGCCGTAGCGGCCTTGTTTGCGGTCTTCGTAAAAGTATCTGAGGGTGGTCGAAATGGTGCGGAAGGCGATTTCCTTCCACGGAATTTGCGCTTCGCCGAACAGCGCCACTTCCAGGCTTTCCGCGCCCGGGGAATAATCCAAGTCGAGCAGCCGCGCGCGATAAAAAATGTGAACCTGGTTCACGTGCGGCACGGACAGCATGCTGAACAGCTCCCCGACCTCCACGCGGGCGTTAGCTTCCTCCAGGGTTTCGCGCAGCGCCGCCTCCGCCGTGGTCTCGCCGTTTTCCATGAATCCCGCAGGCGGCGTCCAAAAGCCGAGTCGAGGCTCGATGCCGCGCTTGCACAGCAGAATCTTGTCTTCCCACTCCGGAATGCAGCCGATCACCATTTTCGGGTTCGAGTAGTGGATGGTGTTGCAGGCGGCGCAAACATGTCGCGGCAGCGTCTCGCCGGCCGGGATCTTGAGAGCGACCGGCGCGCCGCATTCGCTGCAGAATTTCATCGAGCCGACGCCGGGGAAAAGTCCATGCTCGCTATGATAGCAGCGCAGGGCCGCTTACGGCGCCGGGCCGCGCTATGCAGTGAGCGCGGCGAGTTCGCTCAAGCTCGAAATGCTGTGATCCGGCGCGACGCCGAGGGCATCGAGCGGCGCGCGAGCGCGATTGATCCAGTAGGTCCGAAAGCCGAAGGACTTGGCGCCGCAGGCGTCCCAGCAGTTGGACGAGACGAAACCGATGCTTTCCTTTGGCACGCCCAGCCGGTCGAGCGCAAGCTGGTAGACGCGCGCATCGGGTTTGTAGATTTTCAGTTCGTCGACGCTCAGCACCCAATCGAGCACATCCTCGAGTCCGCTCGCGCGTACCAGCGGTTGGAGCATATCCGGGCAACCATTGGAGAGGATCGCGAGCTTGCGTCCGGCCAGGTTCTTCAGCGCCGCAAGTGCCTCGGGAAAGAGTTCGAGTTGCAGGTATTGCTGCATCAGCGCGGCGAACTGGGTCCTGTCCAGTTCGAGACGAAGCGCGTTGCAGGCGTAGCGCAGTCCGTCCTCGGTGACGCGGCGGAAGTCGACGTAACAGCCCATCAGGCTGCGCTGCCAGGTGTATTCGAGCTGCTTCGTTCGCCAAAGCTGGCTCAGTGCGGAGCCTTTGCCCGGCCAGAAGCGCTCGCACAAGGCCACCACCGAATGCACGTCGTAGAGCGTGCCATAGGCGTCGAACACGAGGGCAACGGTTTTCGCTCGCGCGTCGGTGCAGGTCGACATATGTTCCCCAATAACAGTGAAAAATCGCTTCAGCTCAAGCAGGACCTGCCGATATCATACCGGGGGCGATCTACGGGCGCGCCTGTGCCTGCGTCGGTTCCCGCATTTCTCTCCCCGGCCGCGTTCGCACTCCGTCGTTTCGGACCATGAGGGCCGAATGGTTACGGTCTGTAAAACTTTGTGAAATAGGCATTGCAGGGCATTGTAACTACATCGAATTAGGTTAAATTGCAGGCTGCTAAACGAGCCCGCTGCCAGCCCATGAACCGTGGCCGATCGATTCGAGTTCGCTGTGACCGACTGAAGCTTCGGTCGCGGCGTTTCTGCAGTGTGGCGCGCCATCACGCCGGAACGTTTTTCCCGCCTAGCCCAAGAACATGAACAGAGTGTCTGATCGGGATCTGCAGCAGCCGGCATTCACCCCGATCCAACCTGCCCCCCCGCCACCCGACCTGGTGCGCTATCTGCGCACCCTGAATCGCTATAAGTGGGGCATCCTGATGGTGGTGGTCGCGGTGGGCATGCTTGCCGCGCTCTACGCGTCCAGCCTGCGGCCGATCTATCGCGGCACGGCGACGGTGATGATCGAAATGCAGAAGCCGAAGGCGGTTTCCAACCAGGACTTGTACGAGGCCATCGCGTATTCGAGCCGAGACTACTTCCTCACCCAGTTCGAGATCATCAAATCGCGCGAATTCGCGGAGAGGCTGGTGCGGGTGATGCGTCTCACCAAGCACCCGGAGTACGACCCGCGCCAGTCGGCGCGCGCTTGGTATGCCGCATGGGTGCCGGAGCAACTGCTGCCCACGGTCACCGGCAAAGCGCCGGTGGAGAACGGCCCGAGCGAGGCGGACATCGAAGAGGCAACGGTCGCGCGCGTGATGGGTGCCATCAGCCTGATGCCGGTGCGCAACACGCAGCTGGTCAAGATCAACTTCGATTCGCACGACCCCGAGCTCGCCGAGCGGGTGCCGAACACCCTGGCGATGATCTATATCATTTCCGATCTCGAGGCCCGAGCGGAACAGACGCGACGCTCAGTATCCTTCCTCAATACGCAGTCCGAGGAACTAAAGAGGAAGCTCAACGATTCCGAGCGCGCGCTGCAGGAATTCCGCGACCAGCAGAAGATCGTGGTGACCAAGGGCGTTTCGGTTTCCGGGGCGATGCGGCAGTTGGACGAACTCGCGAGCCAGCTGGACGACGCGCGGCGCAAGCGCGCGGAAGCCGAAGCGATGTACAACCAGGTGAATGCCGCGCGCCAGGGAAAGTCGGTCGCGCCGGAAACGCTGGCGGCGGTGCAGAAGAATCCGGTGATGATGCGCTTCAAGGAGGTCGAGGCCGAGGCGGAGCGGCGCTTGACGGAGGCGTCCAAGCGCTACGGGCCGGAGCATCCGCGCATGGTCTCGGCGCAGGCCGACTTGAAAGGGGCGCAGGAAAACGTGCGCCGCCAGGCGGCCACCGTGGTCGATGGCATCGTCAAGGATTTCGAAGTCGCCAAGGCGAACGAGGCGAGCCTGGAGCGCGCGCTCAGCCGGGCGCAAGCCGATAGCCAGGCGTACAACCGCAAGGAGTTCACGCTCGCGCGGCTGGAGCGCGACGTCAATTCCAACCGCCAGCTCTACGATCTGTTCACCCAGCGCTACAAGGAAACGAACACCGGCGACGTGCAGTCGGCGATCGCGCGCGTGATCGACTCGGCGACTCTGCCCAAGTCGCCTTACGGTCCGAACAAGCGCAACATCATCGGCGTGGCGATGCTGGTGGCGCTCCTCGTAGCGGTGTCGATCGCATTGCTGCTGGAGCAACTCGACATTACGGTAAAGACCAGCCACGAAGTCGAGTCCAAGCTCGAGGTCAAGGCGGTGGGCGTGTTGCCCAAGGTGAAGAACCTGACCGGCCATGCGGTCGAGCGGCTGTTCTTGGACGACAACCACAGCCCGTTTGCCGAAGCGATCCGCACCATACGCAGCGACGTGATGCTTTCCGGGATCGATTCGCCGCAGAAGGTGGTGTTGCTGACCTCGTCGCTGCCGGAAGAGGGCAAGACGACGGTGGCCTGCAACCTCGCATTCTCCTTCTCGCAGGTGAAGAAGACGCTGATCATCGAAGCCGATATGAGGCGGCCGAAGTTCGCGCGGGTGCTCGGCGCCGATCCCCACCGTTTGGGCCTGTCCGAGCTCGTCGCCGGCAACGCGCCGCTGGACGAATGCGTCTATCCGGTAGAGAACTCGAATCTATGGGTGCTGCAATCCGGCCGCGTGCCGCTCAATCCGCTGGAACTGCTTTCTTCGCACCGCTTCATCGAGGTGATGGATACGCTGAAGCAGGCGTTCGAAGTGATCATCGTCGACAGCCCGCCGCTGCAACTCGTCAGCGACGCGCTGGTTCTGTCGCGCATCGCGACGACGGTGATCTATGTGATCAAGGCGGACAAGACGCCATATCCTCTGGCGCAGCACGGGCTGACGCAGATGCGGCGCGTGAACGAGCCGGCGATGGTGGGCCTGGGCGTCGTGCTCAACCAACTCGACTTGGACAAGGCCAATAGGTATTACGGCGAATACAAGGGCTACGGCAGCCGCTACTATCGCCGCTACGGCTATGCGAGCGAGGGCTTGCAGGCCGCAGACGCGGGCGCCGCGGCGCCCGCCGAAAGAACTTCGATCTGATGGCGTAGTATTGTGCCTGCGCAGCCTGCGGGCCGAACCGGTCGGGTAGCGACCGATCTCGAGCGCCATGCACGGGCTTGCGCATCGACATGACCGAGACCAAGCAACAAGGCGCGATGGTCGGCGGCGCCGTGAAGGCCGATTGGGAGTGGTTCTGGCGCATCGTCGCGATCCTGATGATCCTACTCATCGGCTGGATCGCTTGGGTGCTGTATCAGATTTCTCCCAGGACGCTGGTGACCCCGCTCGCCTACGAAGCCCAATCCAAGCGGCAGCAGGCTGTAGGCCAAATCGGCGCGCCCGGGGCGCAGCCCGCTTCTCCCGCCAGCGTATCCGCCGTCGCCGCCACCGTAGCTTCCGCACCTACGCCCGAGTCGCTCGCCATGGAGAAGGTGCAGGCCGCCCTGCGCGAAGGCGCGCACCAGGCTTCGGTCGACGTCCAGGCTGCGGCGCTCGCATCGGCGCCCGTGGCGGAAGAAGGGCTGAGGCTCGCGACTGAAATCACGACGCCGCTGAGCGCGCGCGCCTCCCCGCCGCAACCGGCTGCGAACGCTTCGGACAAGCGTTAGGAATAATCGCGATGCCCGTGCGTTGCGCGAACGCCGTGGCATTGCTAGTCTGTGCGCACGGCGAACGCGTATCCGTGGCCTTCACGCTTTCTGGCCAAACCCCGAGCACGGTAACCGCGTCGTGCCCGCGATCGAGCAGCGAACCAGAGACCTCATCTTGCTTTCACCCATCGCAGCGCGCATCAGCCTGATTCTGGTCGGGCTGTTGTTTCTGCTTCCTTTCCTCAATCCCTATCATTTCTTTCCGCTCACCAACTTCTACACCGAGTGGCTGAGCTTCGCGCTCGGGCTCGCCGCGCTCGTGCCGCTCGTAAGCAAGCGCTTTTGGGAGGAGGTGGAGATCCCGACGCTCGCGCTCTGGCTGCTTGCCTTTGCGGCCGTGCTCGTGGCGCAGATCGCATGGCTGGACATCGCCTATCCGGAACTCTCGATCATCGGCGCGCTCAACGTCATCTGGGCGGCGCTGCTGGTCTGGCTCGGACGCATCCTCGCCCGCTCCTGTGGCAGAGAGGATCTGGCCGTATGGCTCGCGGCCATGCTGCTCCTTGGCGGACTACTCAACGCTGCGGCGGCTGCGCTGCAGTTCTACGGCGTCGACTCGCTCGCGCGCTGCTGCATCGCCAGCCTGGGGCTCACCAAGGGAGGTGCCTACGGCAATTTCGGCCAGAATAATCACTTTGCCGATTACATCAGCCTCGCGCTCGCTTCGACGCTCTATCTGCACCTGACAGGCCGGCTGTCGCCTGCGTTGGCCGCGCTGTGCGGCGGCATCTTTCTTTACGCGCTATCGCTTTCCGGTTCGCGCGCAAGCTGGCTCTACCTCGCGGCCTTGGTCGCGCTCGGAATCTGGTTCCGTTCGCGCTCCGCCGATCCGCACTTTACGCGCGCGGCACTGCTCGCGGCGCTCGCGCTGCCGCTGTTCTGGCTGCTGCAGCTCGCGCTTGCGCATTCCGGCCTCGCGTTGCGGGCGGTTCCGCCGGGCGTAGAGGCGGCGCCGGTCACGCCCATCGACCGCTTCGCCGAGGAGCTCGCGCACGGCATCTTTCCGCAAAACGGCGGTTCGGCGCTCGGCACGCGCCTCTATATGTGGCATCAGGCGCTGTTGATGTTCGCGCGCCATCCGCTTCTTGGAGTCGGATTCGGCCAATACGCCGGAACCTTTTTCGAACAGGCGGCAGAGCTGCCGCGGTATCACATCCCTAACTACGACCGCAATTCGCACAATCTCGTGACGCAACTGCTGGCGGAAACCGGCATCGCCGGCGCCGGCTTGGTGTGCGCGGGTCTCGCCGGTTGGTTGCTGGGACTGCGCCGGCGTCTCGCGCTGAGCGCGGAAAGCTGGTGGCTGCTCGGACTGCTGGCGGTGCTGTTCCTGCACAGCCTGATCGAGTATCCCCTGTGGCACACGAACTTCCTCGGCGTCGCGGCGGTCCTGCTCGGCTTCGGCAGCGAGCGCTACCTGCGGCTGCATCTGACCGCCTTGTCGCGCTTCGCTTTTCCGGTGATGCTCTTGGCCGGATGCCTCGCGCTCGGCCGGGTGCTCTACGCCTATCGCGATCTCGAACAGCTGATGTATCCCAAGGTGCTGCCGCAAAACCGCGAGGAGATCGTTCGGCGCAACCAAGGGCTGCTGCAGTTGCATCGCGACACCTTGCTCGCGCCCTACGTCGAACTCACCTATGCCGGCGTCATCGTTCCCGACCGCGTGAATCTGCCGGACAAGATCGCACTCAATTCACGCGTCATGCGCATCCTGCCCGTCCCGGAGCTCGCCTATCGCCAAGTGCTGTTGCTCGGGCTCGCCGGCGAGTCCGACGCCGCGCAGCGCGAATTGGATCGCGCGGTAGCCGTGTTTCCGCAGCGCTTGAAGGAGTTCGTGTCAATGATCGAGGAGTTGGCGCGACGCGAACCCGACGCGCTGGGAAAGCTCGCCGCCAGCGCGCGCGCAAAGCTAAAGGAGGTTGACAGATACTGATGGCAAGCTCAGGATTTATCTTCTGGAATTCATGACAAAAGTCATCTGGTCAGGGTCCGATTCAGGGCAGCATCCGGGAAGGCGTAGAAGAAAGAGGGGGCGCCCGGCCCTCCGCCTCTGACCGCGTCACAGGCTCGAGAAGAACGACAACTGGAGTTCGGCGATGCAACAACGCCCTATGCGCTCGTCGCGCCCGGCTTCGGCAGCGAAGCCACTGCTCGGTCTGCCAATCTGCCCGAGCGCGTTCGAACTAGGAAGACATCATGGCTAGGCCGGAGAAGATCCGCATCGGCAACCTGCTCGTTCAGGAAAAACTGATTTCCCAAGAGCAGCTCGCCATCGCCCTGGAACAGCAAAAGCGCAGCGGACGCAAGCTTGGCCGGGTACTGATCGAAAACGGCTTCACCACGGAAGAGGCGATTTCCGAGACCCTGGCGAAGCAACTCAAGATTCCCTACCTCAATCTCAAGTACTACAACATCAATCCGCAGGTCGCACGCCAGCTGCCCGAGATGCAGGCGCGGCGCTTCCGCGCCCTGTTGCTCGAGGACAAGGGCGCCACCTATCTCGTGGCGATGGCCGATCCCACCGATCTGTTCGCCTACGACGAAATCGTGCGCATCCTCAAACGCGAGATCGAACTGGTTCTGGCGAACGAGAACCAGGTGCTGGAGACCATGGACCGCATCTACCGGCGCACCGAGCAGATCACCGATCTGGCGAAAGAACTCGGCGCCGACATGGGTGAGGCAGTCGACTTCGGTGCCATCCGCGCCGAACCGGGGGCGGAGGACGCGCCGGTGGTCAAGCTGCTGCAGACCATGTTCGAAGACGCGACGCAGGTGAATGCCTCCGACGTGCACATCGAGCCGCAGGAGAGCCTGCTGCAGATACGCTTCCGCATCGACGGCATGTTGCAGTTGCAGACCGAATCCGACATCAAGATCGCCTCCGCCCTGGTGCAGCGGCTGAAGCTCATGTCGGGGCTGGACATCTCGGAAAAGCGCTTGCCGCAGGACGGCCGTTTCAACGTGCGCATCAAGGATGCACGGGTCGACGTGCGCATATCGACCATGCCGACGCAATACGGCGAATCGGTCGCGATGCGGCTGTTGAACCGCAGCACCGGGGTGCAGGGCTTGAGCGATCTGGGCATGCCAGCGGCGCTGCTCACGCGCCTGCAGCAGATCATCCGGCGCAGCACCGGCATGGTGCTCGTCACCGGACCGACCGGCAGCGGCAAGACGACGACGCTCTACGCCGCGCTGAACGAAGTGAACACCATAGACAAGAAGATCATCACGGTCGAGGACCCGATCGAATACCGTTTGGCCGGGCTGAATCAGGTGCAGGTGAACGAGAGAATCGATCTCAGCTTCGGCCGCGTACTGCGCTCGACCTTGCGCCAGGACCCGGACATCATCCTGGTGGGCGAGATCCGCGATCCGGAGACGGCGCAGATCGGCCTGCGCGCCGCGCTCACCGGGCACATGGTGTTCTCGACGCTGCACACGCGCGATGCGGCGAGCACGCCGATCCGGCTGATCGACATGGGGGCGCCGCGCTACATGGTCGCCTCGTCCCTGCAGGCGGTGATCGCGCAGCGCTTGATCCGCGTGAACTGTGCGAGCTGCGCGGAAGCCTACCGGCCGTCGGATCAGGAGATGCAGTGGATGCACGGCGCGGTGCGCGACGACGGCAAGCCGACGCAATTGATGCGCGGCCGCGGCTGCCAGTTCTGCCACCTCACCGGCTATTCCGGGCGCACCGGCGTGTACGAAATGCTGGAGATGGACGCGCCGCTCACCGCGGCCGTCAACCTGGAGGATCCGTCCGAGTTCTCGCGCCTCGCCTTCGCGCACATGACCGGCAAGAGCATGCGCCATCACGCCACGCAACTGGCGCTCGGCGGCAAGACTACCGTGGCCGAGGCGATTCGGGTGGTATCCGAACTCGAAGATTGATGCCGCAGGAAGACTGATGCCGCATTTCGCCTACAGGGGAAGAAACGCCAGGGGCGAGCTGGTGCAGGGCGTGCTCGAGGACGCGAACTCGGGGGCGGTCGCCGACCAACTGTTCAACATCGGCATCGCCCCGATCAACATCGTGCCGACGGCGCCGCCGCGAGCGGTGCATCACGATAGCTGGTTCGCCAACCTGTTCGCGCAGCGCATCGGGCTGGAAGAGCGCCTGCTCTTCAGCCGCCAGATGTACACTTTGATCAAGTCCGGTGTGCCGATCTTGCGTGCGCTCGCCGGACTGCAGGAGTCGGCGCGCAGTGTCGCCATGGCCAAGGTGTTGCAGGATTTGCGCACGAGCCTGGACAGCGGCCGCGACCTCAATACCTCCATGCGGCGCCACCCGGAGGTCTTCTCGCAGTTCTTCGTCAGCATGGTGCGCGTAGGGGAGATGTCGGGAAGCCTGGAGGAAATCTTCCTGCGCCTGTTCAATCACCTGGAATTCGAGAAGGATATGCGCGAGCGGGTGCGGCAGGCGCTGCGCTATCCAACCTTCGTCATCGTGGCCATGGCGGTGGCGCTCGTCATCATCAACCTGTTCGTGATTCCCGCCTTCGCCAAGCTGTTCGCCGGTCTTAAGGCCGAGCTGCCGCCTCTCACGGTCGTGCTAATACAATTTTCCAACTTCATGGTGCATTACTGGCCGGCGCTGGTTGCACTCGCCGTCGCCGCCTTCGTCGCCTTTCGCGCCTATGTTGCCACCACGACCGGCCGCTACAACTGGGACAAGCTGAAGCTGCACCTGCCGATCGCAGGGCCGATCATCGAAAAGGTGACGCTCGCGCGCTTCGCCCGCAGCTTCGCGATCTCATCGAAGAGCGGCATGTCGATGGTGCAGACGCTCGCCGTGTTGACGCAAGTCGTCGACAACGCCTACATCGCGCAGCGCATCGAGCAAATGCGCGACGGCGTCGAGCGCGGCGAGAGCCTGCTGCGCACCGCGCGCGCGACCGGCGTGTTTACACCGGTGGTGCTGCAGATGGTGGCCGTGGGTGAAGAGACGGGGGAGATCGACAGCTTGATGCAGGAAGTCGCGGACATGTATCAGCGCGAAATCGATTACGAGCTGAAGAACCTGTCGGCGCAGATCGAGCCGATCATGATCATCTTCCTCGGCGTATTGGTCCTGATCCTCGCGCTCGGCGTGTTCCTGCCGATCTGGGATCTGGGCCGCGTCGCGCTAGGGAGACAGGGTGGATGAAGTACGCAAACCGTGGCTGAGACAAGGCGGGGCCGAGGGGGGGCGGCGCTGCGCCCTCCGGGGCTTCACCTTGTACGAACTCATTGTCGTCATTTGCATCATCGCGCTTGCAGCGGGCTTGCTCCTAAATCGTATGCGGTTTTACCAGGAAGCGGCAGAAAAAACCGCGATGCAGCAGACCGCGGCAGCGATTAAGAGCGCGCTGCAGATGCGCGTGGCCGCCTACATGATCGACGGGCGAGACAGCGAGATTGAGCAGTTGCGGACGGAAGATCCGATCCGTTGGCTGCAGGAGCCGCCAACGGATTTCGCCGGGGAATTCTACGCGGACGCGTACACTCGGGTTCGACCGGGAAGCTGGTATTTCGACCTCAGCCGACGCGAGTTAGTTTATGTCATCAACCTTGGCAACAACTTCAAGCCCGGCCTTGACGGCAGGAAATGGGTGCGCTACCGGGTAAGAATCGAGTACGAGGAACTGCCGCAGAAAGAGGGGCCGGCGCATCGCGCGCTGAGTGCGGTCAGTTTAGTGCCGGTCGAGCCTTACGTTTGGTTCTAGAACTTATCGAAAAATGTTATGTGGCAGTCGAATTTCGACAGGGCCTAGAGACGAAGCCGATTTGTGCGCGGCTTTGAGCAATGTCAAATATTGTGTAGGGCGCCCAATTTATATTGCGGGACAAAGGGATGTGGATTACTCTTTAAGCTGTTATTCGAAGTCAAACGGGGGCAGAAAATGTTCAAGAGACATTCGGGCTTTACGCTGATCGAATTGATCGTGGTTATCGTGATTTTGGGAATCCTGGCTGCGACCGCGCTTCCCCGGTACATGGGCATTCAAAAGGGCGCAAGAACGTCGAGTTTGAATGGAGCGCGTGGAGCCGTGGCCGCTGCCATGAACATTGCTGCAGCCGCGCAGCAGATACAGGGCGGGGGGTCAAATGTGTCGGTAACGCTGGATGGCGTAGGTATCAGCATGATCGGCGGCTACCCGGTTGCCACTGGCACGACCTCAGGAATTTACGGAGCTGCGGGCTTGTCGTCCGATTACACCGTGACCGGCGGCGGGGTGGCCTTGGGCAGCACCTTGACCATCCAAGTAGGCAACGCTCCGACACCGGCGAGTTGTGCGTTTTCCTACACCGCAGCGAACGTAGTTGGCGCTTCTGTGGTATCGCCGACCATCGCGCCGGTTACGACGACCGGCTGTTAAGAGAAGAATGAATTCGGACGTGTGAGTCTAGGAGGCGTTGCGCGTCCGATTCCACACTAGGGGGATAAGAATGAAGAAGGGGCGAGGCTTTACGCTGATCGAATTGATCGTGGTTATCGTGATTTTGGGAATCCTGGCTGCGACCGCGCTTCCCCGGTACATGGGCATTCAAAAGGGCGCAAGAACGTCGAGTTTGAATGGAGCGCGTGGAGCCGTGGCCGCTGCCATGAACATTGCTGCAGCCGCGCAGCAGATACAGGGCGGGGGGTCAAATGTGTCGGTAACGCTGGATGGCGTAGGTATCAGCATGATCGGCGGCTACCCGGTTGCCACTGGCACGACCTCAGGAATTTACGGAGCTGCGGGCTTGTCGTCCGATTACACCGTGACCGGCGGCGGGGTGGCCTTGGGCAGCACCTTGACCATCCAAGTAGGCAACGCTCCGACACCGGCGAGTTGTGCGTTTTCCTACACCGCAGCGAGCGTAGTTGGCGCTTCTGTGGTATCGCCGACAATCGCGCCTGTGACGACCAGCGGCTGCTGATCCTGTTCGAGGAGGCGGGCTCGCCGCGTGGATGAATTTCCCGCAACCGCCTTTGCCGCAGTGACAACTTGGGGCAGGTTCGGCGTGACCGATCCTGCCCCATTGTTTTTTGTGGCGGCCTTGCGCTTCGCGGGCCGTTCCTAATGAAGCGCGCGACGCCAAGCGCAGGATTCACGCTGGCTGAGTTGATCGTCGTCATCCTGGTATTGGGAATTCTTGCGGCCGTATTTGTTCCGCGATCGGGCAACGATGCGATCGTCTTGTCCGGCCAGGCCGAGCAGTTCGCGGCCGACATTCGTTACGCCCAATCCCTTGCCATGACCCAGGGGTGGAACGGCGCATCGCCACGGCGCTACCGCATCAATTTCACGGCGACGAGCTATGGGCTGTTCGATGCGAGCGGCGTCGCCATCACCACGCCGGGCGGAAGCGCGGGTTGGGTCACCATCGCCGGTGGCGCAACCATCACGCCACTTCCGGCTTCAGGTCTGCCCAACAATCTCGTTGCTTTCGACGGCGTCGGCAGGCCATACACCGATGCTGCGGCCGTCACGCCGCTTGCGGCGACGGCGACGATTTCGATGACCCTGGGCGGCGCGACGCGGACGCTGCAAGTATTTCCCGAGACCGGCATGGTGCGGCTGCAATGAGGAGGCGGCCGATTTCGCGGCGGGCGCAGCGCGGCTTGAGCCTGATCGAGCTCATCGTGTTCATCGTGATCATGGGCATCTCGGTGGTTGCCGTACTCTCCATGTACCGCGCCGTTTTGCCGCATGGCGTGACGCCGGCGCAAATCACCCTCGCCACCCAGCTCGCGCAGGAGCGCATGGAACTGATTCTGGGTCAGCGTATCGCCTCCGGCTATTCCACCGCGGTCCTTACCGATCCCTGCGTGGGCGGGACGCCGCCGATGATTTGTACCGACCAATACACGCCATCGGGCCTGTACTCGATCGTGGTTGCGGGCATCAACCCGCCGATCCAGTGGTCCGCCTTGAGCAGCGACGCCTATCGCATGCTCGGCGTGCGCGTCCTTGGCCCGGACGGCACCCAGCTCGCAAATCTGTCTGCGGTCATCAGTAACTATTAGCTCACGTGAAGCGTGCGCACATAGATTCGAGGTTTTCGCCCGCGGCGGGATTCTCGCTAGTCGAGCTGATCGTCGTGATCCTGGTGCTCGGCATCGTCGCGGGAATGGGCGCGGTAGTTGTGCGCGACGGCATGCTCGGATACTTGCGCGGGCGCGAGATCACCGGCGCCGATTGGCAGGGCAGGCTCGCGCTCGAGCGCATCGCGCGCGAGTTGCGCGACATTGCACCCTCCGCAGGCGGAGTGAACAACATAAGCGCGACCTCGTGCGGCAGCGCGGCGTTCGCATTTTCCGACATCAATTCGACTGCAGTCAGCTATACGCAATCAGCCGCGACACTGCTGCGCAACGGCCAGCCCCTTGCCGACAACGTGAGCGCGCTGCGCTTCTACTGCCTGCAAAGCGACGGGCAGACGGCGACCACGACGCCGTCCGCCGTCTATTACGTCACGGTATCGATGGTGGTGGCGACGCCCAATACCAACGCCACCTACCGCACGACCGTGAAGCCGAGGGCCTTCTGATGCGATGCGACGAAACTATGCCCGGACGCGAGCGCGGCTTCCTGCTCGTGGTCGCGGTGGTCGTGCTGGTAGTCGTAGCGCTCGCGCTCGTCGCCCTGGGCAACATGACCTCCGCCGACATTCGCGCGAGCAGCGGGCACGCACAATCGGAACAGGCATACTTCGTCGCCTTCTCCGGCTTGGAGCGCGCGACGCGGGTCTTGCTCGAACCCACATTCGCGAATCGCGTGTCCTGCGCCAACCTGAGCGGGGACGCATCGGTCACCAATATCGCGCTCGGTCCGGGGCAGTTCACGGTTACGGCACCGAGCGGGGCGGCGGTGTATCCGTCGCCGCCCGCGACCTTGAACGGCAATCTGACGGCGGTGGCGGCGGTGATTCCGGTGTCGAGCGTCGCCGGCTACAGCGCGCGCGGCCGCATCCTGATCGATACGGAAGCGATCGACTATAGCGCGACCTCCAACGTGGCTGCGACCTGCGGTACCGCGCCGTGTTTCACCGGTGCGCAGCGCGGCATGGCCGGCACGGCAGCGACCGCCCATGCCACGGGGACCCGGGTGGGCCAGTACCAGTGCGACGTGCAGTCGCTGGGCGGGGTGCCAACTCTAGCCGGCGCGCAGGGCGAGCGGCTGCTCGCCCAGGGCACGCAGTTGCACGAAGCCTGGGCGGTGGGCGCACCCGGCATCGCGGGCAGCGGCCAGCGGCCTTGGTTCGTGCGCATGCGGGAGAACGCCTGGGCCGACTTGACCGATCCCTCGTTCGCCGTCAATGCCCAGCTAAACAAGGTGTTCATGCTGTCCTATGCCGATGGCTGGGCGGTGGGCAATGCATCGGGCGGGGAAGTGATCTATCGCTGGAGCGTGACGCCCGCGCCGGGTTGGACGCGCGTCGGGCCGGTCGCAGCGGTGCCCGACGTCAATCTGCAGGAAATCCACTGCGTCGACGCCAATACCTGCTGGGCAGTCGGTGCAGCCGTCGCGGTGGGCGGCGGCGGGACCAACGCCACCTTCATCCAGTGGACCGGCGGGCCAGCGTGGACTTATCCCGTTTCCTCGAATAACGCACCTTTGCTCACTCCAGTCGTGAACACACAGCTGAATGCGGTGCGCTGCGTCAGCGCCAATGACTGCTGGGCGGTAGGCAATGCGTCCGGCGGCGAGCTCATCGCGCGCTGGACCGGCGGCCCGCGCTGGACGCGCATGGCGGTGTCGGCGGCGATTCCGAACGTAAACCTGTTCAGCGTGAAGTGCACCGCCACCAATAACTGCTGGGCGGTCGGCGCGGCCGCCAACGTCGGCGGCGGCGGTAATAACGTGACGCTGATCCAATGGACTGGCGGCCCTGCGTGGAACTATCCCGCCGCATCGAACGCGGCGCCCCTGCCTACCCCCACCATCAATACCCAACTAAACGCCGTATTCTGCAACAGCGCCAGCGACTGCTGGGCCGTGGGCAATGTGGACGCCGCTGGCGAAGTAATCCTGCGCTGGACCGGCGGGCCGCGCTGGGTTCGAGTCGCTCCGAGCGGCGCCGTTCCCAATACCAATCTGAATTCGGTGAGCTGTATCAACGCGATCGATTGCTGGGCGGTCGGTAATTCCGCCGGCGGAAGCGAAACGATACTGCATTGGGACGGCAGCAATTGGACCGAGCTTCCCGCGAGCCCCAACGTGGCTAACCGGAACCTGATGTCGGTCGATGCGGTCGGTGCCGCGCAGCACGCGCCCTCGGCGCGGCGGGAGGTCTATCCATGAGCCTTGTGCAGGCGCAGAGATTGTCAAAAAAACCATTGACAACAAAGATTTATTGATTTAAGTTCAAGTAGCTCGTACGACGAGTGACGCCGATGGGATGGTTTTCCAAGAACAAGACGCAGCCGGGCTGGATGGCCATCAGTACGGATACTGACGCCATTCGGCTTGCCTATGTCGAGCGCCCGGCGCACGGTAAGCCCAAGGTCGACCGTTGGGCGGTGATCAAGCAGGAAGACAAGGAAGGGGCGCTGCTGCAAAAGGCGGCGCAAGACCACGCGCTCGGCCGTTATAGATGTGCGACGCTGCTGCGCCCGGCCGATTACCAATTGCTGATGGTCGACGCGCCCAACGTCCCGCGCGAGGAACTGAAGTCCGCAATCCGTTGGCGCGTGAAGGACTTGCTCGAGTATCACATCGACGACGCCACCATGGACGTGCTCGACATTCCCGTCGACAAGGAGGCGCCGGGCAAGAGCCATTACATGTACACCATCGCGGCGAAGAACGAGACGGTGCAGGCGCAGATCGCCCAGTTCGAGCGCGCCAAGATTCCGCTGCAGGTGATCGATATCCCGGAGACGGCGCAGCGCAACGTCGCCGGGCTCTACGAAACCGCCGACCGCGGCATCGGCATGCTTTCCTTCGATCACAGCGGCGGGCTGTTCACGCTCTCGTTTCAGGGTGAACTGTATCTTGCGCGCCGGCTCGATCTCAGCTGGGGTCAACTCGTCGCCGCCCAGGATACGCAGCGCGAGGGCTATTTCGAGCGCATTTCGGTCGAACTGCAGCGCTCGCTCGATCACTTCGAACGCCAGTATCGCAACGTCACGCTGTCCGAACTTCTGCTCGCGCCGATGCCCGAGGACATCGGCTTGCAGGCGTTTCTCGGTTCGCAGCTCTACCTGCCGCTGCGGCAGGTAGACCTGGGCGAGCGGCTCGATTTCGGCACCCAGGGCATGGACCTCACGCAGCAGTGGCAACTGCTACACGTGGTCGGGGCGGCGCTGCGCGTGGAAGCAAAGACGCTATGAGCCAGCAGATCAATCTTTTCAATCCGATCTTCCTCAAGCAGAAGAAGGTCTTTTCGGCGCTCAACATGCTCGAGGCGCTGGGGCTGCTGCTCGGCGGGGTGCTGGTGTTCTACGGCTACGCCAGCATCGAGACGCGGCGGCTCACGCAGCAGGCCGAAGAAATGAGCCGGCAGTACCTGCAATCGACGCAACGCCTGGCTCAGGTCAGCGCGCGTTATACCCCGAAAAAGGCCGATGCTGCGCTCGAAGCGGAAGTCAACAATCTGCAGGCGCAGCTCAACGCACGCAAGGCGGCTCTGGACAACGTCGGCATCGGTTTGCAGGTGGAAGGCGCAAGTTTCGCGGAGTTTCTGCGCGCGCTTGCGCGCCAGTCGGTGAGCGGACTGTGGATCACCGGTTTGAAGCTCGGCCGCGGCGGCATGGAAATGGAAATCGTCGGACGGGCGCTGCGTCCCGAGCTGGTGCCTGCCTACATCGAGCGCCTGAACGCGGAGCGCGCCCTGCACGGCCGCAACTTTGATTCGCTCAGCTTGACGCAGCGCCGGGCTGCGCTGCCGGTGGACCCGTCGCGTCAAGGCGCTGCGCCTTCGAGCTATAGCTATACCGAGTTCCGCCTGGCTTCGGCTCACGCGGTGTTCGCCACCGAAGGCGACGCCGCTGAGGCGCCAGCGCCTGCGGCAAATGCCCAGGCGGGGGGGGCGGCGACGCGATGAACCAGGCGCTGCAAAAATTCGTCGACGGCATCGATGCCATGGCGCTGCGCCAGCGCGCCATGTTTTTCGGCGCCGTGGCACTGGTGCTGATGACCTTGTTGCAGGTTTTCCTGCTGAACCCGCTGCTGGCGCGGCGCAATCAGCTATCGCAGCAGATTGCGCAGCAGCAGGATGAAGTCAAGGCGATCCAGGGCAAGATCCAGTCGCTGGTAAAGCCGGACCAGCCCGATCCGGACGAGCGAAACCGGGAGCGGCTCGCCGGCTTGCGCGCGCAAATGGCGCAGTACGACCGTCAGTTCGAGCAGCAGCAGAAGCAGCTCGTCACGCCGGCAAGCATGGCAGCCATGCTGCAGAACATGATCCGCCGCAACCCCAACCTGGAATTGATGTCGCTGCGCAACCTCCCTGGAGGCAGCGCCGCGGAAGGCGTTGACGCGCAGGCGGGAAAGACGGGCAAAGGCGGCGGGCGCGAGATCTATCGTCATACCGTCGAGCTGAACGTACGCGGCAGCTACTTCGATCTGCTCGATTACGTCGCCGCGCTGGAACGCATGCCGCAGCACCTGTTCTGGGTCGGCCTGGAACTGGATGCCGCGGGCTATCCGCAGTCGGTGCTGAAGCTGACCGTGTATACCCTTAGTCCGGATAAATCATGGCTGACAGTCGGATGATGGCGCGCGTGCTTGGGCTGGCGGCCGCGACCTTCTCCGCCGGTAGCGCGGCGCAAGCGCTCAGCGACCCGACACGGCCGCCGCTGGAACTGATGGCGACCGCTGCGGCGACGGCGCCGCAGACGCCGCTGCAGTCGATATTGCTTTCGCCGACGCGCAAAGGCGCCATCATCAACGGTCAGTACATTCCCCTCGGGGGCTCGTACGGCAGATCCAAGCTGGTCGCAGTGAGCGCCACCGAAGTAACCCTGCGGACCGGCCGCAGTTCGGAAGTGCTACAGTTGTACCCGTCGCTGGACAAGCGTTCGGCTGCGTCCGGCACCGAGCAAAAACCTGACAACATGGTATCTCGCCCATGAGACCCTCCCGCATCGCTGGGCTGATTCTTGCGGTAATGATTGCCGCGGGCTGCGCCCAGGAGCCCGTACGGACCAATCGCGTGAACGAGCAAATCATGGGCGAGATGGATCGGGCCGCGCAGCGCACGCAGGCAAAAGAGCCGGAGGCGGTGAACCAGGCGCTGCTGCCGCCGCTGCGCATGGAACTGCCGCCGAGCCAGGGCAAGCCGGCCGAGGGGCGCTTCGATCTCAATGTGAACAACGCTTCGGCGCGCGAAGTATTTCTGTCCATCGTCTCCGGCACGCGTTACAGCATGCTCGTGCACCCCGATGTCGCCGGGACGATTTCCGTGAATCTCAAGGATGTGACGCTCGCCGAGGCGCTCGATGCGATCCGCGAAATCTACGGCTACGAGTACAAGCTCGAAGGCACGAGGATATTCATCCAGCCGGCGAGCCTGCAGACTAAAGTGTTTCAGGTGAACTACCTGATCGGCGCACGCCAGGGCCGCAGCGACATGCGCGTCACGGCAGGATCGAGCGGCATCGCCACGACTACCGCTTTCGGCACCGCGGCCGTAACCACGAGCGCGACGACGCTGGCGACGCAGACGCCGGTTGCGGCGCCCGCTGGCGGAGTCCAGGGGCCGCCGTCGCTGCTGCCGAACGCCTACGGCGCGCTGGCCGGGTTGCAGACGGACGCGACGCGCATGTCGACGGTGCAGACGACCGACTTCTGGGCCGAGGTGGAATATGCCATTCGCACCATCGTCGGCACGGGCGGCGGCCGCTCCATCGTCATCAGCCCGCAATCGGGCGTGGTGGTGGTGCGGGCGATGCCGCAGGAATTGCGCAGCGTGGAGAAATTGCTCAAGGCGATGCAGGTGTCGGTCGAGCGCCAGGTCATGCTCGAGGCGAAAGTGATCGACGTGACCCTGAATCAAGCCTATCAGAGCGGGATCAACTGGGCAGCATTCCCCACCAGCGGCATTGCCGGCGGCTTCTCCTCCGGCTTGGGCGGGGTGGCGAACAATCTCGCGGCGACGGGCCGACTGAGCGGTGCCACTTCGGGGAGCAGCTCCGGCGCGAGCAGCCAGTTCAACGCCAATCCGGGAGCGGGTCCGGGGCTTGCCGCGGTGGGCGGGCTGGTCTCCGGGGCGACGGGCGTGGCGGGAGGCGTATTCGGTCTCGCGGTGCAGACGGATAATTTCGCCGCTCTGCTGCAATTCCTCGAATCGCAGGGCGCGGTGCAGGTGCTCTCCAGTCCCAGGGTGGCGACGCTGAACAACCAGAAGGCGGTGCTCAAGGTCGGCACCGACCAGCCTTTCGTTACCAGCATCACCGTCGTGCCGGGGTTGACGACGGGCGGCGTGGTCACGCCGACTACGGTCGCGCCGTTCATCAGCAACATCTTCTCCGGAATTTCGCTCGACGTCACGCCGCAGATCGACGAGAGCGGCAACATCACGCTGCACATCCATCCCTTGGTCACCAGCGTGAGCCCGAAGGCCGTCGGCTTCAACTTGCTCGGCGTCGGTGCGCAAAGCGTCGACGTAGCTTCGATCAACGTGAGCGAATCCGACACCATCGTACGCACGCAGGATCGCAACATCGTCGTGCTCGGCGGGCTGATGAAGGTCGAGATGAACAACGGTCGCAGCGGCATACCCGGAATCAGCGATGCCCCGGTGATCGGCGGCGCGTTCCGCAACTCCTCCACGGATACGACCAAGCGCGAACTGGTGATCCTGATCAAGCCGACCATCGTCGAGAGCGACAAGAACTGGGAGCAGGACATCGCGGACACGCGCGATCGCCTGCAGCGCATCGGCAACGACCCGCGTACCGCGGCGCCTGAACGCAGACCGTGATCTATCTAAATCACTTCGGCCTGCGCGAATCCCCCTTCGGCATTACCCCGGACACGAGCTTCTTCTTCGCCTGCGCGAGCAGCCAGGAGGCGTTAAACACTCTGCTCGTGGCCGTGGCGAACGGCGAGGGCTTCATCAAGATCACGGGCGAAGTGGGCACGGGGAAGACGCTCCTTTGCCGCAAGCTCCTCGCGATGCTGCCCGAGTCCTGCATCAGTGCCTATATTCCGAACCCGAACCTCGAGCCGCGCACGCTGCTTTTGGCTCTTTGCGAGGAACTCCACGTCGAGGCTCCCCCCGATCTCGATCAGCATCGGCTGCACAAGACGCTGAACTTGGCCTTGCTCGATTTCGCGCGTGAGCGCAAGCGCGTGATCATCTGCCTCGACGAAACGCAGGCGATGCCACTGGAGACGCTGGAAACGCTGCGCCTGCTCACCAATCTGGAAACGGAAAAGAGGAAGCTCGCGCAGGTCATCCTGTTCGGCCAGCCCGAACTCGACCACAAGCTCGCGCACGAATCGGTGCGCCAGCTGCGCCAGCGGATCACCTTCCAGCACCATCTCGGCACGCTGACGCGCGAAGAGCTGAAGCATTATCTCGAGCATCGCCTCGCCGTCGCCGGCTACACCGGCGACCGCGTGTTCGGCAGCTCCGCGGTGCGTGCAGTGCATCGGGCGAGCAAGGGCGTGCCGCGCCTGGTCAACATCCTCGCGCACAAGTGCTTGATGCTCGCCTACGGCGAAGGCGTGCGCCGGGTGCGCACCCACCATGCGCGTGCGGCGATCGCCGACACGCCGGCCGCGAGCTCCTTTCCCAGGCGTCACTGGACTTGGCTCGCCGTCGCGGGGATCGTCGCCGGCAGCGGCATAGGCTGGCTGATGCTCAAATGAGCTTGATCAATAAGATGCTGCAGGACCTGGACAAGCGCCATGCGGCGGACGGGGCGGGCAAGTCCCTCACGCAGCAGCTGCGGCCGGTGCAGACGCGCAAGGACCTGCGCCGCATCATGTGGGAGATCGTCGCGGGCCTGGTCATCGGCACCGGCTGGGCCTTATGGGTGGCATATCAGATTTCGCCGCGCCCGATCGTCACCGATCTCGCTTTCCAGCCGCAGCCGAAACGCGCGCCCGTCGCGGCAGTGCCTGCGCCGCCACCCCAGGCCGCGCCTGCCCCTGCCGTGCAGTCGGTCCCCTCTGCGCCTGCGGCATTGCCGGCAAAGACGGAACCGGTCAAGGTGGACATGCTGAAACTCGCCACCGAAATCGCAACGCCGTTCCGCGAGAAGAACTTCGGTGACAAGGCGGCGCCCGTGCGCAAGCCGCAAGGCGATGCCGCAGCCAAGGCGCGCGAGCCAAGATCGCGCGAAGCGAAAGCCGCGTCGGACGTGGCTGCCAGGCCGACGCCCGGGCCCGGAGCCGATGCGCTCGCGGCTGCGGACCGGGCGAGCATCGACAAGCGCATGCACGTCGGCACTGCGACGGAGCGGGCGGAACTGGAATACGCCAAGGCGACTTCCTTGCTCAACCAGGGCAGGGTGGCCGAGGCGATGGAAGGCTACAGGTCGGCGTTGGGCGAGGACGCAGGCCACGGTCCGGCGCGCCAGGCGCTGGTCGGGCTGTTGCTCGAGAACCGGCGCATCGACGAAGCCCAACGCTATTTGCAGGAAGGGCTCAAGCTCGACCCCAACCGAGCGAATTACGCCATGCTGCTTGCGCGCATCCAGGTGGAGCGCGGCGACGTGCAAGGCGCACATGAATTGCTCGCACAGCGCGCCGCGAGCGCGGCCGGGAACGCCGAGTATTACGCTTTCGACGCTGCGCTGCTGCAACGGCTGGGACGGCACAAGGAGGCGGTCGGTGCCTATCAAGTTGCGCTGCGGCTCGCGCCCCAATCCGGGATCTGGTGGATGGGGATGGGAATTTCGCTGCAAGCCGACAGCCGGGCGAACGAAGCGCTCGAGGCATTCAGGCGCGCCAAGGCCGTGGGCGGGCTGAGCCCGGAGCTGGCGAGCTTCGTCGATCAACGCATGCGGCAACTGCAGTAGCAGGCGAACTTTTGTCAGTCGCGCAATGGCGGGAGCCGCGCCCGACGAGCGCCGGCATCGCGTGCGAGCGCGGGCGGGCGCAGGACCAAGAACATCCGCCGAACGCGCGAGGAGATGCCATGCAGGATCGCTACCAGGAGATCTACCAAGGCCATCGCTGGGAGGTGCCCCAGCGCTTCAACATGGGCTGGGCCTGCTGCGGCAGGCACGCGCAAGACCGCTATCGCTTTGCCTTGTATTGGGAAGACGAGGGGGGCGCGAGCGCGGCCTACACCTACTGGGACATCCAGCAGCGCGCGAACCGTCTGTCCAATGCACTCGCCGCACTCGGCGTGAGGCGCGGCGAGCGCGTGGCCATCATCCTGCCGCAGCGGCCGGAAACGGTGGTCGCTCACATCGCCTGCTACCAGTTGGGTGCGGTGGCGATGCCGCTTTCCATCCTGTTCGGGCCGGAAGCGCTGGAATATCGCCTGCAAAACAGCGAAACCAGCGTCGCCTTGGTCGACAACGCCTCGTTGCCCAACTTGTGGCCGATCCGTGAGCGGCTGCCGGCGCTGAAGCATGTGATCGGCGTGGACGGCGCGCGCGAGGCGGGCACCGTTTCCTGGGAGTCGCTGCTCGCACAAGGCTCGCGCCGCTTCCAGTGCGTCGACACCGCCGCAGAGGAGCCCGCGCTCTTGGTCTACACCAGCGGCACCACCGGTCCGCCCAAAGGGGCGCTGAAGCCGCAGCGGGTGCTGCTCGGCAACCTGCCGGGCTTTTCGCACTCGCACGACATTTTTCCGCAGCAGGGAGATCTGTTCTGGTCGCCGGCCGACTGGGCTTGGACCGGCGGCCTGATGGATGCCTTGCTGCCGACGCTGTACTACGGTTATCCCTTGCTCGGCTACCGCGGTCGCTTCGATCCGGAGAAGGCTTTCCATCTCATCGAGAAATACGGCGTGCGAAATACCTTCCTCTTTCCAACCGCGCTCAAGATGATGATGAAGGCGGTGCCGGAGCCGAGGGAGCGCTTCGACCTGCAACTGCGTTCCATCATGAGCGCGGGCGAGGCGGTCGGGGAAACCGTATTCGGCTGGAGCCGGGAAAAACTGGGCGTCACCATCAACGAAATGTTCGGCCAGACCGAAGTGAACTATATCGTCGGCAACTCGCACACCCTGTGGCCGGCAAAGCCCGGTTCGATCGGCCGACCCTATCCGGGTCACCGCGTCGGCCTGATCGACGATGCCGGCAAGGAAGTGTCGCCTGGAGAAGTGGGGGAGATCGCGGTGTGCCGCAGCGACGTGCACGGCGCACCTGACCCAGTGTTCTTTCTCGAATACTGGAAGAATGCCCAGGCGACTGCGAACAAGTACAGCGGCGAATGGTGCCGCACCGGCGATCTCGCCAAGGCCGATGCTGACGGCTATTTCTGGTATCAGGGGCGCGCGGACGACATGTTCAAGAGCGCGGGTTACCGCATCGGTCCGTCCGAAATCGAGAACTGTCTGGTAAAGCACGCTGCCGTGGCGAACGCGGCCGTCGTCGGCAGCCCCGATCCCGAGCGCACCAACATCGTCAAAGCCTTCATCGTGCTCACGCCGGGGCACGCGGCCTCGGCGGAACTGGAGGCCGAGCTCAAGGCCTATGTGCGCGGAAAGCTCGCCCCCTACGAATATCCCAAGGAAATCGAGTTCATCGACGCGCTTCCGATGACGACCACGGGCAAGGTGCAGCGCCGCGTGCTGCGGAAGAAGGAAGAGGAACGCAAGAAAGCGTTGATGACGGCGAAGCGATGAATCTGCCGCAGAGCCACCCGCAACGCCTCGCCCTGAGCGACGAGGTGCATGCGCGTCCGTATGAAGTCCTGCAGGCGCCGCTGCGGATCTCCCATTTGGCGATGCTCCTCGATGCCGAGGCGCGCGAGGCCGAACGCGCGCAGGTCGAGGGACTGTGCGCGCGGCTGCAGTGCGCGCCGCCGCCGCGAGAGGCGAGCTACTTCGTCGCCGATTGCGGCGCACTGCGCTTGCGCTGGGAGCGGCATGGCGAATTCAGCACTTACACCGTGTTCACAGACGGCGCTGCGGCCGCGCCGTTCGTGGAGGCCGCCGTGCGGCTGCTGCCTCCGGAATGGGTCGCGTCGCTGCCCGGCAGCTTGATCATGGCCGCGCACCTCGAGCTTCTGCCCGCGGACGAGGGCACGACCGACGCGGCCGCGCTCGCAACGCATTTCGCCGGCAACACCTTAGTAGGCGCATTGCTCGCAGACGGCGCCGCGACTGTGCTGACCGACTTTCGCGTCCACGCTGACGGTTATTCGCGCTTGCTGCTTTTCGACCGCGGACTCGGCCGCCGCCGCGCCGGGCGCGTGGTGCAGCGTGTGCTCGAGATCGAGACCTATCGCATGCTGGCGCTGCTCGCCTTCCCGCTCGCGCGCGAGATCGGCGCCAGACTCTCCGCCGCCGAGCGCGACCTCGCCGACATCACGACGCTCATGACTCGGGGCTCGACCGACGATCCGGCGCTGCTCGAGCGCTTAACGCGGCTTGCCGCGGAAGTGGAGAGCGCGGCCGCGGTGAGCGGCTATCGCTTCGGCGCGGCGCGCGCCTATTACGGCCTGGTGCGGCAGCGCATCGCCGAACTGCGCGAAACGCGCATCGCCGGCATCCAGACCATCGACGAGTTCATGCAGCGGCGTCTGGCGCCGGCCATGGGTACCTGCGAAGCGACGGCGCGGCGGCAGGGGGAGCTGTCCGAACGCGTCGCGCGCGCCGGCGATTTGTTGCGCACTCGAGTCGACATCGTGCGCGAAATGCAGAACCAGGAGCTGCTCGCGTCGATGAACCGTCGCGCGCGCCTGCAGTTACGGCTGCAGGAGACGGTCGAAGGGCTGTCGGTAGCGGCGATCACCTACTATCTGGTCGGCTTGGTGGGCTATGCGGCAAAGGCGTTGAAGGCGGCGGGGCAGGCAGTCGATCCGGACATCGCCATGGGAGCGGCGATCCCGGTGATGGCATTACTCGCGGCGCTCGGCATGCGCTACGTGCGCCGGGCGATCGTCAAAGAGAGTCGGCGCGCCTGAAGCACGCGCCGCATCGAATCGGGGCGGAAGGCATGATGATGAGTCTGGCAGATCTTCTGGGAACCGTGGCCGGCTTTCTCACCACCGTCGCATTCGCGCCGCAGGTCTGGGCGGTGTGGAAATCGCGCTCGACGCGCGACATTTCGCTCAGCATGTACCTGGTATTTACCACCGGCGTGGCGTTCTGGCTCGCCTACGGTTTGGTGCTGGGTGCGTGGCCTATCATCGTCGCGAACTCTGTGACCCTCGCGCTTACCGGCACCGTGCTCGTGCTGAAACTGCGCCACGGCTGAGCGTCGCAGAGCCGCGCGCGAGTCTTCAGTTCTTGTCGCGATTCTTGAGCAGTATCTTGCCGTCCGCCTCGACCACCACTTCGCCGTCCTGATTCTTGCAGACGCCCTCCAGCACGGCGATGCCGCCCTTGTGCTTGGGCTTGGCTAGCTTTTCCACGATGGTCCAGGTGGTCGCGAGGGTGTCGCCTGCGCGTACCGGAGCCTTGAACTGGCAGCGGTGCTCGAGGTAGGCGATGGCGGTGCCGCCGAAATACATGCCGACCGGCGCCGACACCAGCGCGCTGGTGAACGGGCCGTGGAGGATGCGCGTGCCGAAGCGGCTCTGCTTGCCGTGAACTTCGTTGACGTGCAGCGGATTGAAGTCGCCGAACAGGCCGGCGGCGAGCACGAGATGCGTTTCGGTGACGGTCATCGCGGAGCCGAAGCTGTCGCCGACTGCGATTTCGTCGTAGGCTTTGCCCGGAAATAGCACCGTATGTCTTGTCATCGTCAGGATATCCCTATCGAATCGCGCGCAGCTGCGGCAGGCTCGAATTGTGTCAAAATTGCCGCTGCTTCCCATCACCGAGAGTAAGTGTCGATGAAACTGTATACGTTCTTTCGCTCCTCTGCCGCCTTCCGCATGCGCATCGCGCTCAACTACAAGGGCATCGCCTACGAAAAGCAGGCGGTGAGCCTGCCCAAGGACGAGCACAAGCTCGCAAGCTATTTGCGCGTGCACCCGCAGGGCCTGGTGCCGGCGTTGGAGGACGAGGGCAAGTTCTACGTGCAGTCGCTCGCGATGATGGAGTACCTGGAAGAGACGCACCCCAAGCCGGCGCTGCTCCCGTCTACGCCGGAGGATCGCGCCTATGTGCGCGCGGTGGCGCAGATCATCGCCTGCGAGATCCACCCCTTGAACAACCTGCGCACGCTGCGCTACGTGAAGAAGAGCTACCGCCTGGACGAGGAGGGGGTGAACGTCTGGTATCGCCATTGGATCGCGGAAGGCTTGAGCGGACTGGAGCTGTTCCTTTCCAGCTCGAAAAAGTTCGGCAAGTACTGCTATCGCGATCAGGTCACGATCGCCGATTGCTGTCTCGTGCCACAGGTGTTCAACGCGCAGCGCTATCAGTGCGAACTCGCACCCTATCCGACCATCATGGGCATATTCGCGGAATGCATGAAGTTGCCGGCATTCATCGACGCCCAGCCGAGTAAGCAGCCAGACGCCGCGTAGCCGCCTGAGATGAGCTTGTTTGCGCAAGCCTTCGACACTGAGACATCGGCGGCGATCGTCACCGGCGCCGGCAACGGCATCGGCCGGGCGGTGGCGCAGGCGCTCGCGGCCGCGGGCGTGCGCACGCTGTTCGCCGATATCAATGCTGACACCGTGACGCAGGCGGTCGCCGCCTGCCCGGACGCGCGCTTGGCCGAGGCCTGGGTTGGCGACCTCGCCCAAGCCGCCGAGTGCGAGCGCCTGCTCGAGGATGCCGAGCGCACCCTCGGCCTCGCGACGCTGTTCGTGCACAGCGCATCGCCGCCGCGGCGCGAGGCCGATCACGCGCTCGCGGTGAGTGACGCGACCTGGGAACGCATGCGCGCGGTGAACGTCGACGCGGGTTTTCGCCTCGGCCGCGGCATCGCGAACAGACTGATTGCGGCGAAATCCCCGGGCAGCCTGCTCTATCTCACTTCGCTTCATGCCGGCACGCCACGCAACCTGCCGCACTACAGTACGTCGAAGGCGGCCATGGCGATGCTGGTACGGGAGCTGGCGAAGACGCTCGGGCGCTATCGCATCCGCGTCAACGCCCTGGTGCCGGGTGCGGTCGCCGCAGGCGGATTCGTCGCCGATCCCGCGCTCGCGCGCCACATTCCGCTCGGTCGCCTGGGCGAGGCGAGCGATCTGGTGCCCACGGCTCTGGCACTCCTGTCGGATCGCCTGTCCGCTTACGTCACCGGCGCGAGCTTCGTCGTCGACGGCGGGCTTTCGCTCACCAACTGGTTCGACCCGCCGCAGCTCGATTGAGTGCGGCGCGGGCGCAAGACGCCAGCGTCGCGCGCTAGCCGCCTATTCGGCGCTGATGCCGGCCGCCTTGACCACCTTCACCCATTTGCTCACTTCGGATTTGATATAGGCGCCGAATTGCTCTGGGGTCGAGGGCAGGACTTCGATTCCCTGCTCGGCTAGGCGCTGCTGAGTGTCCGGCGAATTGAGCGCTTTCACCAGATCGGCGTTCAGTTTCGTCATTAAAGCTTTGGGCAGCGCCGCGGGACCGCACAGGCCGTACCAAGAGGTCACTTCGTAGCCGGGCACGCCGGACTCGGCGATGGTCGGCACGTCCGGCAGTTGCGCCGAACGCTTCGCCGACGTGACGCCCAGCGCCCGCACCTTGCCCGATTTGACTGCGGCTTGGGTGGTCGGCACCGCGCCGAGCATCACCTGGATCTGGCCGCCGAGAACGTCGGTGAGCGCCGGATGCCCGCCCTTGTAGGGAACGTGGACGACGTCGATGTCGGTCATCGACTTGAGCAGTTCCATCGCGAGATGTTGGGAAGTGCCGACGCCGGCCGAAGCGTAGCTGACCTTGCCCGGATTGGCTTTCGCGTAGGCAACGAATTCGCCCACGGTATGGAATTTCGTCGCCGGATTGACGATGAGGATATTCGGCACCCAGCCGACCTGCGAAATGGGCGCGAAGTCTTTTACCGGATCGTAAGGCAGATTCTTGTAGAAGGCGACGTCGATGGCGTTCGAAGCCGCATTGCATAAGAGGAGGGTGTAGCCGTCCGCCAGTGCCTGCGCGACCATGGCGGCCGCGATGCTGCCCCCGGCGCCGACGCGGTTTTCCACCACGACGCTGGCGTTCCACATTTCGCCGAGTTTGGCTGCGACGATGCGCGCGGGGATGTCGACGTTGCCGCCCGGCGAAAATCCCACGATCAGGCGCACGGTCTTCGCCGGGAAGGATTGCGCCTGCGCGCCGGCGGCGGAACAGGCAAGGAATACGGCTAGGGCGGCATTGCGTAGTAGGCGTGGCGTCATGGTCTTCGGATCGGCCCGGCTTCGTCGCCGTTCGGGCGCGGTTATCGAAAGTGATGGGACGGATCTTGCGCGGCAAGCCGCGCTCCTCCGAATCGCGTTTGCACCTCGCGCTGGATTATACGCGCCCCGGCGTTCGCCGCTGCAGCACCAGGCGCGGACGCGCCGTTCCATGGGCGCGCATGGCGCGCTTAGCTCATTTTGCAACAGGTCTTGAGCAGGCATAGGTCGCTGCGCCGGGGAAATGCGTTTCGATGCAGCAGCTTGCCAATTTTGCGGCAAGTGCGGCGGATAGATCTTGTAACAATTTCGCTGCGACACGCGGCCTCCTGGTGCGTTAAATGGACTGAAGCCATCACGGAGGCTCCCATGAAAAGACTGATCCTGCTCACCTGGATAGCCGCCTTGCTCGCCGGCTGTGTCGCCGTTCCGGTCGCCGATCCGGGGCCGGTATATGTGGCACCAGTGGTGCGACCCTATTTTTACTACGGTTATGAGCGGCATGAGGGCTTCCATCATGAGCGCCATTGGCGCTAGACCTCATAGGCGCTTGAGCGTCTGCGACGCTGCATAAAAAGCAAGGCTTGGATTGAACCAGGAGTACGCGATGAAATCGATGGCGCGAACGAATTCGAATCTGCACCGGCTCGAAGCGGAAGTCGCTGCGCGCGTGAAGACTTTGTTCGACCGCTGCCCCGATCTTCTCGGCTTTTCGCTGCACGACTTTTCCGCGTCCGAACACGAAGTCGGCGCGGCCGCGGCTGCAGGGGGGCTCAAGGTCGAAATCGGGCTCGCGTCGAATCTGGCGCGCGTAGAGCACGACGAGATCTGCGACTTCGTCGCCGCCGAGCTTGACGAGCTCCTGTCGGAGCAGCCGTTCGCACTCGCTTTGCTGCGCGATCGCACGTTCGCCCGGACGTTGCACTAGCCGGATCGCTCGTGATGGGATTGCCGCGAATTCGCACGGCGATTAGACTAGCGCAGCCCCGCGGCCGTTGGCGTGGCGCGCATCATCCCATCATCCATTTCCCAGAGAGAAGATCATCATGTCCGATGCCGGCCTCGCATTCGATCACGTCCATCTCGTCAGCCAAGACCCGCACGCCGCCGCGGGCTGGTACGTCGAGCACTTGGGCGGCAAGCTGCTGAAGAGCGTCGATACCGGTGGCGCGCCGCAGATCTATGTGGCGTTGGGCGATGCCACCGTCATCGTCCGCGGTCAGCGCACCGCCGAGCGCGCGGCCGAGAAGCCGGGGCTGCAGTGGGGCGTAGACCACTTCGGCTTGCGCGTGAATGGCGATCTCGACCGCTACTGCGCCAGACTGCGCCGCGAGGGCGTAGCGTTCAGCATGGAGCCGAAAGACATCAATCCGACGACGCGCATTGCTTTCATCCAGGCGCCCGACGGCGTGAGTATCGAACTCCTATGCCGCAAAGAGGAGGCCTGACGGCGAGCATGCACGGGCTTTCGCCTGTCTGACCAGCATCGGCCTTAGTCCGGGCCTGCCCTAGTATTCTTCCCGGCTTCAGCCGCCGCCAGCGGCGACTTTTGCTTTTCGCACAGAGGCCGCTTGGTACGCGACGGGCGAGCGGGGCAGGCCCATCTGCTCCGATTCGACCGTCTTTTCTGGGCTGGCGGAGGCTAGCACGTCTGCGGCGTTTGCCATTGAGTTCGCCCCTTCCGCGCCTAGCTTGAACGCGGCGACCGCCGCCTCCAGCATCCGCGCCTGTTCCTGCAGGCTCGTCGCTGCAGCGGACGCTTGTCCGACCAAGGCCGCATTTTGCTGGGTGACTCCGTCCATCCGCACGATGGCCTCGTTCACCTGTTCTATCCCGGCACCCTGCTCCTGCGAAGCAGCCGTGATTTCGTTCATGATATCGGTCACGCGCTTCACCGAACTGACGATCTCCTCCATCGTCTTACCCGCTTCGTCCACGAGTTTGCCGCCGGTCTTGACCTCGTGCACCGAATCGCCGATCAGTGCCTTGATCTCCTTCGCGGCGCCAGCGCTTCTCTGCGCCAGGCTTCTCACCTCGGCCGCCACGACCGCGAAGCCGCGACCCTGCTCCCCGGCGCGCGCCGCCTCGACCGCGGCATTCAGCGCCAGGATGTTGGTCTGAAAGGCGATCCCGTCGATGACGCCGATGATGTCGACGATCTTCTTCGACGAATCGTTGATGGCGCTCATGGTGCGCACGACGTTGCCCACCACCTGGCCGCCGCGGAGCGCGACGTCGCTCGCTTTGAGCGCGAGCTGATTGGCCTGCTTCGCATTCTCCGCATTCTGCTTGACGGTCGAGGTGAGTTTCTCCATCGACGATGCCGTCTCTTCTAGCGAACTCGCCTGTTCCTCGGTGCGCTGCGACAGGTCCGCGTTGCCTGAGGCGATCTGCTTTGTTCCTCCTGCAATGGCCTGGGCACTGCTGCGCACTTCGCCCACGATTTTCAGCAGACTGTCGTTCATCTCCTTCAGCCCGCGCAACAATTGCCCGGTCTCGTCCCGCGCATCGGACTCCACGTGGCTGCCGAGATCGCCGGCAGCGACCTTTCCCGCCACGGCCACCGCTTCGCGTAGCGGTAGCGTGACCGAGCGCGTCACCCGCCAAGCGAAACCGGCGCCAAGCAGCAAGGCGGCAGCGGACAAACCGAGCAGCAGTGCGAACGCGCTGCGGTAGTCCTTGGCGACTTGTTCGAGCGTCTGGCGGTTTTGTGCCTCCTGCTGCTCGATCATGCGTTGGATCGCGTCGAGCCACTTCGCTTGGCCGGCATGCACGTCCTTGATGACGAATTGGCCCGCCGCCTCGTTGCTGCCGACGAGCGCGAGCTCCAGCGCTTCGTCTACCAAAGGTTTGGTGATCCCCTCGGCTTCGTTGATTGCGGCCATAATGCGTTTCGCTTCCGCGGACAGCGTGGCCGCTTGCAGCTTGTCGCGTGCGGCGGCGTAGTTCCTGCGCGCAGCTTGCAGGTGAGCGGCGTCTTTTTTCTGCTCCTCGCGGTCTTTGAGGAGCGCGATGTCGCGCACTGTCCGGGCAATTACGTTCAACTGATTGCGCATTTCCTGGGCGAGCGCGATCCCCGCATTATTGGCGTTGATCACGGCATCCATGTTCGACTTCATTCTCGCCAGGTTCAGGACGCCCACTGCCGCCACCAGCGCCAATATGGCAAGCACGACGCCAAACCCGACGGCGAGGCGGGTGCCAATCTTCAGGTTCTTCACGTTGTTCGCTCCTCTCTTCTTTGAATTCTTGGTTTCGAAACTCCGCAGCGGCTATGCGCTTGATTTCGTGGGCTGCGTAGCGCACGGCGCGCCCGCCTGCCGCGTTGCGTCGCCGGAGCCGCGCCGAGGGAACAGGCCCGGGGCGAGTCGGTGAAATGGCCAGGCGCGTTTGCGCAGCCCGAAGCAGGGAGAGCGTCGCTTACTTCGATATATCGGCACGATGGCAGAAAGGTTTAGGGTTTGTGCCGATCGGCCGGGCGCATAGCGAGCCATGAGTACGCGCAGCTTGTGGCAGCGCTTGCAGCAAGCTTGGTGCGCCTGCTGCATATGCCGCGCGCCGATGCGCGGATGGGTAGGAACGAGATCTGCCCGCTAAGCCGGCTAAAGTGCTACGGCTCGATTTCGATCGGGGGTCGCCATGCTCACGCTTCCTAGCGTTGAAAGCATGTCGCAGAAGACGAATCGGATAGTTGCATGCGGCTCAACTATCTGATTGCATTGGTGCCCCGAAGACGAATCGAACGTCCGACCTGCTCCTTAGGAGGGAGCCGCTCTATCCACTGAGCTACCGGGGCGCGAGGCGCAATTCTATCCGAAATCGGTGGCCGCTTCGCCTGGCCGCGAGTCTCGTCATGCCTGCAAATGCTGGCGTGCGAGCGGATTCGGCGTCGGCTCGCCGATCTTGGAGAGGGTGTTGCGGTCGGTGTGGTGAAACGGCTCTGCCTGGCCGTGGATCAACAGCACAGTGTCCTGCTCGTAGGACCAGGTGCCGTCGGCATTGATGCTGATCTGGATGCGGTATTCCACGGTTTTGAAGGCGTATTCCAGAAACGGCGTCGAGCGAATGCCGTAGCTCTCGTCCTCGCGCACCGCCTTGAGTTCGAAGCTTGTAGACCTTGCATCGGCCTTGCCCGCGGCCATCACCACCTGTGCCCGCGGAATGGTCAGGGTCTGTATGACCGTGCCTGTTGCCGGTTCCCATAGCCAGTATCCGACCTGGTCGTGATAGGTCTTGACCTGCTCCGGCTTCACCACGTGCTGGTGATAGCGCAGCCCGTAGAACAACTGCGGTCCGTTCGTCTGCGGATCGATGGGTTGCAGTTCGATGCGGTCGATGTAAGCCTGTTTGCGCGCGCCGTCCGACTTCGGCTTGACGTCCAGGCCGCGCGTGCCCTGCCAGATGCCGGCCATGCCTGCGAGCGGCCCCAAGTTGCGCAGCGTGTCGATGTCGACGTTCGACGGCTCGGTGTAAATGTCCTGCGGAAATGGGTTCATGCCTGGTCCTGCTGGAAGATGGAACGTGCAGCGCGGCGGGCTGCCGCGCCGAATACGGGAACTAGAGCACCAGCTTCAAGCCCTCGGCCGGGGCGTCGCACTCGACATCGGCGCCCAGGCGCGCCAGGGCTTCGCGCGTTTCCTTGAGCTTCAAGTCGATGTCTTCGTCGCTTTGATCCGGATCGTGATGGAACAGATGCAGGCGTTTCACTTTCGCCTTGGCCGCCAGGTCCGCGACTTCGCTGACGCAGGAATGGCCCCAGTCGACTTTGGACGGATACTCGTGGTCGCGGTAGGTGGTGTCGGTGATGAGGACGTCTGCGTCCTTGACGAAGCCGGTCAGCCGTTCGACGTAGGTGGCGTCGTAGCGCGGGTCGCTCTTCAGATAGAGCTCGTTGTCGGTGATGTAGCACACCGAGCGGCCGTAACAGCTCAACTTGTAGCCGAGGCAATAGCCCGGGTGCTTGAGCAGGATGGTGTCGATCCTGACCGGATCGAAATCCAGGCTTTCCTCGCGCAGGTCGCGGAACAAGAGCCTGGCGCCGAATTCGCGTATCGTCACCGGGAAATAAACGCTCTCCATCTGCGCGGCGATCGCGCGCTCGATGGTGAGATCGCCCTGATGCGGGCCGAACAGCTCGACCTGATTGCCGCGCACGTACAGCGGCCCGAAGAACGGGATGGTGTTGATATGGTCCCAGTGGGTGTGGGTGATGAACACGCGCGCCGACAGGCGCTGGACTTTCGATGCGGCGATGTAGTCGGAAAGCTGCTTGATGCCCGAGCCGCAATCGAAGACATACAGGGGCTCGCCGTTGATTTCGACGCTGACGCAAGGCGTATTGCCGCCGTAGCGCAGCGCGCCCGGGCCCGGCACGGGGAGCGTGCCGTGCACGCCCCAGTAGCTCACGGTCAGCTGTTCGGACAGGATTTCCTTGATCGCGTCGAGCAGCGTCTGCCGCTGGATCGGCTTGACGATGTAGCCGTTGGCGCCGAGCTCTTTCGCGCGGCGCCGGTCGAAGTCGTAGGATTTCGACGAGCACATGATGATTTTGACGGCGGCGAGGTCGGGCCTGCGACGGATTTCCCGACACAGCTCGAAGCCGTCCATCTCCGGCATCATAATGTCGCTGATGACGCAGTCGGGCCGCTGCACCGGGATTTCGCGCAAGGCCTGCACGCTCGAGTCGTAGGAACTTACGCTATGCCCGGCTTCCTCGAGCACTGCCTGCATCAACTTCAGGATTATGGGGTCGTCGTCGACGATTAGGAACTTCATGGCATGCAGTCCGTCACTCAGTGCGCGAATGATCCTATTGTCCTCGGCCCGTCAGTGGCTCGCGCCGGTCGCCTTAGTTGCCGCCCTCCCTGTACCTTCGCGGCAGCGGCCCGCACAACTCGCCTGCAGCGCGCTCTAGCGCGCAGACGGCATCGTACTCCAGGAAACGCAATTTTGCTGGCCCTGCGCGACGGGTGATGCATGAATTGATAAAAGGCAACAAAGCTGGTAGCTTTGCCTAGCTTGCTCGGACGCTGCGACAGTCCATGTTGCGGACCGAATAGGGGGGCGCGGGGAGATGGGGGAGAGCGGCAAGGCGCTCCTCGGCCTCGGGAATTGTTGCAGATGCTTAGGGCGGCATTCTCGGTGCCGCGATGACAATCAATAACGTGCCACAGGCGCCGGCGCAGACCATATTTGATCCGGTCGTGACCGAAGACCGTAGCGGCGGCGCGCCGAAGGCGGCGCTCTCCGGCGCATGGGATATACACGCGCTCGAAACCCAGGCGCGTGCGCTGAAGCTGCGCATCGGCACGCTGGCAAGCGACCCGCGCTGCAGTTGGGATCTGTCGGAGGTGCAGCGCCTCGACCACATCGGCGCGCTGCTCATCTGGCAGGCGTGGGGCAAGCGCCGCCCCGAGCGGCTCGCACTCGCCGCGGGGCAGGAAGTGTTCTTTTCCAGATTCGACGCTGCCGCGGGTGCTGCGGTGCGGCCGCGCATCGACGCGCTAGCTCTGGTGCGCGCGCTCGGGGCGGCGATGCTGCTCGCAGGCGACCATTTGAGCGCCATCATCCAATTGCTCGGCCAGATACTGATCGATTCGTTCGCGCTTGTCACTCACCCCTTGCGCGGTCCTTGGCGCGAGATTTCGGCGAGCCTGTTCCGCGTCGGTGCCCAGGCTCTCGGCATCACCGCCCTGGTGGGCTTTCTCATCGGGGTGGTGCTCTCCTACCTGTCGGCCGAGCAGTTGAAGGCGGTCGGTGCCAATGTCTTCATCATCAACATCCTCGGTATCGGCATCATCCGCGAACTGGGGCCGGTGATCGCGGCGGTGCTCGTCGCCGGGCGCTCGGGCTCCGCCATCACGGCGCAGTTGGGCGTGATGCGCGTGACCGAGGAACTGGACGCGCTCTCGGTAATGGGCATCCCGCACACCGTGCGCCTGATCCTGCCCAAGATCGTCGCGCTCGCCATCGCCATGCCGCTGCTGATCCTATGGACCTCGGCCATCGCCCTGATCGGCGGCGCGCTGTCGGCGAGCATGCAGCTCGGGATCAGCGTGCCTTCGTTCATCAACGGCCTGCCGGCTGCGGTGCCGATCGTCAATCTCTGGCTCGCCATGGGCAAGGGCATGGTGTTCGGCGCGCTGATCGCGCTCGTCGCCTGCCACTTCGGCTTGCGCGTGCAGCCCAACACCGAGAGCCTCGGCATCGGCACCACCAATTCGGTGGTCACGTCGATCACGGCGGTGATCATCGCCGACGCGATATTCGCCGTCATTTTCGCCGACGTCGGTATCTCGCTCCTATGAAGCCGATCATCGAGGTCGAAGGGCTGTGGACGCAGTTCGGCGAGCACGTGGTGCACAAGGACCTGAACCTGACCGTGATGCCGGGAGAAGTCGTGTCGTTGGTCGGCGGCTCGGGCAGCGGCAAGACGACGCTCATGCGCCAGATACTGGGGCTCGAGCAGCCCACGCGCGGGACGGTCAAGGTGTTCGGCATCCCGCTGCATGGTTCGGATGCGAAGCTGGTGCAGAAGATCCGCAAGCGCTGGGGCGTGCTGTTCCAGGAAGGGGCGCTCTACAGCGCGCTGTCGGTGTTCGACAACATCGCGCTGCCGCTGCGCGAGCTGCGCGCCTTCGACGAGGACTTCATCCACGACATGGTGATGCTCAAGCTCGACATGGTCGACATCGAGCGCCGGCACGCGTCGAAAATGCCTGCCGACCTCTCTGGCGGCATGGTCAAGCGCATTGCCCTCGCGCGGGCGCTGGTGCTCGAGCCGGAACTTGTGTTCCTGGACGAGCCGACGGCGGGCCTCGACCCGGACAGGAGCGAGAGCTTCGTCAAGCTGATCCGCTCGCTGCACGAGGAACTGAACCTCACCGTGGTGATGGTCACCCACGATCTGGACACGCTGGTTTCGCTGTCGGACAAGATCGCCGTGTTGGCCGAGCAGAAGCTCATCATCTACGGCACGCTGAAGGAAGCGATCGCCGTGAAGCACCCGTTCATCCTCAATTTCTTCCTCGGCGAGCGCGGCCTGCGTGCACTATCGGCGGTGGGAGCTTCGGTTAAACTAGAAGTCAGGAGTTAGGGAGAGGAATCATGGAAAACCGCGCGCACGCTCTTGCAGCAGGCTTGTTCACATTGATCCTGGGCGCGGCGCTCGCCGCAGTGGCCGTCTGGTTCAGCAAGGACGACATCAAGCTCGTCCCCTACGCTTTGACTACCAGCGGCTCGGTGACGGGGCTGAAGGCAGAAGCGCCGGTGCGCTACCGCGGCGTCGACGTCGGCAAGGTCGACGACATCGCCATCGACCGCGCGAACGGCGGTCGGGTGCGGGTCATGATCGGTGTGCGCGAGGGCACGCCCATCACCAAGAGCACCTACGCCCAACTGGGCTTCCAGGGAGTGACCGGGCTCGCCTACGTGCAGTTGAGCGACGACGGCAAGTCGAATGAATTGGTCGCGACGAGCGCCGCCGAACCTGCGGTGATTCGCGTGAAGCCTTCGCTCATGGACGAGGGCGAGAATCTCTTTGCTGCGGTGGTCGACATCACCGACCGGGTGAAGCGCGTGCTCGACGACGAAAATCAGGCGCACCTGCGCCGCACCTTGGCCGGGCTGGAGGAAGCAACGCAGCGCGCGAGCGCGGTGACGAAGAAGCTCGAGCCGAGTCTTGCCGCCATGCCGGCGCTCGTCGCCGAGACCAAAGGCTTGGCGAGCGATGCGCGCGCCAGCATCAAGAAGGCGGACCTGCTGATGGCGAGCGTCAACGGCCTCGCGCTCAAGCTCGACTCGCGTGTGGATTCCGTGACGCGGGCCGTCGCGAGCGTCGAGGAAGTCGGTGCGACGGCGCGCGCGGTGGGCGCCGACACCATGCCGCGGGTGAACGGTCTCATCGACGATCTTTCGAAGGAAACCCATGCGCTCGGGCGCGTGATCAACTCCGTAGGCGATCATCCGCAGAGCATCGTGTTCGGCATGCCGCCGGGTTCGCCCGGCCCGGGTGAGCCCGGATTCGCGGGAGGAAAATGATGTTGCGTACCGCTTTGCTGTTGTCGTTGCTCTTTCTTGCGGGCTGCGCCGGGGGACCGCAGACGCGCGATAGCGCCGCGAGTTACGACTTCGGCTTGCCGCTTGCTGGCAAGGAGGCGAAGCCGCGGCTGCGGCACGATCTCGTCGTCGCCGATGTGAGCGCACCGGCATGGATGGACAGTTCGGCGATCTATTACCGCCTCGCCTACCAGGATCCTGCGCGGCCCCAGGCCTATGCGCTTTCGCGCTGGGTGATGCCGCCCGCGCGTCTGGTGGGACAAAGGCTGCGCGCGAAGATTACCGATTCGAACGCGGCGGCCGTGTTCACGCCGGCAGACGGCGCCCGCGCCGACTTCACGCTGCGGCTGGAACTGGAGGAATTCAGCCAGGTGTTCGATGCGGCGGACAAGAGCCGCGGCATGCTGCGGCTGCGCGCGAGCCTGATACGCAACCGTGCCGTCGTCGCCCAGGAGAGCTTCGGCGTCGAGCGTGCCGCCGCCACCCCCAACGCGGAGGGCGGGGTGCGCGCCTTGATCGCTGCAAGCGACGAAGCCGGCGATCGTCTCGTCGATTGGCTCGCCTTGCACTTGAAGAAATGACGATTTGCGGGAACTCGTCGCATGAGTTCCCGCACAATGGGCTAGGGAGGAAGAGGGAGGCGCCGCGGAGGGGAGGCCAGTCGCGGGGTTTTCTCTCGTCTAGTTTGCTGACTCTCTAGAATGGATTTGCCATGATCAAAAGCCTGGATCACCTGGTGCTCACCACACGCGATGCCGAGAAATGCATCGACTTCTACACCCGCGTGCTCGAGATGAAGCTCGAAACTTTCGGCGAGGGGCGCAAGGCGTTGCGCTTCGGCGAGCAGAAGATCAATCTGCACGACCGCAATACCGTGACCGACGGCTATGCTGCATATCCCACGCCGGGTTCGCTCGACCTCTGTTTCCTAGCCGATCGGCCGCTCGACCAAGTGATCGAGAAACTGCATGCCGCTAAGATTCCGATCGAACTCGGACCGGTGAAGCGCACCGGCGCGCGCTTTCCTTTGCGCTCGGTCTACGTGCGCGACCCCGATCAGAACTTGATCGAAATTTCCGAGCCCGCGGCCTAGCAGTTCCCGGATCCTCCCGCGGAGGGCGAGCGCCGCCTCGCGGCGGCGCGCGGCCGATGGGCTAGAATTCCCGCCATACCGAAATCAGTGCATGGAGGCGGCGCATGGCAGCGTTCAAACTCACTTATTCCACCATGTTCGAGCCGCCCGAGGAGCTGCATCGGCGCTTCGAGTCCGCGCTCGCGAGCATCAAATCCGGGCTGGGGCGCGAATATGCCATGCTCGTCGCGGGCAGCGAGCGCAAGAGCAAGGACAAGTTCGAGGTGCGGAGTCCGATCAACCGCGACTGGCTCCTCGGCGTATTCCAGCAGGGAAGCAGCGAGGATGTCGATGCGGCGGTGGCCGCGGCGCGCGCCGCGCAACCTGCCTGGGCGGCGCAGCCCTGGCAGGAACGGGTGCGACTGCTGCGCCGCGCGGCGCAGCTGATCGAGGAGCGCGTCTACGATATCGGCGCGGCAGTGGCGCTGGAAGTCGGCAAGAACCGCATGGAGTCGCTGGGCGAGGTGCAGGAGACGGCCGATCTCATCAGCTGGTATTGCGGGCAGATGGAGGCGAATGCCGGTTACGACCGCATCCTGCCGAACGATCCCTTGAAAGGCTACGTCAGCCGCAACCGCAGCGTGCTCAAGCCCTACGGCGTCTGGGCGGTCATCGCGCCGTTCAACTTCCCCTTCGCGCTCGCCGGCGGCCCGATCGGCGCGGCGCTGGTCGCGGGCAACAGCGTGGTGTTCAAGGTGGCGAGCGACACCGCCTGGAGCGGGCGCCTGCTCGCCGAAGCGTTTCGCGACGCCGGCCTCCCCGAAGGCGTGTGCAACTATGTCACGGGCGGCGGCGCCACGGCGGGGGAGAGCCTGATCCGGCACCGGGACATCGCGGGCGTCACCTTCACTGGCTCGTATGATGTCGGCATGCACATCTATCGCAGCTTCGCCGAAGGAAGCTGGCCGCGGCCGTGCATCGCCGAAATGGGCGGCAAGAATGCGGCGATCGTGTCGCGGCATGCGGACCTCGATCGGGCGGCGACCGGGATCGTGCGTTCCGCTTTCGGCCTCTCCGGGCAGAAGTGCTCGGCCTGTTCGCGCGTCTACGTCGAGCGGCAGGTTACGCAGGCGCTGCGCGAGCGGCTGGTTACGGCGACTCAAGGCTTGAGCGTCGGCGACCCCACGAATAAGGCGAATTGGATGGGGCCGGTGATCAACGCCGCCGCCTACGCCCGCTTTGCGAAGTGCATGGACAATCTCAAGCGCCACGGCGAAGTGCTCGCAGGCGGTGCCCAGCTCGTCGAGGGCGCCATGGCCAAGGGCTATTTCTGCGCGCCGACGGTGGCAAGCGCCGCGCACGACTACCGCCTGTGGCGCGAGGAGAAGTTCGTGCCCATCGTGCTCGTCGGCGAAGTCGATTCGGTCGACGAGGCGCTCTCGCGCGCCAACGCGTCCGAATACGGCCTGACCGCGGGCTTTTATGGCGATGTGGAGGAGACCGAGCGCTTTCTCGGGGCGATCGAGGCCGGAGTCGTCTACGTCAATCGGCCGCAGGGCGCGACCACCGGCGCCTGGCCCGGCTATCAGCCCTTCGGCGGCTGGAAGGCCTCGGGCAGCACGGGCAAGGCGATCGGCTCCTACTACTACCTGCAGCAATACCTGCGCGAACAGTCGCAGACCGTGGTCGAGTAGGGTGGCGAATCATCGGGATGTGCTCGATTTTTGGTTCGGCGCGCCGGACTCGCCCGAATTCGGCCGGCCGCGCGATTGCTGGTTCAAGAAGTCCGCGGCGTTCGATGCAGAAGTCCGGTCGCGTTTTCTCGGACTGCATGCGCAAGCCGCGGCGGGAGAACTGGCTGCCTGGGCGGCCGAGCGCGAATCGCTCCTGGCCTTGATCGTGGTTCTCGACCAGTTCCCGCGCAACCTCTACCGCGACAGCCCGCGCGCCTTCGCCACCGATCCTCAGGCGCTCGCCGCGGCAAAGGCTGCCGTTGCGCGCGGCGACGACCGCGCCCTGCCTCCGGTCGCGCGCTGGTTCGTCTACCTGCCGTTCGAACATGCCGAAGACCTCGCCATGCAGCGGCAGAGCCTCGCGCTGTTCGAGGGACTGCGGCACGACCCCGACAGCGCCGAGACGATCGACTACGCGCGCCGGCATTTCGATATCATTGCGCGCTTTGGCCGCTTTCCTCACCGCAATGCAGCGCTGGGACGCACATCCACGCTCGAGGAAATCGAGTTCCTGAAGCAGCCCGATTCGGGCTTCTAGGAGAAGTCTCACCCGTGATGTGCCCGCAGCACGATGCACTAACCCCTTCGGCCTGGGTGCGCCGCTTCGCCCCGCTTATCCCGGCCGGCGGCGCAGTGCTTGACCTCGCCTGCGGCGAAGGCCGGCATGCGCGCTACCTCGCCGGCATGGGGTTTCGCGTGGAAGCGGTAGACCGGGACGGCACGGCGCTTGCGGTGCTCGCCGCAGTCGAGGGCGTCACCACGCGCTGCGCCGACCTGGAGGCCGCCCCCTGGCCTTACGCTGCGGAGAGCTTCGACGGCATCGTCGTCACCAATTACCTGCACCGACCGCTGGTGCCGGCGCTGCTTGGGGCACTGCGTGCAGGCGGGGTGCTGATTTACGAAACCTTCGCCCTGGGGAACGAAAAGTTCGGCCGGCCTGCCAATCCGGATTTTCTGCTGCGCCCGGGCGAACTGCTGGAATGGGCCGCTGGACAACTTGCGGTCGTCGCCTTCGAGCAGGGCCGGGTGGAGCGGCCCAAGCCCGCCGTCATCCAGCGCATTTGCGCGCTGCGCGGAGGGCTCGATGCATGTCGCCTGGATGCGCCGGCCTGACGGTCATAAGGCGCAATATTGCGTTAAAATCAGCTACTTTTTTCTTCTAACGGGGCAACGCTCATCATGTTGGCCGGAAGCCTGGTAGCAATTGTCACGCCCATGCACGAAGACGGGTCGCTGGACGTCGCGCGCTTTAAGAGTCTGATCGATTGGCACATCGCCGAAGGCACGCAGGCCATCGTCGTCGTCGGCACCACCGGCGAATCGCCGACGGTCGATTTCGACGAGCACAAAGAACTGATCCGCATCGCAGTCCAGCATAGCGCCCGGCGCATACCCATCATCGCCGGCACAGGGGCGAATTCCACGCGCGAGGCGATCGAGCTGACCGAATCGGCGAAGCACTCGGGCGCCCAATACAGCCTGTCGGTCGTGCCCTATTACAACAAGCCGACGCAGGAGGGCATGTACCGGCATTTCCGCACCATTGCCGAAGCCGTCGACCTGCCGATGATCCTGTACAACGTGCCGGGACGCACCGTCGCCGATTTGCAGAACGACACGGTGCTGCGCCTGGCGCAAGTGCCCAATATCGTCGGCATCAAGGACGCCACCGCCAGCCTCGAGCGCGGCAGCGACCTGCTGCGGCGGGCGCCGAAGGAATTCGCCGTCTATAGCGGCGAGGACTCGACCGGCCTGCCGCTGATGCTGATGGGCGGCAAGGGCGTGATATCGGTGACCGCCAACGTCGCGCCGCGGCTGATGCAGGAGATGTGCGCCGCGGCCCTGGCGGGCGATATCGCGCGCGCGCGCGAAGCGAACAACCGCCTGCTCGGCCTGCACTCCAAGCTGTTCGTCGAGGCGAATCCGATCCCGGTCAAGTGGGCGCTGGCGCAGATGGGATTGATCGAGGCCGGCATCCGCCTGCCGCTGGTGCCGCTGTCGGCGAATTTTCACGAAACCGTCAGGGAAGCCATGCGCCAGGCGGGCATACAATCAGGATTGCGCGTGGTCGAGGGCAAAGCCGTATGAAGCGTAGTGCCGTCTTTTTGATGCTGGCCGCTGCATTGCTGTCCGCGTGCAGCAACATGCCGGACATCATGCAAGGTGAGAAGATCAAGTACAAGGGTGCGGGAAAGCTGCCTCCACTTGAGGTGCCGCCGGATCTGACTTCGCCCACGCGCGACGACCGCTATGCCGTGCCCGACATCAATCCCCAGGGTACGGCGACGCTCTCGACCTACAACGCCGAACGCGGCGGGGCGGTGCGTGTCGGGCAGGGCGAAGTCCTGCCCAACGTGGCAAAAGTGCGCATCGAGCGCTCAGGCAGCCAGCGCTGGCTGGTGGTGCCGGAAGCGCCGGAAAAGGTCTGGCCGGTGGTGCGCGAGTTCTGGCAAGGAATGGGCTTCTTGGTGAAAACCGAAATGCCGGAAGTCGGCATCATGGAGACCGACTGGGCGGAGAACCGCGCCAAGATCGCGGACGATCCCATCCGCAATTTTCTCGGCAAGTTCATGGATGCACTGTATTCGACCGGGGAGCGCGATAAGTTCCGCACCCGACTCGAGCGCGGCAGCGAGCCGGGCACGACCGAGATCTACATCAGCCATCGCGGCATGATCGAAGTCTACAAATCGGAGGCGAAGGAGGCGACGGCCTGGGAGCCGCGTCCCTCGGATCCGGAACTGGAAGCCGAATTCCTGCGTCGCCTGATGGTCCGCTTCGGCGTCGAGGACGCACGCGCGAAGGCGCAGATCGCGAGCGCCGATACCCGCATGGAGCGGGCGAAATTGGTGCGCGGCGAGTCCGGCACGGAAGCCTTGCAACTGCCCGAAACCTTCGACCGCGCCTGGCGCAGGGTCGGGCTCGCGCTGGACCGCGTCGGTTTCACCGTCGAGGACCGCGACCGCTCCAAGGGTTATTATTTCGTGCGCTACGTCGATCCGCAGATCGATGGCGCGCAGGGCCCCGCAAAGGACAAGGGCTTCCTGTCCAAGCTCGCCTTCTGGAAGAGCGACAAGTCCACCATCAAGGCCGAGCAATACCGGGTGATGGTGAAGCCGGGCAAGGACGCGACCGAGGTGCAGATCCAGAATAAGGACGGCAAGCCGGAGGCGAGCGACATCGGCCGGCGCATCCTATCCTTGCTGCACGAACAGCTGAAATAACGCATGCGTTTTGCCTGCCTGGGCAGCGGCAGTCGGGGCAACGCGCTGATCGTCGAGGAGGGCCGCACCAGGCTGATGCTCGATTGCGGCTACCCGGTGCGCGAGACCGAGCGCCGCCTCGCGCGCCTCGCGCTCGCACCCGAAGACCTTGCCGGCATCGTCCTCACCCACGAGCATAGCGACCACACCGCCGGCGCCTACAAGTTCGCCGCCAAGCACGCTTTGCCGATTTGGCTTACCCACGGCACGTTCCGGGCCTCGGGCGGCGAGGCGTCGGGGCACGCGCTGATCGATCTAATCGACTGCCACAGCCCGTTTTCCGTGGGCGATGTCCAGTTACTGCCGTTTCCTGTCCCGCACGACGCGCGCGAACCGGTCCATTTCGTATTTACCAACGGTGCGCGCCGGCTGGGGGTGCTCACCGACAGCGGGACTTCGACCAGCCACATCGAGGCCATGCTCACGGGTTGCGACGCCCTCGTGCTCGAATGCAACCACGACCTCGACATGCTGATGAACGGGGACTATCCGCGCGCCTTGAAGGCGCGCGTCGCCGGGCGCTACGGCCATCTGGACAACGGCACCTCGGCGGAGATCCTCGCTGCGCTCGACCGCAGCAAACTGCAGCACGTGATCGCCGCGCATCTATCGCAGCAGAACAACACGCCCGAGCTTGCCTGCCGCGGCTTGGCGCAGGCGATGAATTGCTCTAACGATTGGATCGGCGTGGCCGACCAGGACACAGGCTTCGACTGGCGCGAAATCTCTTAACGATCAAGCCGTCATTCGCGCGGCGAGCCCAGAAACAAAAAAGCCGGTCCGAGGACCGGCTTTTTTTGCCTTAACGAGCAGCTTACTTCTTGGCCGGCTCGGCGGGCGCGGGCGCCGGGGCAGCGGCTGCAGGCGCAGCAGGAGCGGCGGCTGCGGCAGGAGCGGCCGCAGAGGCATCCTTCGCGGCTTCGGCAGCGGGAGCGGGCGGCGGGGCCGGCGGCGCGGCTTCAGGTGCTTTCACCGGTGCAGGCGGCGCGGGCGGAGGAGCCTCTTTGCTGCAGCCCGCCATCATCAGAGCGGCCAGCGCAGCAATCAGTGCTGTGCGTTTCATGGTTGTTGATCCCTCATCGATAAGAAGAAGTTAATTAATTAACGTTTTGGCGCGGCTCATAGTGAGCCGCGCCAAGTTCAACATTATAACGCCTTTCTTGGCTGTTTTATAGGCCCGTAGTGGTGGCCGAAACGGCCGGGAACGAGCTTTCCCAGATCTCGGAAAAGCGCAGCATCACGCCCTGGCTTTCTTCGTCGTCGTTGGCGACGAACGTTCCCCGCGGCTGTGCGTACACCGGGCGGCGGACGAAATGCAATTTGTCGGCGACGACCATGCAGTCCTGCACGCTCGTCGCTTCGCCCTGGGTTTGATGGATGAACATGCGGTCGCTGAACTGACGCAGAAGCCCGAGCAAGCGCGGGCAATGGCTGCGGATGTGCGTGGTGTCGTGCACGACGATATACAGCCGGTTGCCGCGGCTGCGCAATAGGAAATGCTGCAGCCGCTCAACGGTCGGCGGCGCATCGATGCCCAGGCTCGATGCGTCGGGGTCGAAAATGCGCAGCTCGCGCTCGGCCAATGCGATCAGGCGCGCGAGCGCAGCGCAATATTCAGCGCGCGTAGAAAGAGCCGAGCGCTCGGGTTGGGATGCGGCGGTTGCTTGCGTCTCGGGCATCGTACAATTATAGCCACGCGCTCGGCACGGGTGTCCAGCCGCGACGCGATGACGGGACTTCACGATTTCCGCGGATAGTTTAGAATCGGTCCACCAACTAAAACGCCTATGCTGCAGATCGGACAAAGCGCACCGCATTTCTCTCTTGCCGACGCCGACATGGAGTCGGTGAGCCTCGCTGCGTTCAAAGGCAAGAAGAACGTGGTGTTGTATTTCTATCCGCGCGACGGCACGCCCGGCTGCACCATTCAGGCGATCGAGTTCTCCGACCATGAGGAGGAATTCGCCCGCCACGATTGCGTCGTGCTCGGCGTGTCTCCGGACGATTGCCTTTCGCACGCCGAGTTTCGCGACAAACACGGACTTTCGGTGCGCTTGCTCGCCGATCCCGACGCCGAAGTGTGTCGAAAATACGGGGTGCACGAAGCGAGCGAGTTGAACGGCGCGAAGAAGCCGGCCATCGTGCGTGCCACGTTCGTGATCGACAAGAAAGGGCGCGTGCGCCACGCGCTCTATGGCGTCAATCCACGCGGCCACGCGATGGAAGTGCTGCAACTCGTGCGCACGATCAACAGCGAATGCGCATCGCCAAAGACACGGTAGTTTCGCTCGAGGTGCGTCTGTCCGACGTGCACGGGAATCTGATCCAGCAGTCCGCCGAGGCCGTGCAGTACCTGCACGGAGGCTACGAAGGAATATTTCCCGCCGTCGAGGCGGCGCTGGAGGGCAAGTCGCAAGGCGAGCGCGTCGCAGTGCGGCTGGAACCCGAGGACGCTTTCGGCGACTACGATGCCGAACTGGTGCGTCTCGAGGAGCGTGCTGCGCTGCCGCCGGAACTGGAAGTCGGCATGCAGATCGAAGGTCAGGCCGAGGACGGTGAAGAATCGCTCATCTATACTGTCACGGACATTGCCGAGGGGCAGGTGGTGCTCGACGGCAATCATCCGCTTGCCGGGATGGCGCTGAAATTCGAATGCACTATTGCCGGCGTGCGCGCCGCGAGCGCGGAGGAGATCGAGCGCGGCTATGTGGACGGAGACAGCGCGGGACCGCTGATTACCGTCGTTCCGTAACGCGGGTGTGCATGCGGCGCGCGCGATAGCGCGGCGGGAAGAGGGGCGGCGCGAGCGGCCAAGAATTCGAACAGCGGCGGCAGAGGGAGGAGACTATGTCGGGCATGCTCGGAATCATCAGCTACGGCCTGGGTACCGTGATCGGCTTCATCGTCATCGGCACACTCGTGGTCTGGTTCATCCAGGACGTCACGCAGAAGAAGCATGCGGTCTTGCGCAACTATCCGGTCATCGGCCGGCTGCGCTACTTCTTCGAGCGCCAAGGCGAATACTTCCGCCAGTATTTCTTCATGAACGATCGCGAGGAGCTGCCGTTCAACCGTTCGGCGCGTTCATGGGTGTACCGCTTGGCCAAGTCCGAGGGCGGCATCATCGGCTTCGGTTCGACCAACAACACCAACGAGCCGGGCTCGATCCTGTTCGTCAACGCGCCCTATCCGGTGCTGGAGGAGGATCGTTTGCCCACGCCGGCGTTGACCATCGGCGAAGGTTATGCGCGAGCGCCGTTCGAAGCGAAATCGATCGTCAACATCAGCGGCATGAGCTTCGGCGCCATCTCGCAGCCGGCGGTGCGTGCGTTGTCGCGCGGCGCGGCGCTCGCCGGATGCTGGCTGGACACGGGCGAGGGCGGCTTGAGCCCCTATCATGTGGAAGGCGGCTGCGATGTCATCATGCAGATCGGCACTGCGAAATACGGCATCCGCGACATGGACGGCAATTTCTCGCCCGAGCGCGCGAAGGAGCTCGCGCCGCTGGTCAAGGCGTTCGAGATCAAGCTGTCGCAAGGCGCAAAGCCGGGCAAGGGCGGCGTGCTCCCCGCGACCAAGGTGACTGAGGAGATCGCCAAGATCCGCGGCATCCCGGTCAATCAGGATTCGATCAGCCCCAACCGCCATCGCGACATCGCCAACGTGAACGAACTGCTCGACCGTATCGCCTATGTCCGCGATCTCACCGGCAAACCGGTCGGGGTGAAGACGGCGATCGGCGGCTGGCAGTTCATCAACGAGCTGTGCGATGCCGTGAACCGCCGCGGCCAGGAATATGCGCCCGATTTTCTTGCGATCGACGGCGGCGAGGGCGGCTCGGGCGCGGCGCCGCAGGCGCTGATGGATCACATGGCGCTGCCCATTGCGGAGGCGCTGCCGCGCGTGGTCGACGCGCTGATCGAATCGGGCCTGCGCCAGCGCATCCGCGTCATCGCCGCGGGCAAGCTCATCACTTCGGCGCGCGCCGCCTGGGCGCTGTGCGTCGGCGCCGACTTCGTCAACACCGCGCGCGGCTTCATGTTCTCGCTCGGTTGCATCCAGGCGCTGCGCTGCCACCAGAACACCTGCCCGAC
>CAZMGP010000031.1:0-60296 GCA_964565875.1 uncultured Enterobacteriaceae bacterium
ATCATGCTCAGCGTTTGGCCTCCTGTACAGACGGTAGTCAGCCGACGCTTACGACCACGACGACCACCACGACGCCGTAATCGCTTGAATCCCGTCTCGCGTCCGTATCCGTGCGCAAACGGGCGGCAGTCACCGAATCGGGTTAGCCCTCGCCGGAGCTAGCCCGATTTTTCATCGAGGCGCGTGCGCCGGATAGCAGTGCATGCGCAGATCGGGGGACTGCGACGTGCTATGCAGCGCGCTCGCCTGGCACACCGCAAGCGCGAGCTGAGGATCTTTGGCTGAAAAGGTCATGGCGAGCTTGCTGTCCGCCGTCCTCACGGACGGCTCCATGAGCGGCTCGCGCGAAAGAACCGCCCGGCGCTCCGAATCCAGCCCGCGGATGCAGCGTGCCGCCACTTCGCACTTGGGGCAGTTCGCGCGAATCGCGTTTTCGACCTTGGCAAGACCCTGCTCACAGTCTGCGGCCGCGAGTTCGCCGGATTTCAACAATCGGATGCGTAGTTCTTCGGGCGTCGTGTAATCGACCACAGGAAAGTACAGGGATTCGGGAACGAATCGCACTGCCGCCGCGGTCAATAGCGCGGTCAAACTCAGGATCAGGATAGGTAGCAGCTTGCGCAGCATCGCCCGCACTCAATAGAGACCCGGAACCAGGCGGTAGGTGCCGTGTCGATAGTCTGCGTAGCTCGGAAACGCCTGTGCAAGTATGCCTTCCTCGAAGTCCATGCGCCGGATCTGAAGATACAAGTGAACGAGCAGAATCGGCAGCGCTTGCCAAGTACGGAACTGCAGGCAGAAGCCGATCACCGCGATTTCCTCGGCGAGATAGAGCGGATGCCGAATGCGGCCGTACAACCCGCCGGTGACGAGCTTACGCGCCTCGGGCATGATGCTCATCGCGCGTCCGAGGTCGAGCACCGCCAGACAGGCGAGCGTGCTCCCGGTCAGAATCAGAATGGTCGAAAGGCTGTCCCAGAGCGGATCGGAAGGCGAACGCGGCGTAAGCAAGATCAGATAGGTGAACAGCGTGCCGAGTAGTGCGATCACCTTCGGATACCAGCGCTCGTACTTATTTACGGGCCGGTAGCGCGCGATCGAAAGCAGCAGAATCGCCGAGATGAACAGTACCCCCGCCACCCTGGCGCCGACGGCGAGCAGGAACGCCCAGTCGCTGCCGAAAAAGGGGTGCAGCGCGACGAGGCTTCGGATTGCCGCTACCTCCCGCACAATGAGAAAAAGCTGATACGTGACGATCGGCAAGCGCATGACCGCGTCGTAGAGCTTATCGGCTTGGGTCATGGCCTCCGGGCGCACTGGGCTAGGCACGAACCGCCGCGCTCACAGGCACGGCGTCCAATCCGTGGCTGCGGATCGCATGATCGAGCCTTTGGCGAGCGGCTTGTCGTCGATCATATGCGGTTGCTTGCCGGGATCATCGACGCGCACAGTGATTTCGTCGCCGTCGACTGCCGTCACGACGCCGTCGATCCAGTCGCGCACGGCGATGCCGACGGGAAGCGCCCGGCAGACCTTGACTCCCACCCTGCCCACAGCCAACAGCGTCTCGGTCTTCGCGAGCGAGCGCGCGACCATCATCGGCGTGGGCGGCCCGACCGCCTGGTCCTTCTCCCAGGGGCCGGCGTAGCGGTCGCCCGAAGGCCAGGCATAGACGCCGTAACCCTGGCGCAGGTCGTTGACGAAGCCGCCGCTATAGCTCTCCCCCGCATGCGGTCCGCGCGGACTCCAGGCGTAGGTTCCCTGCCCTTCTTTGCGATCCGCCACGAATTCACCGTCGTAGCGATCGCCTGAAGGCCAAGTCTCGACGCCGTGTCCCTGCTTGCGTCCGGCGTGAAATCCGCCCCGGTATTCCGCCCTGCCCTTCACTTCGCCGTAGCCCTCGGCGAGCCCGTCCTTGCAGCCGCCTTCGTAGGCGCCGGCGAGTTCGGGATCGAGCACGCGACAGGGCGTCCCGCCGCTCGCGTACTGCGGCAGCAGAATTGCGATGGCGAGCAAGGCGAACAAAGTCTTCAATTCAAATCCCACGTCACGTTGACCCCGGCCGGATGAACTAGAACGCGCGGCTCACCCCTTCGCTGCGCGCGTGAGGACTCGTAGAAGATTTTGCCGATGGCATACCCGAGCACGCTGCCCGCAACGGTGTCCGATACCCAGTGATTGCGGCTGCCAACGCGCGCGACATTGGTGACCGCCGCGAGCCCGTACAGCCACGGTGCATCGTATTGCTCGGCAAACGGCGTCGCCACCGCCCAGGCGACGATGGTATGGCCGGAGGGGAAAGAATCGTAGCCGCTCGCTTTGCTGAACGGCTTGAAAGTGTGGCTCCCGGCCTCGACATAGGGGCGTGCGCGGCCAAACACCGACTTCAGCCCATACACCGCGAGGAATGCAGTGCCCCCGGCTTCCGAGGCGGAATAGCCCGTGCGCGATAGGATCGGATCATTCGCCCCGAAGGCGCTAGCGACGGCACCGGCTGCCGCGATCCAGGGCAAAGCGTCGCCGAAACTGTTCACGCCCTTCAACCAACGGTTGTTGGCGTGATTCTTGGCGAAATCATCGGCGCGTCGGTCGAGCGCCGAGCTTGCGAGCACGAGCCCCGTGCCGAGCAAGCCGAGGCGTGACCAGTTCGTATCGGCAGCGGTGCGCGCGGCACTGGCGAAATCGCTCTTCACGCGGCCCGCGGTGCGGGTATCGGGTAGCAGCACGTCCGCCAGCGTCTTCTCTTCCGCCTTCGTGTCGACATCGCCGAGTTGTGCGAGCGGATCTGCCTGGCGCGCGGCGGGATCCCGATACTCCACCGCTACCGAGTCTGCGAGCTGATCCGCGTTGATCTCTCCGTCAAAATATCGCTCGAGGCGACGCAGATCAGCGAAGTCGTAGGTCACGAGCTTTTCTGCGCGCTCGGCGAATTCAATGCGAATCTCGCGCATCTCGAGCGGCCCAAGATGAAGTGCCGTCCGCGCAGCGCGCCCCACTGCGCGGCTGATGGGGCGAAGATCGTCATGCGTGAGGGCGACCGTCAGCCGGTGGGTCGGGTCGTAGGCAACGCGAATGTTGCGGAACTGCTGCTGATACAAAGCTTCAATGAGACGCTGCTCATAGCCGCCGGCGTTTGCGCCCCACTGCGCCGTTGTCGGCTTAGGCGTCACTCGCGTATAGGCCACCGGACCTTTCGGCGGCGGCGTCCAGGCATCGCGCCGATCTTCGGGAATGGTTTCGTCGTTCGGCGGCGGCGCTGCCTTGTAGCGCAGCGTCCGATTATCGCGTGCCTTTGTGAGGTCATATAGTTCGACCGCACGATACAATTTCGCACCGCCATCGCGAGTGATCGGCCGCCAAACGACGTTGGCAACTGTGTTGCTGGACTTGGTGAGGAAGGCATCGAACGGGACGCTCACATACACGCCTTTATCGAAACTGCCCTCACCAAATTTTACGGCAGATATGTTGGTCCTCGTAAAGAACGCACCAACCTTTACTCCATTTTCGAATACTCGCGACATGCCAACTGTGGCGCCAAAATCTTTTGCAAGGTAGCGCCCCGCACTAATGTTCAGCAACATGTCGTGCCAGCCGGTGTCCCAATACCAAGTGGCGTGTCCGGTCGCTACGCGATAACCAGTCTGGTCGCCAGCGTGATTGAAGCCCAAATCCTGTGCAAAGTTGCGCTGTTTGACCAGGTTCGCATCGATGCCGAATGCAAGACGGCTCGCGAACGGGCGGTAAAGCCACTCACCGCCTACGCCAGCAAACATCGGTTCGAGGTACCCTCCGTACACGCTGTAATACTGGCGCTCTCCAATTCTTGCGACGCGCGTCGCCTGTAGGTTAGGCAACGTCAATTTGGACGTGGTCACATATTCACGGACATAAGTGCGTACGCGCGGCAGCAAACTCGGACCGGTTACGGTGAATCTATTGTAGTTGTCAATTAGGCCGAGTTGCAGACTGCCCTGCAGCCAAGTGTCGTCGCGTACCCGAAGCTTGATTTGTTCCACAGCTCCCGCTTGAAACAAGATAAACCCATTAGGACCACCAAACGATTGTTGATAATTAGGTCCTAGGCCTGTCTCCAGAACCGGTGGCGAATGTTCGAACAGTGCGGGCTGCTCCTTCAATCTTTCAGCTTCCTGCGCGACCACAGCCACGCGCTGATCGTGCGGTGGCAGCGCCTGCGTCTTTTGCGCAACCCAGGCATCGCGGTCGATGACGTGTTCGGCAACATCTATTCCACGCACACGATACGCGAGCGCGAAACGATCTACGGACGGCGGCGCGTCGCGATTGAGTACAGCTGCAACTCGATCCACTCGATCCTGCCAATATACTGCTTCCGCGTCATCTAATATTACGCGAAGCTCGCGTCCGCGCTGCTCTATACGGCGCACGTTCCAATCTGTCTGAAGCGCGACTTCGCGGGCAGTTGCTGACCAATCCAAAGTTCCGCGTGACAGGCCCGCACTCACCGGAATCCTGGGCGGATCGTTCAGCTTGGGCATGGAAAGGCCATCTAACTGAGTGTGAAGCGTAACTCCCAACATCGCGGTATTGCCGCGTTCGACAGCGAGTGAGATGTCGACATTACGACCAGCTCGGTACAAAAGACCCAAGTTCCAGGGCGAGCTTTGGCGCAATACGTTGCCTTGTCCCTCATGCTGATAGTCATTCCCATCGTACTCAAGCTTTAGAATTAAAGGTTCCCAAGGCGTCTGGTACTGAACACCACCAAATAACGCCGTCGGACCATGGAAATAGCTACCTAACGAGAAATTGCCACTACCAGCCGCCGCCTTTCGCGTGTCGAACGATGAATTGATGAGTCCGAGTGGATTCCGTATATTCCCTCGCGCACCCACATATCCCCAGCCTAGTCCAAGATTCCAGTCCAATGGCCCTGCACGCTTACTTGCAACCAAGTACTCGCCCGAGAAGAGACCGGTACCAGCGAAGTCGCGAAATCCAAGCGCGACTTGCGGAACATAAGCCGATTCCGACGCAAGTCGAAACTTAGCGTCGAAGCTCTTGTCCTTGTACGCTTGATTTCCACTGAATTCTGGAGACTGACTGTAGAGACGGTTGCTGATGTTGGTGTAGCGAAAACCCGCCTCAAGCCAGGAGAACGGTTGCACAATCACGTTGCTTTGCAGGTACGGATAAACGCGGCTGAAATTCACGCTCAGATTGCCAGCTTTTTGCATGCGCGCACTCGGCGTCTGCAATAGACCAGCCCCGCCGAAATCACCTGCCGTAATTTCCAAATTTCGCGATAGCGTGCTTTCCTGCCGTTCGGGCGGCGGCAAGATTATTGAGGTCGACACTGCATCATTCGCTCCCGTCGCTCCTTCACCCGGCAATCCGGAAACACCCTCTATGTTGGGAACTACTCGGCCGAAGTACTGCAATGCAGGCGTTCGCCAGCCGTCAGATGCGCCGCCTAAGACAGAGGCTAAACTCCTTCGGCACGCCTCGTCGGACACGTAAGCTGCAGAAGGATGTTTACATTCGTTGCTCCCGTCGTCGACGTTAGTCTTGCTTGCGGCACGAGCTAGCAGCGCCGTTTCAGACGGATCTGGTGCGGGTCCCTGAGTGGCAAGAAATGTAATAAGTTGCTGCGAAAGACGAATCGGCCATCCACCGTCTCTAGATGGCGCCCAGATCCACGCACCTGGGGCGGGCTGATCTTGCTTTTCCCTGCTCCAGGTGGCCACACCAAAACGTTGGACGCGGCCATCCGGTTGTGCAATCCAAGCCCAGTCGGCACGATGCGATTCGCTGCCACTACACGCGCGCACGTAAGCCATTACCTCTAGGTCTTCCGAGTGCGTCACCGCGCACCGCTCCCCCTTTTCAGTGACTACCGTTACAGAGCGCGGTCGGCGTGGCAGTACAACAGTCTGGCCAGGCCTGAGAATCGGATCGCGTGCCGGGTTTGCCTGGAGCCATCGCGGATCTGCCGCGGCGATGGCAACACGTCCTGTGACCGGCAACATTCGTACCCAATTCCTCAATCGTCGCAGACTTCTCGGGTCAGCCTTCACGTCTGCGTCAACGCCGGATAGACTTTTCAGCAGATCGACACGCAATTCGCTCTGCGGCGCTATTTCTTCCGGTACGCGCCAACTCAGGCCAAGTGGATATGCGCCCGGATCGAACACTTGCTCCAAAATCCAATCACTCAACCTCTTGGGCACAGTCTGCGCGTAAAGCGATAATGGAGCGAGAGCGAGCGCAATGACGAACGCGATTCCAACCCGAAATCGAGTCGTTCGGGGAGGCGAGAGATTAGGATGCGCGGTAAACGCAATTTCCAGCGTAGACGTTGCCCGCAGCACGACAGGCCGCAATCGCGATGCGGCTCCGTTCGAATTGTGAGCTTTCGCCTCTTCGGGGCGGCTATCGTTGGCGCGATGACGCGTACTTATTGTGTCCTCACTTAACCCACAAGTCTGACGCCTGCACGGGCCAGCGCTGCCATGTAAAACACAAATCCGAGGACAAACACTGCTCGCCGTAGACGACTGTTCCGGCACCGCCACCCAGTTCAACCGCATATCGCGCGGGAGGTATCGAGTCATTTGGCCGTGCATTGCCCAAGAGCGCCCGTCCCCGCGATACCTCACTCTCAGGGTCGAATCGCTCTTCGAACCACTTGAGCTTTTGCTTGTCCAGCTTCTTAAGCGCGGTCCTCGGTGGGGGTTCAATCGCGTATAGGGTGAGGAAATCCTTGACGCCGTAACGGTATCCAGGCATTACGTCACGGATACGCGTCCAATGGTATTGATCATCGGCTCCGCGCGCAATTTCTGCCCAAGACGGCAGTGCAGGTATAGACACGTGGCGCCATTCCGTAGTCAATCCGACCGCGCCGGCTAGACGCCCGTTTTGCAAACGTAAAACCTCCCGTTCTGCGGAATACCATACCTCAATCGGACCTTGCGGCGTCATATCAACGTCGCCGAGTGCGAGAAGGACCACACGCCCTCCTACCGTGACTCTGAGATAACGAAAGTTGGGATCTAATTGGAGGGAATCGACGTCTCGCTTTTCGCCATACGCGTACGGGAGCGTTTGAAGGATCGCGTTGGAGCCACTGGAACAGCCAAACAATCCCACTACTAAGGAAAGGACAAGGATGGAGGTGCGCTTGCCTGCATTTAAGCGCATAGCTATAAAGGCAACCTTATCTGAGATGCAAAACTCGGTCTTACCGCATCAACGAGAAAAAAGATTCTCGTCGACGTGTAATTCTACTCGGAGATCCTACCCTTAGGAACCGCATTCCAATGCGGTACGGCCGCCTTGCTTCGTCATATCGGCCACGTTTAGAGGAAAAATGACTCCGCAAAAACAAAGAATCCTTGGCGCAGCGCCAAGGATTCTTTGTTGAAGGTTTCTTGAATTAAGGTGTCGTCGTGGTAGTTGTCGTCGTCGTCAGGGGATTGCTGGTACTGTTTGACGACGCTGCAGCTGCCGCAACTGCTGCCACTGCCACTCCGGCGGCAATCATTCCGGCGGTAATCCCTCCCGCTGCCGCGGCGCCGGCCCCAGCCGCTCCGCCACCAGCACCCGCTCCTGCGCCACCTTGACTGCCACCACTTTGTGGCGCTTGCGCCAACGCCCCACCAGCCACAAAAATCGACGCAATCAAAATAGCCAGCACTTTCTTCATCTTAATCTCCTGTGTTGACAATCCAAGGATCCGGCAATGTAGGAACGATCGAAACCACCTCCCCTCCCCCTGCGTAAAGCGCAGGGCACAGCCGAGGTTTCAGTGACTTTTCGTAATTATCGCCCGGAAATTAGAAAGTTGCAAGTTATGCGACGAGCTATCGTCGCATCGCCACTGACTTAAATCCGATTACAGCGAATTGCGGCAATCTCAAAGTCGACTGTTCCGTTCGAATTGCTTCGAACGGCTGTATTCGAAGCTCGGCCTTCATATGGCGGCAACAATAAGAGATAATCACTGACGGATGTGCAAACCTGTTCGGACGTACGTTCCATGATTCTTGTTACCGGGGGAACCGGCTACATTGGTTCACACGTATGCGTCACACTTGCTCAGGCGGGGCATGAACTACTTATCCTCGACAATCTTTCGAATAGCCGCGGAGACGTCATCGATCGACTTGAAAAACTATGCGATAAGCGACCACAATTCGTTAAAGGTGACATTCGGGACGGTGCGCTTCTTGACAAGCTATTCCTCGAGCACGAGATAAGCGCCGTCATGCACTTTGCCGGGCTCAAGGCTGTAGGGGAATCGGTCGAAGATCCGCTGTTGTATTACGACAACAATGTCCATGGCTCGATTCGACTTCTTAACGCAATGCGCCGCGCGGGCGTGAAAACACTTGTATTCTCCTCGTCGGCCACGGTCTACGGCGAGCCCAAGGATGTCCCGATTCGTGAAGACGCCCCGCGCTCGGCAACTAACCCCTACGGACGCAGCAAGCTGATTATCGAGGATATACTTCTTGATTTGCACCGCGCTGCGCCCGACTGGCGTATTGCGCTTCTCCGCTACTTTAATCCCGTCGGCGCACATGATTCCGGCCTAATCGGCGAAAATCCAACGGGTATCCCGAATAACCTCATGCCATACGTGGCGCAAGTCGCCATCGGCAAGCGCTCGCTGCTTAACGTATGGGGCAACGATTATCCGACGCCGGACGGAACTGGAGTGCGTGACTACATCCACGTCGTCGATCTCGCCGGCGGTCACGTCGCAGCGCTAAACTATATTACACATCAAGGCGGCATCCTCACTGTCAATTTAGGAACCGGGCACGGCTATTCGGTCCTTCAGATGGTAAGAGCTTTCGAACGCGCAAGCGGCCGTAGGATTCCGTACAAGATTTGCCCTCGACGTCAAGGCGACATCGCCTGTTGCTGGGCCGATGCAAGTATGGCTTACCAGCTTCTGGGCTGGAAAGCAGAACGCGGCCTCGAGCAAACGTGCGGAGATGCCTGGCGTTGGGAGCAATATTGTCAATCCCTTGACGAACGGTAATTGAAAGTTGGCAAGTCAACCCGCGATGTGGCAGCAACTTCAATTCGACACGAACTTGAAATTTAGTTCTTTCACCGTCGGCTTATTACGTACTTTCGCGTTGATTCTAACACTTGTGCTGTTCCTGGTTGGCAGCATTCCTTCTATTGGGCACACATTTCAGGGAGAAATGCACTGGATCGCGCATGGCGTCACGTACAGCATGATTGGATTCACATTTCCTTTGGCTTGGCCGCAGTGGACGGCGCAAGTCATTCTCTTGGTAATTGCACTCGGCTCCGTTCATGAAGCCGTTGAAATAGTCTCTCATAACCACACATTTGAGGTGTATGACGCTCTTGCCAATGGCGTCGCCTCAATTGTGGGTGTCGCAATAGCCCGAATTATCATTCGATGAGTTTGAAAGCAGTCGTTGACCAAGTCGAGAACGCCACCATGCAGGCCACGCCCTTGATAGGTCAATTCCAAAAGAAGCCTAGCCGCCGTAGTCTTATCGTAGTCATTGGCCTTGCATTAGCCGCACTGACCCTTATCGTGCTTCCGCGTCCGTCTTATTACTATCCAAACGTAATTATCGACGCCGCGGAAGAATTGCAGCTAGACGTGCTGCTCACTGGACGCCAAAGTCAAACCGCGTGCGATGCCGCCGCCACATCCATTGCCAACACGATAACTGCGGCCTGTCGTGAGTGCCGTGTTCTGGCCCAGACATGCACAAAGAATCCGCCACATGAACTGCGACAGCGCTTCGACGAAGTACCATTACCTGTTCCATCCGCGCGCATCGCAAACGGAGTGATTCTATACAAATCGGCTCGGACAGAAACAGCGTTGCTAACCTGCAAAGAAAGCGAACGGCAAGCAGCACTTAAAGGGGATCAGGCAAAAGTCGCCTGCTATGCTCCGGGGATACCACGCCCTCATACCACGTTCGAACGGGCGAGCGACCAGACAGCACATACAACATTCACGCTGTTGTTAGCGGTCATTGGGTGCGTCATCGCAAGTCTCATCGCTGGAATACTAATCGCGTACTTCAATGACCGGAAACGGCGTAGCAGCGCAATTCCGAATTCGACCGTCATTCAAACCATACCGACGCATGCTTGGCTAGAAACGTTTTCTCTAGCCGGAGTCGATACGGCAATTATGCTCGGCACATTCATGACGATCGCCTGGCCCAACGCCGAGGACATTGATCGCTGGAATCATCTCGATCGCACGTCCGTCACGATTTATGCGCTGGTCATCGCGCTTTCTATCGCTTGGTTCTGGATTCTGTTGGAGCACTACGCGCGTCGCCGCCCATTTTGGGATGAACTCCGTGAAATCGTCCGCGTTTTAGCGGTTATGTCCATGGTCTCAGGTGCTTCATCATTTGTTGTCGGTGTAGAAAATGGTCCTATCAGCCACCTTGTCGTCTGGAGCCTTAATTTTCTTTTGATTCCAATTGGACGTGCGAGCATTAAGCAGCTACTCGACGATTTTGGTCTATGGCGCCGCTCGGCGCTCGTCGTTGGCGCAGGCGAAAATGCGCGGGCAGCTTACCATGCAATCAAAGGGGAGCGCGGTATGGGCTATCAAATCCTCGGGTTTGTGCAGCTCAATCCCAATAGAAATTCACTGCAAGACCGTCTGGTAGTCGATTCAGAGAGTTTCCCTATCCTAGATGCGAGCCCCTCTCTGGAGTCGCTTCTATCCACTCTTGGCAACCCACAGGTCATTCTGGCGCTTGAATCGCTAGCTGATCACGAAAGTCAAATTCAGGTTCGACGACTGCTTGCCGCCAGAAACAGCATTCACATCATTCCCGCCATCCGTGGGCTACCTCTTTTCGGAACGCAACTTTCGCACTTCTTTAGCCACGAGATCCTGTTTCTTACCGTTAGAAATAACCTCTCGCGGCGGGCATACGTCTGGATTAAGCGCCTCTTTGATCTGTGCGCCGCTTCCCTACTCGTCCTATTCCTATCCCCCCTCCTACTGGTCTTGGCATTTCTGATTCGTCGAAGCGGCGGAACCGCCCTCTATGGACATATGCGAATCGGTCGCAACGGAAAGCCGTTCACATGTTTGAAGTTCCGCTCGATGCGACCGGATGCGGATAAAGTGCTTCACGAGCTATTAGCTAATGATCCGCAAGCACGAGCCGAATGGGAACTGGATTTCAAACTAAAGAATGACCCGCGAATCACCCGAGTAGGCCATTTCTTGCGGCGTACTAGCCTCGACGAACTTCCCCAGCTCTTTAACGTACTGCGAGGGGACATGAGCCTGGTCGGGCCACGCCCGATTGTCGAAGCGGAGTTGGCGAGATACGAAGATAACGCAGCTCTGTATCTCATGGTGCGTCCGGGAATAACCGGTCTATGGCAAATTAGCGGCAGAAACGACACCACATACGCCGAGCGCGTTGCCCTCGATACCTGGTACGTACAGAACTGGTCGCTCTGGTACGACTTTGCTATTCTGGTTAGGACTCTCGGAGTCGTGGTTTCGCGTCATGGCGCTTACTAACCTGAGCGCGGAACCCGATCATTCCCAGGAAAATGCTCAATAGCGCGACTCCGGCCAGTATCCCGACAAGAGCTGTAGTTAGAGGATCATAAAACAGTGTTCCTTCATGCATCAGCAACACTGAGGCAAATACGATCCGCTGAAATCGAATATCCTTGGTTGCCAGCGCGAGAAGCGAAAAGAGAAAGAACACTGCAAACAGAAGTGCGATGGCACTCTTCACGTTACAGGTCGTCAGCGTTATTCGCTCAAGTAGCGAGGCCGAATCCCAAAAAAGGTTTAGGTCTAACCACGGTAACGTAATTGGTTCGCGTACATATTGATAGAAATTGGCGTAACCCGCGCGATCGGCAAACGGAAAGATACTGCCTATGCCGAAGCACGCCTGGGGCGAGTCCGTCGTCAACGAGGTTGAATTCACGAAGCGCAAATAATTTCCATAAATACGCAGCAACGTGGATTGGAATTCAAAATTTTCACGAAACACGGAAATTGTAATCAAGATCGCGATTAATGCACCCATTGCCGCAATCACACCCCGTTTCGAGACGACATGCCAGTGCGTGATTACAAAAAGCGCGACAACGGTAATTAACAGAGACCGGCGTCCAGTTGCTATCGAAACCAGTACAACGCTCAACAAAACCGCCACATCGAGCCGGATCCAGCCGGACTCGTTCCGAGACAACAGGAGCCAATAGAGCGTAAGTAGGCTAAACAAGGGGCCCTGCCAGAACGCTTCGTTATACGGATCGGAGATCCAAACGAAACTTGCCCAAGCGTATGCAAAAAGGGCGCCGATTAATACGTACGCCGTTGTGCGCGCCACTAACCGTCCGCAAATTAGTTCGGACATTTTCCAATAGAGTTCAATTTGCTTATGCCCGCAGACTCGCGTTCCACAATATGCGCCAAAGAGGACTCCCATCAGAATTAAACCGGTGGAAAGCGATATCGTTAACGCTATCGACGTCTCGTTGCCACCCATGCTCAGACCCAGTACATCAAATACTGACGGCAATAGAAGCGAGAGGAGCAGTTGTACCAGACAAACAACCAGCGAGGCGACAAGGAATACGGGTGAACTCACTTCGTATTGTCGCCAATTGGAATCGACACTCGTTCTACGGGCACTCCGCGCTGAAGAACTTCAAGGACATACGGCGTCTCATCAATCTGGCGTGCGGTGTAAATACCATGCGCCGCGACTTCGGAAAATCCTCTCAATTTGTATTCGTGCATGATTCTGGACTTGCGCGTCGCTTCATCCAACTCTACCTGAAAGTAATGGCCAGCGACGCCCTCCATAAGAGCCACGTTCACGGCAACGACACCTTCCAAGATGACCACGTCACCTGGATCAATCGTTATCCGCTCCGCACCCTCTATTCGGCATTTCTTGATTTTGTGATACGCGGGTAGATCTATGGTCATCGGTGTGGTCCGCGATTCTAGTTGATGTACCAGTTGTGCAAGCGCGTGCATGTCATATCGCCCCTGAACACCAACTTGTCGGTATGATTCGTCGCGAAGCCAGCGATCCACAGAAATAACAACGATGTCTTGACCCGATTCGCGGATTGCGTAGGCCAAGGCGTTCGCGAACGTGCTTTTGCCGGTTCTAGCGAGTCCCCCAACGAAGGCGAGACTACGGCCCGTAAAGCGCGCCGCGTACGCTAAGCACATGTCGTGTAGTTTCGGGTAGACGTCGAGCAAGAATTCAACCGCCTGAGGAAGACCTGGACAGATGAAGTCCGGGACACACCACGCTTTATAATCAAGGCCGCCAAAACCGGTTTCAACCAGAATGGACTTCAGCCCAGCATTTCTCGCTGTGAGAATATCCGTCGTTGTATCCCCGATGAACCATGACTGCCGATGATCAATATTGAACTCAGCGGTAGCCCGATCAATCATCCCCGTTTTTGGCTTGCGACATTCACACTCCATTTTCAATTGGGGAATTTCCCCTTCGAAGCCTTTGTCTGGATGATGCGGGCAAAAATAGATCCGATCCAGATACGCACCTTCGCGCCCAAGTTCCGTTTCCAACTTGTATTGAATCTGTTTCAGCGTGTCAAATGAACAGTCGCCACGTGCCACCACCGGTTGGTTCGTAACGAGGATGGTGCGAAAACTCGTGCCGTTCAGTCGTCTAATCGCAGCGCCGATACCCGGAAGAAGCTTTAGCTCATCTGGGCTCTTTACATGTCCCACTTCCGTGTTTATCGTGCCGTCCCGATCAAGAAACACAGCCGCCTGTTTGACGTCAAGACTCGCCCGCGCCACCTTTCCCGATTTCACATCGTTTCGAACTTTGGCAAGGCGGCTGGGAGTCCCCAAATCCTTAATATATTCTGGGCTAACGTAACCCTTCAAGTGACAGCCCGCGGCAAGCATTTTTCGAAACAAATTCTTGCCGAAATCGAGTGGCGGCCCCTCAGTTATCCAAGGTGTGATAGCGGACTTGCGAATAATGTAAAGTGCCGCGCTGACGAGGTTGGGGTAATAGCGGGACGTGTCGTGCGGATAACCATGGATCGCAGAAATTCGTCCGGCGTCGTCTATTTCGACTAAGTCTGAATCGTGCGGATGATCGTTTGGGTGAAGAAACAGCGTCGCCTCGCCGGCGCCATGCCGATGGTACGTTGCAAACCGTGTCAAGTCGACATCGACCATGGTATCGCCATACATCACGAGGAATTCGTCGGCAAGATGCTCATACGCGGCTAGAACGGCGCCTGCCGTACCTCGCGCAACCCCGTCCTCAATGCACTTGACCCGCACACCCCAATTGCCGCGCTGGCGGCAATAGTCGAGAATCTTCTCGGCTTCGTAATCGACCAATATCAACAGCTCTCGAAAGCCGTACCGCGTGAGCAACGCGACCTGCAAATCAAGTAGTGGGCGGCCGCAAACATCTATCAGAGGCTTTGGGAGCCCACGCAACTCGCTCGCAAGACGAGTTCCCTTTCCTCCTGCAAGGATCACTGCCTGCCGAATCGGGTGCTCCTCTTGCACGGAACTACCCCAATTTGTTAATCGACGTCATAGAATTGATTATTTTGCCGATACCTTCTCGCATACTCGTCTTTGGCTTCCAGTATTGAAGAATGAACGGATCGGCCTCATTCTTCTGGCCTTGCTGCACTTGATCCGTCGCTGCCGCCGGATTGATCGACGTTCCGGGAAACCTCTCTGCAATAAGTTCAGCCACCTCCCGCACGCTCGTCCATTCGAAATTCGTAATATGGTAGTTAGCCGTTCTCGGCAGTTCTTTATCTCGCAATGCCAAGATCTCGAGCGCCTCGGCGCAATCTTCCGCAAACAGAAATTGGCGCTCCTCTTTCCCATTCGTGCGCATGTCGATCCGATGCTTCGTTCGAGCCATGTTGACAAAATCGGTAATTACGTGCGTCTTTTCCGGATCATGCTCGACTCCGTAAACATTCCAAAACTTCACCGTTATCCCACCGAGCGCCTCGGTGTATTTCTCGCCAACGGCCTTCTGCAGCCCATAATTCGAGAAACCCATCGTCGCCATCTGGCTCGATGCGAAAAGGAAGGGCTTCTTGTACCGCGCCAGAGCGTCGAACGTCACAGCCATTAGGCGGCAGTTGTTATGAATGAAATCGAACGTATTCTGGTATTTTGCGAGATAGACAGAACCTCCGACGTCGAATGCGAGAAAGAACACGTAATCCGCATCCGCAACTGCCCTCTCGAGTAATCGACTTGGCCTTCTAAGATCTTCATCTGGAGTCCGAACGATGTCAAAAGGAATAACTGAGTGTCCACGGCTTTCTAGATAGAAGGATAGGGCACTACCAACTTGTCCGGACGACCCGAGAACTAAGAATTTCATTCGTTACCCCTATATCCGAAATGGTGAAGAACTTGCAGATCCCTTGTGAAGAAGAAATTCATTTCGCTAGAGTCGACGAGGTTCATTCCGGACGCAAATATCATCTCAAGAATCTCGATCGTCTCATTCCGTGAAACATGTCTCAACGGGCTAATCTCTAAAATCAAGTTTCGAACTCTCGCCAATGTCGAACCGGCACCCTTCAAAACGTTCCGCTCGAACCCTTCGACATCCACCTTGAGAATTTCCACTTCACCACAAAAATCACGTTCCTTGCTGAAGTCATCTAATGTCGTTGTCACAACTGTAATCGTATCCACGATATCGCTATGCGTTCCCCGCGTATCGATTACTAAGCTTGATGCGTCTCCATGGGACATGATTGCCATCTCCGCCGAACCGCTACCGTCAGAAAGCGCCATACTGTAAATTGACGCATTAATTCCCAACCTTCGAATTACCTCGGCAAGTGTCGCCTCCATTTCCTTCCTTGGCTCGAACGCAAAGTACGTGCTTTTAGGAAACACTTTCGCAGCTTTTCTGAGGAATAGGCCGTCTGCAGCACCGACATCTAAAATTACTCCCTTCGCGTTCTGCTCTACTTTCGCAATAAGATCAAGCCAACTTTCTATCCCAGTCTTTCCCCATATTGCCTCCGTAACCGGTTTCAATATAGGTTTAAATGCTCGGAGAAAGCTATTACTGTTTACAAGACTTCTCAACGACATTTCGAATCAGTCCATTTGTTAGTCATTGCAAGATATCCTAATACCAGTACGGCTGAACACATATCGGCGATAACTGTTGCATATGCTGCGCCTTCCCAACCGAAAATCTTGACCATAGCAAAATCAAGTGGCACTTTTACACAGGCCACGGCCAACGTAATGGCACTGACCGAAGCCACTCTTCTTTGGCTAAGCAATATGTACGAACCACCGCCCCAAACATAAAGAAAGAATACGCTTGCTGCTAGAAGCGCAGATATCTGTGACGCCTCGCGAAATTTTCCGCTAAATAGAATCACGTTTATGGGTTCTAAGGTGTACGCATAAGCCACTGCTGCCACGAAACCAAAAATGGACACTTTGCCTAAAAAAGCCGCCACGCTGCCCACGTCGCGGTTTCCTCTTGTTGAATCGGACAGCACCGTCGGGATTAGCGCGCTAAATAGCATCGTCGCCGGTAGCACAAAGAAGGCAGCCACGCGATATGCTATGTTGAAGTTGCCTGCTTCCGTATGCAGTCCGTACATAGCGAGAACCAATAAGTCGGCATTTGGAATCAGTGCGCCCGATAATCCAGCTAAGTAAATCGGTGAAAGCTTCGCAAAGAGTATCTTCGAAAGTTTCCAACTTGGCACAGTAATTTGCCGTAACTCGATTTTTCCAAGCCCGGTAGCTAGATAACCTACGACAGAAATCGAGCTGAGCAGCCAAGCTATTACGACAGTCGAAAGCGTTTTCGCAGGTAATACGATGACGATAAAGCAAAAAATCGCTTTGGGTACAATTCTGATGATGCCGAGTCTTATGAACTCTGAATTTCTGTAGTGATAGCTTGATACGTAAGCAGCAACGTCGTCCAAAAGGGAAATTCCCAATATTGCCACCGCAAACGTGACGGGAATTTCCGAATATGCAAACAACCACCACGTACCAATGAACAGCGTCAAAGGCACATAGAGCCACAGCTTAATTGAAAAGAATAGAGAAAGTCTCGTCTTATTATTGTTCTTATGTTCAAAGAACACTATCGCTTGCGCCAGCCCTAAATCGAATACTGCTACAAGGACTTGAGATATTGCGCGATATCCGGAGAACACTCCGAAATCATTTGCGAGCAAATAATAGGCCGAGAGAAAGAAGACGAGATGGTTGGCTGCTCTATTCCCTAATTCAATAAAGCTGAGCGAAATGAAATTGCCTATTACGGGCATCCGTAGACGTATTAGTCCTCGCATGGCAATGGAATACTTTCCAACTCGTGAATCCATGGCGCAGCGACACCATCGCTCGGTGCCCGCCAGTCGCCTCGCGGCGAAAGCGATCCTCCGGACCCAATTTTTGGCGCATTTGGCGCTACGCTGCGCTTGAACTGACTCGTCGCAAAGAATCGCTGCAGGAATAGCCGGAGCCATCTCTTGATCTCCGGCAAATCATATTCCACCGCTCGTGATTCCATGCCAGGCGGCCACGCCCCCGAGGACTTGTCATGCCAAGCTTGGTAGCTCAGGAATGCCACCTTAGCCGGGCTGTAGCCAAAGCGCAGCGTGTAATACAAAAAGAAGTCATGTAGCGCGTAGGGCCCGATAGCATCCTCAGTTCGCTGACCGATTGCACCAGTTTTTTCACTTGGGATTAGTTCTGGACTAATTTCCGTTGCTAACACATCGGTAAGGACATTCGCCACCTCTGTCCCGAAAACGTTGGCCCTTACCACATAAACGATGAGATATTGAATCAAAGTTTTCGGCACACTCGCGTTCACGTGGTAGTGCGCCATATGGTCGCCAACTCCGTACGTGCACCAACCCAAGGCGATTTCGGATAGATCACTTGTACCAATCACCGGCGCACGATGCACGTTTGCCAAACGAAACAAGTGACTGGTTCGTTCGCCGGCTTGGACATTTTCGAATGTGATGTCGTAGACACGCTCCCCGTTTATAAATGGATGTCCGATATCCCGCATCATTTGCTGACAACTCGGGCGAATATCCAATTCCTGAGCAGTACAGCCAAATGCGGACATTAGGCGGCGCGCCTGACCGAGAGTGCGATCTGAAGTCGCAAACGCAGGCATCGTAAAGGCAAGTATATTTGTCCGTGGCAATTTCAAAACATCCATTGCACGCGCACAAACAACCAGCGCATGGGTGGAGTCGAGTCCGCCGGAAATTCCGATGACAAGCTTGTCGGATCCCATTGCTTTGAGCCGCTTGACAAGGCCTTGCACCTGGATTTCCAGCACCTCGTGACATCGCTCGTCGCGAGTCCGAACGTCGGTAGGTACGTACGGATACCGCAAGACTTCTCGCTCCAGTGTCGGTACGCGTAAATCCGGAGTCTGCGCCGTGAACGCGACTTTTCGAAAACGCATCAGTTCGTCCCTGTGCCGTACAACGGACTGACGAAAACTCGTATCGCGCATCCGATCCGCTTGCAGTCTATCTAGATCGATATCGGCGATTACCATCTGCGAATCGTATTTATAGCGTTCCGATTCCTTAAGGATAGTGCCGTTCTCGGCGACAATGCCATGACCGTCCCAGGCGAGATCTGTTGTCGATTCCCCAAATCCAGCAGCGGAATACAGATAGGCAGCGATGCAGCGGGCGGATTGATTCGCCACAAGCTGTTGGCGATATTGATTCTTGCCTATGGTGACATTTGACGCTGACAAATTGACCAAGACATTGGCCCCCGCGAGAGCGGCGTACGAAGACGGGGGAATCGTCGACCAAAGGTCTTCACAGATTTCCGTATAGAAGACGAAATTCGTCTGCCCGCTTGGACAGTAGAGAAGGCGCGTGCCAAACGGAATCCCGTTCTGACCGCAAAAGCTCACTTCTTCGCTCAAGCAGGTTTCGCCTGGCGCGAAATACCGCAATTCATAGTATTCGCGGTAATTCGGCGGATACGTCTTGGCCGAAACACCAACTATTCTCCCGCCGTGGACCGTCGCCGCGCAGTTGAATAGAAGTCCGTCTACGCTTATCGGGAGCCCGACCACGGAAACGAGCGAAAGATTCGCCGATTGCGTCACTATCCGCCGCAAGGCGCTTTCTGCGGCATCCAGCAGCGAACGCTGGTGGAACAGGTCGTCACAGGTATAAGCCGTCAGCCCCAATTCAGGGAACACGGCCAACCAAACACCGCGATCGGCGGCTTTCTGCATGAGATCGATAGTTTGACTCGCATTGAACTCCGGGTCCGCCACGCGAACTTCCGGTATGCACACGGCAGTGCGGATGAAGTTGTGGGTATACGGATTCAGGAATTCCATTAGCAGTTCCCGTGCACTAATTGGCGGTCACCCGAAACCGAATCGAAGAACGCCTCAAAACGTTCCGCCATCTTCTCCCAACTATTCTCGCGCCCCAGTTCTCGACAGTTGTGACTCCATTTCGCGCGCTGATCCGTATTCGCCGCGGCAAACTTATCAAGCGCCTCTGCCAAAGCAGTGGGGCTCCCAGCCTGGAAGGCGATGCCGAGGTCGTGGCCGCGAATCAACCGCCCCATTTCCGCCACGTCCGAAGCAATGACCGGACGCTCAAATGTCGCGGATTCTTTTCGCAACGGCCCACAGCCGTCGGTGTAATCGACGCCGTAGGGTAAGACCAGCACGTCTGATGCGCTGAATAGCTGCTTAACTAAGTCTGTCGGGGAGAAATCGAATCGCGACCACGCTATTTTGTCCCTTATTCCTGCGGCGTCTATCATGCAGTTAAGTTCCTCCACAGAATACTCTGCTGGATGTCCCGCCAAAACTAGCCGCAAAGCAGGATTCTTCACACAAGCAAAGGCGCCAAATAAGGTTCGATAATCTTTATCGCGGCGAAAATTTCCAAACGCCAGCGCTAAGACGTCCCGCTCATCCAGATGCAACAACCTTCGCGCCTCGGCCCTGCTGCTGGGTCCGTCGCCGAGATCTGCGCCATCCGGTATCACGCATATCGGGAATTCCGCCGGCAATGAAAGCTGCCGCGCCAATCTCTCGGCATGCCAGGTACCCATGGCATTGATCCCGTGCACCCGACCCAGCTTCAACGCCAATTTAAAGAACTGCGTCTGAAACTGCTTGTATGCCTTCTTTAGGAGGCCCCCGCGATATGCGGAAAACGCGAAATTTGCAGCGTTCACCTGCATGAATATGCGACGTTTCGGATCCCGCACAGCGAGTAAAAGGATTGAGGCCATCAGGAACTCACAATCCGTAATGTAAATGTCTCGAATTGCGCGCTCCCTAGCCAATTTGAGGGCGGTTAGCGTCACCGCAAAGCTGTTGCGGAAGTACTGATACCAGTACTTAATTGCCGCACCAAGTCCCGCGCCCCCGCCCTCCAAAAACGCCAGTCTCCCTCCGCACGCTTCGACAATTTCCACGCCGGGGGGAGCACCACCGTAGGGAGTCATGTCCATCTTGTTCGTAACCACGAGCACGCGACGGCCGCGTCCAGCTAGGGCGTGCGATAGTTTGCTGACAAATACGGCATAATGCCCGCGTTTATCGCCCGTGGGTTCCAGAACCATCAAGGGTGCTTTCACCATTGTCGCTGCACCTCAATTTCGACGTCGCGAATTCAAAGTGCGGTCACGCCGACACGATATAGTTTCAACCCCGCCAGGCGTTCGGGATCGACAATTCGCCAGCAGTCGACGATCGGAACCCTCTTCCCCGACGCTTGAACTGCGGCAACAAGCTGCTCAGCTAGCTCCAAGTCGCGATGAGTCAGCACGACTGCCTCGGCAAAATTCACCAATCCAGCGAGCGATTCCGAACACTTGACGAAATCTGGAACCAAGTGCTTTTCGAACTCATCTTGCAGCGGATCGTATCCTTCCACTTTCTGTCCTCTCTCGACGAGGGCCTTCACTATTGCGACGCTCGCCGATTCCTCAAGCACATGTGAGCCCGGCTTGTACGACAGCCCCACCACCCCGACCCGCCCGGCACCGTCGACTAACGACGCCACCGTTCTCGCAACGCGTACTGAATAGGCTCGATTAAAACTGTCGACTGACAGCGGTGTCGCAGATTCGACTCCCAATGAATCGGAAAACTTCGCCAAAGCCACATTGTCGCGAGGAAAGCATGGACCGCCGAAACCAAGGCCTCCAGAAAGGTATTTCGATCCAATTCGCGAGTCTTTCCCGACAGCGCTAGTCACGCGATCTACATTTGCGTTCGGCAAGCGCTCGCAAATTGCCGCAAGGTAATTGGCAAACGAGATCTTCATGGTAATAAAGGAGTTCGTGGCGATTTTCGCGAGTTCCGCCTCTTCTATTGTCATCCGGCAGAATGTCGGCTCTTTTCCCGAAACTTTGCGATTTACGTATTCCAGGGCATCTCCCGATCGAGTGTCGAACTGTCCGATAAGAAAATAGTCAGGCTCCATTAGGTCTCGAATGACCGAACCCAGCGCAATGAATTCCGGGCTGTAGCAAAATCCGAAGTCGCGGCCACACTTCTTGCCAGAACCGTCCTCAAGCACGGAGACGATATCGCGCCGCGATGCGCCGGGCAGGACGGTACTGGTCAGCACGACGACGTGATAACTGTTCTTGCGGGCCATCGCAGCGGCGATCGTCTTCGCAGCCGCCGCCGCGTAGCGAGTCTCGAATCCTCCTTCTTTCGAACTTGGCGTTGGGACGACGATAAACGAGATCTCTGATCCCATTACGGCTTCATCGGCCTGTTCGACTGCCGTAAGCCGACGACGATTATTTCTGACCAAATCGTCAAGTCCTGCTTCGAAAACCGGCGCATGCCCCTCCCGCACGGCGTTGACTTTTGCCGCATCCAGATCGAAGCCGCGCACGTTGAAGCCCTTCTCCGCGAACACCGCGGCCATGGAGCACCCGAGTTTTCCAAGTCCAAATACGGAAACATTTTTGATCATGAGCTATTCCAATACTAAGAAAAATTGATCGCTTGTTTCGCAAACAGAATGTCTCCCTCGATCCACTCGTCCGCACGTAATTGGTATACGCAGTTGTCCGAATTCCGAACGTCGTACCGATGTTCAAAGCCCAACTCCGTCATGAGGGAATAGATCTCGCGATATCGATATCCGAATTTTCCGCAACGCTCGTCCGAATTCACCTCGAGCAGGACATAATCCACGTTTGGCAGGGTTTTCCGCGCGCCTTTGAGGACCATTAATTCCGCGCCTTCCACGTCCACTTTCATGACGCGCGGCGACCGCCTTACTTCGGCAAGTAGATGATCTACCGACCGGCCGAGAGGTTCGGCATCGCTATACCTACACACGGAATTCGACGTGACGAATGTCGATGTGGCGCTCTGCCTAAAAAACGAGGAATCGTCATGCAGCATCACGCCGTTCTCCGTGGTTGCCGCGAAGGGCAGCGGTAGAAAATTCGGATAGCGCAGCTTCGCCAACGACTTGAATGCCCGGAGACTTGGCTCCATTCCAATTACAAGACCGGTTGGCCCAACCACGTCACACATGAATCGAACGTACCAGCCGGCGTTGGCGCCGATGTCGAGATAGAAATCTCCGTCCCTAAGCAGCGTCGAAAATACGCCGGGAACGCAAAGTTCCTGCTTATCTTCCGCGAATACCGAAATCTGATATGGGTCCCGCAGATCAACCGGAACCGTGAACGCGCGCCCATCGATTAGAATCTTCCCTTCGAACAATGTCCATGACCGTGGCAAGATTCCCGACACGAATTCCAGTACCTTCCAATAGCCCCTAAATTTTGGGAAGCTCGTGAAGATTGCGGCAATCACCCCTGCGGAGGAAAAAGTCTGTTCGGTAGCAAACCGCTTTACCGGTGTCTTCGTATTCATTGCGAGAAGCCCCTTCATTCAGCCAGCCCAATACGTACCTGGCTTATCGCGCACCAGCAATTTCCTGAAATAACCGGCGGCGTACCCCGCGTGCATCGATATCATTGTGGCGGCCACTTTCACCAAGAGGTCCTTTCTGCCCGCCAGTGTCGCTTCGCGATAACTGCAAAGACCTACAGCCATCCCATAGACTAGCAGCAATAGCGAAGTAGTCACGGCGATCAGCGGTGAAAACGGCGAAAATATCGAACCGCTCGCCACTAGAAAATAGAATCCTGGTGCGACGAGTTGGCGCAAGGTTATGAGCGTCCTGTGCTTAAGCGCAATTGCGATCTTGGCGCCACCATAGCGATAGTAAAGACGTAGCTGCTGCGATAATCGGCTACGCGGTGCGTAGCCGATGAGCAGTCCTGCATCGAGCCAGACCAATCCGCCCGCCCGACGCACTCTGTAGTAAAAGTCGACTTCCTCGCTTATCACTGGCGACTCTTCGTCGAACCAGCCGACTCTGTCGAACGTTGCACGCCGATACAGGCCCAAATACACGTTATCGCTCGGACCGGATCTGCGCGCGGTCCGGTGCGGCGATGGGCCGGCGCCGCACGGCGAATTCATGCAAATTGCAATTGCATCCTGCCAGGCGTCTCGCCCGAGAAGTAGCGCACGTTGCACACCACCTACTACGTCCGCACGCTCGGCGACCGCTATCCGATACATCCGTTCAATGTAATCGTCCGGCACGGTGCTCCGTCCGTCGATGCGGCAGATAAACTCTCCGCGTGCGTGGCGAATACCGAAGTTCAGTCCCTGTGCGCGGCCAAGCGACGGAACGATCAGGTAGCGCGCGGCAAGCATCGGGGAATATTCCTCGCAAATGGCTCGTTCCAGTGCATTGTCTTCGGGCGACACTATGAGCACTTCGATCTGCGACAAAGCAAAACTCTGCTTTGTCAACGTGATGAATACGTTCTTAAGTCGCTCGCCTTCGCGAAAGATCGGGACCACGACCGACACGAGAACTGTCTGCAACTTAGTCACCCTGTTGTGACGTTGAACGTGATGCCGTCGCTTTTCGAAATTTCACCGTCAGGAAATAGCCCGCGCGATCCGTGCCGCCGAGGGCGAAATTGATAATCTCTCCAGCAAAGCGAATCATCGGACGGAGAACGGCCGGATACCTAGAAAGCACGGTGAAATATTTTCGATAACAGTGAATCTCAATGTCGCGAACAGGAAGGCCGTCAAATAGCGCTCTGGCCTCTCCTCGTGAATAGACTTTCGTTCCTGGGCTCTCTACATGCTCTGCAAACACCTGCGAAATGGTCTTCCATGGTCTCGCCCTGAATAGCGCGAATAGGCACCAATACATGATTGCGATGGCAGACCATTTGTTATAAATCATGATCTTGCCTTCCCCTCCTGGACGTATTACGCGCAAAATTTCCCGCAGAGCGGAGCGCGTATCCGGACTGTGATGAATCACACCCCAGCTGTAGGCGAGGTCGAAGGAGTCGTCTGCAAACGGAAGATTCTCGGCGTCTGCCTGGCGCAGAACGCCGTCGAATTTCAACTGATCCGCCTCAATTCTTGCTCGAGTAATTCTTATTCCTTCCTCGGTGAGATCTATTCCGGAAGCTTTGGCGCCGCACCTAACCCATTGGACAAAATCGGTACCCATTCCGACTCCAACTTCAAGAACATTCTTACCGTGGTACCGGGAAAATTGCGCGAACTGATGGATTTCGGGCTCGAGCGAGTACCTCGTCATCTCAATCTGGTCAAAGTAGGCGCGGCTGAGCGTCGCACCTCCTCCCATCTCCGCATTACATGGATTCAGCTCCCAGTGTGCCTTGACGTCGGTCTTAGCAGTCAAAAATACCTCCTTTCGCCGCAACGCATTGGGAAACTCTAGTCAATTCGGCCTGGAGCGCGGCTGGAATCGCGGACGCGCTGCCGTATTGCCTGCTCCGGTCCGAAACCATGCCCAGCACTTCTTCAAGAGCCTTAAACCCGAACAAAGCGAATCCAAGATGTCCGACGATGGCAAGCGCACAGGCCGGGAAATATCCTCCAACACGCTGATCGGCGGTCGCCATTGCCCGAAATGCTGACCTTCGGCGCCCAGAAAGGCCCAAAACCAGTGCTGTCTTAAACATCCATCTCCGCACTGCCTTTGCGTAAGCAGAACGCCTCTCTGAATCCAGGACCTGGTATGCATCCAGCAACGTCCGCAGAGTACTGACTTTCATCTTCCACTGCCGCGTGACAGACGTGTGACTGTCGCTTCGAACCAGCACCACGACCGTCGGATCGCGATGGAAGCCAAATCTGCATCCAGCAGTGACCAATTGGGCAGCGAAATCCCAATCCTCTCCAAGTCGACCGCGCACGCCCTCTGTGAAATGGATTCGATGTGTTTGAAGAAAACTCTTCCGCACCGTGAGCGAATTGAGATTGATGGTCGAGTGCGAGAAGATTTCCCGCCGCCAATCTTCATCTCTCGGGTAGAAGTGCGGCAGCCAGGACTTTCCGGAAATTGCATCGAGATGAACAAAATCCGAGAATGCAGCATCGTAGCGAGCATCGTCTTCCAGTGCGGTCGCCGCCAACGCCACTCGCTGCGAGAGATAGTAATCGTCGGCATCGAGAAATGCTACGCAATCTCCGGCCGCGGCATCGATTCCCCGATTGCGTGCCGCACCGATGGAAGCTTTCCCTACGTCGACAATCCTTATCGCTAAACGGTCTTTGAATAAGCGAATCGCCTCCAAGGTGCCGTCATTCGATGAGCCGTCAACGACTATGACTTCGAAGCGGTGATCGGTTTGGGTGACGAGCGACGTCAAGGAGTGGGCTATATAGCGCGCGCAGTTCCGAGTCGGAATGATAATTGATAGCAACGCAGATGATCCAGATTGGGCACGCCGGTCGGCCACCGCTAACTCAATTTCGTTCCGCAAATATCCACTGATTGGCGATCAGCCATTTCACGGTGTCCCTCACCGAAGCTTCGATCGTCCATTTTGTCGTCCAGCCGAGATCGCGGATCTTGCGCGTGTCCAAAAATACAAAAGGATTGTCGCCGACCCATCCCCGCCTTCCCCCAGTGAAGACAAACTCAGGTTCGAGCCCCATCTCTTCGGCTATCCATTTCGCGGACTGTGCGACGAGGCAGTAGTCGTTCACGCCCAAATTGAATACCGCGGAGCGGAATTCTCCTTGTTCGGCCGCTCCGGATTCATGCGCGCGGATCACCGCTGAGACGCAGTCTTCGACATGCATATAAGATTTCTGCTGCTTTCCGTCTCCGAGGATTCGAAGTTGCCTCGGATTGTTCAGTAACTGGCCCACAAAATCAAAAACATGACCGTGCGAATATCGAGGGCCGAGGACGGAAACGAAGCGAAAGATCAGCGCGGACATGCCAAATCCATTGGCGAAAGCCGTTATCATCCCCTCTGCCGCCACTTTGGACGCACCGTACAAGGATGTCTGAATCGGCATTGGCAAATCTTCCGGCGTTGGATGCGCCGTGGGCTCGCCGATCGCTGCCGAGGTAGATGCAAAGACCATCTTCTTGACGCCCTGTAAGCGCATTGCCTCCAGCACGTTGTATGTCGCCATGACGTTCTGCTTCAAATCCCGCTGAGTGTCCTCGAAGCCGTGGCGCACGTCCGCGTTTGCCGCGAGATGGAACACAACGTCGACGTCGTCCATCGCCGTACGAACAGCCGACGCGTCAAGCAAATCCCCCTCGACAATCTGAACTTCTGACGAACGCGCGCTCTCCTCGATAAATCTGCGCTTACCGGTGGAAAAGTTGTCGAATATTCGAACGTCGTACCCTCTGGCCGACAAGCTCTCGCTCAACCGGCTACCGATGAAACCCGCTCCCCCCGTAACTAACGCTCGCAAAGGAACTCCTAAGTGGTTGCGAAGTCAATTTCCCATCGATTCGATGCAGGATCCGCAGAATCGAAATAGGTCTTTGTGTAAATATGAACATCCGGGTCCGCCAGAATGTCTTCCACTGACGCCCATCGCCACACGTCGTGCTGCGGCGCCGGCGGAACCGGCCAGTCTTCTCCCACACGTACTTTCACTGCAGCTACTACATAATGCGTACTTACGCTCGGGCTGACGTAGCTGTTCGCGTAGTGGTGGTCGTACAGCCCCAGAAACGATGGTCGCGCGCCCACCGTCAGCCCAAGCTCGCCGCGAAGGATGCGGTCATAAGCATCCCGCAGGCGCTCTCCTTTAAAGATACGCCCCCCGGGAACAAACCAAGAACCCCGTGCTGGTTCGTTAACGCGCCGACCAAGCAAGAATTCGTGATTGCAATTTTCAATGACCAAGTCGATTGCAATCAACGGCGCGATTTCGATCAACTTCGAGAAATCGCGATCGCTCAACAGCCCCGAATGGTCCCCCGAGCTCAGAGAGAACAACCCCTCGGCGTTCATTGTTCTATCGCTGCCAATCCGACATCTTCCGCTCCCGATGTCGCGCCTGGCACGCGTACCTCACGGTCCAATCCAAGGTGGCGCAGCAGCGTCGCCACGCGATGATAGGAATAATGTGCTCCCCGTGCGCGCGCAATCCCCCTTCGCCTGATCGCCTCTCTTTCGGCATCGTGACTCAAGTAATATTCGATTGTGTTCAGCCACAAACGCTCGTCGGGCGGGAGCGCCACCAGTTCGTCCTCACTGAATTGGCGTCGAATTCCCGGGACGTCGTCTACGATCTGGAAACCACCACTAGCGCATATCTTAAATGTCCTTTGATTCACAATGCTGTGCGAGATTGAAAGATCGTCGTCCCGCTCATGAAAATTGAGCGAAATCTTTGACGACGAATAGAGCATCCGCTCCTTATCCAGCGGCAACTGAATTCGTCGCCTGTCCACGGCGCCCGCTAGCGCAAAGAGTCCTGCTCTTTTGAACGATCCTGTGACGACTCTTTTGATGTTATCGGATAAAGTCCAGCCCGGTCCGAAGATACCAACACGGTACCGCGGAACCAGACGCTTTGTAAGTAATTCGTTAAACCATCGCTTTCTCGGCAGTTTTGCGCCGACGAAGGCGATGTCGAAAGCGTAATCGTTTTCGTTCTCTACAGGAAAGTGATCTAGATGGCTCGCTGCTTGTGGTAAATGCAAATAACTTTGCCCGGTTGCGGACTCGAAGTCACCCATACAATCCGGCTCGCGCTCTCCATACCACGCATCCGCAAGTTCACCGCTTAAAACTGTGGGCAGTAGAGTTGCGTCGACCGTGGGCGCTAATGGCCAATGTATCCAGACTGCGAGCTTTGTCCCACGTGCTCGCAGTCTCCTAATCACCTCCAGATCGCGTCCACGTAGAATGCCGATATCCGTCATCAGCAGATCCGGTTGAAGCGCCTCTACCCCGATCTCCGCGAGACTGGCTCCAGATATACCGCTCGCCCTGATACCGTGGTACCTAAAGCCCTTTAGCCATGCGTCCGCGATCCATCTGTCCGCCCCGAGCGACAGACCGTAGATAGTATGATAGGCCACAGTCAATTGGTCAGCGGGTGTCATGGTGCATTATTCCGTCAGTCCAGACACAAATATCTATATCGCCGGACGCAAGTACGTTCTGTACGCGCGCTTAAGTGCCGAACATCCAAAGAGATAACTCGCAACGGCCATACTTCGCACCTTCGAGGCATTTTCCGACCGGCAATAGATTACGTCGGCACTGTACCGAGAAATGTTGTACGCACTAAGGAGTCTAAAGCCGTTCTTCTCCATGAAGCCGGTTAGTTCTCCAACTGATGAATCACCTTCATACGTCATGCCACTTGCAATATTCACCTCCGAAAAGACGAGTTCCACTTTGCACAAGTGCTCCGCAAATGATTGCAGTACGGACAGTTCGGCCCCTTGCACGTCCAAAATAAGTACGTCCGGTTGCCCGTACGTTTCGCAGCACCGTTGGCCACTTACGCTCTCGACAACGATCTCGCGAAAGTCCTTCGTGGGCAGCCCTGGAACGTTAACGATAGGCTTCTTTGTTGACGACGCACCAATGCCTAGATCTTCACAAACGTATTGCGTATTCGCCGTCTCCGTACAATAGAATCGCACCCTTCCCGCGACATCCGATACCGCGCGGGCGTCAAGCGCGATCCTGCGATTAAGCAGAGCGAAGCATTTCGCTAGCTCCGGAAATGCCGGATGCGGGTCGAAACAGACGATCCTCATACTCTTATTCGTTATCGCACTTAGAAAAAACGCATCCGCTCCATCGCGAGAACCTACTTCAAATTCAGTCACGTTCTCCTTGTCAACATATCTATTAATAGTGTCACTGATCAGTGAATACTGATCCCGATTAATCCTGTATTGGTAGCCGGTGGCTTGAACACGCATAACGTCACTACTCATAATTGAACTTAAATACCTTCAATTCTTTCGTCCCCTGCGATCACCGCCAACCCGTGTTAAGCACGTCGACTCTTAGCACACACTCGAAATAAGACTGTCATCCGCGAAAGCTACATAATTTGTGGCGAAATAATGTTCTGCAATCTCAACGTACCCCCGCATCAGCCAAACTTTGCCGTTGGGTTTAAGTACACCTAATTTGTAATTATTTGTCTCAAAGAATCTGTAGAAATCGCGAAAGTTTTCACGGCGCTCTATGTGCGCATGGCCAAATTCAAATTGCACAACTCGCATTTTGTGGTCTCTAATCGCTTCGCCAAACCCCTTTAGAACCGGCATTTCCCACCCCTCCACGTCGATCTTCAAGAGATCTACAATAGTGGCCGGCGCGTGAATTTTCAGATATTCATCGCCCACCTCCAATTGCACCGATTCTTCAATGTGCAAGGACTTCCCGATGTGCGTTAAGTCTCGGGCGTTTAATGACGCAAGACCTGATATCGTTTCATCCTTTCGCAATATCGCGCTGGAAGAGACATCTGACAGTCCAAACGGATTTATCGTTACTGTTGTTTCCAAATTCTTTGGTATTCTCTTTCTTATTGCTTCGAGATGCTGCGCGGATGGTTCAAAAATGTGAATCCGCGAACCCGAGTTCGCCGACAGGCAAGCCAAAGTGTAGTCGCCGACATTGCCACCCACATCGAAGACGACAGGTTGTTTGATCCGTCCGAGAAGTCTTCCCAAAAACCGAAGTTCGCCGGACTTTTCCACCGAACTTCCCCAGCCAAATCCTTGCGATCCCAGTAAGGCCATCGCCGCCCTAAGCGCAATACTTCGCGGACATAAGTTCGCCGCGGCACCCACTAATTTTCGTTCAATATAGGACATTGGCTATATAGTTGGCGTCAAATGCAATCTTTCTAGAAATTCCTGCAATTCCTCGGAAACTATCAGAACTTGCGCGAGGCGATATCCTCCGTCTTCATTGCTTGCAGTCTCAAATATTGCGCAAGTACGTGCATTACGGCCTGATGAGTGTCCTCCACAATGCCGTAATTGCCGATGTCGACGTGTAGGCTGCAGTCGACGAGAGCTCTTACCTTTCCACCAGAAAAACCAGTCATGCCGATGGTCTTCAAACCTAGGTCTTTCGCGACGCAGATCGCTTGAACGACGTTTGGCGAGTTGCCGCTGCTCGATATGACGATCAGCACGTCGTCGGCGCTCCCAAGAGACTTCAACTGGTAGCTAAAGATTTCGTCATATGACATGTCATTGGCAATAGCTGTGATCGTCGCGGTGCTGCCGGTCAGAGCAATTAAGCGCGGCCGAAGATGAGTATTCGTTGCCACGCCTTTCAGATGGTCACAGCAAAGGTGGTCGCTGATCGCTGCGGAACCACCGTTCCCACACACAAACACGTACTTCCGTTGTTCTGCCGCGATACGGAGGACCTTACATGCCGCGTCCAATTGATGTGGATCGACGGATTGCAGAGCCTGGCGAAGCCGGCTCGCGTATGCGTCGACATATTCATTCAGACTGTAATTTGCATGTGTCGGAAATTGTTCCATTACGCGATTCCGCAAATGATCAAAGATCAGGTCGTCTATTTGAATGCCGTTTCACATGGACTCTCGTGGAAGCGGAAATCAAACTTTTGGAACTCAGGCAGCGCTTGTTGCACGCTCTCCTGGCAATCGGCAGGCACATAGAAGAGAAAATATCCTCCACCGCCAGCTCCGAGAATCTTGCCCCCAAGCGCGCCTGCTTTCATCGCGCGTTCATAGGCGGAATCAAGCTCGTTGTCGGATACTGACGATGCAAGCGATTTCTTCAACTCCCATCCGTCGTGGAGTAAGCGGCCAAAATCGTCCAAACGACCTTTGCTCAGCAAATCGTGCCCCTGGATCGCCATTTCCGCCAATCGCCGTGTCGTAGCAAATTTCTCAGTCGACGTTGCCACGTTTTCCGATTGCTCTGCAAGCACGGAAGAGGCGCTCCGACGACGCCCGGTGTAGAACATCATCAGATTTGACTGGAGTCGATCTAGCAGCCGCCCATCGATCCGAACAGGTACCACGTCAACGGTGTCTTCCGCTTGGAATCGGAGGAAATTGAGGCCTCCAAAAGCGACGGCATACTGATCTTGTCGGCCAATTGGCTCGCCGCAGCGATTGATTTCGATATCGCATGCCAAGTCGGCAATCTCGAAACGGGTCATTCTGCGCCCCGTAATCTCGGCGAGAGCCCTCAGGAGTCCGACCGTGAAGCAGCTCGAAGACCCCATCCCCGTTCCCCGGGTAGGAATGTCCGCAAAGGAACCGATTTCCAGTCCGTCCCGCACGTCAAAATGGCGTAGGGCTTCTCTGATGAGCGGATGCCGTATAGCGTCGATCGACTTCACCACCTCGATTTCGGAATACATCAGCTTGAGGTCTTGATACGGCGTCCGGTTTACCGCGATGTAAATGAATTTGTTGATAGTGACGCTCAGCACTGCGCCTGGTTCTTTCCTGTAGAACTGCGGCAGATCGCTTCCGCCGCCAAAGAAGCTAACTCGTAACGGACTCCGAACAAGGATCATAAAAGACGTCCACTCACTGCGCTAATTTGCGCTTTTTCCAATCTAAGGCAATTCGATGGAGACGCGCATACGCATCCTTACCAAGTGCAGACGCCGCCAGCTGTGCCCAGATGTCTAAGTCGAAAGGCGACATGCGCAAAACCTTACGTAGTGTGGCACGCCCGCGCGCGATATCGCCAAATCGAACATATTTCCCGCCGATTTTCTTGAGATACCGCCTACGGCAATTGTCATCCATCTCCGGCCCGAACTCAGCCAGGATGCGTTCTTCGAGCGCGATTCTAGCGTCTAAACGCCCAATCAAGCGCGGCCCCTGGTGCTGTCGAATATTCACAACGGGCGTCGCTACTTTTGCTACGCTCCATTTTCTGGCCAACTTAAGGTACAGATAGTAGTCCTCGCCCGACAGCACGTCGTCTGGGTATCCGCCAACGTCTAACACCGCCCTTCTGCGGAGCATCGGGTTCGAAGCAGAACCGCAAAATCCATCGGTTTCCGCCAATAGGTCGCGCAAAATCTTCCCTTCCATCTTCGAGTCGAACGTCCCGTACACCCCATTCTCGTCAAAGAAACTGTACATTCCGTAGGCTAGGCAGCATTCATCGCCGGCGGCTTTCAATGCCGCCAACTGCAATGCCAGCTTGTTTGGAAGCCAGACGTCGTCGTCGTCCAGGAACGCGATATAGTCGCCACGTGCCTCTTTCACCGCCAGATTCCGCTGCGGCGAAATCCCCATCGCCGGATGCCGCACGTATCGAATCCTTGGATCGGAATAGGACGCGACGACGTCGCCCGTCGCATCCTTTGACTCGTTGTCAAATATTAGCAACTCGAAGTCGGCAAACGTCTGCCCAAGGATGCTCTCAATAGCAGCCGGTAGAAAATGGCTACGATTGAAGGTCGTGATAATTGCCGACACCTGTGGCGCGTTCATTTTCTTGAGGGTCGATTACGCATCACTTATAGTTTACATAGCACGCCGTCTGTGCCTGCATTAATTAACACGCACAAACGCACTTCCATAATATGCACTTCGAGCGACGATCATGCATCCTGAAGATTTCGTCTCACTTGGGTCGAGACCCAGTCGTACGTTCTCGTAATTCCTTCGATCAATGGACGGGACGGTTTCCAACCGAGTTTCTCATAAATCAACCGGTTGTCCGAATTGCGACCTCTGACACCCAGCGGACCCTTGATATGTTTTATGCCGATCTTCTTCTTCGAAATGCCGATGATCATTTCCGCAAGTTGGTTGATCGTAACCATTTCATCCGAGCCGATGTTCACTGGTCCCGTCCAGTTCGAGTGCGTCAACCGGATAACGCCCTCCACGCACTCATCGACGTACAAAAATGAGCGCGTCTGTTTGCCGTCGCCCCAAATTTCAATTTCACCGCCGTCGGTTGCGCTGGCTACTTTACGGCACAGTGCGGCTGGCGCCTTTTCCCGACCGTCATTCCACGATCCTTCCACGCCGAAGATGTTGTGGAACCGTGCGACGCGGACATCCATGCCGTAATTGCGCCCGTATGCGAGAAACAGACGCTCCGAAAACAGCTTCTCCCACCCGTATTCACTATCCGGCTGAGCAGGATAGGCGGAATCTTCAGCACAGTTCGGATTGTCCGGATCCTTTTGATTGAATTCCGGATACATGCAGGCGGACGATGAATAGAAGATGCGCTTTATGTTTCGCAATCTGCACGCCTCGAGCATGTTGAGATTGATCGTCGCGGAATTGTGCATGATTTCTGCATCGTGCGTGCCGACGAACACAAATCCGGCACCGCCCATGTCTGCCGCGAATTGGTACACTTCATCAAAGCGTTGATCCGCTGCCTGACGGCAAATATAGGGATCTCTCAGATCACCGATCATGAAATCGTCGGCGGGAGTTTCGCTATAGCGAGGGTACTTCAAGTCTACGCCACGGACCCAATATCCCTCGTTCTTAAGGCGCTTCACCATATGTGAACCGATGAAACCACCCGCCCCGCAAACCAATGCCCTCTTCATGGAAGCTTTGCCTCTTTAAAGTTGAAAAATGACTAATGCTTCACTGCCCGGATCACGTTCGTGAATTCTTCCAAACCTCGCTAAAGTGTTGGGAGTGTCTAATTCTTTCGTCCGTAATTATCTTCAAAGCGCACGATATCGTCCTCGCCCAAATAACTCCCCGACTGTACTTCGATAATCTCCAATGGAATCGTCCCAGGATTCGCTAATCGATGGGTTTCACCCAGCGGAATGTAGGTCGACTGGTTCTCGGTGAGAAGAACGGTCTTATCGCCATTCGTAATTTCCGCAGTTCCCTTTACGACTATCCAGTGTTCCGCACGATGATGGTGTTTTTGTAGCGAAAGACTTGCTTTTGGCTTGACCTGAATTCGTTTTACTTTAAATCGAGAACCACCGTCCACACTGTCGTACCACCCCCAGGGACGATGAACTTTTCGATGTTGGATGTGTTCGTCGCGGCCGTTGGATTCGAGTTCGGCAACTATCTTCTTAACCTGCTGACTACGCGAACGGTCAGCGACCAAGACGGCGTCGGGCGTTTCAATTACGACTATATTGTCGACTCCAACAAGGCTGACGAGTCGACTGGTCGCGTGGACAAGCGTATCGCGACTGTCGGTGGCAAGTACGTCGCCGAGATAGGCATTGCCCGCGTCATCTTTTCGTAGCACTTGCCAAACCGCATCCCAAGCACCCAGATCACTCCAGCCTGCAGCCAGCACTCCCATCTTGATGGGAATTTCTGCGCCCGGACAGTGCTCCATTACCGAGTAATCGATCGAATCAGCAGGAATCGCGCAGAACTCGGATTTGCCCGGTCGAACGAAGCTCACATCGGTCTGGCGTGTTTCCCATGCTTGGCGTGCGGCGTTCGCAATATCGGGCCGAAAGCGATCTAGAGCAGAAAGCCAGACCGACGCTTTAAGAATGAAGATGCCCGAATTCCAGTAATATCCTCCCTCCGCCAGATAGCGCTTTGCGGTGGCTAAGTCCGGTTTTTCGATAAACCGGCTAACCGGAGCGAGAGGCGAGGAGAACCCGAATTCTCTGCGACCGTCGACGATCTTAATGTATCCATAACCCGTCTCCGGACTCTGCGGTGCGATCCCTAGGATAACGATCGTACCCTTTGCCGCCTCGCGTGCGGCAACCTGCATTGCTCGGGTGTACGCCGCTTCATCGCTCACTGTCTGGTCCGCCGGTGTCACGGCCAGAACTGGATCGCTCCCTTGTTCAAGAGCCGCGAGTGCAGCCATAGTAAGCGCCGGCGCGGTATTTCGACCCACCGGTTCAAGCAACGCCGCGCCCGGGCTTATTCCGATCTCGCGAAGTTGTTCCAGCACGAGGAAGCGATGCTCTTCGTTGCTCACAACGAGCGGCGTTGACGCGCGAATGTCTTCGGCATCTAGGGCGGCCACTCGGCGTGCGGCTTGCTGGAATAAGCTTGTGTTCCCCGTGAGACAGATAAATTGCTTTGGAAAGCCGGAACGGGATAGGGGCCATAGTCGAGTTCCAGAGCCTCCGCAAAGGATTACCGGCTGGACCGAAATCTCAGGCGCCGATGTCATCTGCTTCTCCGAGTCGAAACAACATCCGCGTTCGAAAAATCTTTCTCTATCGATCTAATTTCTGCTTCAAGCGCTTCATATTCCATCTTCTTGCGAGCGAGATAATCTTTGGTCAGACGTATACGTTCCCCAATTCCCGCCGGCGTCAGCAGATATGCTATTTTTTTAAGTTTGGTATCTGAGCGACGGAAGTTCTCGATCTTTATTGCCCCCTTTTCCACAAGCGCATTTACCAAATAATTGGTTTTGCTCAGGCTCAGGCCAAGGCGCGCCGCAAGTTCCCGCTGTGTAATATCGGGATTCTTTTCCAACACCATTAAGACTCGAAAATGAGCCTCTTCCTTAGGAGTCATATGCCCAGCACCTGCAATAAGTATTCGTTCGTACACAAACACGTTTACGTTCGAACAAGGAATTGTAGTGGAGGCGCGTCTAAAAAGCAACTTCAGACGTGCGGGACCACTCGAGCGTAGATATTGCAGCTTTAGTGGCGCTCAGGCCATACGAGAAAGCCCAAGCGAGAACTCCTCGGTCGGAAGCATATTGACCAGCAATTTATCGCCACGCCAAGTAGCGTTTGAAATCTCGCAAGCGCGCGGATTGTTGTGGGTCGCCTTGCGCACGTTCAAATGACTCGAGAACAATCGCCCAAAGAATTCCGACTACGAACGCTCCCAAAGTAGATAGCAATACGATAAGGCTACGCCGCGGCTTTGCCTTTCGATCAGGCGGAATCGCTCGATCCATTACCTGGATCAACGATGAGTCTTTCGCTTCGTCGATCTTCGCAAGTTCGAACTGCCTCGCAAGCAACTCGAACATCGCTTCATGATACTTCACATTCCGAAGCAAGCTCAGGTTGTCGATTCCTCGTCCACTTTGGTCACTCGAGGCCGCCTTCCCGCCGTCGTTCCCCTCGATCTTCGCCAACTCGCGTTTTAGCGATTCGCGTTCCTGCTCAGCTAATTGCAGGTCCGGATTGCGATCCGCAGCAAAAGTGCGCATGGCTCCGATTTGGACTTCCTTTAATGTTATCTGCGCGCGTAAGCGCGCCATATTTTCGATGATTGCCCGCCCTTGATCATCAACCTTTACCAAGCCTCCCTGCGATAACGCGTGTCGAGCTGCAACCTCTGCCTTGACAAGATCCTCTTTTGCCTGAACAAACTGACGCTCAAAGAATAGCCGCCTCTGCGACGCTTCCGTAACAGCGAGCACTTGCGTTAGTTTCATGAGTTCATCGACGTAAGCATTCGCAATATCGGCTGCGCGCTTCGGATCCTTATCGTCCACATCGATCGTGATTATGCCGTCCTTCCCCGCCATGATCGCGGAGGATTTATCCAACTCAGCACGAGCCAACGACAGTTGCTCTACGTCATACTCCTGCAACAGCCCGAATCGTTGAACAAGACTATCCGCTACCGTCCTGCTCTTTAACATCGCAACATACACATCGCTGGAATTCTTCAAGGTTGCCGCTCCGCCGACAAGTGAAGCCACGCTCCCAAGCTGCGCCAGCATTGTCGCGGCCGCAGTCTGGCTTTGCTGAGGAGGAAGAATCTTTGTGGTCGCTATATAGCGATTTGGCAGCAACAGACTAACAGTCGCTGAAGCGAGAGCTCCCAAAAGCGCAAACGCAAGAAGTGGCGTCTTCCGCTTCGCAAGGACAATAAGTATGTCCAGAAAAGTGACTTGATCCTCTTGGGCTCTTGATGAGATCGACGACGGAATAGTTGAATCTTCAGTCATGCTGAATATTGGCTAATCGCTGCAGGCCAGGCATATATATTTGGACTGGGTTGAAATGGACGTAACGGACGGAGATCGCACCGTTGGCGCAATGCAGTCATATTACGTTATTGTCTAAGTATCTTGATCGCCGCGACACCCAAGCCCATCTGATAGAGAATTTGGCTATAGTCCTTTATTACCTTTGTCCACGTTTGGTAATTCAAGTCCTCCGGCACGACGATGGTATCGCCAGGCATAATCTTCTCTGCGTCAAAACTGCTCATAAGCCACGACGCTTGGCGCCGGCTCACTACCGATCCGTCGGCGCGAATCAGGTAAACATCGTTCTTGTCGCCGTATTTCGACACGCCTCCCGCCTGCCGCATATAGTCACCCAGGCGCTTCTCCGAACGAAAAATGAACGCGTTCTCGTTGTACACTGAACCAAGCACGTTTATTGTAGACGGGACGGAAGGCACTACCAGACGATCACCGTCTTCGAGAGCAATATCGGGCAGGCTATTAAGACCCATAATTCTCTCATCGGACGCATACTCGAGCACAATACGTCCAGTGGCCTTCACCTGCCGCAGTTTTGCAATGAGACCTTGTTGGGCCGCAGCATCTTGCGACAAACTAGCTGCTTCTTCGGCGGTAGTCACATTCTTGCTTCGGCTTATCGCGGCAGCCTGCACTTCGCGCTCCAGACGATTGGCGATCTCCTCCAGTTTCTTTTGCTGAAAGACTCGCGTCGACTCGCGAGTAAACTCCGCGCCGAACAGATATGCGTTTTGACTCAGCCCGCCTACTCGCGACACAAGCTGTCGGAGTGTCTCCCCCGGAGCGACGCTATAAATTCCCGGATTCTTGAATTCGCCCTCTAATCGCACGTACTTGGTTTGCTTGACGACCGGTACTTGGATATCATCTACAGAGAAGATAGTAACGACGTCGCCCGGTTGAAGTAAGAGATTTTGGCTTCCGTCATCTTCTAGTATTGCTTTCCCAAGATTGAATGGCACCAAGGTGGTAGACAGATCCCGCCGATCCATTCGCTCGATGACCGCGTAGTCCCAGTTAATCTCGCTGAGATTGCGCTTGATCTCATCGGCCAGTTTTATCCGAGGTGGTTCCTCCCGCGCATTTGCTTGTGATCCCTGTCCTATCCCAAGACCACTTGGTCGCGGTTGGGCAGCAGTCGATCTTCTGAGGAACTCTGCATTTGCAGTTGCAACGTCCGCAGCCAATTTAGCGTTGCGCATAGATTCTGCAACTGTTAATTCCGCCTGTTGCTGCTGATTCAGTTCGTTCTTCTTCAGTAGGTCAGTTACGGAAATATCCACCCCTGCTGTCGCATTGCGTCGCAATAGGTCGGCAATCGCATTGTCCATGCCAACTGTTTGATTCTTGCGTAACCAGTAGTGACGCGAAAGCAGCGCCTCCGCGTTGGGGATAAGATCTTTGACGCGCATTCCTTGACGCCAAGGAAATCGCCCCGGCTGCGCAACGTTGCCACGCAAGGTAACTGCATTTTCGATTCGCGGCACGACTGAATAGATCGACACCAGATCGCCGTTTCGCAAATTTGTCCGCCGCCCGGCAGAATCCAATTTGAACTCTTCTACCTGTCGCGCTTTATGGTTTTCAATGCGCTCGATGGTGGCTTTTTGATCGGACGCGGTGCTTGCGAGCCCACCCGCCCAGCTTATAAGATCGGATAGCGTGCCGGCATGCTTTAGCTCGAATATGGCCGGCACATTCACGCTGCCCGAGATAGCGACCAATGGACCAACAGGAGGAACGTAAATTACGTCCCCTTGAAGCAAATGCACGTCTTTTGACTTATCTCCGTTAACCAATAGATCGTACAGGTCGAGTTCGGTTACTACGGTGTTCCCTCGTTTCAATTGAATTCTGCGCATCGAACCTTTCGCTGACGGCCCTCCGGCTGCGAAAATGGCATTAACTAATGTGCTCATGGAACCGACTGTGTACGACCCAGGACGACGCGCCTGTCCAACCACAAAAATTTGGATCGAACGCAATTGTCCTAAGCTGACGCTCAAATCGAAGTTGCGAAATACTCGACCAATCGTCGTCCTGAGATAGGCTTGAAGATCCTGATACTTGATGCCTGCAACGTTGACGGTCCCGATTTTCGGAATGTTGATCGTTCCGATGCGGTCAACGGTTGCAGCATAGTCGATATCGATCTGCCCCCATGCGCGGATAACAACCTCGTCGCCCGGGCCGATTACATAATCGGACGCTACCGGTACATTATCCACGGGCGCAAAAGTAGACGGGACATTCCTGAAGAGTTCTGAACCAAATATCGGTAATTCACGCCCCGTGGATTGAGCCACAAAGTCTTGGAATTCAATTCGTTCCATTGGGGGAAGCATTTCTGCCTGCAGTTGCTGCAGACTGCGCACGTCAATGGATTGGCCGGTCCGCGAATCAATCAGTTGTTCATTGGATCGCCCAAAGCGCTGCTGGCGTTGAGTCGGCACAACATTCGTGATTGAAGGAGAAACAACGCCCGTACCCTGCGCGGGTGTAGTTGGCGGAACAATCGTCGTCGGTGACTGACTGATATTGTTGTTAGGTCTTGGAGACAGAAAAGTATCCTGCCCTACAGACTGCGCGTGCACCGCTGCCGACAATAGATAGAAGATTCCCAAAATGAGAATGCGAGGTAAATTGTAAGCCATGCAAAGTTGTCCGGAATACCGCAAGTTTCATACGTCGTTCTTTGTGGCCATCCGCGCACATCTTCTCGCGGACGCAAGTCTTGGGATGATAGCTGTTTTGGCAGGAAGCGTCTATGGATGTGCTCCCACGGAAACTAACGCTGCATGGGGCCTGGTACTAGAGCCCAGGTCACTTCAACTATTCGAACGTGCAAGGGATCTTCGGTCCCAACTCGAATGCACACAGATTACGGTCGTTGGGCGCATATTCCAACGGAAACTCGCGATCGCAGGGCGACTCGCAGGCGTAAACTGCGCACCGAACTTCCGTCATCGATTCGATCTCATTTCCGGCCATAGCCGACCGCACCGCTTCCTGAGACTCTAACGTTCCCGTCCCGCCTCATGCAAGGTCTTTTGAATCGGCGACAGAAGGTACTGCAGCACCGTGCGCGTACCGAGGTTGATTTCGGCGCTGACCTGCATGCCCGGCGAAAGGCGAAACTGCCTGCCTTGGGTGCGAAGCACGGGTTCGGATAATTCGATCAGAGCGCGAAAACCGCTCGCCGCCTGATCTTGGATGCCGGAGTTTTTCGCGCTTCTGGAATCCGGCGGCTCGCTCGCATCCGGACTGACGTGCTTGACCCTGCCGTCGAGCATGCCGTAATGCTGGAACGGGTAAGCGGTGAGCTTCAGCTTGGCGGAGCGCCCCGGCTCGACCAGCCCCGCATCGAGATGCGTCACCCAGACTTCCGCCTGGAGTCCGTCGCCGTCGGGCACGAGCGTCATCACTACCGTGCCCGGCGCGAGGACCGCGCCGAGCGTGTGCGTCGCGAGGTCCTTTACGATCCCGTCCTGCAGCGCCTTCAGTTCCAGCAACGCGTGACGATGCGATTGCTTGTCCCAGTCCTGCTGCAGCTTGTGAAACTGTGCTTCGGCGTCGACCCGCTCGTTCTGCAACTGCTGATGGTAGCTCGAGGTGATCTGGGCGATGCGCTTGTTGACTTGGATGATCGTCGCCTTGAGGCTCGCGATGTTGAACTGCTGGGCGCGCAGGTCCTGTTCCTTTTCGATCCTGTTGGCGAATCCAGCTCATTCCGGCGTTAAACACCAGGAACACCGCGAGCGCGACACCGATCACAGCAAGCGTATTGAGCGTCTGATGGACCTCGACTTTGTCCAAGACGATCTGGGTGAGAATCGGCGTTGCAAGCGCTACCAGCTGTATGGCGAACGACGCGAGGAGGACGTCGCGCCAGATGCGCTTGTGCTTCAGCAGTTCGAGGACGAACCAGGAAAAGCCGAACGATGCGCTGCGGCTCGCAATCGCATCGGCATCGGCGGGCGATTCCGGCTGTCGCGCGAAGACGATCAGTTCGCCGGCGTAGCGCGCGCCACAATCCTCAGGCGTCAGCGTTGTTCCCGACACCGCACCCGGTTCGAACATGACGATACGCCGGCGATCGACCTTCACGACCAGCGCTAGCGAATGCGCCTTCGTTTCGCTATCGTCAACTCCAGGCGCTTGAGCGTCGCCTCTGTCCTCGACCTTGGGACGTGCCGCTGCGGGCTTGAGAAGTGCGAGGCAAGGCAGCGGAATATTCCGAATATCGTTCGCCGCGTTCGCGCGGCGGCGCTCCGCATCGAAGCCCAATGCCGAGGCCGCCTGCACTAAAGTCGTTGCAGTATGCGGGGGAGGAAACTGCTGGGTAAGGAGTTCGGAGGCAAAAGGAACGCGCCTGAGCCGGCTGATCGTGGCAAGCGCCCAGACGAAATGCATGCTAGCCAGCGGAACCTCAAGCGACATAAGCGCCCCATTTCCGCAAATTTGGCTAGAACGGATATCGCCTACGCTAGCAATATCGCTTGGCTAATTCAATCGGCCATTCGATCTAATTCGGCAAGAATTGTGTAATCCAGATCACATCTTAAGAATTGCGCAAGATTCTGGCTGCCGGTCGCTGCCCGGTATCAAGCGCCGCAACTCATGCACTCGTCAAGACTGATCTGCCAGTCCGGCATGTTCACTCCGAATGCCCGCGCAAGTCTGTCATTTGACAGCACCGAGTAGTTCGGTCGCGCCGCCGGTAGCGGATATTGCGCGGTCGTGATGCGCGTTACGCGCGGAGCCCTATCAAGGGTCATAGCCGGAACCGCGCGTGTCGGGTCTACTGCCCGGGCGAAGAGTGCCTCGGCGAATCCGTGCCAGGAAGTCTGCCCCGAGGCGCTCAAGTGGTAGACGCCGCGCTTCTTCGTGCAGGCGCTTGCGAATTCCGGCGTGCCGAAGCCCAGCCGATCGAGCACGTCGCCGGTCGCACGAGCAAGCGCCCGACTCCAGGTCGGCGCGCCGACCTGATCGTCGACCACCGCAAGCTCATCGCGCTCTCTTGCGAGGCGCAGCATGGTCAGGAGAAAATTCTTGCCCCGCGCCGCGTAGACCCAACTCGTGCGCAGGATCAAGTGCGCGACATCGACTTGCTGGATTGCCCGCTCGCCGGCTAGCTTGGTTTCACCGTAGATATTGATCGGCCGCGGTTCATCGTCTTCCGTATAAGGCGAAGTCTTCTTTCCGTCGAATACGTAGTCGGTGGAGTAATGGATCAGCGCGGCGCCAAGGCGCTTGGCTTCTTCTGCAAGTATGCCCGGCGCGACGCCGTTGATCATGTGCGCAAGCTGCGGCTCGGTTTCGGCCTTGTCTACCGCAGTGTAAGCAGCGGCGTTGACGATGAGCTCGGGTGCAAGCTCACGCACCCTGCGGCGGATCGCATCGGGATCGGAGAAATCCATCTCGTCGCGCCCCACGGCGATGATTTCGCCGCGACCGGCCAAGCTGTGCAGCATTTCGAAACCGACCTGCCCATTCTTGCCGGTGACGAGGATCCGGCTCAATCGAATACCTCGGCCTCGGACAACGGTTTGCCCACACGATCCTTCGCCGCGAGGATAGGCACGCCTGCGAGCGGCCAGTCGATGCCGAGCGCGGGATCGTTCCAGAGCAGCGTGCGCTCGTGCTGCGGCGCCCAGTAGTCCGTGGTCTTGTACAGAAAATCGGCGTAGTCGGACAGTACCGCGAAACCATGCGCGCATCCGACAGGAATCCAGAGCAGATTCTTGTTCTCGGCGGAAAGACGATGCCCCACCCATTTGCCAAAGCTGGGCGAGTTGCGGCGCAGATCGACAACGACGTCGAAGATTTCGCCGCTTACGGCGCGCACGAGTTTCCCTTGCGGACTGCGGATCTGGTAATGCAGGCCGCGCACGGTGTTCTTCACCGAGCGCGAGTGATTGTCCTGCACGAAGCGGACGTTCAATCCGGTCGCCTCGGCGAATGCGCGCTCATTGAAGCTCTCGAAAAAGAACCCGCGCGCATCCGAGTAGACCGTGGGTTCGATCACCAGCACGTCGGCGATCGCGGTTGGCGTCACGCGCATTAGAACAGCCGTTCCTGCAGAACGCTCAACAAGTACTGGCCGTAGCCGTTGTTGCGCATCGGCGCCGCCAGGATCTCCAACTGTTTCGCGTCGATGTAGCCGAGGCGATACGAGATTTCCTCGACGCACGCAATCTTGAGCCCCTGCCGCTTTTCGATGATCTGGATGAAGCTAGAAGCTTCGTGCAGCGACTCGTGCGTGCCGGTGTCGAGCCAGGCGGTGCCGCGCCCCATTACCTGCACCTGCAACTGTCCGCGTTCCATGTAACGGCGGTTCAGATCCGTTATTTCCAGTTCGCCGCGTGCCGACGGCCTGAGCGCGCGCGCGAAATCGACGGCCTGCTCGTCGTAGAAATACAGTCCAGTCACCGCATAGCGCGATTTCGGCTGTTTCGGCTTTTCTTCGATGGAGAGCGCCCTTCTTGTCGCGTCCATTTCGACCACGCCGTAGCGTTCTGGATCCTGCACCGCATAGGCGAATATCGTGGCGCCCGATGCCTTGTCAACGGCGGCGCGCATGTGCGCGACCAAGTCGGTGCCATGGAAGATATTGTCCCCGAGTATCAGCGCCGAGCGTCCGCCGCCGATGAAATCTGCACCGATGAGAAAGGCCTGGGCGATGCCTTCCGGTTTTGGCTGAACTGCATAGGAGAGCTTCAATCCCCATTTCGATCCGTCCTCAAGCAGTTGTTTGAAACGCGGCGTGTCTTCAGGCGTCGAGATCACCAGGATGTCGCGTATTCCTGCCAGCATCAACGTCGACAGCGGATAGTAGATCATCGGCTTGTCGTAAATCGGCAGTAGCTGTTTCGATACGGCGTGAGTAACGGGATAGAGCCGTGTGCCCGAGCCTCCCGCCAGGATGATCCCCTTCATGCCGCACCTCTTTGCTGATAATTCTTGCTGACCCAGTTCTGATATTCGCCCGAGGTCACCGACTCGACCCATTCCCGGTGATCGAGGTACCACTGCACTGTCTTTCGAAGGCCGCCGGCGAAATCTTCTAATGGCCTCCAGCCAAGCTCGCGCCGGATCTTTCCGGCATCGATGGCATAGCGTCGGTCGTGGCCTGGCCGGTCTTTGACGTAAGTAATCAGCGATGCATGCGGGTTTGCGCTCGGCCGCAACTCGTCAAGCAAGCCGCATATCGTGCGCACGACTTCGAGATTGTTCTTCTCGCTGTTGCCGCCGATGTTGTAGACCCCGCCGGGTTCGCCCGCCTCCAGCACCCGGCGAATGCCCGCGCAATGGTCATCTACGAACAACCAGTCGCGTACATTCATGCCGTCGCCGTAGACGGGGATGGGCTTTCCCGCGGTCGCGTTGAGGATCACCAAGGGAATAAGCTTTTCGGGGAACTGAAACGGGCCGTAGTTGTTCGAGCAATTGGTAGTGAGCGTCGGAAGACCGTAGGTGTGGCAATGCGCACGCACCATGTGGTCCGCCGCGGCCTTGGATGCAGCGTAGGGACTGTTCGGCGCATAGGCCGTCGTTTCGCTGAACGGCGCGTCGTTCGGCTCGAGCGAGCCATAGACCTCGTCGGTCGAGATTTGCAGAAAGCGAAATCGCCTCTTCTGCTCGTCAGCCAATTCGCCCCAATAGGCGCGTGCGGCCTCTAGCAGCGTAAATGTGCCGCGGATGTTGGTGCGCACGAATTCCGCCGGCCCCAGGATCGAGCGATCGACATGGCTTTCCGCGGCGAAGTTCACTACCGCGCGCGGTTGGTGCTGGCGAAGGAGCTTCGCAACCATTTCCGCGTCGTCGATGTCCCCTTGGACGAAACAATGGCGCGCATCGCCGCGCAGGCTGTCGAGGTTATGCAGATTGCCGGCGTAGGTAAGCTTGTCAAGATTGACGACAGGTTCCCCGACCGAAGCCAGCCACCGCAGCACGAAATTGGAGCCGATGAAGCCGGCGCCGCCGGTAATTAATATCAATGCAAACTCCGGACCGTCGATAGACTTGGCATTATAGCTTTGGCCGCCGCGTGGATGCGTCTGCCGTCGAGGTATCGCGGATGGTACGCCACTACCGTAGCAGCGTAAGGCCTGCTCAGGCGGCGTAACTGCGCGTAAGGTAGCCGACCAGCCAGATCGAACTTACACCGAGGGCGATCAACGTGGATTGCGCCACTGTAGCCTTCAATTCAGGCCTCTTGTGCAGACCCGGAATCAAGTCCGCGACCGCGACGTAGATCATGCTAGCCGCAGCGAGCGCGAGGATGGTCTGCACCCATCCCTGTAACGCCTGAAGCGCGAAATAGGCGAACAGGCCGCCCGCGAACATGGCAAGGCTCGAAGCCAGATTCAGCACAAAGGCGCGCGCGCGGCTGTAGCCAGAGTGCAGCAGGATGAGGAAATCACCGACTTCCTGCGGGATTTCGTGCGCGATGATCGCGAGCGCCGTGACGATGCCCAATTGCGTGTCCTCCATGAACGCCGCCGCGATCAGGATGCCGTCGACGAAATTGTGGAAACTGTCGCCGATCAGGATCAGCATGCCGCTGCGGCCGTGGTCATGGCTGTCGGCGTGCTGGTCGTGGGCGTCGCAGTCCTCGACGTGACAGTGCCGCCACAGCACCAGCTTTTCCAGGATGAAAAATCCGAATATGCCCGCGAGTATCGTGGCTGCCGTACTATGGATGCTGCCGCCCTCGAACGCGTGCGGCAGCAGTTCGAGAAACGCCGCCCCGAGAAGCGCGCCGATGGCGTAGCTGATGAGCATCGGCACCCACGCCGCGCGCGCGGTGAGCGCAAAGATTGCCGCAAACGCGACGGAGAGCACCCCACCCACGAGGCTTGCGATCGTGATCCAGGCGAGGATCGGCATGATCAGGCGACCCGCCAGACGAGGCTCGCCATGCGCCCGCAGGCTCCATCGCGGCGATAGGAGAAGAAGCGCTCGCCCTCTGTGTAGGTGCAGTAGCCGCCGCCGAAAATCCGGGAAACCCCGGCTCGCGCCAGACGCTGCCGCGCGAGGGCGTAGAGATCGGCGTAGAACTTGCCCAGCTTCCCCGGCGTGAAGGCCTCGGCGGCTTGAGCATCCTTGGCAAGGAAGGCCTCGCGGACTTCGGAGCCGACTTCGTAGACAAGCGCTCCGATCGCCGGCCCCAGGTAAGCAAGCAAAGCCGCGCCCGGCCGGCCCATCGCCTGTACCGTCTGCTCGATGACGCCGGCGCAAAGCCCCCGCCAGCCTGCATGCGCCACGGCCACGGTCGTGCCCTCGGTGTCGCAGAGCAACACGGGGAGACAGTCCGCGGTCAGGACCGCGCATACCTTTTCAGGCTTACGGGCGAATGAGGCGTCGGCTTCGGGCTCACCGCTAACAAGACTGGCGTCAACTACCGTCGTGCCGTGCACTTGTCGCAGCCAAAGCGGTTCCGCCGGCAGTTCTTGGCGCAAGCGCGCGCGATTGTCCGCCACGAGCCGGACGTCGTCGCCAGAACGCATGCCGAGGTTCAGGCTCCCGTAGGCGCCGCTGCTCACCCCGCCCTGACGAGTCGTGACGAGTGCGCGCACGTTCGGCGGCGCCGGCCAAGCCGGCACGATCCACCCGTGATCGATCATGTTCGCAGCTCGCGCAACAGCGCCTGCATGTCGCTCGGCAGCGGCGCTTCCCACTGCATGAACGCGCCGGTTTGGGGATGCACGAGCCCCAGGCGGAAAGCGTGCAACGCCTGACGCTTGAAGGCGGCGAGCGGACCCGCTGCACCCCTCCCGCGCGCCCCGCGATAGACCGGATCGCCGACGAGCGGATGCCCGATCGACTGCAGATGCACACGGATCTGATGCGTGCGCCCGGTTTCCAGGCTGCATTCTAGTAGTGTCGCATCAGCGAAGCGCTCCAGCACACGGTAATGGGTGCGCGCCGCGCGGCCGCGCTCGCTCACCGCCATGCGCGTACGCTGTGTTTGGTGCCGGCCGATCGGCGCATCCACTTCCCCGTCCTTTTCGACTACGCCGTGAGCTAAGGCGAGATACTGACGCTTCACCGTCCGTGCCTGCAACTGCCGCACCAGATCGGTCTGCGCTTCGAGCGTCTTCGCCACTACCAGCAAGCCGCTCGTGTCCTTGTCCAGGCGGTGCACGATGCCGGCGCGCGGGATGACGGTAAGCTGGGGACAGTGATGCAGCAGGCCGTTCATCAAGGTGCCCTGCCAATTGCCCGCACCGGGATGCACCACCAGTCCGACAGGCTTGTTGATGACCAACAACGCGGCATCTTCGTAGACGACCTCGAGTTCAATCGCCTCCGCCTGGGTCGAAGCTTCGCGTGGGTCTGTGACGAGGGCAAGCATAACGCGCTCGCCGCCCCACACCTTGTGTTTTGCGTCGACCTCCGCGCCGTCCAGCCGCACCTGGCCCTGTTTGATCCAGGCGGCAAGCCGATTGCGCGAGTGTTCGGGAAACATGCGGGCGAGCGCTTTGTCAAATCGCAGCCCGGCGCAATCGACGGGAATGCGCCTCTCGGAGGCTTCGACTGCGTTATAATTTTTCGTTTCCTTAATTTCCGCTCCCGCCATCATGAAACGTAGTTTAGCGGTAATTCTCGCCCTGCTGTTGGGCGCCTGCGGCCTGCTTCCGGAGGTGAAAGACGAAACCGCCGGCTGGTCCGCCGATAAGCTCTACACCGAAGCCAAGGACGAGATGGCGAAGAACGGCTACACCAACGCGATCAAGTATTTGGAGAAGCTCGAAGCGCGCTTTCCCTACGGCCGCTACGCGCAACAGGCGCAGATGGAACTCGCCTACGCTTACTTCAAGGAGGGCGAGCACGCTTCGTCCATCGCCGCCTGCGACCGTTTCATCAAACTGCATCCCAATCATCCGAACGTCGACTACGTCTACTACCTGAAGGGCCTGGTCAACTTCAACGAGGACCTGGGCTTGCTCGGCAAGATCAGCAAGCAGGACCTGACCGAGCGCGATCCCAAGGCAGCGCGCGAATCGTTCGACGCGTTCAAAGAGCTCGTCAATCGCTTTCCCGAGAGCAAGTACACGCCTGACGGCATTGAACGCATGAAATATCTGGTAAATGCGCTTGCTTCGCACGAAGTGCACGTCGCACGCTATTACATGAAGCGCGGCGCCTACATTGCGGCGGCGAATCGGGCGCAGTACACGCTGCTCAATTACTCGCAGGCGCCCGCCGTGGAGGAGGCGCTGTTCATCATGGTGAAGGCCTACGACGCCCTCGGCATGAACGATCTACGCGACGACGCCGATCGCGTCATGCACAAGAATTTTCCCAACAGCCCATATTTCACCGGGGCCGCCGGCAAGAAAGATCCGTGGTGGATGATCTGGGGGAACGCCTGGTAGCAGCCCACCGCGTTCCGCAGCCGGCTGCTGACTGAGCCCCCCGGCGGCCGGCGCGGCAATGCTCCTTAGACTTCCTAAACCTTGATACCTTCGTCGCGGATGTAGTCGCGGATCACGCTTTCGATATCCGCATCGGCTTCGAATCCCAGCTTCAAGGCGCGCTCGGTGGTGAAGCGCGCCGGCCAGGTCTTAACGATCGCCTGGATGCGCGCATCCGGCTTCCATTGCACGCGCGAGGCAAGCTGGTCGCCGCCGATTTTGCGCAACGCCTCGACCATCTGCGCCACGCTCACCGTGATTCCCGGCAGATTCACTACTCGGCTGACGCCCCAGACCGAGGACGGAAGGTCGTGCGCGCGGATGAAAGCTTCGACAACCTTCCTCGGCGAGAGCAGCCACACCCCTGTTTCCGGGCCTACCGGGCATTCGGATATCACCCCGTTCAGCGGCTCGCGGATGACGCCACTTGCGAACGAGGAAGCCGCGAGATTGGGTTTGCCAGCTCGCACCACGATGGTCGGCAGCCGCAGCGACCGCCCGTCGATGAAACCCTTGCGGCTGAAGTCGGTCGTGAGATATTCGCCGCACACCTTCTGCGCGCCATAGGAAGTCTGCGGATTGGGGGTGGTGGAATCGTCCAGGACCGGGGGCAAGTCGCCCCCGAACGCGGCAACGGAACTCGCGAACACATAACGCGGCGGCCGCGCCTGTTTGCGGCACGCCTCGAGCAGCCCACGGGTACCCTCGAGATTCACCTTCATGCCGAGATCGAAATCGGCTTCCGCCCCGCCGCTCACCACCGCCGCGAGATGGAATACCGATTCGGTGTCATTGCCCATGATCTCGGCGAGTAGCGCGCGATCGGTGAAATCGCCTTTCACGCATTTGAGCCGTGGATCGGTCTGTGCCGGAAATCCGGTATCGAACAACACGATCTGCGAAATAGGCGTCTGTTTGCCCTCCGCATTGGCCAGCGCGCCACGCTTAAGCAATGCCCGCGCGAGCCGATAGCCAATGAAGCCGCCGCCACCGGTGATCAGAACTTTCATGCTTTCCTCACTTGTCGTTAATCAAAGCCAGGCGAACACAGCGCCCGGCATCAACCACCGTAATAGGATCGATACCAATCGACGAAACGCGCGACGCCCACCTCGACCGGCGTCGCCGGTGTGAACCCTACAGCTGCATGCAGGCGGGAAACGTCTGCAATGGTCTCGCGCACGTCCCCCGCTTGGAGCGGCAGAAGTTCAAGCTTCGCCTCCTTGCCCAGACAATCCTCCAGCACTTGGATATAGCGCATCAACTTGACCGGCTGGCCGTTGCCGATGTTGTAGATGCGGTAGGGCGCGGCGCTGGTCGAAGGCTTAGGTGCTAGCGCCGACCACGCGGCGTCGGGTTGCGCCGGTCGATCGATTACCCGGACGACGCCTTCGACGATGTCGTCTATGTAGGTGAAATCGCGCACCATGTCGCCGCGGTTGAACACTTGGATCGATTCCCCGGCGAGAATGCCGCGCGCGAACTTGAGCAAAGCCATGTCCGGGCGCATCCACGGGCCGTAGACGGTAAAGAAGCGCAAACCCGTGCAGGGCACGCCGTACAAATGCGCGTAGCTGTGCGCCATCAGTTCGTTCGCCTTCTTCGTCGCCGCGTAGAGCGACACCGGGTGGTCGATGTTGTCGTCTTCGCTGAAGGGAAGTTTGCCGTTTGCGCCGTAGACTGAGCTCGAGGAGGCGAAGACGAAGTGCCCGACCTTGGAGCGGCGCGCGCCTTCGATGACGTTCACGAATCCCACCAGGTTGGCGTCGGCGTAGGCGTGGGGATGCTCGATCGAGTAGCGCACACCCGCCTGAGCCGCGAGGTGCATTACCGCGTCGAATTTGTTCTCGGCGAATAGCCGCGCCGTCCGCTCGCGCTCGCAGATGTCGAATTTCTCGAACACGAAAGAAGGATGGCTGAGCAGCCGAGCCAAACGCGCGTCCTTCAGCCGCACGTCGTAGTAATCGTTCAGATTGTCGACGCCGACGACGCGGTCGCCGCGTTCGAGCAGCCGCAGAGTGAGCGCAGAACCGATAAAGCCAGCCGCGCCTGTCACGAGTACGTTCATTTCTTCCGTCGGTCGATTACCGTTGGTCCGTCTGGTCAATGCGCAAGCAAGTTCGTGTTCATAACTTCAGAAACGCCCGCATTGGCGAGGCGCTATTCTACCGGAGAGGCGGCGAAAAATTCCGTCACATCGCCGAGCGTGCGCGTCCTGCGCATCGCCGGAAGGCTCATCCAGATGCGCTTGCCGTAGTGCTTGGCGACCAGTCGCGGATCGCAGATCATGAGTACGCCGCGATCCGTCTCGTCGCGGATCAGCCGCCCCGCCCCCTGTTTCAAGCTGATGGCCGCGCGCGGCAGCTGATATTCCATGAACGCGTTCTTCCCCTGTTTGTCGAGGTATTCGATTCTGGCGGCGAGCACCGGGTCGTCCGGCGGCGCAAAAGGCAATTTGTCGATCACCACTAGCGACAACGCCTCGCCGCGCACGTCCACCCCCTCCCAGAAACTTTGGCTCGCGACCAGCACGGCATTCCCCAGGCGGCGGAAGCGCTCGAGAAGCTCGTTTCGCGTGCCTTCGCCCTGCAACAGCAGGGGATAGTTGACGCGTTCGGCTTCGAACCGGTCCTGCAGCAGCTCGTGTGCGCGGCGCATTGCGCGCAGCGTCGTGAAAAGCAGAAACGCGCGCCCTCCGGCTGCCCGAATGACGGGCCACGCCGCATCGACCACTGCGGCCGTATGCTCTGGGTCGTTGGGTGCGGGCAGACCTTCGGGTACGTACAGCAGCGCCTGCTCGGGATAGTTGAAGGGGCTGTCCCAGCAGGCGGTGCGCGCATCGCCTAGGCCCATTTCGGCAAGGTAATGGCTGAAATCCCGGTTCACGGCCAGCGTGGCCGAAGTAAAGATCCAGGCGCGCGGATGGCCCTGCAACTGCTTGCGGAATATTTCAGCGATGTCTAACGGCGCGGAATTCAGCTGGAAGCTTGCGCTGTAGGTTTCTGCCCAGCGCACCATGCCTTCCGCTTCGGCGTCGATCCAGCGCCCGAGCTGGGCGTGTCGCTCGAGCGCGCGCTTCCAGCAGTTTTCCAAACCCTCGCTTCGCTGTGCCTGCGATTCGAGCAGGCCTGCCAGCTTCTCCAATCGCTCTTCGAGCGCCGCCAAGGCTTCCTTGAACGCCGGCTTCGCGTTCGCAAGCGCGTAGGCCAGACGCGTCGCTTCGGCCGGCAGCGCGAGCCTTGCGTCGCGGCTTGCCTTGTCCACCGCGTTCACAGCGGGGCGCAGTTCGGGCACGGCCGCGCCGGCGGCCGCAGCCTCGGCGAGCGTGTCGCGGCACAGATCGAGCACCTGGCCGGAACTCAGGCTTTCGCCGAAGAACAGCGTCGCCGTCTCCGGCAGCTGGTGTGCCTCATCGAAAATCACCGCATTGCAGGCTGGCAGCAATTCGGCCATGCCTTCGTCCTTCAACATGACGTCGGCGAAAAAGAGGTGGTGATTGACGACCACGATGTCGGCGGATAGCGCTTCGCGCCGCGCCGCCATGACGAAGCATTCGCCATATTGCTTACATTCCTGCCCGAGGCAGTTGTCGCGCGTAGACGTCGCGAGCTGCCAGGCGGGGGCGTTCTCGGGTACCTCGGTAAGCTCCGCGCGGTCGCCCGTCTTGGTCACCTGGGCAAAGCGTGCGATCTTGTGCAAGTGCGCCACGTCTTGGCGACTCGCCAAGCGGCCATCCGCAAGTGCCGTCGCCAAATGGTGATGACAGACGTAGTTCGCGCGCCCTTTCAGAAGCGCAGTGCTCACTGAAACTCGAAGCGCTTCGCGCACTGTCGGCAGGTCGCGGTTATAGAGCTGGTCCTGAAGGTTCTTGGTGCCTGTGGAAATGATTACCTTGCCACCGGAAAGCAACGCCGGTACCAGATAGGCGAACGTCTTGCCCGTTCCGGTCCCGGCTTCGGCGACGAGCAGGCTGCTCTCGCGCATCGCCTGCGAAATGGCGAGCGCCATGTCGACCTGCTGCCGGCGCACGCGATAGCCGGAAATGGTCTGGCCGAGCGCGCCGTCTGCGCCAAATATGGCCTCGAGTTGGCTATCTGCGGGAAGCGACATGAACGAGGAAACTGTGAAAGCAGGGCTGCGAAGCGGGCGCTGCGCACCTACGGCAGCCCGTGCAATGCTAACACGCGCGACCTACCTGATTTCCTCGACTTTCACCCAGATGCTGCGGTAGTCCTTGCGCTGTCCTGCGGCGCCGAGCAGCAGGCCGGACTCGCGCCGGGATTCGTTCGCGGCACTGCCGCCGATTTCGATCCACTCGCCCAAGGCGCCGCTCACCATGGTGGCCGCACGCTGGGTGTCGGCGCCGCCTAGGCTATCCGTCGGTGTCTCGCGCCGCGGGCTGATCTCGAGGGTGACGCGATCGCCCGCAATTCTCGGCACGACCACGAATCCAGTCGAGTAATCCCGATATTCGACGCCTTGTACCGCCGTCACTCCCCCTATGCCGCGCGTGACGGCGTACGCCGGGACCGGCACCGACTGCCCGATTTGGATGGTCGCCGGACGCCCCTCGAGAACCTGGACGCGCTGCGTGACGCTGTCGTCGGTGGCGCCGCGCGTTTCGTAAATGCGCGCCTTGATCTCCCCCGACGCGCGCGCGGCCGCCCGCGTCTCGGCGGTGACCACCCCTCCCGCTTCCGCACTCAATCCTTCCGCATCTTGACGTACATAGATCATCAGGCGCCGCGGCATCGCATCGACGCGCTCCAGCACTTTTCGAATCTCCGCCAGATTGGCTCTAGTCGTGCGCAGGATGAGCTGGTTCTGTAAGCCGCTCACCGTGCCGCCAGGCGCGAGCAGCGGGCGAATGACCGGGACCACTTCCTCCGCACTTCGGTATTTAAGCGTCACCACTTCCAACTCGGCGGCGCAGACGCTAGAGCTAAGCGTCCACAGCACGAGCCATAGCAAGTAAAGCGCGCGATTCATGCGAAGTCCTGGTGCCTGGTGCCACATGCAGTCATTAACGGCCCGGCGCCGGGAAAAGTCCAAGCAACAGATCGATAATTCTTTACTTTTCCCCGCACATCTCCTAGATTACTTGAATGCGAACTCATAATCTACTGTTTTTAAGTGGATTCCTGTCTGCAGGCCTGCTCGGCTGCGCCGGCCAATCCGTACGCCCGTCGGACGCCGAGCCCGAGCCCGCCGCCATGAGCGCGCCCGCCATTAGCGCGACCGACGTTGCAAGCGGGGTCGCCCTGCAGGCGCTCGCCTACCTCGGCACCCCGTACCGCGAAGGCGGCCTATCGCCGCAGACGGGCTTCGACTGCAGTGGCTTGGTCGCCTACGCCTATCGGCAGGGGGCAGGACTGGCCCTGCCACGCAACACGGCTGAACTGAGCCATGCGGGTCGGCCGGTGGAACGCTCGGCGCTTCGTCCCGGCGATCTGGTGTTCTATAACACGCTGCGGCGCGACTATTCGCATGTCGGCATCTACCTGGGCGAGGATCGATTCATCCATGCCCCTTCAAGCGGCGGAGAAGTCCGCGTGGAAAGCCTAGGCGCGAATTATTGGGTTCGGCGCTACAACGGCGCCCGCCGCGTCATTCTGCCGCCGGGCTGATCCAACATACGCGTAGGGCCGTCGCCGCGTTGGCAGCTGCAAGGCGTCGCTGAACCGAAGATCCGAGGTCTTTCCCCGCCGGCAAGCACTACTCTTGCCTGCAAAGTGGTTACGGGCTTGACATAAGAAATGGGAACCATTATTATCTAAGCGCCTCCTCAATTTCGAGCCGACATGAAATTAGTCGTTTCAAGCACCGCGTTGTTGATCGCACTTGGCACAGCCGGGCCTGCGCTTGCAGCCACGGCCGACGAGCCCCTGTCTCTGACCATTAAGGACCATCGCTTCGAGCCAAGCCAGCTCGAGGTGCCGGCGGGAAAGAAGCTCAAATTGAGCATTCAGAATCTGGATGCGACGCCGGAAGAGTTCGAAAGCGCGGACTTAGGGCGGGAGAAGGTCGTTCCCGGCAAGAGCAAGATTCTGATCAACATCGGCCCTCTCAAGCCCGGAACCTACAGGTTCGTCGGCGAATATCACGAGCGCACCGCGCAAGGCCAAATCGTCGCGAAGTGATCCACGCCATGCTCGCCAGCGCCATCATCGTCTTCCGAGAAGTGCTTGAGGCTGCCCTGGTGGTGAGCATCGTGCTCGCGGCGACCCGCGGCACCAGCATGCGCGGTCTATGGGTAAGCGCCGGCGTCGCCTTAGGGCTGCTGGGCGCGACTGTTGTCGCCGTTTTCGCCGATCGCATCGCGTCGGCCGCGGAAGGGGTCGGGCAAGAACTGCTCAACGCCTCGGTATTGTTCGCAGCGGTGCTGATGCTCGGCTGGCACAACGTCTGGATGAGCCGACACGGCCGCGAACTCGCACGCAGCTTGAGCGATGTCGGCCAAGCGATTAGAGCAGGCGCCAAGCCCGCGCGCGTACTGGCTGCGGTCGTAGGCATGGCGGTGCTGCGGGAAGGCTCCGAGGTAGTCCTCTTTTTGTACGGGGTCGCCGCGTCGTCGACGCGCGGCAGCGCCGGCGACGTGCTGGGTGGCGCGCTGATCGGCGTCGCGTCCGGAGCCGCCGTCGGCACGGCGCTCTACCTCGGGCTCGTCGTCATCCCCCGTTCGCTTTTGTTCAAGGTGACAGGCTGGATGATCCTTTTGCTCGCGGCGGGCATGGCCTCTCAGGGATCCGCATTCCTGGTGCAGGCCGACATCCTTCCCGCGCTTGGCAACGAAATATGGGATACGGCAGCGCTGATCGCCGACGACGGCTTGCTCGGTCGGGTGCTGCATACCCTCGTCGGCTATAGCGCCCGGCCCTACGGCATCCAGCTTCTGTTCTATTTCGCTACCCTGCTCGGGATTCTCGCCCTGATGCGGGCAGTGGAAGCAGATCCGCAACGCTCCGACCGCCCTCAGCTCACCTCTTCCTGACTACGCGGCGCTAGGTGTTCCGATTGTCCAGGTTGAAGATCACCGGGACGTCGACGCTGAAATCCTTGCCGCGCAAGCCTGTTGGAATCGGCACCGTTGTCTTGCCCTTCTTGAGCATGTCCAGTGCCTGGTTATCCAGGATTTCATGGCCGCTGCTCGCCTTGATCGAAGCGCTGGCGATCATGCCATTGGCGCCGATCACCATATGCACTTCCACCCTGCCCTGCCAGCCCTTCTCCATCGCGATCGCCGGATAGCGTTTGTAGCGCCGAGTCGCGACGATTAGCGCCAGGCGGTACTGCTCCAGGGTTCCGGCGTCGAGTTCCGTCCCCACCTTGGAAGGCGGTTCAGGCGCGGGAAGAGCGCCGGAAGGCTGCGGTGCGGGTTTGGCCGCAGCACTCGGGGCTGCCGCCGGCGCACTCGGCGCGGCTGCAGGCGCTTCCGTGGGAGCGGGCACCGTGGGGGCCACTGCCGGTTTGGAGTCCTGTATTGGCACCGCGGCCACCTTGGCCAGTGCCGGCCGCGGCGCCGGATGCGTGACGGGTCGCTCGGGCAGCTTGGCTGGCTGCGGAGAGACAATCGGCGCGGCTGGCCGAGGCATAAGGGTCGCCGTCAATACCGATAGCGCATTCCCGCGTTGCGCCGACGCACGCAGCCCAGGTATGCCGAACAATACCGCGGCATGCAGGGCAATCGACGCGAGCAGGCACAACAGCAAGAGCCGGTCTTCGCGGCGCGCTTGGAATGGACCCTCGATGTGGCGGCTTGAATGCATCGGTCAAAACAGAGCTTGGCTTGCGGTGTTCGCCCATAGGACGATGCCCGATACGCCTTATCATTTCATAGGCCCGTCGGTGACGCAACGAACCTGCGGTGGGCCATGCGGCGCAGAGCGCCCTCCCCTGCCCGATCTACTCTCCAGCTTGCGGGATGCGTTTCGCAAAGCGCTCGCTCCACCTTCTCGTACATCGGCGGCCCCCAGACGTCCTACAGAGCCGCCAGTCTGTCTAAGTGTGCAATCTTCGTCCGCCATGTCTCTGCAACTTACGCTCGCCGCCCACACGCCTAGTATCTACATCCGCGGCACGCGCAATGCCCTTCAGCGTCTGCCTCAGTTGCCAATGAAAAGCGCGTCCTCTGTACGTTACTCCGAAATGGTTTGTTGTTAAATCCGTGCGTTTTCATAGTCAGAAAGCGAATCCTGACCAGCTCAGACCTTCTCGTTTCTCAGTAGCTTAAGGCCGGAAAACGTTGGTTGAAAGGCCAAGCCTGCAGTCTTCCGAAGGTAATCCGGTGACGGCGCCCCTCACCTTCAGTCCGATCTGGAATACTCAAGAAATTAAAAAATCGGTAGGCGTCCGGCGACCACCGTCTTGACTCGCGGGCAGCTTGGTTACTGGCCCCACTGATTCCAGGTCATGCGCAGCAGCGCGCGGCATTGGCGGCATGACGGTCAAACCGCGCGGGATCGAAGTCTTCGCCAGCCCAGCGCAGGAACTCACGCACCTCTTTGTGCTTCGGGTTCTTCGCGTATTGATCGAGAAACGCCTGGTAGCTGTGGGAGCCGCCCGCGTCCTCCGGCGGATAGGCTCGCTCCCCGGCCTCGATTTGCGCACAACCGTAGGGGTGTTCCGGTAATGGCTCAATTCTCTCGACCGTAATTCGATGCTCCCAGCCATCGCCGGAGTCGTACAAGTTACCGAAGCTTGAAATCCCTTTGAGCACCTTATCCAATTGCGCGCGGCGCTCATCGACGACGATTCTCTCCGGGTCATCCTCCGGATCGGGCGTTGCATAGGTAACTGCGCCGATATGAAACTCGTGCAGGTGCGCATCGGTCCAGCCCATTGCAGCCTGAATCGTATGGTGCAGGTTGATGAGCAACACGTTGCCCTCGATCCAGAAACGCCGCCAGATCGCGGGGACGATTTCCTGCAACTGGATGTGCAAGCAATATAGGCTTGTAGCGCGCGCCTTGGGTTTCGCCATAATGGCGCAAGGCTCGCAGATTAGAGCCGGCGAATCAAGCGGCGAGCCGCTCCTCTGATGCGGATTCGGCCGCAATTGCCCAGGGCAGAAGCGCCTCGATGCGGTTGATCGGATGGTCGGCGATGCGCTCGAGCACCGTGCGCAAATACGCCTCAGGGTCCAGAGCGTTCAGTCTTGCCGAGCCAATCAAGCTGTAGATGCCCGCGACCCGCTCGCCACCAACGTCGGAACCACAGAAGAGATAATTCTTTCTGCCCAGTGCCACTGCGCGCAGCGCGCGTTCAGCGGCGTTGTTGTCGATCTCGATACGGCCATCGGCGACATAGCGGGTGAGCGCCGTCCAGCGCGTGAGCACATAGCCGATCGCCTTGGGGAGCTCGGATTTCTTCGATACCCGAGCAAGGCTCTGGCGCAGCCGCTCGCATAGCGAATCAAGCAACGGTTCGGCGCGCGCTTGGCGAGCGGCGGCACGCTCATCTGGCGAGCCACCCCGAATGGCGTTCTCGATCGCATAAAGCGCCCTGATGCGCGCGAGCGCTTCGGCGGCAAGCGGCGATTGATTCGCCTGGTGGATGTCGTAGAAGGCGCGTCGGGCATGGGCCCAGCAGGCAGCTTCCAGAATTCGCCCACCCTCATACATGTGTCCGAAACCCGAGCAAGCGTCAGCCTGCAGAATTCCGTTGAAGTCTTTCAGGTGTTCGCGCGGCCTCTCGCCGCGCCGGTCCGGTGCGTAGCGAAATAGCACCGCCGGCGGATCAGTGCTTGCCCCGGGCCGATCGTCGCGCACGTAAGTCCAGAGCCGCCCGGTCTTGGTCTTGCCGCGCCCGGGATCGAGCACGGGCACCGGCGTGTCATCGGCATGGAGTTTATCGGCCGCAAACACGTAGCTCCCCAGAGACTCGATCAACGGATCGAGCAACCGGGAGCATCCGCCGACCCACTCGGCCATCGTAGAGCGTTCCAGCTCCACGCCTTCCCGAGCGTAGATCTGCGCCTGCCGGTAAAGCGGCAGATGATCGGCGTACTTGGACGTAAGGATATGTGCAAGTAACCCCGGCCCGGCAAGACCCCGATCGATCGGGCGAGAGGGCGCCTGCACTTGCACAATGCGCTCGCAGCTCGGGCAAGCCATCTTCGGGCGCACGTGCCGGATCACTCGGAAGCGCGCCGGCATGTAGTCAAGCACTTCGGAGACGTCTTCGCCAATTCGCTTCATTGCTGCGCCGCAGTCCGGGCAATTGCACGCAGGCTCGTACACCACGCGCTCACGTGGCAGGTGCTCCAGGAGCGACCGGCGTACCGGTTTGGATTTCTCTTCGGCCCTGGGTTTGCTGCTCGGCAATTCAGCTTGAGCACTCTGCAATTCTTCCAGGCGCAGTTCGAGTAGCTCGAGCTGCCGGTCAAGCCGTTCCGAGGAACGTCCAAATTGCATGCGGCGCAGCTTCGCGATCAAGAGATTCAATTGCTCGATCTCGGCTACGCGCAGCGCAAGCATCGCACGCTGTTCCAAGACCAGTGCTTTCAACGCCGCAACGTCCTCGGGCAGCGGGGCAGCAATTTCTTCGGAGGTTTGCGGCTTGTCGATCGTCATGCGTCGGTGGTGCGATCGGCTCGTTGTTGGTTATGCTAATCAAACGCACCAGCGTCGAATAAGTTCACAAGAAATCAATAATTATTTCATCGACAGCGACTACGCCGCGAGCTCTGGTTGCCAAGTTCTTTTCGGCTGACGCCAATCGATGCCTTCGAGCAACATCGATAACTGCGCCGCACTCAACGCAACACTGTCGCTTGTCGCCTGCGGCCACACAAAGCGCCCAGGCTCCAGACGCTTGGCGAACAGGCAAAGTCCATCGCCATCAAACCACAGTAGCCTCACCAGATTGCCGCGTCGGCCGCGAAATACGAAGATGTGGCCCGAGAACGGGTTCTCGATGAGCGCGGTCTGAACAAGCGCCGCGAGCCCATCCATGCCCTTACGCATATCGGTCACCCCGGTTGCAAGCCACACCCGGGTCTGCGCTGGCGGTGCGATCATCGCGACCGCAGCAGAACTTCGAGCACCATGGCCAATTGGGCGCGCTCTACCACTCCGCGCACCGTTAGCTCGATCGCACCGATCCGGATCTGCATTGACCCGCTCTCGCAGACCGCGGCCTGTGTCACAGCGGATTGCCTCAGTGAATCCTGCCGCACAGCGCTTACTTGCTCCGCGGTCAGCGCGACCGGCACAAGCTTCGCACGCGGCCCCGCCAATGCCTCGCGCGCCTGGCGCTTTCGCACCCATTTGCGAACCACGTTCGGGTTAAATCCATTTGCAGGCGCCACGGCCGCCAGCGACGAGCCAGGCGTCAAACACTTTGCAATGACCGCTTCCTTGTGCGCTTTGCTGAAATAGCGCCGGCCGTTGCGCGTCACCCGCACCGGATCGCGCGCCGTCGGCTTTCGCTCCATCTTGGTGTCCACTCGCCAGACTTGGTGGACACCATCCTCACCCGTAAGCTTCCCCGAAATGTAGACAGTCTAGAAGTAGAGCTTTCTGGCACGAT
>CAZMGP010000032.1:0-58301 GCA_964565875.1 uncultured Enterobacteriaceae bacterium
CCGCGTTCTGCTTCACCGTGCTCGTCAACTCTTCCATCGAGCTCGCCGTCTCCTCGAGCGAACTCGCCTGCTCTTCCGTGCGCTGCGACAGGTCAGAGTTGCCCGCAGCGATTTCGGCCGAGGCGTTCTGAATGGCACCGGCGGCAGAGCGGACCTCGCCGATCATGCCGTGCAGCGCACGGTCGGTGCGTTCGAGTTCCAGCAGCAAGTCCGCGAATTCGTCGCTGGATGCGCCTTTGGGCACCCGCCCCAGTTCACCTCTGGCGATGGCCCGTGTCGCGCGCGCCGCGCGCGCCATCTCTTCGGCAATGCCGAAATACATGCCAACGAACAAATAGATCGACAGCAAGATGCCTGCCAGCACCATCACCGCGAGGGCGTTACGCATCATCGCTGCGGCGTCGGTACGCTGCGCCAGCACTTCGTCCATCACCGCTCGGTTGTGCTCGACCAGTGCCCATGCGGCGTCGATGCCCGGCTGCGCCGCGCGCGCCACATCCTGCTGCGTGACGGTGATGGAGTGACTCTCGACGAAGTTCTTCTGCACGAAAGACAGCAATTCCTTGGAAGCGGCCTTGAGCGCGGCAAAGTCCTTGCCCAAGCGGCTGTCGACCAGCGCATTGGCCTTCATCGACTGTCCGAGCATGCTTTCGACACCGCCGAACGTATCCAGCAGCCGCGCCTCGGTGACCTCATAAAACAGCTTGTCCTTCGCGGTAACCTCTCCGCGCGCGGTGTTCAAGGTCGCGTACGCCGCAATGCGTACGGCGATCCCGGCGGTGCGCGGCGTGTGATTGGCCAGTGGATAGCCGAGATAGAACAGGTCGAGGTCCGAATCCAGCGCCAGGCGCGATTTGTTGCCGAGATCGCGCAGGAAGGTGTACAGGCGCTCGTATTCTGGTGCATGCACGGCAAAGCTTTTCTGGGCGAAATCCTGGTCCAAGGGCAGAGCATCGACTTTCTTTTGCAGTTCCAGCCAGCCGTCGCGCAGGCCTTTCGCCTCGGCGCTCATATCGAACCAGGACTTGCCGCGTTCTACGCCCTGCTCGATGCGTGCAAGCACTTGTTCGTTGGTTTCCGCTTGCCGCTTCAGGCGCTCGCGTACCGCTTGGTCCCCGGTCGCGGAAGTGGACGCGATGCGCCGGTTTTCTATGAGCACCTTGTTCCACTCGACCAGCTGAGCGACCAGGCTGAGCGCCGCCCGTTCCGACTCGATCATGCGCACCCGCTCGTGCAGGCGGCTCACCGCGGCGACTCCCAGATAGATCAGCAGCACGCCGGCCACTACACCGGAAAGGGCAAACTTGCGTGTCAGACGCAATCGGCCCATCAGCAATGTGGCCGGCACGAACAACTTCTTCAGATTCATCCTTCGATTACCTTTCTTCAACAAATGCTTTCCCTGTCGCAGGCCGACCGCCGGCGCTGCGCTTCTGTAAATTGGGGAATATTCCGTGGACGGTTGCAGCTGGTAAAGCCCGCAAGCTGCTCCCTTGCCGGCCGTTCCTTAGCCCCTCTTTTCTCCGCTCACTCGCTTGTTCGACCCAGCGCTTTCTGCTTGTTCCGTGCGCGCCGGGAGCCGAGTAACGTTGCGTGCCCGATTGGCACCGCGCCTCTCGACGAAGGCCTGAGCCTCGTGCTGGTCTTCGTCTTGCTCCAACGCCGCCGGGTCTGCCGCCGCCTCGTCGGTCGATTCCAACTTGAATACCGAGACAGCCCGCCCCAGATGCGAAGCCTGATCTTCCAGAGTGGCGGCTGCGGCCGCCGCCTCTTCGACCAGCGCCGCATTCTGCTGCGTCACCTCGTCCATCTGCGCGATCGCCTGGTTCACCTGCTCGATCCCCGCACTCTGCTCCGCGCTCGCCGCCGTGATCTCCGCCATGATGTCGGTCACCCGCTTCACCGAAGCGACGATCTCTTCCATCGTCTTGCCCGCCTCGTCCACGAGCTTCGTCCCCGCCCCCACCTTCTCCACCGAATCCCCGATCAGCGCCTTGATCTCCTTCGCCGCCGCTGCACTGCGCTGCGCAAGACTCCTCACTTCAGAGGCCACCACCGCAAAGCCCCGTCCCTGCTCGCCTGCCCGCGCCGCTTCCACCGCCGCGTTCAGCGCCAGGATGTTCGTCTGGAACGCAATGCCGTCGATCACCCCGATGATGTCCACGATCTTCTTCGAGCTCTCGTTGATCGAGCTCATCGTGCCCACCACTTCGCCCACCACCTGACCGCCCTTCACCGCCACGGCGCTTGCCCCTTGCGCGAGCTGGTTCGCCTGCCGTGCGTTCTCCGCGTTCTGCTTCACCGTGCTCGTCAACTCTTCCATCGAGCTCGCCGTCTCCTCCAGCGAACTCGCCTGCTCTTCCGTGCGCTGCGACAGGTCAGAGTTGCCCGCGGCGATCTCCTTCGTACCGCTGCCGAACGCGGCCGCGCTCGCATGCACCTCGCCCACGATCTTGCGCAAATTGGCGTTCATGTCGCCTAAGGCCTGCAGCAGTTCGCCGGTCTCGTCGCGCGAGCTGACTTCCACTTTGCTGGTCAGATCCCCTGCCGCCACCGTCTTCGCCACCCCCACCGCTCGCAGCAGCGGCCGCGTGATGATGCGGCTCATCCACAGCGCGGCGGCGACGGAGACTGCCAGCGCCAGCGCCAGAATCGCTACCAAGGCGAAGGTCGCCTCGGTAAACGCCCTCTTCGCGCCCTCGTAGGCGACGCGCCCGTAGTCCCCTTCGAGTTTGACGAACTGACCGAAATCCTTGTGCATGGCCTGAAACCCGCTGTCCGCCGCCTGCATGGCGCTGATGCCGGTGCTCACGTCGACCGTGCTGAGGTCGATCGCCGTGTCCACGTCCTGCCGGTATTTGGCGAGTTTCTTCGCCAATTCCTGCGCGAGCTTGCGTTCCTCGCCGCTGACGTCGGTGCGCGCCGCAAATTGGTTCATCTGTTTCGCAACGGCGTCGATGCGCGCATCCTGCTCGCTCGTGATCTGCTTGATCTTGTCTTCTTTCAGATTCGCGACCCAGGTGAATAAACGGTAGACGTTGGAGTGCACCTCGCTGATCGACTGCGCCGAATCGGCGGCGAAGCGATAGCTGCCGATGCGGTTGCCGTACAGGTCATCCAGCGCAGACTGCTGCCGCGCCAACATGAAGTACGACACGGCGCCCAGCAGGGCGAGAAAGGCTATCGCCACCGCCGGGGCCAACGCGATTTTCTGCCAGATCTTCATGATGCCGCTCCTCCGCCCGTCTCGTCGTACACCCTATTTTTCTGCGCCGGCTGCCTATTTGTAGATGCCGCCGCAGACCACGGTATCGTCCACGCGCTCGCAGTACATCGACTTCGGCTCGACCTTCTTGGTCACCGGATTGGTGAACTTGTAGTCTTGCCAGAAGGTGCCTTTCGCTTTCGCCAGCTCCACGCGTTCGCGTACGAACTCCTTGCCGTCGATGTCCTTCAGGTCGATCAGCACCTTGCCGATCATTTTCTCGTTGGCCCCGTGCGCCAGAACCTTGCCGTCCATTTGATAGACAACGAGGTAGAGGTCGCGGTCGATGAACTGCCCTTGCTTGTTGCTGATTTCGGCATAGCCCTTCGGTTTGCCGTTGGCCTTGATGAAGGCGACTCCCTTCTTCACCATCGACTCCGCCTCTTTGGCGCTCGCGTTCTGCGCCGCCCAGGCGGCCCCGCCTACCCACGCGGCAAGCGCCGCCGCCGTCAAGCACTGCACCCATGCGTTTCCGCTCATTGCATTTCGCATTTTCGTCCCTCCTAGCGTTAGAGTCCGTCACACGTCGAGGGGATATGCCCGAAGCTCACATCCTTCGGGGCTCTCCCCTCGTGCTCCCCTATTTCAGCCCGTGACAAAACGACTCTTGTCGCGGGCTGTTAGTCAAATCCGGTCGCTGCGCGGTTCAGTGCACCGAGTCCATCAATGCCATATCGCTCGCCGACATCAGCTTCTCGATGTCGACCAGAATCAACATGCGCTTGTCCACCGTGCCCAGTCCGGTGATGTATTTCACGTCGAACGAGGACGAAAAGTCGGGCGCCGGCCGGATCTGCTCCGCCGCGAGCGCGACCACGTCGGAGACGCTGTCCACCACCATGCCGACCACCCGGCCGGCCACGTTGAGGATGATCACCACGGTGAATTGGGTGTATTCCGCCTCTCCCAGCTTGAATTTGATGCGCATGTCGATGATGGGCACGATGGTGCCGCGCAGATTCACCACGCCCTTGATGAAGGCCGGGGCGTTGGCGATCGAGGTTACCGCCTCGTAGCTGCGTATTTCCTGCACTTTGAGAATTTCGATGCCGTACTCTTCCTTGCCCAAGGTAAAGGTCAGGAACTCTTCGCCTTCGGCCGTGGCGTTGATCGACGACTTGGCCGTACCGACCGCGATATCAGTTGCCCCATTCATGCTTTTCGCTCCTTCCTAATGCGATGATTTCCACTTCCCTGCCGGCTTGCGCGCAGGGATCGGCGTCGAGCCAACCCGACACCGTTCATTACGGCCGCAATGCAGCAAACTTGAACAGGCATCAGGCCGCCTGGCGTTCGTCTTCTGCCGGAATGCGCCGCACCAGCGCTTCGACGTCGAGGATCAGCGCCACCCGGCCGTCGCCCATGATGGTCGCCCCGGATACCCCGTGGACTTTGCGGTAGTTCGTCTCCAGGCTCTTGATCACCACCTGGTGCTGCCCAAGCAGATCGTCGACGAACACGGCGCTCTTTGCGCCTTCCGACTCGACGATGACCATGATTCCTTGCTCGTAGCCGGCAACGCGCGACTTCAGATTCAGAATCTCGTGCAGGGCGACGACCGGCAGGTATTCACCGCGCACATGCACCACCGTCCCCTTGCCGGCGATGGTCTTGATGTCGCGGCTTGCCGCCTGCAGCGATTCCACGATGAAAGTGAGCGGCACGATGAACGTCTCCTCGCCCACCGACACCGACATGCCGTCGAGGATCGCGAGTGTCAACGGCAGGCGGATCGCGATGCGCGTGCCCACGCCGAGGACCGACTCGATTTCGATGCGCCCGCCCATGGCGTGGACATTGCGCCTGACCACATCCATACCGACTCCGCGTCCCGAGACCGCCGTCACCACGTCGGCGGTGGAGAAGCCCGCCTCGAAGATCAGCTGCCAGACTTCCTGGTCGCTCATGGCATCGTTCACCGCCAGACCTCGCTCGCGCGCCTTGGCCAGAATTTTTTCGCGGTTGAGACCGGCGCCGTCGTCGGCGACTTCGATGACGATGTTTCCGCCCTGGTGGAATGCGCGCAAAGTAATGGTGCCCGTCGCCGGCTTGCCGGCGGCGAGGCGCTTCTGCGGCGACTCGATGCCGTGATCGAGGCTATTGCGCACCAAGTGATTGAGCGGATCGGCGATCTTCTCGATCAACCCCTTGTCGAGTTCGGTGCCTTCGCCTACCGTCTTCAGTTCGACTTCCTTGTCGAGCTTGCCCGCAAGATCGCGCACGACGCGCGGGAAACGGCTGAAGACGAAGGAAATCGGCATCATGCGAATCGACATGACGGACTCCTGCAGGTCGCGCGTGTTGTGCTCCAATTGCCCGAGACCGGTGCGCAGTCGTTCGTAGGCGACCGGATCCAGGCGCGACGCCTGCTGCGCCAGCATCGCCTGGGTGATCACCAATTCACCGACCAGATTAATCAGCTGATCGACTTTTTCGACGCCGACACGGATCGAAGTCGCTTCTCCATCTGCATGGTCACCGGCCCGTCGTCCGCCTTTGGCCTTGCCCTCGCCGGGTGCGTCGCTCGCGCGCCGGCCGGGATTCTGCGCCGGCGCGGGCGGAGTCGCCGGCGCCGCCTCGGTGAACAGACCGTAGGCTTCCCCCTCCGCCGCCGGCTTCGCCTGAGCGCTCGCTGCCGGCGCCGCACCGGTGAGAATGGCATACAGCTTCTCCGGTTGCGGGTCGACCAAGACCTCCACCTCCGGACGCGGCGCTGGCCCGCCTGCCGGGGCGGGTGCAGCTGCGGCCGGCGCCTCGAGCGCCTTGCCTGCCGCGAGCGCCGCGAGGCGCGCGCAAATATCCTTCACCGCCTGCTCGTCGACTTCGGCTCCGAACTGGCGCCCTGCAAGCTGCATCTTGATGACGTCGACCGCCGCCAAGAACACATCCACCATTTCCCGCAACAAAGGCAATTCGTCATTGCGCAGTTTGTCCAGCAAGGACTCCAGGATGTGCGTGGTTTCGGTGATTTCATTGAAGCCGAAGGTGGCGCTGCCGCCTTTGATCGAATGCGCGGTGCGGAAGATGGCGTTCAGGTCGTCCTTTGCCGGCTCCACCACGTCGAGTTCGAGCAGCAAGCGCTCCATCTCCTTCAGCAGATCGGCGGACTCCTCGAAAAACACCTGGTAAAACTGGCTCATGTCGATGGTCATCGGACTTCCTTCATTCATCGCATAGGTGGGGTGCCGCTGCAGCCGCGACGCTCAGCCGAGCACTTTCTTCACAACTTCGAGCAGACGCTGCGGGTCGAATGGCTTCACCAGCCAGCCGGTCGCCCCCGCCGCACGCCCCTGGCTCTTCATCTCCGCCCCCGACTCCGTTGTCAAAATCAGGATCGGAGCGGTCCGGTATTGCGGCAGCCGTCGCAACGAGCGCACCAAAGTCAGCCCGTCCATGCGCGGCATGTTCTGATCGGTGAGCACGAGATTCACCGGCTGTGCTTTGGCCTTGCCCAGTGCATCCTCTCCGTCGACGGCCTCGATCACGTCGTAGCCGGCGGTTTTGAGAGTGAAACTCACCATCCGCCGAATCGAGGCGGAATCATCGACTGCCAGAATGCTTATGCTCACGGTGGATCCTCTTATTCACATCGCGTTGCGCATCAGAACAGTTCCACGTCCCCGGCGTGCATGAGCGCCTGCCGCGCCGGGCTCGCGCCCTTGGCCTGCTCCAACTCGCGCAGCAGCTCGTGCACGCCCGCGGCGAACTGCCCCAAGGCACCCGCATACACAGGCGCGCGCCCGGGCGCGAGCTCCGCATACGAGCCGTCCAGGTCGCGCATTCGCTGCATCGCCGCCTCGAGCGCTTCCAATTCCTTTCGCACATGCTCCAACTTCTGTCCTGCCACATCGCGAAACTGCAGCGCGGTCACCGCGTCGCGCACCGCGCCAATCACGGCCTGTTCGCTCGCTGGTGCACATGCCTCGAGGTGCCGGGTCATGACATCGAAGGCCGTGGCCAGCTGCTCGATAGCGTGCGCGAGCAAGTCGTCCACCGCCGCCAGTTCTTCGCAAGCCGTTTCGATCCGCTCGGCAGTCGCCTGCGCGACGCCGTCGACCAGCGAGCGCACCTCTGCATACGCACCAGCCTGCGCGGCGTACGCCGCCCGCCGCCCCGCGGCGAGCGCGAGCATCCATGCCGCGGCGCAGGCAAGCGCCGCGACGACTAGCGCTGATGGATATATCGGCTCGGGCAACAGGGACTTGAATCCGGTGAGCGCGAGCGCCGCCGCGAGCGTCCATCCCGCGCCGGCGACGATTGCCAGATTGCGAACTGCGTTTGCTTGCACCTGTTCCCGCTCCTGCAGCCGGCCCGCGTGTTCCCGCCGTCCGCGGTCTCCCGAAAATGCGCTCAGCGCGCTTTTTGCCACGCCTCGCACCGTAACAGTCGGGCGCGCGCACCGAGGGCCGGAGAAACGGAGGAAAAGCCGTGCAATTTGGCCAAATGAGACCGCGGCCGCTTGGTTTACAGTGAGTTAGCGGCAACCACGGCGCCATGCAGAAAGCGTGCAGGCGGCGCCATCGCTGCGGCGCCGCGCTATATAATATTGGCGGAATATTCGCATCGGCTCGGAAGTCGGCGTGCATTTGTCAAATAACACTCAGGGAGAGCAGGCGCTGCAGGCGCAAATCGCCGAGTTGGAGCGACGCTTGGCCGAGAGCGCGCGCCAGTGCGAAGCCATCGCAAATGAACTCGAGGCGTTCGGCGCCTGCCTGTCGCACGACCTGCGTGCCCCGCTGAGAAGCATCGAAGGCTTCAGCCGCTTGCTGCTGCAAGCGCAAAGCGCTGAGCGCCTCGACCCCACCGGGCAGGACTACCTTCAGCGCATCCACCAGGCGAGCCTGCGTCTCGGCCAGATGATGGCGGATCTGCTGCAACTCGTGCGTGTCGCGCGCGGCGGGGCCGGCACCGGTCAGGTGGATTTGAGCGGCATGGCGGAAGAAATCCTGTCCGGCCTGCGCTCGGCCGCGCCGGCGCGGCAAGCCGAAGTGCGTGTGCAAGCGGAAATCGTGGTGACCGGCGATGCGCGCCTGCTGCGACTGCTCTTGGAGAGCCTGCTCGGCAACGCCTGGAAATTCACGTCCAAGAGCGCGCATGCCGAAATCGAGTTCTGCCGCGGCGTCGACGACGGCGCCGCCGCCTTGTGCATCCGCGACAACGGCGTCGGTTTCGACCAGAAATATGCCGATCGGCTGTTCCGCCCGTTCCAGCGCCTGCACGCCGAAAGCGAGTTCGCGGGCACGGGCATGGGGCTCGCGACGGCGCAGCGCATCATTCACGCCCATGGCGGACGCATCTGGGCCCAGGCGCAGCGCGGCGCGGGAGCGTGCTTTTTCTTCACCCTGCCGGCGGCGGCGGCTTTGGACAACGCGGCGTGAGCAACGAGCTGCAGATCCTGCTGGTGGAGGACTCGCCGGACGATGCGGAACTGCTGCTGCAGGAGCTGCTGCGCGCCGGACTTGCCCCGCAGCTGCATCGTGTCGATTCCGCCTCCGGGATGAGCGAGGCGCTCGCGCGCAAGTCCTGGGACATGGTGATCTCCGATTACAACCTGCCCGGCTTCAGCGGCGCGGAGGCGCTGCAGCTGCTGCGCGCGCGCACCACTTACGTGCCTTTCATCCTCGTCTCCGGCCGCATCGGCGAGGAGGAAGCCGTGGCGCTGATGAAATCCGGCGCCGACGACTGCGTGATGAAGGACAAGCTCGGGCGCCTTGCGCCGGCGGTGGAACGCAGTCTGCGCGAAGCGCACAGCCGCATGCAGTCGCGCATCGCCCAGCTCGCGCTGCGTGAAAGCGAGGCGCGCTTCAAGGCCATCGTGTCCAATATGCCGGGCATGGTGTTCCAGCTCAAATTCAAGGACGACGGCAGGCCGGTGTTCACTTACGTGAGCGACGGCTGCCTCGCGCTGCTCGGCGAACCGGCGCAAAGGCTGCAAGAGGACGCAACCGCGTTCTTCGACCGCATCCTGCCGAGCGACCGGGCTTCCTTCACCGAATCGATGCAGGCCTCGGTGCGGCGCCGCGCCAACTGGAATTGGGAGGGCCGCATCCGCGTCGCGCCCTCCAACGAGGTCAAGTGGGTGGACTTGCGCTCGCGTTCGCGCCTGCACGACGACGCCACGGTGTGCTGGGAAGGAATCGTCTCCAACATCACCCAGAACAAGATGGCCGACCTGGAGATCCGCCGCTCGCGCGAAGACCTGGCGCGGTTGTCGGCGCACGTCGAAGCGATCAAAGAGCACGAGCGCGCGCGCATCGCGCGCGAGATCCACGACGATCTCGGCGGCACCTTGACCGCCATCAAAATCATGCTCATGCGCCTGGGCAAGGGCCTGTCACCCGAGGACAACGTGCCGCTGCAGCGCCTGCACGCGACCGAGGCCCTGGTGGACAGCGCGATGGAGGTGACGCGGCGCATCGCCACCGAATTGCGCCCCGGAATCCTCGACCTCGGCATCGTCGCCGCCATCGAATGGCAGGCGGCCGAGTTCGAGAAACGCATGGACATGAGCTGCCAGCTGACCTGCGCGCACAAGGAGATCCCCTTGGACAGCCGCATCTCCATAGCGCTCTTCCGCGGCTTCCAGGAGGCGCTCACCAACATCGCCAAGCACGCCCGCGCGACGCGGGTGGAGGTGGAACTCGAGGCGGACGATGACTGGGTGCGGCTGCAGGTGCACGACAACGGCCACGGCATCCAGGCGAAGGACCTGGCGAAGTCGCAAGCCTTCGGCATCCTCGGCATGCAGGAGCGGGCGCGCAGCATCGGCGGCGACGCGAGCGTGCGCCGCACGCGCAGCGGCACCGCGGTCACGCTGCACCTGCCGCGGATCATTGCCGAGCCCGCCAGCACGCCTGCCGTAGCCGAAGACGAAACGCTGCACTTCTTCGGCCGCTCGCTCGGCCGGCTCACGCCGCCGGCGGAGCCGGGCGTGAAGAAGACTGGGCGCGCATGATACGCGTGCTCATCGCCGACGATCACGCCATCCTGCGCCGCGGGCTGGCGCAGATCATCGCCGAGGCGGGGGACATGGAGGTCTGCGCCGAGGCCGAGACCGGCGCGCAGACGGTGAAGCTCGCGCGCGAGCATGCAACCGACGTCGTCCTGCTCGACATCACCATGCCCGACCGCAACGGCCTGGACACGCTGAAGCAGCTAAAGAAGGAAAAACCCAAGATCGCGGTGCTCATGTTGAGCATGCACCCGGAAGAAACCTATGCGCTGCGCGCGATCAAGGCCGGAGCCTCGGGTTATCTCAGCAAGCAAAGCGCCCCCGCCCTGCTGGTCACGGCCATCCGCCAGGTGGCAAGCGGACGCCGCTACATCAGCCCGGCCGTGGCCGAAGCGCTCGCTGGAACCATCGCCAACGGCCGCGACCAGACGCCGCATGCCACCCTGTCCGATCGCGAATACGAAACCATGCGGCTGATTGCGTCGGGCAAGATGCTCACCGAGATCGCCGCCGAAATGCACCTGAGCGTCAAGACGGTGAGCGTCTATCGTGCCCGTTTGCTGGAAAAGATGCAGCTCAAGAACAACGCCGAGCTGACCCATTACGCTTTGAAAAACAAGCTCGTGGACTGATCCGGCGGCAGGCTGCCGCCCGCGCCGCCCGGCGCGTACAGGAATACCCTAATTCAGCGCTAAAGTTCGTCCGTCCGCGGCCGATATAGGTGCGTGAGCAGTTGTGGCTAACGCGCAACTGCCGCACCGACATGAGCGAACTCACCAATTCGTCCGACATCGCCCGCGAAACCCTGCGCCTGCTCGCGGCCAGGCGCCTCTCACCCACGCCCGACAATTACCGGCAGCATTACGAAGAGATCTGCGGCCAACCCCAGGCCAGTTCGGCCAACGAGGCGGAGCTGATGCTGCAGCGGCTTGCGGCGGAACTGGGCGCCCCGCCTTGCCCGGCGCGCTCCGCCGCGGCGGCGCTGGACCAAGCGGCCGCGAAGAAGGACTGGGATCGTTACCGCACGCTGCTGCTCGAACTGATCGAGGCGAAATCGGCGCGCAGCACCGCCGCTGCCGACTGGGCGGAACTGATACTCGAATTGCTGCGCCAGTGGGAAATGCACCATAGCGGCCTGACGCCGGCGAAGAAACGCGAAACCCTGGAGAAGCTCCTCGGCACGCCGGGAGCCGACAGCGCGCTGCTCGCGCGCAAGCTGAAGCGCCTGTTGAAGTCCTGGTCGGCGCTCGCGCCCACGCAAGACGCCGTACCGGCAGCGAGCGAAACCGACGGCGGTGCAACGCCCGCTCCGCTTGCGGCCGCGGTGCCTGCAGAAGCCGGCGCGGCGCTCGGTGAGCAGCTGCGCGAGTTGCTCGCGCAAACTCTCGAATTTGCCGTGGTTTCGCAATTGCAGCATGCCCCCGACCTGGCAGAACAAGCGAGTGAGCTCGCGCGCGTCGCGCGCGCGGCGACGCAATCACCGGCGCTCGCGAATCTCGCCTCCTCCCTGCACCAATTCTGGTTCAAGCTCGAGGCGCGCGGCGGCGACAACGCAGCGCTGCATCAGGGGCTGCTGCGGCTGCTGCGGCTGCTGATCGACAACACGCACGAGCTCCTGGGCGAGGATCAATGGTTACGCGGCCAGGTCGCGGTGGTGAAGGAGATCGTCTCCCGCCCTCTCGATCTGCAAGCGATCGCCGAGGCCGAGCGCCGGCTGAAGGACGTCATCGTCAAGCAAAGCGCGCTGCGCTCTAGCCTCGCCGAAGCCAAGTCCGCGTTGAAACAGCTGATCACGAGCTTCATCGACCGCCTGGGCGAGCTTTGCGAATGCACCGACGACTACCACTCGCGGCTGGGAACCTATGCGCAGAAGATCCGCCAAAGCGACGACATCAAGACCCTGAACGTCGTGCTGGACGAATTGCTGCAGGATACGCGTACCGCCCAGGCAAACGCGGCGCGCACGCGCGAGGAACTCCTAGCTTCGCGTCGCCAGGTGGAGGCGGCCGAGCGCAAGGTGCGGCAACTGGAACAGGAACTGGAACAGGTGAGCGGCCTGGTGCAGGAAGATCAGCTCACCGGCGTGTTGAACCGGCGCGGGCTGGATGATGCCTACCAGCGCGAAGCCGCGCGCGCCGATCGTGCCGGCAGCCCACTATGCGTGGGCCTGCTCGATATCGACAACTTCAAGCAGTTGAACGACGCGCACGGCCACCAGACCGGCGACGACGCCCTGCAGCACCTGGTGCGCGTCACCCGTCGCACCATGCGCCCCACCGACGTGCTCGCCCGTTACGGCGGCGAGGAGTTCATGCTCCTTTTGCCCGAAACCGAACTGGACGAAGCGGTCGACGTCATGGTCAGGCTGCAGCGCAATTTGACCAAGGCTTTCTTCCTGCACAACAACGAGCGCGTGCTCATCACCTTCAGCGCCGGCGTGACGCGGCGGCTGTGCGCCGAAGCTCAGGTACAAGTGGTGGAACGCGCCGACAAAGCCCTCTACAGCGCCAAGCGCGACGGCAAAAACCGCGTTCGCGCCATCTGATAGCGGCGTGCCGGCAGGGCTTGGGGCGCGCCTCTAAATGGCGATTTAGCCCGGGTTTCAGCTTCTATTTCGGTGCTTGCCCCCCCTCGCCTCCCTGTAGCCTTGCTGGCGCAAGAGCCAAAAGCGGCTGATGTCAACAGGAGAGGAGAAATGCCGAGCACGATGAATCGCAGCCTGCAGCTTGCGCCCGTTGCCCGCAAGGGTCGCACGCAAACCGCGCTCCGCGTCGCGGGCAAGGGCTTGCCTCCGGCGGGCACCGCCGAATATTACGGCCGCATCGAGACCTACGCCCATCGCATCCGCCAGACGAGCGACGTCGACAAGATCATCGACCTGCTCGAAGAGGCCTTGCGCGAGACCCATGCCCTGCACGCCGCCAACGAAGTGGCGGTGGTGCGCGAACAAGTGAGCGCGGCCGAACGCCGCATCGAGCACCTCAAGGGGGAGCTCGAGCTCGTCAACCGCCTGGTGCGCGAAGACCAGCTCACCGGCGCGCTCAACCGCCGCGGCCTGGACGACGCCCTCGCACGCGAAGCCGCGCGCGCCGAGCGCAACCGCACCCCGTTCTGCATTGCGCTCATCGATATCGACAATTTCAAGGCCATCAACGACAGCTACGGCCATCAGGTGGGCGACATCGTGCTGGTGCACCTGATCGCCATCATCCGCGAGACGATCCGCACCCACGACCTCATCGGACGCTATGGCGGCGAGGAATTCCTGCTGCTGCTTCCGGATTCCAAGATCAACGAGGCGGTCACCGTCATGGAGCGCCTACGGCGCGAGCTCGCCGCGAAGCCCATCGCCTGGGCCAAGCAGCGTCTGCTCGTCACCTTCAGCGCCGGCGTCGCCCAGCGCGCAGCAGGCGAATCCGACGAAGCGTTCATTCAGCGCGCCGACCAGGCCCTGTACGAAGCCAAGCGCGACGGCAAGGACCGCGCCGTCATCGCCCCCTAGCCCGGAAAACGTCCTGTTTTCCGGTCCGCCACGCGGTGTTTCTCCGCGATCGGCCCTGCGCCCGCCCCGGGCGGAATCAAGAAACTCCTAAACCTTTTTCCAGAAGCGTCCGATAACCCAGGCAACGGCGGTTTTAATGCTTCGGCGACGGGGCAAACCAAAGTGCCCGGCAAAAGGTGCCGGATATTCTGAAATTACTTTAGGAGATCAGTCATGGCACAAGTCATCAACACCAACATTGCGTCGCTGAACGCGCAACGCAACTTGAACAATTCGCAGTCGGCCCTCCAAGTCTCTCTGCAGCGCCTGTCTTCGGGCCTGCGCATCAACAGCGCCAAGGACGACGCCGCGGGCCTCGCCATTTCCCAGCGGATGACCGCGCAGATCAACGGCATGGACCAGGCCGCGCGCAACGCGAACGACGGCATTTCGCTCGCGCAGACGGCGGAAGGTTCGCTCACCCAGATCGGCAACAACCTGCAGCGCATGCGCGAACTGGCGGTGCAGTCGGCCAACGCCACCAACAGCTCGACGGACCGCACCGCGCTGCAGAACGAAGTGTCGCAGCTCGCGGCTGAAATCCAGCGCGTCGCCGCCGGCGCCCAGTTCAACGGCGTGAACCTGCTTGACGGCACCTTCAGCGCACAGACCTTCCAGGTCGGCGCGAACAATTCCGTGAACGACCAGATCACCATCGCCTCCATCGCCGACGCGCGCACCAGCGCCCTCGGCTCGAGCTACTCGGCGACCGTCACCTCGAGCGCCGTGAACGGCGTCGGCAGCACCGGCAGCAACGTGCAGATCAACGGCGTCAACCTCATCGCCAGCGTGTCCGACGGCGTATCCACCGCGAACGCGGCGGGTAGCGCGAAGGCCATGGCGACCGCGATCAACGGCACCGGCGGCACGGGCGGCGTCACCGCCACCGCGGTCACCAATGTTGCGGGCGTGTCGCAGACCGCAGCAGCCGGCACCGGCACGATCACCATCAACGGCGTGACCACCGCGACCATCACGCAGACCGGCACGACCAACACGGACCAGGACGCAGTCGTGGCGGCAATCAATGCCATCAGCGCGGCGACCGGCGTCTCCGCGACGGCCACGCACGCCGCCGGCACGGGCGTCACCCTGCAAGCCGCCGACGGCCGCAATATCGTCCTCGGTGCCTACGTGCAAGCGACCGGCAGCTTCACCTCCGTCAGCACGGGCGTCGCCGCCGCCGGCACCAACTACGGCACGCTGACCTTGACCGCCAACGGCTCGAGCGGCATCACCGCAACCGGCACCGTGGCCGTGATCGGCTCGCCGTCGACGACCGCTGCGACCCAGACGGGTACGGCAATCTCGAACGTCAGCGTCGCCAGCGCCTCGAGCGCGCTCACCGCGCTGACCTCGATCGACGCCGCACTCGCTTCGGTGAACAGCTCGCGCGCTTCGCTCGGCGCCTATCAGAACCGCTTCGGTTCCGCAGTCGCCAGCTTGCAAGCCACGTCCGAGAACCTGACTGCCTCGCGCAGCCGGATCCAGGATGCGGACTTCGCGGCGGAAACGGCCAGCCTCACGCGCGGCCAGATCCTGCAGCAAGCCGGTACGGCGATGCTGGCGCAAGCCAACAGCCTGCCGAACACGGTGCTCGCTCTGCTCCGCGGCTAAGCCTGAAACCGCGGTTTAGCAGTAGTTGAAGCCGGGAAGCGGGCAACCGCTTCCCGGCTATTGCACAAAAGAGAGGGCCAGAATCATGCCTATTCAATCCATTCCTGGCAATCCGCCCGCGCTATCCTCGTTGGCATCGGATCGGGCTGCGGCAGCGCGGCCCGAACCCGCCGCGAACGTTCAGCCGCAGCCCTCAACGCAACAGCTGGAAGCGGCGGCACGCAGCGCGAATCGGGTATTGGAGCAGAAATCGGAAAATCTGGAATTCAGCGTCGACGCAGCGAGCGGACGCGCGATCACGCGGCTGGTCGACAAGGAAACCAACACGGTACTGCGCCAGATTCCCTCGCAGGAAATGCTCGACATCGCGCAGGCGCTGGATCGCATGCAGGGTTTGCTGCTCAAGCTGAAAGCGTAACTGGTCACTCAACGGACGGGGAAACATGGCGATATCTTCTCCCGGTATAGGCTCCGGCCTGGATGTCAATAGTCTCGTCAGCCAGTTGATGGCGCTGGAGCAGAAGCCGCTCACCGCCCTCGCCACCAAGGAATCGAGCTACCAGGCGCAAATATCGGCCTATGGCAACATGAGCAGCGCCTTATCGCAGTTCCAGAGCTCGCTGCAGACGCTATCCAATCCGTCCAAGTTCCAGACCCTGAGCGCGAACGTCGCCGACAGCAGCATACTCAGCGCGAGCGCGGGTGCGGACGCAGTGCCGGGAACCTACGCCATCGAGGTGCAGACGCTGGCGCAGCAGCAAAAATTGAATTCTGCCGGCTTTGCCAACACCACCGATACCGTGGGCACCGGCACCCTCACCATCCAGTACGGCACCTACGCGAGTGGCACGAACAGCTTCACCTTGAACAGCGCGAAAAGCGCGCAGTCGGTGGTGATCGACGCGGCGCACAACACGCTGGCCGGAGTGCGCGACGCGATCAACGCCGCAAACATCGGCGTCACCGCCACCATCGTCAACGACGGCAGCGCGAACGGCAACCGCCTCGTACTCACGTCCAAAGACAGCGGCGCGGCGAACAGTCTCAAGATCGGCGTCGCCGACGCCGACGGCAACAATACCGACATGGCCGGGTTGTCGCGGCTCGCCTACGATCCGACGCTCGCCGCCGGCAGCGGCAAGAATCTTTCGCAGACGCAGGCGGCGCAAGACGCGACGCTCAAGATCGACGGCCTGCCGATCACCAAGTCATCGAACACGATCACCGATGCCGTCAGCGGATTGACGCTCAACCTCGCCAAGCAAAGTGCGCCCGGCGTCCCGACTACGCTCACCGTGGTGCAGGATACGGCTTCCGTGCAGGCGGCGGTCGGGGCCTTCGTCAACGCCTACAACAGCGTCAACCAGACGATCACCAGCCTTACCGCCTACAACCTGCAGACCAAGCAAGGCTCGGTGCTCACCGGCGACAACTCCGCCATGCGCATCCAGAGCGGCATCCGTGCCATGCTTGGCAATTCGATCCTCGGCCTGAACGGCAGCCTGCGCACCTTGTCCGACATCGGCGTGTCGTTCCAGAAAGACGGCTCCCTCAGCCTCGATGCCGGCAAGCTGCAAACTGCGATGAGCAGCAATTTCGGCGATATCGCCAAGCTGTTCGCCGCCATGGGAACCCCCGGCGACAGCCAGGTGCTCTACTCCAGCGCGAGTGCCGACACGCAGCCCGCCGCTTACGGGGTGAACGTCACCCAACTCGCCACGCAGGGAACGCTCCCCGGCGCCGCGGCGGCAGGACTCACCCTGACCGCAGGCGTCAACGACGTGCTCGCGATGATTGTTGACGGAGTCAGCGCCAGCGTGACCCTCGCCTCCGCCGCGCCCTACGCCTCGGCCGCGGCGCTCGCGGCCGAGATCCAATCCAAGATCAACGGCGCGTCGGCCTTCGCCAGCGCAGGGATCAGCGTCAGCGTCACGGCCGATGTGAGCGGAGTGATCAGTATCAAGTCCAACCGCTACGGTTCCGCCTCGAGCGTCGCCATCGCCGCCGGCGCCGCGCACGACAACCTGCTCGGCGCCGGTGCCGGCCTTGCCTCGGCCGTCGCCTTCGACGTCGCCGGCACCATCAACGGCGCCCCGGCGACCGGCTCCGGCCAATTCCTGACCGCCAGCGCGGGCAACGCGGCCGCCGGTCTTTCGCTGCGCATCATCGGCGGCGCCACCGGCGCCCGCGGCACGGTGACCTATTCCGAAGGCTACGCCGCGCAGCTAAACACTTTGGTGGCCCAATATCTCGATCCCACCAACGGGGCCATCGCGACGCGCACCAACGGGCTGAACGCCAGCATCAAGGACATCGGCGATCAGCGCGACGCGCTGAACGTGCGCCTTGCCGCCATCGAGCAGCAGTACCGCGCGCAGTTCACGGCGCTCGACACCATGATGAGCAGCATGACTCAGACCAGCAGCTTCCTGACGCAACAGCTCGCCAACTTACCCAAACTGAACTGACGACGATGTTTTCGAATTCGCAACGCGCCATCGGCGCCTACACCCGGGTCGGCGTCGAAACCGGTGTGGCTTCGGCCTCGCCGCAACAGCTGATCCTCATGCTCTATGAAGGCGCGCTCGCCGCCATCGCCGCGGCGCAGCAGCATTTGCGCAGCAACGACGTCGCGGCCAAAGGCAAGGCCGTCTCCCAGGCGATCGCCATCATCGACGGCGGACTCAAGGCAAGCCTCGACATGAATGTCGGCGGCGCTCTGGCGAAAAACCTGTCCGAACTCTACGACTACATGGGGCGGCGCCTGGTCCAGGCCAATCTCAAGAACGACCCCGCTGCACTGGAAGAGGTGCGCCAGCTGCTGCGCGAGCTGTACGCCGCGTGGCATGAGCTTTCCGCCAAGTCGACTGCCGAATCCAATGCCGCGCCGCAGCCGCGCCGCGCCGCGCCGCGGTCTCGTACGGAGCAATCTGAACCATGAACGAGCAACAACACATCCTCGACATCTACGAGGCGATCGGGGTCAAGACCGGCGCCATGCTCGAAGCCGCGAAACACAGCGACTGGGATCGCCTGACCGCGCTCGAGCGCGAATGCTGCGCATTGGTGGAGACGCTCAAGCGCACCGATGCCGGAGCCGGTGCCGGGGCGCGCTTCGTGCAGAGCAAGATCGCCTTCATCCGCAAGGTGCTCGCCGACGATGCCGAGATCCGCAAGCTGACCGAACCGTGGATGGCGCAGCTGGAGAACATGCTCGGCAGCGCCCGGACCGAGCGCAGGCTCCGGCGCGCCTATGAATACGATCACAGCGGCTAAGAAGGGTCGGAACAAGTGGGCGATGCCCCCTTGTATATGCCCCATATCAAAGGGAACCTTGTCGAGGCCGTGCAGCTCGGCAAGACTTGCTCGGAGGCTCCCTAGGCAGGCGTTCGCGCCTGGGCGGCGCTGCGCCGCGGCCAAGGATTGGCGATCGTGATTCCCGCCGGACTGCTGCTCGCCGTGGCCCCGGTCACGGCGGCGCGCCCCGTCAGCGGCCGCGCCGATGCGCCGCTGTTGCTGCCGCAACTCGAACCCGGCGACTTGGTCGCGGCACGGGTCGAAGACCGGCTGTCCGACGGCAATTTCAAAGTAATGGTCGCGGGGCAGGCACTGCGCATGACGCTGCCGGCCTATGTCGAGCCGGGGGACACCCTGGAACTCGCGCTGGTCACGCGCGAGCCGCGCCTCACTTTCAGTCTGAAGGAAGCGGGGGACGCGGCGCAGCAGGCCGAGCTGTCGACGACGGGAAAGCTCGTTTCCGCCGCCATGTCCCAGCCCGGCGCACGCCCCCTGCCGCTGGTGACTGCCATCGCCCGACCGCTTCTGTTACCTGCGCCTGGCGACGGCAACGCCCTCGCGACGACGCTGTTCGATACCCTGGCGCAGAGCGGACTCTTCTACGAGTCGCACCTAGCCGAATGGCTCGCCGGCCGGCGCGATCTCGCGCAAATCTTCAAGGAACCGCAGGCACGGCTGGCATCGCCCCCCCAGCCGCCACCGGCGCCAGCCGGCGACCTCGCCTCCGCGGCGCAAGCGCCGGCAGAACGCTCGCCGCAACTGGTCCATCCGCAGGCACTGCCGCTGGTGCAGCAGCAACTCGGCGCGCTCGACGCAGTGCGTGTCGCGCTGCAACTGGAAATCTGGCCGCGACAGTGGCTGCAGTGGGAAATCGAGGAACAGCCGGAGCGCGCCCCGCGCAGCGCCGCCGCCGCGCACTCGTGGAACACGCGGTTGCGGCTCGAGCTGCCGCGCCTGGGCAGCTTGCAGGCGAGCCTGACGCTCGCCGGCGACAGCCTGTCGATCCGCATCGAAGCCGATCGCGGCGAAAGCGCGGCGCTGCTGCTCGAAGCGCGCCCGGCGCTGCGCGCCGCGCTCAGCGGCGCCGGCATGGCCGACAGCGATATCGCGGTCGGACGCCATGAAACGGCCTGATAGGTCGCTGCCGCAGCTCCCCCTCGCCCCGTCGCCGCGGCGCAGCGATGTCCCGCTGCCCGCGCCACAGCCGCTCGCCCCGCAACAGAGCGCCGTGGCGCTTGCTTACGGCGCGGACGATGCGGCGCCGCGCGTCGTCGCCAAAGGCCGCGGCCTGGTGGCGCAAGCGATCGTCGAGCGCGCACGCGCGCACGGCGTCTACGTGCACGAATCGAAGGAGCTGGTGTCGCTCCTGATGCAGGTCGACCTCGACCAGCGCATCCCGCCTGCCCTGTATCGCGCCGTCGCCGAGCTCCTGGTATGGATTTACCGCCTGGAACACGCGCCGGCGCCCGCCATCGGTGGAAATGAGGCCGGAAATCCGCCCTTATAGAGGCGAGGCGTACGAGGGGATGCCTTAGAATTTCCCGCAACCTAAGCTCCATGGAAGGTTGGAACAAGGGGGCGATGCCCCCTTGTACATCCCCCAAATCAGAGGGAACTGCATCAAGGCCGCGCTGTTTACCAAGACCTGTTTAGAGATTCCCTATGTGACTATGCACGATAACACTGCCAAGCCGCTGAGACCCGATGCCGCGAGCGCCGATCAGAGCAAGTATCTGATCCACTCGCGACTGGAAATCGCCACCATCCTCAGCACCCTGGCGAAATCGGGAACCATGGTCACCGCCTATTTCGGCGGCGGCAACGATTTCATCCTCACCTCCGTCGTGGCGGTGCGGCCCGAGCAGAATACGGTATATGTCGACTACGGCGCCGACGATACGGCGAACCAGCGCGCGCTGCAGACGAAGAAGATCACTTTCGTCGCGGCGCACGAGCGCATCAAGATCCAGTTTGCCGCCGAATCCCTGCGCGCTGCGCGCCTCGTCGGACGCGAGGTCTTCGCCTTGGCGCTGCCGACTACGCTGCTGCGCCTGCAGCGGCGCGAATATTTCCGCATCACTACGCCGCTCACGCGCCCGCTGCTGTGCCGGATACCGCCGCAGCCCGCTCTGCCGCACATCCCCGCGGAAGTGACCGTGATCGACATCAGCTGCGGCGGCATCGCCGTCATCGACTCGAGCGCGCCGTGCGGCATCGAAACCGGCGAGCATCTGCGCGGCTGCCGTATTCAGCTGCCGGAATTGGGTGAAGTGGTGACCGACATCCAGGTGCGGAGCACCTTCGAGGTCACCTACCGCAATGGCGCCAAACACCGCCGCGCAGGCTGCGAGTTCGTCGGCATGCGCGAACGCGAACGGGCATTGATCCAGCGCTACATTAATCGCCTGCAGCGCGAGCGCAAAGACCGCGCCGGCCCCTAGTTTTCCGATCGCGGCGAGGGCCTCCTACGGTCTAGCCGACATTCTCTGGTCTTTAGCGGGGTTCAAAACTCTTTCCAGTCTTCGCCGCCACCGCCAGCCACGGCTACCTTGGTGGCTGGAACCGGCTCCGCTGGCTTGCGCGCCTTCGCCGGCAACCGCGCGACGTTGCTCGCACGATGCGGCCCGCGCCGCTCCACCGCCGCGCGTTGCGCGGGTTCGCGCTTCTCGGCCGCAGCGGGAGCCGCCGCGTGCATCAGGCTGCCCTGCTGCGCCTCGCCCACCTTGAACACCGCCACCGCAGTGGTGAGGTTCTGCGCCTGCTCTTCCAGGCTCTCCGCCGCCGCAGCCGCTTCCTCGACGAGGGCCGCATTCTGCTGGGTGACCTCGTCCATCTGCGTGATCGCCTGGTTCACCTGCTCGATCCCCGCGCTTTGCTCCTGGCTCGCCGCGGTGATCTCGGCCATGATGTCGGTGACGCGCTTGACCGCGGTGACGATCTCCTGCATCGTCTTGCCGGCCTCGTCCACGAGCTTGGTGCCCGTGCCCACCTTGTGCACCGAGTCTTCGATCAGATCCTTGATCTCCTTGGCGGCCGCCGCCGAGCGCTGCGCCAGGTTTCTCACCTCGCTTGCCACCACTGCAAAGCCCCGGCCCTGCTCGCCCGCACGCGCGGCTTCCACCGCGGCGTTCAACGCCAGGATGTTGGTCTGGAACGCGATGCCGTCGATCACGCTGATGATGTCCTCGATCTTCTTGGACGATTCGTTGATCGAGCTCATCGTGCCCACCACTTCGCTCACCACCTCGCCGCCCTTGACCGCCACGGCGCTCGCCCCTTGGGCGAGCTGGTTGGCCTGCTTGGCGTTCTCGGCGTTCTGCTTCACGGTGCTGGTGAGCTCTTCCATCGAACTTGCCGTCTCCTCCAGCGAACTCGCCTGCTCCTCGGTCCTCTGCGATAGATCGGCGTTGCCCGAGGCGATCTGCTTGGTGCCTGAGCCGATCGCCTCGGTGCCCGAGCGCACTTCGCCCACGATGTTCGCAAGGCTCGCGTTCATGCTCTTCAACGCCGTGAGCAGCTGCCCGGTCTCGTCGCTGCTCATCACCTCGATCTTGCTCGTCAGATCGCCCGAGGCCACCTTCTGCGCGACCGCCACCGCCTCCTGGATCGGCCGCGTCACCGAGCGCGTCACCCACCGGGCAAAGCCGATGCCGAGCAGAATCGCCGCGAGCGCAAGTCCGATCACGAGGCTGCGCGCCCCCGCGTAGGTTTCATGGCTCGCCTCGACGCCCTTCTCCAGGAGCTTCTTCTGCAACTCGACCATCTCGTCTATGCTCCCCACCAGTGCGCGCAGCTTCGGCTCGGCCTCCGTCAGGAACAGCTTCGCCGCCTCATCGCGTCGGCCTTCCTCGGCGAACTTTTGGACCTGCCGGTAGCCCTGCGCCCAGGCGGTGCGCTTTTCCTTCAACTTGGCCATCGCCGCCTTGCCCTCGGGCGTGAACACCAGCGCCTCGAGCTTGTCCTGCGCCGCGTTCGCTTTCTTCACATTGCTTTCTATCCTCTCGACGGCCTGCTTGATCGCCTCCTTATCGGTCACTACCAGCAGTTGGGTGACGCGCTGGGCATTGGCGCGCGAGGCCGATTCCAGCACCTGCGCCTGTTCGAGCTTTGCCGCGTCGCGGTTGGCGAGCAGCTCAGTGGTGTGGTTGAGGTCGGAAAGGCGCGTGACGCCCACCACGGATACCGCGACCAACAACAGCAGCACGAAGCCGAAGCCGATGCCCAGCCGCATGCCGATTTTCAGATTTCTCATGACGACGCTCCTTTCAATTGATACGATTCAATGTACCGTCTGGTCGATCAGCCCCATGTCGGCCGAGGCCATCAGCCTCTCGATGTCAACGAGGATCAGCATGCGGCCCTCCACCGTCCCCAGCCCCGTGATGTACCCCACGTCCAAGGACGAGGAGAAGTCCGGCGCCGCTCGGATCTGCTCCGCCCCGAGCCCGATCACGTCCGAGACGCTATCGACCACCATGCCGAGCACGCGCCCCGCGACGTTCAAAACGATCACCACCGTGAACTGGTCGTATTTCGCCTCGCCCAGGTTGAACTTGATCCGCATGTCCACGATGGGCACGATCACCCCGCGCAGGTTGACCACGCCCTTGATGAACTCGGGCGCGTTGGCGATCTGCGTGGGCTGCTCATAGCTGCGGATCTCCTGCACTTTCAATATCTCGATGCCGTATTCCTCCTTGCCCAGCGTGAAGGTGAGGAATTCATCGATCGAGCCCAACTTCGCCACTGCGCCTGCCGTCGATGCGCGTGCGGCGCCGACATCCGTCTGTATCATATGCGCTCCTTGGTGGTATGTTGTGACGCATATAACGACACGAATGGGCGAATATTTAGCTGTGCTGCCATCACGGGTTCTGTTACAGGCAGGCGGCGAGCCGCTGCGCGGCTGCGGGCTGTGCCTGGGCGCTCAAGTTCTTCGCTGATCGGCCGATGATCCGGTGCGACGAGGGCTGCTCGCCGTTGCTCGGGGTCGCACCCGCACGGCAATCGCGAGCAGAGTTCTCGCAACAGCAGATACTTGTCGATCAACACCGAGAAATGGAGGAATAAACATGGATCTAACTCAGGCGATAGATAGGCACGCCGAGTGGAAGACGCGTTTCCGAAAAGCGATGACGGAGCACCAGAGCCTCGATGCCGCGGCGATTGCCAAGGATAACTGCTGCGACCTCGGAAAATGGCTGCACGGCGAAGCCAAAGCCCGATATGGCCAGCTTCCGAGCTTTTCCGCCTGCGTGGCGAAGCACGCCGCGTTTCACGCCGAGGCGGGCAAGGTCGCTCACGCGATCAACGCCAAGATATTCGACGAGGCCGAAAGCATGCTTGGTGCCGGCACCGGCTACGCGGCGGCATCCACCGCGGCCGGAGCCGCGATCCTTCATCTGAAGAAGGAAGCCGCTTTATAGGCCCGGGAGGCCGCCGACATCTGCAAGATATCGGCGGCCGAGGCGGCGGGATTGATCCTACGCCTTCGCCGCCGGATTCGTCGCGGACTAGACCTGCATATTCATGATGTCGCGATATGCCGACACCAGGCGGTTCCTGACCTGCACCATCTGCTGGAACGAGAGGTTCGCCTTCTGCATCGAGATCATGACGTCGTTGAGATTGGCGTTGGGCGCGCCGAGCTCGAAATCGCGCCCGCGCCGCATGGCGTCTACCTGCCCGGCATTGACCGCGTCGAGCGAATCCTTCAGCACCTGGCCGAAGTCGGGGCCGGCGGCGCGGCTTGCCGCAGCGCGCGGGGATTGACCCGTTGCGGCAGCCGCCGCGCGCAGTTGCCCGAGCAGATTGTCTATGGCGCTGGTGTCCATCGCACGTTCCTTCCTTCGGCTCTGATTCGACGGTTCACAGGCTAGCACTGCGGATTCGCGCGGCGCCCTGCAAAAAAGGCGGATAAACCCCCTCTTCTTGCCCCTTTGCGCCGTGGCGCATTGGCCATAATCGCCTCAATCCTTCGACCAGAAGGCGCACAAGACAGGATGGCGATCAGCATGCAAACCGCGCGAACGCTCGCTGCCTCCCCAATCGCGGCAGCAACAACATCATGGCTATAGATTCCGCACAGCTCCCGGCATCTCGGCTCAGGGTGCTCGGCGTGATGCCGCTGCAGCAGAAATTCGGACTCATGATCGCCGTCGCGGCGGCGATCGCGCTCGTCGTCGGCGGCTGGCTCTGGGGCCAGAGCCCGGATTACCGCGTGCTCTACACCAATCTCTCCGACCGCGACGGCGGTGCGATCATCGGCGCGCTGCAGCAGATGAACGTACCCTACAAATTCGCCGACGGCGGCGGCGCGCTGCTGGTGCCGGCGAACCAGGTGCACGAAGTGCGCCTGCGCCTCGCGGGCCAGGGCCTGCCCAAAGGCGGCATCGTAGGCTTCGAACTGCTGGAAGCGCAGAAGCTCGGCACCACCCAATTCCAGGAGCAGGTGAACTATCAACGCGGCCTGGAAGGCGAGCTTGCACGCTCGATCCAGTCGCTTTCCGCCGTGCAGGGTGCGCGCGTGCACCTCGCCATCGCCAAGCCCTCGGTGTTCGTGCGCGAGCAGCAGAAACCGAGCGCCTCGGTGCTGCTCAGCCTCCATCCGGGCCGCAGCCTCGATGCCGGCCAAGTGAGCGCCATCGTGCATCTGGTGTCCTCCAGCATTCCCGACATGCCGGTGAAGAACGTCACGGTGATCGACCAGAACGGCAACCTGCTCTCCGCGCAAGGCGTGAACAACGCCGGCCTCGACCCGAGCCAGCTCAAGTACCAGCGCGAAATCGAGCAGAGCTTCGTCAAGCGCATCGAGGCCATCCTCACTCCCATCACCGGCGCGAACAACGTGCTCGCCCAGGTGACCGCCGACATCGATTTTTCGCAAAACGAGAACATTGCGGAAATCTACAGTCCGAACCAGTCGACACAGGCGGCGGTGAGGAGCCAGCAGACGAGCGAATCCAGCGGCAGCGTGCACGCCCCGGCGAGCGGCGTGCCGGGAGCGCTCAGCAACCAGCCTCCGGCGAACGCGACCGCACCGATCAATGCCGCGCCCGCGCCGGCCCAGCCGGCCGCCGGCCAGCCCACCGCGCAGGCGCCCAATACGACGCAGCAGACCGCGGGCGCCGAGCCGAGCCGCAAGGACTCGACCGTCAACTACGAGGTGGACAAGACGATCAAGCATACGCGCTTACCGGTGGGCGGCATCAAGCGCCTGTCGGCGGCGGTAGTGGTGAATTACCGCAAAGTGGTCGACGCCGAAGGCAAGGCGAGCACGAAGCCGCTGACGGCCGAGGAGATGACGCAGATCAACGCCCTGGTGAGGGAAGTCATGGGCTACGACAAGGACCGCGGCGATAGCGTCAACGTCACCAACAGCGCCTTTACCGCAACCGAAGTCGAGCCCGTCGCCGAAGTGCCGCTGTGGAAGCAGCCGGAGACCATCGCCACGGCGAAGGATATCGGCCGCAACGCGGCGATCGCCGGCCTGGTGCTGTTCCTGATCCTGGGAGTGCTGCGGCCGCTGTTGACCAAGCTCGCCGAAGTACGGCTGCCCGCGCCGGCCGCACTGGGACAGCCGGCCGCAGCAGGCGCCCTCGCGCGTGCGAGCGGCTACGACGAGGACTTGAATACCGCGAAGCAGCTCGCGCGCAGCGAACCGAAGCTGGTCGCGAACGTGGTCAAGGAATGGGTGGCCGGCAATGAATGATGAAGGCATAGAAAGGGGCGCGATCCTCCTTCTGTCGCTAGGCGAGGAAGGCGCGACCGAGGTGTTCAAGCACCTCGGCCCGCGCGAAGTGCAGAAGCTCGGCGTCGCCATGTCCAATCTGAAGAACGTGACGCGCGACAAGGTGGAGGGCGTGCTCTCCGCTTTCCGCAGCCGTGCCGAGGAAAAATCGCCCCTCGGTCTCAATTCGCGCGAATACCTGAAAAGCGTGCTGACCAAGGCGCTGGGCGACGACAAGGCGGCGAACCTGATCGACCGCATCCTCCACGGCGGCGACACCAGCGGCATCGAAGGCCTGAAATGGATGGATTCCGCGGCCGTCGCGGAACTCATCAAGAACGAGCACCCGCAGATCATCGCCACCATCCTGGTGCACCTGGACCGCGATCAGGCGAGCGAAATCCTGGGGCTCCTCGCCGAGCGCTTGCGCAACGACGTGCTGCTGCGCATCGCCACCCTGGACGGCATCCAACCGGCGGCGCTGCGCGAGCTGAACGACGTGCTGACCAAGCTCCTCTCCGGCACCAACAACTTGAAGAAGAGTCCGATGGGCGGAGTGCGCACCGCAGCCGAGATTCTCAACTTCATGTCCGGCAATGCCGAGTCCGGACTGATCGACAGCGTGAAGGAATACGACGCCGATCTGGCGCAGAAGATACTGGACGAGATGTTCGTGTTCGAGAACATCATCGACATCGAAGATCGCGGCATCCAGCTCCTGCTGCGCGAAGTGCAGTCGGAGGCGTTGATCGTCGCCCTGAAAGGCTCTTCCGAGGCGCTACGCGAGAAGATATTCAAGAACATGTCGCAGCGCGCGGCGGAGATGCTGCGCGACGACCTGGAAGCGAAGGGCCCGGTGCGCCTGTCCGAAGTCGAGGCCGAGCAGAAGGAAATCCTGAAGATCGTGCGCCGCTTGGCCGACGAAGGCCAGATCATCCTCGGCGGCAAGGGAGACGACGCCTATGTCTAATCTGGCCACGGCCAAGGAGGCGCTCACCGCCTACCAGCGCTGGGAACTCGACTCCTTCGACGCCCCCAAGCAAGGCCGCTCGGCGGCGATCCTGCCGACCGCGGAGCAGCTCGAGCGGCTGCACCAGCAGGCCCACGACGAAGGCTACGCCGCAGGCATGCGCGCCGGCAGCGCGCAGGTCGCCGCGGAAGCCGCACGGCTGGGCGAACTCGTGGCCGCCCTGTCGGAGCAATCCCGCGTACACGACCAGCGCGTGGCCGAGGAACTGCTCGCATTCGGACTTGCCATCAGCCGCCAGGTGCTGCGCCAGGCGCTGCAGGCGAAGCCCGAACTGATCCTCGGCGTCATCAATGACGTGCTCGGCCAGATGCCGCTCGCGCATCAACGCGCCCGCCTCGTCCTCAATCCCGAAGATGCGGCGCTGGTGCGCACGAGCCTGGGCGAGCAGTTGAAACAATCCGGCTGGGAGATCATGGAAAACGCACAGCTCAGCCGCGGCGGCTGCCGCCTGGAGGCAGCGGAATGCGAAATCGACGCCACGCTGGAGCAGCGCTGGCGGCGCGTGGTCGGCAACATCGGCGAAGAGCATGACTGGATCGAGTGATTTCGCCTACGCGCCGCGCAGCGGCCGCTGGTGCAATTTTCTCAAGGACTGCGGCGAACTCGCGACGCAGGCGAATCCGGTCCGGGTGAGCGGACGCCTCACCCGCGTCGCCGGTCTGGTGATGGAAGCCACCGGCTTGAAGCTCGCCGTCGGCAGCGGTTGCTCGGTGGAATTGCCCAATGGCAACGCCGTCGACGCCGAGGTGGTGGGATTCTCCGGCGACAAGCTCTACCTGATGCCGGCCAACGACGTCTACGGCCTCGTGCCGGGTGCGCGGGTGCACCCAATCGAAGTGGCGCAGCCGGCGCCCCGGAACGGCGGCAGCATCCGGCCGCGCCGGCGCGGTTCGGATCGCGCCAAGCACATCCCGGTCGGCAATGCACTCCTCGGACGCGTGCTGGACGGCGCCGGCCGCCCGCTCGACCGCTTCGGGCCGCTCGTCGCCGAGCACAATGCCCCCTTGCAGAGCCGGCCATTCAATCCCTTGGAGCGCATGCCGATCAGCGTAAGCCTGGACGTCGGCGTGCGCTCGATCAACGCGCTGCTTACCGTCGGACGCGGTCAGCGCATGGGCCTGTTCGCCGGCAGCGGCGTGGGCAAAAGCGTGCTGCTCGGCATGATGGCGCGCTACACCAGCGCCGACGTCATCGTCGTCGGCTTGATCGGCGAGCGCGGCCGCGAAGTGAAGGAATTCATCGAAGACATCCTCGGCACCGAGGGTCTGGCGCGTTCGGTGGTGGTCGCCGCCCCCGCGGACACCAATCCGCTGATGCGCCTGCAAGGTGCCGCCTACGCCACCGCCGTGGCAGAGCACTTTCGCGACCAGGGCAAGCACGTGCTCCTGATCATGGATTCCCTCACTCGCTACGCCATGGCGCAGCGCGAGATCGCGCTTGCCATCGGCGAGCCTCCGGTGACCAAAGGCTATCCCCCTTCGGTATTCGCCAAGTTGCCGCAGCTCGTCGAGCGCGCGGGCAACGGCGGCCCCGGCGGCGGTTCGATCACCGCGTTCTACACTGTGTTGGTGGAAGGCGACGACCTGCAGGACCCGATCGCCGACAGCGTGCGCGCCATCCTCGACGGCCATATCGTGCTCAAGCGCGCGCTCGCCGACCAGGGCCATTACCCCGCCATCGACATCGAGGCTTCGGTGAGCCGCGTGCTGCCCAATCTCATCAGCGTGCAGCAGCTCGACCTGGTGCGCAGATTCAAGTCGCATTACGCGCGCTACCAGCGCAGCCGCGACCTGATCAGCGTCGGCGCCTACACTGCGGGCCACGATCCGGCACTGGACGAAGCCATCCGCATGCATCCGCAGCTCGAGCGCTTCCTGCAGCAGGGCATGCGCGAGTGCCAGCCCTATGCCGGCAGCATCGACCAGCTCGCGCAGCTCTTCCCCGCAGAAGAGCCGCCGTCAAGCACCCAATAACCATAACCGGGGAAAACGATGTCCAAGCCTTTTCCGTTGCAGACGCTGCTCGATCTGGCGCACGAAGAAAGCAACGCCGCCGCGGCGCAACTCGGCAGGAGCAACGGCCGCGAGCGCGACATGGACGAGCGCCTGCGGCTGCTGCTCGAATACCGTCGCGAGTACACCGAACGGCTGGCGAGCGTCACCCAGAACGGAATGCACAGCGTGGGCTGGCGCAACTTCCGCGAATTCATCGACAAGATCGACGCCGCGATCGCGCTGCAGCGCGAGCTCCTGGCGAAGGCGCACGGCGAAGTGGAGTCGGAGCGGCGCCGCTGGCACGCCACCCAGCGCAAGCTCAAGTCCTTCGACGCGCTGTCGCAGCGCCATCATGCCGCCGAGCGCCAAAGCGAGGCGCGGCAGGAACAGAAAGAGCAGGACGACTTCGCGCTCAAGGGCTTTCTCGGCCAGCGCGTGATTCCGAACTGATACGACACCATGGCTGAACTCCTCCTCCCCTCCGCCGCCCCGGTGCCCGGCGCACGCCCCGCGGCAACCGAATCGGGTGCGCGCAGCGCCTCCGCCCACGACGAGGCCGGCGGCGCCCAGGACGGCGCCAGCTTTCAGGACGCCTTGAGCGAAGAGCTGGGTCTCGCGCTCAAGGGAAAAGCGGCGCGCGGCCTCGTGCCTGACGCGGGCAAAGCGGATGCCCTAGACAAGGCGATCGAGAAGTCCGAGGAAAAGCCGGGCGCCAGGGAGCCGGCGACCGAGAACGATCCCGCGCTCGCGCTTGCGGCTGCCGGACTGCCCATCCCGCCCCTCGCGCCGGCGCCGGCGACGGTCGCCCATGCGCCGGTGTTTGCCGCAGGCGGCAGCGAGCGCGCGGTCGCGCCGACGGCGCGCGGCGACAGCGCCAAGCTCGCCGCCCCGGCTGCAGGCGAGCCTTCGCAGAGCAAAGGTCCGATCCTCGCCGCCGCGCCCGGCGGCGAAAAGCTGCCGCCGAGCGCAATGGAGGAGCGGCCGCGCCTCGCCGGCTTCGAGGCGAGCCTGCTGGAAGCGCACCACGCCGGCCCGATGCACGCGCCGCTCGCACCGGCGGATGGCGCGGCGACTCAGACTGCACCTTTGCCGACGGCGCAGGTGAGCGCTCCCGTCGGCGCCCACGGCTGGGACCAGGGCGTCGGCGACAAGCTGGTGTGGATGGCGAGTCAAAAGCACCAGGTTGCCGAGCTGCGGCTGAACCCGCCCGAACTCGGCCCCATGAAAGTCACGCTCACGCTCCAGGACGGCACGGCGAGCGCGCAGTTCGCCTCCGCCCATGCCGTGGTGCGGGATGCCATCGAAACGGCGCTGCCGCGGCTGCGCGAGATGCTCGCCGAGAGCGGCATCACCCTCGGCAACGCCAGCGTCAGCGACTTCGCCTATCGCGGCGAAGCGCGCGAGCAGCCGCAGCAGGATGCGCGCGGCTACGGCAGCGGAACGGCCTTCGTGCCGGATGCAGGCGCGCTCGCGCAAGGCGCGCGCGTGCTGCGTCTCGCGCAGGGACTGGTCGACACCTTCGCCTGAGGGCTGCAGCGCAACCCAAATGCGCAAGTTAAGGGGAATTTGCCCGTCTGTTCGCGCCAACGCAAGGCATGGGCATCGCCAATAATCCAACCATAACCACGGTCACGAATAAGCCATGGCAACCAGTGCAGCAAAGCAGTTGAAGACGGTACCGAAAACCGCCCCCCAAGCGGAAGCGATCCCCGACGAACACGCCGATGCCGCGCCGCCGAAGAAAAAGCGCGGCGTCTTGATACTGCTCCTCATGCTGCTCCTGCTCCTCGGCGGCGCGGGCGGCACTGCCTGGTATTTCCTCGGCCGCCACGAACCCGAGGCGCCTGCCAAAGGCGGCGCGAAGCCCGCCGCAGGCAAGAACGTGCCGGCCAAGCCGCCGGTGTTCGTCCCGCTCGAGACTTTTACCGTGAACTTGCAGCGCGAGGATGCCTCGTCCCAGTATCTGCAGGTGGGGTTGACCGTCAAGGTGGCCGACGAGCGCGTCGTCGATGCCATCAAGCAGTACATGCCGGAGATCCGCAACCGCATCCTGCTCCTGCTTTCGAGCAAGAAGGCGGGCGAAATCTCCAGTCTGGAAGGCAAGCAGGCGCTCGCCAAGGCCCTCACCGCCGAAATCGCCCAAACGCTTACAGGTGCCGTGCCCAAGGAGGCGGTCGATTCGGTGCTGTTTACTTCCTTCGTCGTCCAGTAAGCGCGATGAGCCAGGACTTCCTGTCGCAGGATGAAGTCGACGCACTGCTGAAGGGCGTCACCGGCGAGACCGATGAAGTCAAGGAGGCGGTCGATACCAAGGGCATCCGCCCCTACAACATCGCCACCCAGGAGCGCATCGTCCGCGGGCGCATGCCCACGCTGGAGATCATCAACGAACGCTTCGCGCGCCAGCTGCGCATCGGCCTGTTCAATTTCATGCGCCGCACGGCGGAAATCTCGGTCGGCCCGATCCGCATCATCAAATACAACGAATTCATCCGCAATCTGGTGGTGCCGACCAACCTCAACATGGTTCAGGCGCGGCCGCTGCGCGGCACGGCGCTGTTCATCTTCGACCCGAACCTGGTGTTCCTGGTGGTGGACAACCTGTTCGGCGGCGACGGACGCTTCCACACCCGCGTCGAAGGGCGCGATTTCACCGAGACCGAGCAGCGCATCATCCAGCGGCTGCTGGGCGTGGTGTTCGAGGAATACGAAAAGTCCTGGAAGCCGGTGTACGAGCTGAAATTCGAGTACCTGCGCGCCGAAATGAACACCCAGTTCGCCAATATCGCGACGCCGAACGAAGTGGTGGTGGTAACGACCTTCAACATCGAATTCGGCACGACTTCGGGCGAATTCCACATCTGCATGCCCTACGCCATGATCGAGCCGGTGCGCGACCTGCTCTACAGCAGCATGCAGGGCGACCACCTCGAGGTGGACAAGCGCTGGCTGCGCCTGCTGTCGCAGCAGGTGCAATCGGCTGAAGTCGAACTCACCGCCACGCTCGGGGGCGCGGCGGTGACCTTCAACCAGATCCTGCAAATGAAGGCCGGCGACGTCGTCCCGATCGATATTCCGGAGGCGATCACCGCAGCGGTCGACGGCGTGCCGGTGATGGAATGCCGCTATGGCCTGTTCAACGGTCAATACGCGCTCAAGGTCGAGAAGATGCTCGCCAGCGCGCCCAACGAGTGACAAGGAGACAAGCATGGGTGAAGTAGCGCAAACAGAACAAGTGAGCGTCGACGACTGGGGCGCGGCGATGCAGGAACAGGCAGCCGGCGCCGCGCCTGCGAGCCCCGCCGCGGCCGGCCAGATCTTCGAGCAGTTCACCGCCAACGGCGCGGCGGCTGCGCAGCGCACCGATCTGGACATGATCCTGGACATCCCGGTGCAGCTCGAAGTGCAGCTCGGGCGGACCAAGATCTCGATCAAGAACCTGCTGCAGCTCGCGCAAGGCTCGGTCGTCGAGCTCGACGGCCTCGCCGGCGAGCCGATGGACGTTCTGGTAAACGGCTGCCTCATCGCCCAAGGCGAGGTGGTGGTCGTGAACGACAAATTCGGCATCCGTCTCACCGACGTGATTACGCCCTCGGAACGCATACGCAAGCTGAACCGGTAGTCGCAGTGCGCGCATCCTTCACGTTTGCCAATCGGCTGGCGGTCGTGCCGCTCTATGCGCTCGCTCCCGGCGCCCTGGCCTCGACCGCCGCCGCTCCCGCCGGCGTCGGCGCCGGCAACGTCGCCCAAGTGGTATTCGGGCTCGCCGTGGTGCTCGCACTGGTGGCCGGCGCCGCCTGGCTGCTGAGGCGTTTTTCCGGAGTACCCGGCAGCGGCAGTGGATTGGTGCGCGTCCTCGGCGGCGCCGCCGTCGGCCAGCGCGAGCGCGTGATCGTGGTCGAGGTCGGCGCGACGTGGCTCGTCGTCGGCGTCGCCCCGGGTCAAGTGCGCACACTGCACACCATGCCCAAGACCGAACTCGCGCCCGCAGCGGAAGCGCAGCCTGTCTCCGCGCCGAACTTCGCCGCCTGGCTTCGAAAGACGATGGAAGCGCGTAAGCATGGCTAGTTCGCCCATGATCGCGGCGCTTACCCGGGCTTGGCGCATTGCGGCGAAGCACTTGGCGCAATGCGGCGGCGCCTATTGCGCCCTACTGTTGCTGCTCCTCGTCCTGCCTGCCGAAGCGCAGGAACTGACGCTGCCGGCGTTCAGCAGCGCGCCGGCACCCGGCGGCGGCCAGACCTACACCCTCAGCGTGCAAACGCTGCTCATGCTCACGGCACTGTCGTTTCTGCCGTCGGTGCTGCTCCTGATGACCAGCTTCACCCGCATCATCATCGTGCTCTCCATGCTGCGCCACGCGCTCGGCGTGCAGTCGACGCCCTCGAACCAGGTGCTGATCGGCATCGCCCTGTTTCTCACCCTGTTCGTGATGTCGCCGGTGCTGGACCGCATCTATACCGAGGCCTACCAGCCGCTCGCCGAGAACAAGATCGGCTTCACCGAGGCGCTGGAAAAAGGCTCGGTGCCGCTGCGCGCCTTCATGCTGCGCCAGACGCGCGAGACCGACCTCGCGCTGTTCGCGCGCGTCGCCAACCAGCCCGCGCTGAAGGATCCGGCGCAGGTGCCGCTGAAGATCCTGATCCCGGCCTACGTCACGAGCGAGCTGAAGACGGCGTTCCAGATCGGCTTCCTCGTCTTCCTGCCGTTCATGATCATCGACATGGTGGTGGCGAGCGTGCTCATGTCCATGGGCATGGTGATGATGTCGCCGGCGACCATTTCGCTGCCGTTCAAGATCATGCTGTTCGTGCTCGCCGACGGCTGGAACCTGCTGATCGGCTCGCTGGTGCAGAGCTTCCACACCTAGATATCGGCACATGACCCCGGAATCCGTACTCACGCTGGCGCAGCAGGCGCTGCAGATCACGTTGCTGATGGCCGCGCCGCCACTGCTCGCGGCGCTGCTCACCGGCCTGGTGGTGAGCGTGTTCCAGGCCGCGACCCAGATCAACGAAATGACGCTCTCCTTCATTCCCAAGCTGCTCGCCATTTTCGTTGTGCTGGTGCTGTTCGGTCCGTGGATGCTTGGCATCGTGCTCGACTACATGCGCGAACTGTTCACCGGCATCCCCGGGATGATCGGCTGAGCCGCGCGCGCGGCAAGACATGATCAGCGTCAGCTCCGCGCAGCTCAATGCCTGGCTCGCAGCCTTCGTCTGGCCGCTGTCGCGCGTGCTCGCCCTCATCGCGGTCGCGCCGGTGACGGGCAACCCCAGCGTGCCCGCGAGCGTCAAGATCGGCCTGGCGATCTTCGTCACCCTGCTGCTCGCGCCGCTCGTTCCCGCCGCGCCCGACATCGCCCCGGCTTCGATGGATGGCCTGCTCATCCTGGCGCAGCAGCTGCTCGTCGGCTTCGCCATGGGCCTGGCGATGCAGATCGTGTTCCATGCGGCCGAGTTGGCGGGAGAGTTCATCGGCCTGCAGATGGGACTGGGCTTCGCCACTTTGTACGACGCCTCCGTGCTGGGCACGATTCCGGTGATCGGCCAGTTCCTCGGGGTGGTCGTCGGCCTGGCGTTTCTTGCGCTAGACGGCCACGCGCTGCTGCTCGCTGCGCTCGCCGAGAGCTTTCAGCTGCTGCCGCTCGCCCCCGTCGCCTCCGCCTCGGGCTTGAGCGCGCTGCTGCAATGGTGCGGCAACATCTTCTCCTTCGCTCTCGTGCTGTCGCTGCCGCTGCTCGCGGCGCTGCTCGTCACCAATCTCGCCCTGGGCGTGCTCACGCGCGCCGCGCCGCAATTGAATCTCTTCGCGGTGGGCTTCCCGCTCACCATCCTCATCGGCATCCTCACGCTCGCGCTGGCGCTGCCCTACTTCGCGCCCAGCCTGGAGGGCATGTTCAGCGACGGCTTCGCCGCCATGCTGCGGATCGCCGGCGCATTGCGTTAGCGTCTCGTGTGGGAGGCCCGCCCCCGAGCCGATCACGCTTCGAGCGAAGACCGCTCGCGGCGAGGCCCCATAGTCGCTAACGGCGCCCCCCTACTGTGCGAGGCCTGCCTTCTGGGCAGTCTTGAGTTGGATCACGCCTTGGGCGACCCGCTCGGCGAGCGGCAGGGTCGACTCGATGCCTTCGGTGTATTCCAGGATGCTGTAGCCGGCGTAGCCGCCTTCGCGCGCGAGCTGCTCGGCGTGACGCGCGAACAACTGCGCCGCCTCGCCGTCGCCGCCGCTGGCGAAGCGCTTCTTGCGCAAGGCGATGCGCACGCGCTCCCCGCCGAGCGCCGCCTGCTGCAACTGCCAGTTGGGCGCGAGCGGGTCGACTAGCCAGTAGACCGTGGTGCCGAGAACCAGGTTTTCCACGCTCATGCTCACCGCCCGCGTGACCTGGATCGATTTGTTGGCGAGCAGCGTCTTCACCGGATTCCCCGAGGCGTCCAGCGCGGTCGGATTGTTGCTCACCACGGCGCAGCCGGCGAGCGCCGCAGCGAGGACCGCGGCGATGCAGCGTAGCGATTTCGTCGGCTTGCGCATGGCGGCCGCGCTCAGAGGTAGGTAAATAGGGACAGGCCGGACACCATGGAGAAGGACTTCTGCGCTGCCTGGAGATTCACCTGCTCCTGGGCAAGCTCGGATGCCGCTTGGGCATAGTCGACGTCCTGCAGACGAGACAGCGTCTGCGAATATTGCAGCGCGACGCCATCGCCTGTGCTCTTCACGGTATCGAGTTCCTTCAGCCGCGCCCCGACCGATGCGCGCACGGTCAGCATGTTCTGCATGGCGTTGTCGAGGTTGCGCTGGAGGGCGGTGAGCCCGTTGGTGAGCGCGGCGCCGCCGGAGGAGGTTTCGAGCAGATTGGCGAGGCCATCCAGGGTCTTGAACACGTCCTGGTTGCCGCTCGCCTTGATGCTGAAGCTGTCGCCGTTGGCAGGCGTGCCGCTGACGCTCACCCGCGCGCCGAAATCGAATGCGGGCGGACCCGCCTGGCTGAGGTCGATCGCGCCGCCGCTGGTGTAGCTGCGCGGATACGGCCCCGTGGCCGCCGCCGCAGCGCCGGTGAGCAGCGAATTGCCGCTCTTGTTGTCGACGATGTCGTAGGTGGTGGCTCCCCCCGCGACCGAGAATTTGATGGTGAAGTCCTTGCTGTTGCCGGCCGCGTTCCACTTCGCGGCATCGACTAGCGTGCCGGCATCGACCAGACCGCTGCCTGAATTGCCGGCCGACGCCTGGGTGGCGAAGCTGCCGTTACCGGTCGCAATGCGTTGAAACACGTCCGCACCCGAGTCGCTCACCGCCATCTGGCGCGAAGCGCTGACCTGGATCAGGCGCTGCCCCGCATCGCCGTTGTATGCCACCGTTCCCGGAACTGACTCGGAGAACGGCCGTGTCGCGCCCTGGTAGCCGGAGAAGACGAATTGGCCCGCGCCGTCGGTGGTATTGGCGAGCCCGAGCAGCTGTTGATAGCTGCTGCGCACCTGGTTGGCGAGCGCGATGCGGTCGTTCTTGGTCAAGGTCGGGTTGCCGGCGTTCACCGTAATGTCGCGCACGCTCTGCAGCACCTGCGAGACATTGCCCAGGGTCGATTCCTCCAGCGACAGGCTGTCGCCCGCGGTACCGGCATTGGTGCCGAATTGCTGGTTCATCGACTGCGCCTGCGTCACTTCGAGCGCGCGTGCCGCGGCCACCGGATCGTCCGCCGGCGTGAGGATGCGCCTGCCGCTTGCGATCTGCTGCTGCGTCTGCAGCAGCTTGGCGCTCTGCTGCTGCATGCTGGCGATGCCCGAATCGTAGATGGTGCTGGTGCTGATGCGCATACGAATCCCCTATTTGCCCAAGTCGAGCACCGACTGGAATAGCGTGCTCGCGATTTGCATCATCTTGCCCGAGGCTTGGTAGGCCTGCTGATAGCGCAGGAGATTCGCCGCCTCCTCGTCGAGGTTGACGCCGGAAGCCGACTGCTGCGCCTGCTGCGCCTGCGCGACCATGTTGCGCTGCGCCTTCGACGTCACATCGATCTGGCGCGCGGTGTTGCCGACCTGGCTCACGATCTGGCTGTAGGCGCTCTGGAACGTGGCACTCGGCTGGCTGCCCGCGACGCCCGCGTTCTGGCCGAGGGTATTGGTCGTCTGCAATTGCCCCAGCGCGAGGGCGTTGCGGTTGTCGGCGACGCCGCTCGCGTTGCGGTTGATGCTGAATACGTCGCCGTCTGCGGGCGCACCCGAGATGCTGAAGCTGATGCCGTTGAAGCTGATGCTCGCGCCGCTCGCGTACGTAATCGGCGCGACGGCGGGGAAGCCGGCAGGACCGGCGACCGTGAACTGGTTGAGCGCCGCGTTGTATGTGAGGCTCACCTGCCCCGCGAGCGGCAGCGCGGCGGTAGCGGACACGCTGCCCGCGGCGATCGTCGCATTGCCCGTATTGTTTAGAGCGGCCCCGGTGCGGATCGGAGAGGCGGCGGCGATGGTCGCCGGATCGCTGAGCGCAAGGCCGATGCTGCTCGCGCCCAGGCGCGTCGGCTGTATCGTCCAGCTATCGTTCAAGGCAGCACCCGCGCCGAGCGTCAGCGTCACTCCGTCGACGTTGAGGCTGTAGGGATAGCCGGAGGCGCTGGGAAAACCGACCGCGGTCGTGGTGCCGTCGGAGAGGCGCGTCAGGGTAAAGCTCTCGTTGCCGCCCGAGGCGCCGTTGTACTGCAGTCGGTAATCGCTGGTGGTGAGGGCGGCTGCGTTTTGCAGGCTCGCGCTCACCGTCGCAGTGCCGGCGTTGGTGGAACTCGCGAGCGCAGCCGGGCCGGCGATGTTGAAGAACTTGCCGCCGAGCGCGCCGTTCAAATCCTGGCCCAGGGCGTGCTGGGCATTGAAGCTCTGTGCCAGACCGATGGCGATGCGGCCGAGCGCATTTTCCGCCGGGTCGAGGGAATTGCTGCGGTAACTCAATAAGCCACCGAGCTTGCCGCCCTGGAATGCGCTTGCCGACAGCAGCACGGTTGACCCACCGCTCTGGTAGCCGACTTCGAGCCGCTGCGGGTCTTCCAGCGAAGGCGTCGCGGCCAGGGAATACGACTGGGTGCCGATAACGACCGGCTGGCCATTGCCGATGAACACGTCGTAGCTGCCGTCCGACTCCTTCACCACCGCGGCGCGCACCTCCTGATTGAGCGAGGCGACCAATTGATCGCGTTGGTCGCGCAGATCGTTCGCCTGCTGATTGGCGCTGCCGCTCTCGGCGACGACGATGCTGTGATTCAGCGCCGCGATCTGCTGCGCGTAGCCGTTGATCGCGCTGACGCTGCCGGCGAGCTCGGTGTTGATGCCGGCGCGCATTTGCTGGATTTGCTGATCGATGCCCTGGAAGCTCGAAACGAGGGCGCTCGCGCCGGAGAGCATCGCCTGGCGCGAGGGAACGGAAGACGGGTTGGACGCGACATCCGAAACGGCGCCGAAAAAGCCCTGCAGCGCAGGCGTCAGGCCGGCGCTCGGATCGCCGAGCAAATTGGCGAGTTGGGTGATCTGGGCGTTGTAGGCGTCGAGTTGGCTGCCCTGCGTCTGCGCGCTGACCAGCTGGTTGGACAAGGCATCGTTGTACAGGCGCTTGACCGTGGTGACGTTTACGCCCTGGCCGATGAAACCCGCGCCGGTTAGTTGTGGGAGATTGCTGGTCTGGACGATCTGCTGGCGGTTGAATCCGGGCGTCGAAGCGTTGGCGATGTTGTGCCCGGCGGTGGTCAGGCCCGCCTGAGCGGCGTTCATGCCGCTGATGCCGATGCCGAAAACGCTCATTCCCATTTATGCCGTCCTCGCCCGAGCGGCGTCGAGCCCGATCGGCGGCCGTTTCGCGAAAGTGTTGAACCTGGCGGGCATCGTTCGTTTCTCAAGCCACGATCGTCCGGCGCATGCTCGCTCCGTTGAGGATGCGCGTGAGCTTGTCCGCGTACTGCGGATCGGTGGCATAACCGGCGCGCTGCAGCCCCTGGGCGAAGGCGACGCTGTCGGTCTGCCGCAGCACGGCGGCATAGCGCCGGTTGCCCTGCATCAGGTTCGCATAATCCTGAAAAGCCTCGGCGTACGAGCCGTAGGCGCGGAAGGTCTGCAGCACTTTGCGCGGTTCGCCGTTCACGTATTCCGTGGTCATCGCCTGCACCGTCGGACCGGTCCAGTTGCGCCCGGCCTTGATGCCGAACAGGTTGAAACTCTGGCTGCCGTCCGCCCCTTTGATCTCGTGCTTGCCCCAGCCGCTCTCCAGCGCCGCCTGGCCGAGCAGGAAGCGCGCGGGGATGCCGGTGGCGTTGCTCGCCTCCACCGCGTGGTCCTTCATGCGGCTAAGAAAGTCTTGGCCGCGCGCGATCGCCTCCGGTTTCGGTTCGCGCACTAGCGCCGCGCTCTTCGCCTGCTGCGCTGCCGGCGCGGCTGCGGCGTTCGCCGCGTCCGCCGGCGGAACGGCAGCGCTGGCCGCGCGATTGCGCGCGAGCTGCCGCAGCATCACGTCGGCGAGTCCGATGCCCTTCGCCGACAGGCTTTGCGCAAGCTGCTGGTCGAGCATGGCCGTATAGGCGCGTGTCTGGTCGCTGTCCATCGGGCCGTCCTGGGGCGAGGCGTCGCGCATGCTCTTCAGCAGCGTGTGCAGGAACACCGCCTCGAACTGCTGCGCAGCGCCTTTGAGCGCCTGGTCCGGGTTGTTCTTCGCCTGCAGGCGCAGGGCATCGAGCCCGCGCGCATCGAGCGCGAAACTGCCGTTCACGTCGCCGGTGGGAATCATGAGTTGCTCCACGCTGCGAGCGGGCAGGCCCCCTCGCGCTCCCCGACTCTCGGCATAACGCCGCTTCGCGCCGTTTTCATGCTAGATGATCTCCAACTCGGCGCGCAGCGCGCCTGCGGCCTTCATCGCCTGCAGGATGGCGAGCAGGTCCTGCGGCGTCGCGCCGATGGCGTTCAGCGCCTTCACCACTTCGCCGAGCGAGACGCTCTGCTTCACCATGGCGAGGCCGCCCTTGTCCGAGCGGATTTCGATCTGCGTGCGCTCCGCCTGCACCGTCTGCCCCTGAGTCGAGAACGGCGAAGGCTGACTGATCACGGGTTCGCTCGACACCACCACGGTGAGGTTGCCGTGGGCCACGGCGCACTGATCGACCATCACCGCCTGATTCATCACCACCGAGCCGGTGCGCGCATTGACGATCACCTTGGCGACGGTCTGCGACGGCGTCACCTCGACGCTTTCGATCTGGGCGAGGAAGGTGACGCGCTCGTCCGCCGTCCGCGGCGCGCGCACGCGGATGAGGCGGCCGTCGACCGCCACCGCGGTGCCGGGCGCGAACCGGTTGTTGATGGCGTCGACGACGCGGTGGGTGGTGCCGAAATCGGTGATGTTGAGTTCCAGATTGACGTACTCGCCCTGGCCGAGCTCGGTGGGCACGGCGCGCTCCACCGTGGCCCCGCCGGCGATGCGGCCGACGCTCAGGTGATTGATCTGCACGCTGGTGCTGCCCGAAGACGAACTTGCACCCGCGCCGCCGACGAGGATGTTCCCCTGCGCCATGGCGTAGATCTGGCCGTCGCCGCCTTTCAAGGGGGTCATTAACAGCGTCCCGCCGCGCAGGCTCTTGGCATTGCCCATGGAGGAAACGGTGACGTCGATCGCCTGCCCTGGCCTCGCAAACGCGGGCAGTGCCGCGGTGACCATTACCGCAGCGACGTTCTTCAGCTGCAGGCTGGTGCCGGGCGGCAGCGTGACGCCGAGTTGCGTCAGCATATTGATCACGCTTTGTACGGTAAAAGGCGTCTGCGTCGTCTGGTCGCCGCTGCCGTCCAAGCCCACCACCAGGCCGTAGCCGATGAGCTGGTTGCTGCGCACGCCCTGGATCGACACCAGGTCCTTGATGCGCTCGGCCTGCGCGCCGCCTATTGAGGCGAATACGAGCAGGAGGGCGAGCAGCCGGCCGGAGAAGCGTTTCATAGCTAGCATCCCGAAAGCGACCTCAAAACGCGAGGAAGGAAAGGAAGAAGCGCGACAGCCAGCCCATGGTCTGCGCCTCGTCGATATAGCCGTTGCCGCGATACTCCAGGCGCGCGTCGGCGACCTGGGTGGAGGACACCGCGACGCCGGTGATGGTCGCCGGATTCACCACGCCGGAGAAGCGCACGAACTCCGAACCCTGATTGATGCCGATCTGCTTCTCCCCGCTCACCAGCAGGTAACCGTTGGGCAGCACTTCGATCACGGTGACGGTGATGATGCCGGTGAAGGCGTTGTTGCTCGCGCTGTCGCCCTTGCCTTCGAAGGTGGTGGCCGAATTCGCGTTGAGATTCGAGCCGAGCAGGCTCTTGCCGGGGAGCCCCGAGAGTCCGGTCACCGACATGCCGGCGGAACCGGTGCGCGCCGCCGTGCTGCCGGACTTCTTGCTCGCCGCGGTCACTTCGTTGATGTTGATGGTGAGCACGTCGCCCACCGCACGCGCGCGCCGGTCCTCGAATAGCGGCCGGTAGCTGTAGCCGCTCGGCGCGCCGTAAGCCGCCTGGAAGATCGCGCCGTTGGCTTCGGCCACCTCCGGCCGCTGCGCCGGCCGCGCGCTCATCGGCTGCTGCACGTTCGCCGGCGGCGTTACTGCGCAGGCGGCAAGCGCGCCCAGCGCAAGCGCCGCGAGCGCGCCGCGCGCCAAGCGCAGGACTCGTTTGGCTTCGGCCATGTTCGCTCCGCTCATCACAGTTGGGTCAGCTTCTGCAGCATCTGGTCCGAGGTGGTGATCGCCTTGGAGTTGATTTCGTAGGCGCGCTGGGTCTGGATCATGTTCACCATCTCCTCGACGACGTTGACGTTGGAGGTTTCCACCATGCCGGGGGAGAGCCGCCCCAGGCCGTTCGTCCCCGGCGTATTGGCGTTGGGCGTGCCCGAGGACGCGGTTTCCAGGTAGAGATTTTCGCCCGCGCTTTGCAGACCGGTCGGGTTGATGAAGTTCACCAGTTGCAGCGTGCCGACGGTGGTCGGCTTGGCCGAGCCTGCCTGCAGCACCGACACCGTTCCATCCTGGCCGATGGTGACGGACAGCGAGTTGGCGGGAATGGTGATCTGCGGCTGGATGTGGTAGCCGTTCGCGGTGACCAGCGCGCCCTGATTGTCGACCTGGAACGAGCCGTCTCGGGTGTAGGCGTTGGTGCCGTCGGGCAGGAGCACCTGGAAGAAGCCGTTGCCCTGGATGGCGACGTCGAGCGGGTTGCCCGTCTGCTGCAAGTTGCCCTGGGTGAAGATCTTCTCCGTCGCCACCGGATGCACGCCGGTGCCGATCTGCAGCCCCGAAGGCAGCTGCGTTTGCTGCGAGGATTGGGCGCCGGGCTGGCGCAGCGTCTGGTAAAGCAGATCCTCGAACACCGCGCGCGAGCGCTTGAAGCCGTTGGTACTGACGTTGGCGAGGTTGTTGGAAATCACGTCGAGCTGCGTCTGCTGCGCGTCGAGTCCCGTCTTGGCTATCCACAATGAACGAATCATGTTCTGCTCCCTAGATGATTTTCAGCCTGTACCTGCTCAGGACCGGACGTTGAGTATCTGGCTCGCCTGATTCGCGTTCTTCTCCGCATTCGACAAGAGTTGCATCTGCAGGTCGTATTGCCGTGCCAGGCTGATCATGCTGATCATCTCCTCCACGACATTGACGTTGCTGCCCTCGAGCGAGCGCGAGGCGAGCGCGACGTTCGGATCGGCTTCGGCGGCACCGCCGCCGGCCAGGCGGAACAGGCCGTCGTTGCCGCGCGTGAGCAGCTTCGGGTCCGGGTTGACCAGCTTGATCCGGCCGAGCACGTTCACCGACTTCGGTGGCGGCAGGGTCGACACCGCCGAAATCGTGCCTTCCTTGGCGATGCTGATGAGCGAATCCGGCGGGATCGAAATCGGGCCGCCGTCGCCGAGCACGTTCTGGCCGCTGCGCGTCTGCAGCATGCCGTTCGCGCTCACTTGCAGATTGCCGTTGCGGGTGTAGGCCTCACTGCCGTCGGCGGCCTGCACCGCGATCCAGCCAGCACCCTGCACCGCGACGTCGAGATCGCGCCCGGTCTGCTGGATCGCGCCCGGCGCGAAGTTCGCGCCCGCGGTCGAATCGACGACGAAGGTGCGCGTCGCCAGGCCCTCGCCCTGGACGGGCACGGCACGGAAAGCGCTCGCCGCGGCGCGATAGCCCGTGGTCGAGACGTTGGCGAGATTCTGCGCCACCGACGCCTGCTGGCCGAGGATGTGTTTGGCGCCGGTCATGGCGACGAAGATCATGCGGTCCATGTTCCCTCTCCGCTCTTATGTGGGCACGAACGCCTAGCGCATGCTCACTAGGGTCTGCAGCACGGCGTCCTGGGTCTTGATCGACTGCGCATTCGCCTGATAGGCGCGCTGCGCGGTGATCATGCTCACGAGTTCCGCGGTGAGGTCGACGTTCGAATCCTCCGTGGCGGCCGATTGCAGCACGCCCAGGCTCGCCGTGCCGGGGGCGCCGGTGAGCGGCACGCCCGAACCCGAGGTCTCCGCCCACATGCTGTTGCCGAGCGGCGCGAGCCCCTGCGGATTGGTGAAATTGGACAGGGCGATCTGCCCCAGCTTCTGCGTCTGGCCGTTGGTATAGCGGCCGAGGATGATGCCGTCGGCGCCGATGTTGTAACCGGAGAGCTGGCCCGAGGCGTAGCCGTCCTGCGACAGCGCGGAAACGCCGAAGGCGGAACCGAACTGGGTCATGGTGCTGAAATCCATGGCGATCGAGAGCGGCGCCGCGCCGTTCGTAAGCGCGGCGGTCTTGGTGAGGTTGGTCGGCGGGGTCAGCTTCGAGATCTGGCCCTGGTTGTCGAAGCTGAGCACGCTCGGGCCGGCACCGTTCGCGCTGGCGCCGTCGACATAGGTGTTGACGGTCCAGGCATTGGCGGCGGTCTTGTTGAAGTAATAGGTGATGGTATGCGACTGGCCGAGCGAATCGTAGACGCTGGACGCCGTGGAGAAGTTGTAGGTCTTCGGATCGGTCGGCAGGAAGCCCGCTGCGGCGATGATGGGGTCGGTGGAGGACAGGTTCGCTCCCACCGCGGCGTTCGCCGAGGCTTTGGGCAGCAGGTCGGCGGAGGAAAGCTGCAGGTTCACCAGCACGCCCGGCACGATGCTGCCGTTCAGCGCCTGGAAGCCGGTGAGGTTCTGGCCGCCCGAGCTCACAATATAGCCGTTCTTATCCAGCATGAAGCCGCCGTTGCGGCTATAGGTGATGGTGCCGTTGTCGCTCATGCGGTAGAAGCCCTTGCCGTTGATGGCGACGTCCAGCGGGTTGCTGGTGACGGTGATGTTGCCCTGCGAAAATTGCTGGTTCACGCCGTTGATCTGCGTGCCGATGCCGATCTGGGTGCCGCCGCCGCCCGCGAGCGACGCGGCGAACACGTCACCGAACTCGGCTACGCCCGCCTTGAATCCCGCGGTGTTGGCGTTGGCGACGTTGTTGCCGATGACGTCCAAATTCTTTCCCGCCGCGTTGAGTCCACTCAATCCTTGCTCGAAGCTCATCTGTTTTCTCCTTGCCTTGTCGCTGACTGTTCCAATGCCCTACATCACCTGTTTCACGTCGCCGAGCGCCACCGTGCCGCCGCCCGTGAGCTTCAGGCTGATGCCGTTCGCGTCCTTGGCGACGCCCGCAACCTGGCCGAGCGTCAACGCCGTGGCGTCGACTTTCGTGCCGCCCTGCACCGCTTCGACGGTGTAGCTGTAGCTTCCAGCCGCGGCAGCGGCGCCGCTGTCGGTCGTGCCGTCCCAGGCAAAACCCATCACGCCCGCCTGCTGCGCGCCGAGGTCCACCCGGTGCACCACTTGGCCGGACGCGTCCCTGACCGATATCACAACCTTGTCTGCCGCCTGGGCGAGCAGCGCCCCGCCCACGGCCGCGCCGTTGGCGAGCTGCAGCGTGGCCCCCGGCACCAGCACCTGGCGGCCGATCATCGACGTCGCCTGCAGCGACTGGTCGGCGGAGAAGCTCGTCGCCATCGACTGCAGCGTGGTGTTCAGCTTGTCGATGCCGCTCACCGTGCTGATCTGCGCCATCTGCGAGGTGATCTGCGCGTTGTCCAGTGGATTTAGCGGATCCTGGTTCTTCAGCTGCGTGACGAGCAGCTTGAGAAAGTTGGCCTGCAGGTCGCCGCTGGATTTCGGCGTACCCCCGGCCGCAGTTGCAAGCGCGCTCGCGGCTGTATTCGCATCGGTGGCGGTGGTGATCGTACTCATGTTTGTCTCCTCGTCTGTCGCTCTACTGTCCGACGGTGAGCGTCTTCAGCATCAGCGACTTCGCCGTGTTCAGCATCTCGACGTTGTTCTGATAGGCGCGCGCCGCCGCGATCATGTTCACCATTTCTTCGACCACGCTGACGTTGGGCATGGCGACGTAGCCCTGGGCGTCGGCGGCGGGATTCTTCGGGTCGTAGACGCGCTTGCCCGGCGTCGGATCTTCGGTCACGCCCGTGACCTTGACGCCCGAGCCGGTCGCGCCGCCGAAGGCGAGCTCGCTGAACACCACCTGCTTCGCGCGGTAAGGCTGGCCGTTCGCGCTGGTGACGCTGTCGGCGTTGGCAAGATTGCTCGCGACCACGTTCAGCCGCTGCGCCTGGGCGGTCATGGCGGAGCCGGCAATTTCGAAAACGTTGAGTATCGACATGAGGATTACCCCTGTAGTGCAGCCAGCATCAGCTTGATTTGGTTGGTGAGCACGGTGAGATTGGCTTCGTAGTGCACGGCGTTCTCGGCGAAGCGGTTGCGCTCCATGTCCATGTCGACCGTATTGCCGTCGACGCTGGGCTGCTGCGCGCTGCGGTAGAGCACCGCCGCCGACTCTTGCGTCGCAGGCGCGGCGATATGCTTCGCATCGCTCGTGCTCATGCCGGATGCAGCGCCGGATGTCGCCTCGCGCAGCGCCGCGGCGAAGTCGATGTCGCGCGCCTTGTAGCCGGGCGTGTCCGCGTTCGCGATATTGGATGCGAGCAATTGCTGGCGATAGGCGCGCAGGTTGAGGGCGGCCTGATGGAACTGCAGCAGCTGATCGAGTGCTTGAGTCATGTTCCTCGCTAATTCGAGATTGCACCGGTGTTCATGTTAGGCGCTGTGCCGGAAAGGAGCGGCTGGATTAGCCGGGGAAAGCGCGCGCAATTCCCGCGTTTGGCTGCGCCGACCCCATCGCTTTCTTGCATGGGCCGCAATCTAGTCGCGCACGAGCACCGGCAAGGCGACGATAAGCCGGCAAAAAGCCGCGCTGTTCGCGGCCTCGCGCGCGTAGGTCGGGGCTATATTGGCGATCAGCAGCCGAGACGGTTGCCCTGTATCCATCACGAGGGAGTAGACGAGTATGGACCCGCGCAAATTCCTCATCGCCCTGTTGCTCGCCGTTTGTGCCATGCCGTGTGCGGCATCGATCGAAGGCGCGCAGCTCGCACAGATCAACCGTGCCGTGGATCAACTGCTGCGCAGTCAAACCGCAGGGCTGCCGGGCAAAGTCAGTTTCACCCTGGGCGCGATCGACGCGCGCCTGAATCTCCCGCCCTGTCCCATACCCGAAGCCTTCGTGCCGCCGGGTGCGCGGCTATGGGGCAACGCGAACGTGGGGGTACGCTGTAACGGCGCGAATCCGTGGACGATCTATGTTCCGGTCGCGATCAGGATCCAGGCCGGCGTAGTGGTTGCGGCGCATGCCTTGGCGCAAGGCCGCAGCATCGAGCCGGGCGACGTGGTGCTGCAGGAAGCGGACTTGGGGCAGCTACCGCTCGCCGTCCTCACCGAACCGAGCCAGGCAGTCGGGCGTATCGCGAGCATCAGCATCGCCCCTGGCCAGCCGCTGCGGCAGGACCTGCTGCGCTCGCCGCCGGTCATTCAACAAGGTCAGTCGGTGACCTTGCGCTCCCAGGGGCGCGGATTCCGCGTGAGTGCCGAAGGCAAGGCGCTCAGCAATGCCGCGGAAGGCCAGATCGCGCAGGTGCGCACCCCTTCCGGCCATACCGTCAGCGGCGTGGCGCGCGTGGGCAGCATAGTTGAAATTCAATGAAACCAATAGCTTAGATAGTCGATCTAGGGCTGGAATGGGCATTTCGAAAATTTTTCAAATTTGGCCTAAAGTTTCCGGCGGAGGTGCCGTAACAGGGACATACAGCAGCAGTCCGAGGAAATCATTATGAAAATCGACAGCTCCATGAAATCGGTCGGCACCGGCGCGGTGAGCGGCGGCGCGAACCGCCCAAGCAAGGGTGCGGCAAGTACCGCGAATTCCGGCGGCGGCGATCGCGTGCAACTGAGCCCCTTGTCGGCCCAACTACAGGCGATCGAAAGCAGCATGGCGGATACGCCGGTGGTCGACAGCGCGCGCGTCGCCGAGATCAAGCAGGCGATCGCCGACGGCCGTTTCAAAGTCAATCCCGACGTCGTGGCAGATCATCTGCTGCAGACCGCGCGCGAACTGCTCGGCGCGAAACCCGCCTGATGCTGCACGCGACGCCGCCGAATTCGGGCCCGCTCGCCGACGCGGCAGCTTTCGCGGCCAATCTGCAAGCCGAGCGCGACGCGATCATCGACTTCATTTACCTGCTGCAGTCGGAGCAGGACATCCTGGTGCGCGGCGACGTCGACGGGCTCGCGACGCTCGCCAGCGACAAGGCGGACAAGATCGACCTGCTCGCCCTGTTCGGCGAGCAGCGCAACCGCTACCTCGGTGCGCAGAACCTCGCGCGCAGCGCCGCGGGCATGGCGACCTGGCTCGGCCGCAATCCGGGCTTCGCCACCGCCGTGGGCAAGCTCTGGCGCGAACTGCTCGACAAGGCCGAAACGGCGCGCCAGATCAACGAAGACAATGGCGTGCTGATCGAAAACAGGCTGCAGCAGAACCGGCACAAGCTTGCCGTGCTGCAGTCCGCCGCCGCGTCCAACGGGCTGTACCAGCCGGATGGGCAGGTGCGGCCGCTGGGCGGCGCGCGCTCCTTGATTCAAGCCTAAACAGGCAGAAAAGTCTCCCCCGGGCTCTGTGGGAGGTTGGCTTCGCGGTCGGTTCTGACCGCGAAGCCAGCCTCCCGCATCCCACTTCTTGTTGGCGGCTCGAGGCGGATAAGCCGATGCCGAGATCGGGATCGGGATCCGCGGAACTCATTTCACTCGCAGTCTGATTGCGGCCAATTGCTGCCATCCGCCGTTACTACAATGTATTGGCTACATGCCGCTCAAATGCGCTTCGGCAAGACCTGCGCCTGTACTGTCTGCGTCGCTACGGCAAACAGCCCCGCGCCCAGATGATGCAGAGTGTGCAACGACGTGTTGTCCATCGTCACGTGCCAGCGGCCATTGGAAAAAATGCGCTCATCAGCTTGCGCGGAAACCGCTTCGACAAAGAAAGTATCGTATTTAGTTTCCGTGCTCGGCTCGCTGAGCACTTTACACTCCATCCAGGCGATGCAGCCTTCGACAAGCGGCAGGCCCAGCACCGGTCCCGCGAAATGAGCGATGCCGTATTCTTCGAACTTATCGTGCCCAGCGACGCAATCTCGACCACTCACAGAGCCGACGGTGTAGGCTAAATCAGCGTTGGCTCGACACGGCAGGCTAAGCGCGAGTTGGCCGCTGGCGGTGATGAGCTCACGCGTATAGGTGCTCTTATCGATCACCACTGCAATGCGGGGTGGTGTGAATTCAACCGGCATGGACCAGGCGGCTGCCATGACGTTGCGTTTGCCGCCGTGTGCACTGCTAACCAGCACGGTCGGACCGTGATTAACGAGACGGCTTGCATGTTCGAGTCTCACGTCCTGACGCATAGTCGGCTCCACTAAGCAATGCCCCATTATCCGCTCAACGTAGTCCTTCCCAAACTCTATTGCCTGCAACCACTGCATATGCCATTCTTTGGCAATGCAGAGTTGAAGACCGCAACCGGGACTTTTTCGGCGGGGTCAACGAGACTGAGCAAATCGGCTTAACACATCGGAATACGACAAATGGGTGACCGCACCTACAGCATCAGCATCAATCCGAATACTTCGCTAAAGGGTCTGGATATAGATGAGCAGTTAGCATTATTGTCCGAGGAAGTGGAAGCCTTGCTTTCCCATTTCGCTGCTGACGTAACCATTGAGAAGGTCACCGGCATTGGCAACCATATCCATAGAAATATGAAGGTCGCAACCTTGCGTGTATCTTCATTGATTGGCAATGATGGAATTGTTGATGGCTATGTTCGCAATGCCGCAACGCGAACAGCTTTCCTAGTTACGGTAATCGCTATCTAGGCCTGCACGTAGAATTTTGGCGTCGGCGGGCGGCAGTACCGTAGCGGGCCTTTGGTCTGCTCAGAGTCGGGAGCTCGCGTTTGTCACTAGGGACAGGCGACATTCAGCTGATCGAAACTGCTATCGACAGCAACCCGCGCCATTTCTGCGACGCGTTCGGCGCCAGTCGCCTGGCCGGATCGGCGGGCGACACGACCTCGGTGCGGATTCAACCGATCGACGCAACGATTTGGTGGAATCGTTCAGCGGGTGTTTTGTAGCTTAATGTTTTTCTTGGACGCTCGTTCAAGCGTCTTGCGATGGCATTGAGCTTGGCCTGTGAGTAGCCCGACAGATCGATTCCCTTGGGCAAATACTGTCTCAGAAGGCCGTTGGTGTTTTCGTTTGTTCCACGCTGCCAGGGATTTTGTGGATCACAGAAGAACACCTTGATGTCAGTCGCCAGTGTGAAGCGTTTGTGATCGGCCATCTCCTTGCCACGATCCCAGGTGAGCGACTTGTATAGTTCCTGCGGCAATTTGCGGGCATGCCTGATCAACGCATTGACGACCGTCTCGGTGTCCTTGGCGGCTACCTTCACCAGCATGACGTAGCGCGCCTGGCGCTCAACCAGCGTAGCGATCTGGCTGTTGGCGCTGCCGAAGAGCAAATCGCCTTCCCAGTGGCCAGGCACCGCCCGGTCTGCCGCCGCGGCCGGACGCTCGCTGATCGAGACCGCATCGACAATCCGACCATGATTGTCTGTCTTCTGCGTGTGATGACGAGAACGACGCATGGCCCGGGTGCGCCGCAAGTGCTCCAGCAGTTCCTTCTTCAGAGCTCCCCGAGCCTGGATATAGAGCGTGCGATAGATCGTTTCGTGTGACACCTGATAGTCCTCGTTGCCGGCATAGGCGCACCTCAGCCACCCGGCGATTTGCTCCGGCGACCACTGCATTTTGAGCTTCTCAGCTACCAGATGTGCCAAGCGCCGATTGTCTGCCAGTTTGCAGGTCTTGGGGCGAAGCGCTCTGTCCCAGGCGGTCTGCTCCGCCTCGCCGGCGCGATAAACACCGGGTCCACCGTTACGGTTGATTTCTCGGCTGATGGTGGAAGGGGCGCGTCCAAGCCCCGTGGCAATCGAGCGGATCGACTCGCCAGCCACCAGCCCTCGCGAGATTTCCTCTCGCTCCGACAGCATCAGTGCCATACGGGATCGACGCCGCGGCGCCGGTGCGATGCCGCCTGTCTCTGCAAGTATCTGCTGAATCGAAGAGTGGTTTCGGTCAAACAGCTGGGCGATCTGCTGCAGCGACTCGCCCTTCCTCCACCTCTCCCACATCAGTGCCTTCTGGCTTTCTGTGTAATAGATCCGGGGTCGGTATTTCATCTGCAACACTCCTTCTGCTTGCGCAGTTAACAGTGTGTTGCATCCACCGGTTGAATCCGCACTACGAAGCGGACGTTCGAATACCAGCATCCCAAGCGTTGCACCTACTCGGAAGCGCTGCCTTTGCACGGCGCACGCCGCAACCTGGTGCTCGCTGAATCACCGCCAAGAAACCACCGTGCCGAAGAATGGATGTTGTCGGTGCGGCTATGCTTTCCTGGGGTTGCCGCATCCGAGTCATGCGACGACGCTTGCGTGAAGGACGGGCGTGCTCGTTCTGGACCCGGGCGCTGCCGTGAGGCTACGCCCGCTCGCTATTGGCAACTCGGAAAGATTTTCGGTCGGAAATCAGAGCGATGCTATCGATAACGAACTTCGGCCCTGTCGCGTTGACGCACTTGGCTCGATCGAACGCGGTCGTGCGCGATCGAGGCGGCTCGACGAAACCGAAGCGCCGGTCGCCGCGTTGCTCGCATCATGTCAACATGCAGCAAGCCAAGTGCGGGAGCGGCGGAGAGGGCGCCCAAGGGCGGCATGTATCGAGCGCGCGACCGCCGCGCAGAGAGACGGCAGCCGGATTGTCTGTCCTATCCTTTTGAAATGCCTATCCTTCTTATGCCTGTCCTTTGATAAAAATCAAGAACTGCCTGCGGCATTTGCCGGATATTCGTCCTCGCGTAATCCGTATGCAGATGAATGGAGGAAGCTACCATGTCTGAAGTTGAAAGCACTGAAGTTTCGCGGGAAGCGCAGGAAAGCGATCGGATCGCATCGCCGAGTCGGCGCACGTTCCTGAAAGGCGCGGCCGGCGCCGGTGCGGCGGTCTCGTTTATGAGCAACGTCGCTTGGGCGAATGGAGAGATCGGCTTCTGGGCGAAGGATCTCCCCAACGACAAGTTGACCGAGATGTTCAACACCATCGTCCGCATCCGCTGGTACGAGCGGACCTTGGTCGACAAGATGATCACCGACCCCAAGTTCCGGGGCTATAACCATTTCTATCCGGGCCAGGAGGCAGTCGCCACGGGGGTTTGCGCGGCACTGAACAACAAGGGTCCGTTCGATCAGCTCGATCTGGTGTACAGCACCCACCGTCCGAGCGGGCACGCCATCGCAAAGGGCGTGGACATCAAGAAGATGGCGGCCGAGTACGATTTCCGTGCCACCGGTCTCAATGGCGGTTATGCGGGTGAGATGCACATCTCGGACAAGTCCTGCGGCTTCATCGGCGCCGACGGCATGATCGGCCCGGGCCATGTGATCGCGACCGGTTCGGCCTTCGCTTTTCGCGCCAGAGGCAGCAAGCAGGTGTCGGTGGTATTCGGCGGCGACGGTACCTACGCTACGCCGCATTTCCACGCCGCCCTGAATAACGCGGCGCTGCTGCAGTTGCCGTTCATTTACGTGCTGGAGAACAACCTCTATCACCAGTACGCGCACTATTCCTACTCCTGCCCGATGAAGGACATCGCCGACGCGGCGCGGACCTATCGCATACCGGGCGTGGTCGTCGACGGCCAGGACGTGTTCCAGGTCTACAACGCCGCGAAGACCGCAGTGGATCGCGCGCGCGCCGGCGAAGGGCCCACCCTGATCGAGGCGAAGACCTACCGCTACTACAACCACTGGGGTGCGCCCGGCGCAGAGGCCGGTCAGCTCGGTGCGTTCGGCTACGACCCGCTGGCGATTTCATCGTTCCGTCCGGAACGCGAGGTGCACGCCTGGATGCAGCGCGATCCGGTGGACATCTGCCGCAACACGCTCATCAACTGGGGCGTGCTGACGCGCGCGCGGGCCGACGAGATAGAGGCCGCGGCGAAGAAGGAAGCGATCGATGCCTCCGCGTGGGCGGATCAGCAGCCGTTCTGCAAGCCCGAGGACGGTCTCAAGAATGTCTTTGTCGAGGGCGTAGTACCCGCCCGGCAATTTGGCTGAGGAGAACACCATGGCACGCAAGAGTTGGATGTATGCAGTTCTCGAGGCGGTGCAGTACGAGATGCGCCAGGACAAGAACATGATCTGGATTTTCGAGCTGACGCCGCCGGTCGCCTCTACCCCCGGATTGCCGGTGATCAACCTGGAGAAGGAATTCGGGCGCAAACGCGTGGTGAACACCGGTATCGACGAAAACTGGATGGCCTCATGCGTCCTCGGCGCGGGCCTCGCCGGTTCGAAGGCAGTGACTTACATTCCCTACCAGGGGAATTGCATGTGCTTCCAGGTGATTCAGAACCACGCCGGGAAACTGCGCTCCATGACCGGCGGGATGGCCTCGATGCCTATCGTGTTTCTGCTGGAGATGACCGGGCAGACGCCGGGTTTCGCCGGCCAGCATTCGGACTACGAGATCGACACCTATTATGCGCACATCCCCGGGGTGAAGACGGTGGTTCCGTCCACACCCACAGATGCGAAGGGCATGATGGCCGCGGCGATCCGCGATCCCAATCCGGTGTGCTACCTGTACCCGGCGGGCCTGCGTGAGCTGATGGAAGATGTGCCCAATGAGCAGTTCACGACTCCGCTCGACAAGGCGGCGGTACGCACGACCGGCAGCGACATCACCATCGTCGGTTCCGGCGGCGGTATGCCCGAGGTGCTCAAGGCGACCGAAGCCCTGCAGAAGCAGGGCATGAAGGTCGAGGCGATCGACCTGCGCAGCTTGAAGCCGATGGACACCGAAACGCTGGTGAAGTCGGTGCAGAAGACCAAGCACCTGCTCACGGTCGACCAGTCGTATTACACGCTCTGCCCGGGCGCCGAAGTGATCGCGCGCGTGGCGGAAAACGTCCGCGGTGCGCGCTTCAAGCGCGTGGCCTTTCCGGACGCGCCGCCGCCGGCAGCGCCAGAGATGTTCCTGTGGATGCGGCCTAACGCCGATCATATCGTCGCTGCGGCGAAGAAGCTGGTGGGCTGATGGATTCGCTTCAGCAGCAGTCGGCCACAACCTGCATGAACTGCGGCAGCGTCGACGTGCATATGAGGCACGTGCGCTCCGCCTTCTGGGAGGACGACCGGCTCGTGGTGGTGCAGGACATTCCCGCGCTCGTCTGCGGGGCATGCGCCGAGCAGTTTTATGATGACACGACGGTCGTCGGGCTCGACTTGCTCCGCGGCGAGGGCTTTCCGGCGGAAAAGGCACGCGCCGAATTGCGCGTGCCGGTGTTTTCCTTCGCCGACAGGGCTGCGGCCAAGAGCGGGCCATGACGCGAGCGGCAAGCGGGGGCCGGCTGATACTGGCCGTTCTCGCCATTGCCGTCTTCGCGTTCGCGCAGGCCGCGGGGGAAGACAACGCTTTCATGCCCAAGGGCGGCAGGACACTGCTGCTCGATGTGCTCGGCACCCCCCCGGACCAAGCCGAATTGCGCGCAATCGCGCAAGCGCGTCGCACCGAGCCGGAATGGCTCGATTTCGTTACTGCGCGCAAGAAGGCGTTGACCGAGCGCGAGCTGGCGACGCTGGCCGCCTATCTCGCGGTCAACATGCCGCTGTCCGATGAAGCCGCGAAGCGCGACAACCTCGCCTCCGCGCTGCCGCCGGATGGGCGCGACCTCGCGTGGAGCGGGTGCCAAAACTGCCACTCGCTGTTCGCGAGCCACTTGACGCAGCGCCGCAATGCGCAGGGCTGGCGCAACGTGTTCCTGTCGCCTTTCCATCGCGAATTGAAAATGAACCCGCAGGAGCGCGAGGAGTTTGCGCGCTACTCGGCCCTCAACATGCCGATGAAGATAGAGGATGTGCCGCAGGACCTGCGCTTTTGATCGGAGCCATTGCCACCTTAGAGTCTGCCATGAATATCCTTCGTCCACTTTCGCGCGCTGTTCTGCCGCTGCTCGCGGCACTGCTTCTCACACCGCTGCCGGCACTGGCAGCCGATGTGTTCGACTTTATTCCCTTAGGGGGCAGAACGCTTCTGGCCAAGGCCTTCGCGAGCCGCCCGCCTGCCGATGAAGCGAAGGCGCTGCTCAACGCAAAACACACGCGTGAAGAGTGGCAGAGCTACTTGCGCGAGCACCGCAAGGCAATCACGGGGCTGCAACGCCTGGGCGACAAGGAGTTGCTCACGCTCGCCGACTACCTCTCATTCAACATGCCGCTGCCGCCCGCCAAGATTCCCGCGGATCCCGCTAAGGCGAATTGGGAGAAGCTGCTGCCGCCGGACGGGCGCGACTTCGCGCTCGACTACTGCCAGAGTTGCCACATCATCACGGTCGTGATCACGCAAAAGCGCTCCAAGGATGCCTGGCTGGGCTCGATGAACAAACCCAGCCACATCCAGATCAAGCTCACGCGCGAGCAGCGCGACGCACTCGCGAGCTACCTCGTACTCAACGCGGCGATCCCGATCGACCAGGTGCCGGAGGAGCTGCGCGCCGGCGGCGCGACCTATTAGCGTCTTCCGCCAGGCAGCCGCGGGGGTGTGACACATGCTGTTCACCTCGCTCGAATTCTTCGCTTTTCTGCCGCTCACCCTGCTGCTGTTCGCAGTGGTGCCGGCCGGGCTGCGCTGGGCCTGGCTGCTGTTCGCGAGCTATTTCTTCTACGGCGTCTGGCACCCGGCCAACCTCGCTTACCTCGGCGCGGTGACGCTGCTCGTCTGGGGCTGCGCGGCGGCCCTGCAGCGCAGCGAGCGCGAGGCGGCGCGGCGCGCGCTCGTTGCCGCCGGCCTCGTCGCGGTCATCGGTTCGCTCTTCGCATTCAAGTTCTACGATTTCATCGCCGGCGAGTTGGAACGGCTTGCCGGCGCTGCGTTCGGTTCGGAATCCGGCATCGCGCTGCCGCGTCTGGGGGTGGCGGCGCCGGCCGGCTACTCCTTTTACGTCTTCTCGGCGGCGAGCTACCTGATCGACGCGTTCGCGCGGCGCCTCCCGGGCGCGCAGGGCCTCGGCCAAGTCGCGCTCTGCATCGCTTGGTTCCCGAAAATCTTCGCCGGCCCGATCGAGCGCGCCACGACTTTTCTGCCGCAACTGGCTGCCGGCCTGCACGCGAACCCGGAGCGGCTGGTGCTGGGCCTGCAGTTGATCGGTTGGGGTCTTATCAAGAAGGCGGTGATCGCCGACAACCTCGCCCCTTTCGTAGACCGCATTTTCGGCATCGCGGCATTCGCCTCCCCCGTCGACCTCCTGATCAGCGTCTACTTCTTTGCCTTCCAGATCTACTGCGACTTCTCCGGCTACACCGACATCGCCATCGGCGTCTCGCTGTTGTTCGGACTGCAACTGATGGAGAACTTCCGCCGTCCCTATCTTGCCCGCAGCACCGCCGAATTCTGGGGCGAGCGCTGGCATATCTCGCTCGGGCGCTGGTTCCGCGACTATCTCTACATTCCGCTCGGCGGCAGCCGCGCGGGGCCGCTTCGCCACTACCTCAATCTGATGCTGGTGTTCATCGCAAGCGGTCTGTGGCACGCGGGACTCGGCTACGGCGTCGGCTGGACCTTCCTCGTATGGGGCGCCCTGAACGGCGGTTATCAGTGGGCCGGCGCGGCGACGCGCCCGTTCTGGACGCGCGTCGGCGAACGGCTACCGCGCCTCGCCCGGAGCCTGCCGCTGCTTGCGCTACGCGTGCTCCTGACCTTTCACCTGATCGCGATCACTTGGGTGTTCTTTCGCGCGCGTTCGCTCCACGATGCCTGGCTGATCCTGCGCAAAATAAGCGCGCAGCTCGTCGACATGCCGGCCTTGCTCGCCAGGTTTCCGTTCACCACCGAGCACTACATGGGCTTCGCACTGATAGCGCTGCTCGTCGCCATCGAACTCGTGGACGAGCGCCGCTCGATCTTCCAGCGCCTGGCGGCCGCGCCCGCTGCGCTGCGCTGGGGCATCTGCTATCTGGGCATTTTCGGCTTGCTGCTCTTCGGGCGCTGGCAGGCGCGCGAATTCATCTACATGCAGTTCTGACGCATCATGGACCTGGCCGCGCCGCAATCGTCAAGCATGAAGCGCCTGGGCCGATCCGCGCTCCTGTTCGCGGCGATCGGTCTGCTGCTGTATGCGGCCGTCTACTATGCGGCCGAGCAACTGTTGTATCGCACCGGCCGCACGAATGCGTTCTTCAAGATCGCCGCGACGCAGGAAAACACGGTTGATTGGGTGATCCTGGGGGCGTCGCACGCCATGCCCCTGGATTTCGCCGATTTCAACGCCTACATGCAGGGGGAGACCGGGCTGAAGATCCTGAACCTGGCCTCGCCCGGAACCGGGCCCCTTTATAACCGCTTCGTGCTCGAGCATTTCCTGCGCGCGCATCGCGCGAAGAACGTGCTCTGCGTGGTGGACGCCTTCGCGTTCTACTCGCGCACCTGGAACGAGGAGCGCTTCGCCGATGCCAAGCTGCTCAGGCGCACGCCGTTCGAGCCGGCGATCGCCGCTGGCCTTTTGGTCTACGCCCGCAATGAGGGCGTGGATCCCCGCGCCGTCCTCGACTACGTCAGCGGCTTCTCCAAGATCAACAATCGGGAGCGCTTCGAGCGCGACATCTGGGAAGGCGAGAAGCAATTCGATCGCGTCTACCCGCCTTCGGCCAGTGCCGTGAAAAAGCGCGTCGCCTACCTGTACCCCGACCAGACTCCAGACACGGCCCTGAGCCGCTACCTGGAGAAATTCTCGACGCTCGTCGCCAGCTCGCGCCAGGCGGGCGCGAAAGTGGTTGTAATCAAGCTGCCGACCCCGGCCCAATATCGCAGCCAGCTTCCCGAGGAGGCGCGTTTCGACGAGGCGATGTCGCGGCTGCTCGCGGCAAGCGATGTGCGCTTTCATGATTTTTCGCAGGCGCTGGACGAGCCGCGCTTCTATTTCGACACCGATCATCTGAATCGGGCCGGGCTGACGCAGTTCTTTGCCCGCTATCTCAAGCCGATCCTTGCTCCGCCCACGGCCAATTGATGTGTCGCCGATAAGGGGCATGCGTCGCGCCGATTGATCAGCTTATCCGCGAACGCGCAGGATCTACATCTTCTTGCCGAATGCCTTCGCGATCAGCTCGATCGACTCCGGGCTGTCCCACTGCCTCGATCCGCGCACTATCTGCACCACGCGGCCCTTGGCGTCCACTTTGTTGCCTGTCATGAATGCCAATTTTATGACCGCTTCTTCGGGGGTGCGCCTTCGCGCGACGAGGAAGCGGACCTTCGATCATTCTGATCGACCAATGTCCGTTCAACCACACATAGCGGCCTGATCTCATCCCAAAGGCCAACGGCAGCAATGGTTTAGGTTTGTTCGACGTCTGCCCTGCACGTGATGAGGGTGCGGGACGCGCG
>CAZMGP010000033.1:0-57271 GCA_964565875.1 uncultured Enterobacteriaceae bacterium
AATCGAATCAAGTTAACAGCCCCTCATTTCATTTTGAAACCAGTTCTAAGAAGAAGAACTCCATGCCGCCCGGGCAGGCACTATTACTCAACCGCGAAATCGGTATCCTGGAATTCAATCGCCGGGTGCTTGCCCAAGCCGAGGACCCGGACACCCCGCTGCTCGAACGACTGCGCTTTGTCTGCATCGTCAGCAGCAATTTGGACGAATTCTTCGAAATCCGGGTCGCGGAGCTCAAAGAGACGATCCGGGCGCCCTTCGCCGGTTCCGGACCGGACGGCATGAACCGGCGCGACGTGTTCGCGGCAGTGAGCCGGATCGCGCACGAACTGGTCGAGCGCCAATACCGGCTGTTAAATGAACGCGTGCTGCCCGAGCTGGAGAAATCCGGCGTTCGCTTCCTGCGCCGCAACGACCTGAACGAGGCCGAGCGCGGCTGGATTCGGGAGTATTTCTTCAATGAAATGATGCCGGTACTCACGCCGATCGGCCTGGATCCGGCACATCCCTTCCCGCGCGTGTTCAACAAGAGCCTGAATTTCGCGGTCGAGCTGGAGGGGCGCGACGCCTTCGGCCGCGCCTCGCGCGCGGCGATCGTTCAGGCGCCGCGCATCCTGCCGCGAGTCATCAAGCTGCCGCGCGAACTGCGCCACGGCAAGGACCAATGCTTTGTCTTCCTGTCCTCGGTCCTGCACGAACACGCCTCCGAACTGTTCGCCGGGATGAGCGTGCGCGGCTGCTACCAGTTCCGCGTCACCCGCAATAGCGACCTGTTCGTCGACGAGGAAGAAGTGAAGAACCTGCGCACGGCGCTGCAAGGCGAACTGCCGCAACGCAACCTCGGCGCCGCCGTGCGCCTGGAGGTCGCAGACAACTGTCCGCAGTCGATGGCCGAATTTCTGCTGCAGCAGACGGAACTCGGGACCGAAGACCTGTACCGCGTCAACGGGCCGGTCAACTTGGTGCGCCTGATGCAGATTCCGGAACTGGTCGAACGACCCGACTTGCAGTTCCCTGCCTTCCGTCCGGGGCGGCCTGTGGCCCTGGACAAGCGCGCCGACATCTTCGCCGCCATCCGCAAGGGCGACGTGCTGCTGCACCACCCGTTCCAGTCCTTCACGCCGGTGGTCAGTTTCATCCAGAACGCGGCGGCCGACCCGAAAGTGGTCGCCATCAAACAGACCGTGTACCGCATCGGCACCGATTCCGCCATCATGGAAGCGCTGATCGAAGCAGCGTCGAACGGCAAGGAAGTGACGGTGGTAGTGGAACTCCTCGCGCGTTTCGACGAAGAGGCGAATATCAACTGGGCCGAGCGGCTGGAAGAAGTCGGAGTCCACGTAGTCTACGGGGTGGTCGCGCACAAGACGCACGCCAAGATGGCCCTGGTGGTGCGGCGCGAAGACGGCCAGCTGCGCCGCTACGTGCACCTCGGCACCGGCAATTACCATCCACGTACCGCGCGCCTGTACACCGATTTCGGTCTGCTCACCTGCAATGATCTCATCTGCGCCGACGTGAACGAGGTGTTCAAGCAGCTCACCGGGCTGGGCAAGTCGCGGCCGCTGCATCACCTCTGGCTTGCGCCGTTCACCCTGCACGAGCGGATCATCGACGCCATCAAGAACGAGGCGCGGTTGGCCAAAGCGGGGAAGCCCGCGCGCATCATCGCCAAGATGAACGCCCTGCTCGAACCTACGGTGATCGAGGCGCTATACGCCGCATCGCAGGCAGGGGTGCGCGTGGACCTGGTGGTGCGCGGCGTCTGCGCCCTGCGTCCGGGCGTGCCGGGCTTATCGGACAATATCCGCGTGCGCTCCATCGTCGGCCGCTTTCTCGAGCATACCCGCATCTTCTATTTCCTCAATGAGGGCAAGGAAGACGTCTATCTCTCGAGCGCCGACTGGATGGACCGCAACTTCTTCCGCCGGGTCGAACTGTGCTTCCCGATACTCGACAAGAAGCTCAAGCAACGAGTGATCAAGGAAGGCCTCAAACCCTATCTCAAAGACAATCGCCAAGCCTGGGACATGAACGCCGAGGGCCATTACGTGCGCAAACCCCATCGCGGCACGCTGCCGCGCTCGGCGCAGGCTATGTTACTGGGAGAGTTGGCGCAGGAGTAATCGCTGCGGCACGGCCGTCTACCAGCACGGCCTTCCCCATATCGGCTCCGCTCGCGAGTTCGCGCAGCAGGTAGTCGGCCACGTCCGCGCGCGAAATCTTGGTCGCCGTGATCCCACCCAGTTCGGACACTACGCGATAGCGCCCGGTGTAGGGCCCGTTGGTCAGGAAACCCGGCCGCACCAGCGTCCACGCAAGACGTGACGCTCGGACGAGTGCTTCCTGCCGGTCCTTGTCGGCGTAGATAGTCTTGAGTAGGAGTGGCTGAATGATGCGGTCATATAGGATTCCCCCGTGGCCGCGGCTGTCGCCCGCGCCGATGCCGGTGACGCAAAGCAGTCGCTGTACCCTCGCCTCTTTCATCGCGGCAAGCACCGTCCCCGTCCCGGCGGAGAAGACGTGGACCGGCGCGCGCGTCGGCGCAATGCCTATGCCGATGCACACCGCATCTTGAGCTTCGACGGCTTCCGCTACTGCGCTGGCGCAGAGGATGTCGCCCTCGATCAGGCGTAGCTTAGGTCGCATTCGGCCGAAGCGTAAGGGGTCGCGCACGAGGCCGGTCACGCGATGTCCGCGGTCGAGAGCCATGTCGACCAAAGAGCGCCCGACGCCGCGTGCGGCGCCGATGATCAGCAGATTCATCGCGACCGGCCCCGATTCACCGTAGGCACGCGCTCAGCCCGATTCGACCAGATCGATCGCCCGCTGGCAGACGAGCGCGATGCGCTTGTATGCGGTCTCGCGCTTCTTGTGCGAGGCGTAACGCGGAATCGCATGCACCTTCTTTATCGTCTTCTTGCACGCTTGCAGCAATTGCTTCGCGCCCAAAACGAGTTTCGGATTTTTGCGAATCGCAGACAGGTCTTTTCGCGACAGCATCTGCAGGGCTCTGTATTGCGACTTGGTTATTTTCATGACTCGCGTCGTCCCTCCCGTGTGGCTCGCTGCACCCGCATGCTCGTTGCTCGGCCAGATTGCCGAGCATGCGCCGGGCGTCGCGCCGCGTTCGCCTGCCCTCCTTGCCAGCACCCCCGCGAACGCACGAAGCGTGCTGGGAATTACGCACAAATTCTGTGGAAAAGCCTGTGCGCAACTACCTAGTAATGGCGCGAAGGTGCCGAAGGATAAAGGCTTTTCGTGCCAGTGCCTAAGGGATAATCAAATCCGATTTCTATTGCAAAACGATTACAGCGAGAGCTTGCGGCAGACGGCCGCGCCGCTGCCCCGCGGCCGAGCGCCGCCGGGCCTGAATCCAAATCTTGGGCGGCCCGCCTTCAGGAAAGGCCGTAGCCGCGCCGGGTGAGCACCCAGCGCCCGCGACCCACTCGGCGGTAGCGGCGATCGTCCAGCAGCGCAACCAGATGGACGCACCATTCGGCCTCAGGTTCGGCCAGCGCCAATTTCTCCGCCACCGCTGCGCTGATATCGCACTCTTCGTCCGCGGCGTGCAATTCCATCACTGCTTCGCCATTCCTGGACACCACCGCGTAGCCCACACCCGCAACCAATGGAGTCGCAAGGGAGAGTTCCGGTTGCGGCGTGACGAACGGTTGGGAATCGCTCCCGGCGCGCCAACCGGCACTGCCGACGCCAGGCGCGCTTGCATCAGGTATCGGACCATCGGTAGACATATCGTCTGCCATCGAATACGTTGAAATCATTCTTCACCTCGCTTGCTCGATTGCGTCGGGCCGAGTCTTCGCCGCTCGACGATTGCGTAGCGCTAGCCTAGCAGTCGGAAATTACGCCGAGGTGACGCCGGTGCCGCAATTCGGATGCGAATCGGCACCTATGCATGGCAGCGATCGCGCGGCAGTTTGATTTAGGGCAAATGCCCCTCGGGCGCGCGGTGGCATGATTGCCGCCGACATTTGAGGAGGGTCCGGGCCAGTGCGCGTGTCGAAAACGCGGCTTTCGGACAGCCGGCGCCGCAACCATTACAATTTCGTTACAATCTCGCCAGCCGAGCGGCTGGCTCCGCATGGCGCCCACTTTCGCCAAGTCGAATAACTCCTTTCCCCACAAGAGGTTGCGATGTTCAATCGCTTCATGCCGCGCGAGGGCAAATTCTTCGATCTGTTTAACGAGCACGCCGAGCTGATCATTCAGGGGAGCCGTGAGCTCGCCGCGTTGATGGCAAGCGGCGACGACATGGAACGGCGCGCCCACAACGTAGAGTCGCTGGAAAAGCGCGGCGACAAAATCACGCGCAACGCGATCGAACTGCTGCACAAGACGTTCATCACCCCGATCGACCGCGACGACATTCACCAGCTCATCTCCGAAATGGACGACATCCTCGACCTGATCGAGGATTCCGCCCAGCTCATCTTTCTCTACAACGTGCAGGTGCTGCCGCCCGAGGCGAAGAAGCTTGCCGATATTTGCGTGGACTGCTGCGAAAAGGTGAAGAGCGCGGTCGGGCTGCTCTCCAGCATGGACAACGCCGACGCCATCCTGACCATCTGCCAGGAGATCGACCGCCTCGAATCCGAGGCCGACCATGTCATGCGCGCCGCCATCGGTCGCCTGTTTCGCGACGAGCCCGACGTGCGCGAATTGATCAAATTGCGCACCGTCTACGAACACCTGGAGACCGTCACCGACCGCTGCGAGGACGTGGCAAACATCATCCAGAGCATCGTGCTCGAGAACGCATGATGCAGGTCATGCCCAAGGCTAAGGGTGCAAGATGACTGTCGGCATCCTCGTCTTCCTGATCGCGTTGGCGTTGTCGTTCGATTTCCTCAACGGCTTTCACGACGCTGCCAATTCGATCGCCACCATCGTATCGACCCGCGTCATGCGCCCGCAGTGGGCAGTTGCGTGGGCGGCGTTTTTCAATTTCGTAGCCTTCCTCTTCTTCGGCCTGTTGGTCGCGGCGACCGTAGGCAAAGGAATCATCGATCCCGCGATCGTCGACCATCATGTTGTGTTCGGCGCTCTGATCGGAGCGATAGGCTGGAACATCATTACCTGGTACTACGGCATTCCATCGAGTTCTTCGCATGCCTTGATCGGCGGACTGGCTGGTGCCGCCGTCGCCAAAGGCGGGGTCCACAAACTGGTTGCAGGTGGATTCATCAAAACGACGGCGGCGATCGTGCTCTCGCCCGCGCTCGGCCTAGTGCTCGGTGCTGCGCTGATGATTCTCGTCTCCTGGATCTGCAGAAACACCACCCCGCGCCGCGTCGACCGCTGGTTCCGTCGGCTGCAATTCATTTCTGCGTCCCTGTACAGCCTCGGGCACGGCGGCAACGACGCGCAGAAGACCATGGGCATCATTTGGATGTTGCTGATCGCGGCCGACGTCACCGGGCCCAAAGATCCCTTGCCGTTTTGGGTGGTGATGGCCTGCCAGTCGGCGATGGCGCTCGGCACGCTGTTCGGCGGCTGGCGCATCGTCAAGACCATGGGGCAGAAGATCACCAAACTCAAGCCGGTCGGCGGCTTTTGCGCCGAAGCTGGCGGCGCCATGACGCTGTTCCTCGCCACCTTCATGGGCGTGCCCGTTTCGACGACTCACACGATCACGGGTGCCATTGTCGGTGTCGGCTCCGTCAACAAGCTCAATGCGGTGCGCTGGGGTGTAGCCGGCAACATCGTCTGGGCGTGGGTACTGACCATCCCGTGTTCGGCGTTCATTGCAGCAGTCGCCTGGTTTCTCGGCCAACGCTTTTTGTAGAGCACGCGCACCGGCAATCGCACCGTGCCGTATGCAGTGTCGTCCCGGCGAGCGAATAGAACCCCCTGCAATACAAATCGCTCCGGCACCGTAACTTGCAGGCGCGCCGCCCAGTCGCGGCGCGTGACGGCGATGATGTCCGAGATGTTCTCCTCCATGTCGCTTCTGCCCTCCCAGCTCGCGCGCGGCTGCGCGTCCTTCTGTCGTTCGATCACAGTGGCATCCTCCGTTATCTTGATTGCGTTTCGAGGCGGTCCGCGTCCGGACTTAACTCATGGCGGGCAAGATACCGGCACAAAATGACAAAGCGTTGACGACGTTCGCCTGTTTCGCACCGCAGATTCGCGCGTGTTTTGCGGACAGAGCGTACGATGCGTTTTTGACGCGAATCTCGGCGGGCGACGAGGCGCCGGGACCGCGCTGTTGAAGGAGAATTCACATGAGCAGAGAAGTCCTGGTGGTGAGCGGCGTGCGCACGGCGATCGGCGATTACGGCGGGGCGCTGAAGGATCTTGCGCCGACGGAACTCGGCGCGAGGGTCGCGCGCGAGGCCGTAGCGCGCGCGGGAATCGAAGCGGCCGAAGTCGGCCACGTCGTGTTCGGCAATGTCATCCACACCGAGCCGAAAGACATGTATCTGTCGCGCGTGGCGATGATCCAGGCGGGCCTCGCCCACCACACCCCGGCGATGACGCTCAATCGGCTATGCGGCAGCGGCATGCAGGCGATCGTCAGCGCGGCGCAGACGATCCTCCTCGGTGATACCGACATCGCGCTCGCGGGCGGCGCCGAATCGATGAGCCGCGCGGGCTACCTGATGCCGGCGCTGCGCTGGGGCCAACGCATGGGCGATGCGGGCGTCCTCGACATGATGGTGGGCGCGTTGACCGACCCTTTCGACACCGTGCACATGGGCATCACCGCGGAAAACGTCGCCGCGAAATGGAACATCTCGCGCGAGGAGCAGGACCGCTTCTCAGTGGAGAGCCATCGCCGCGCGGTGAACGCCGCCCAAAAAGGCCATTTCAAGGAGCAGATTCTGCCCATTGAACTCAAGACGCGCAAAGGCGTCACCGTGTTCGACACCGACGAACACCCGCGCGCGGACGCGAGCATCGAGGGCATGGCGAAGCTGAAGCCCGTGTTCAAGAAGGACGGCTCGGTCACGGCCGGCAACGCCTCGGGCATCAACGACGGCGCGGCGGCGGTGGTGCTGATGGAATCAGGCACCGCCGCGAAGAAAGGCGCGAAGCCGCTCGGACGCCTCGTCGCCTACGGGCATGCCGGCGTCGATCCCAAGTACATGGGCATCGGACCGGTGCCGGCAGTCCAAAAGGCGCTTGCGCGCGCTGGATTGAAGATCGGCGACATGGACGTGATCGAATCGAACGAGGCCTTCGCGGCGCAGGCCTGCGCCGTGGCGAAGGACCTCGAGTTCGACCCTGCCAAGACCAATCCCAACGGCGGCGCCGTAGCGCTCGGCCACCCGATTGGCGCCACCGGCTGCCTGCTGACGGTGAAGGCCCTATACGAGCTGCGCCGCAGCGGCGGGCGCTACGCCCTGGTCACCATGTGCATCGGCGGCGGCCAGGGCATTGCCGCGATATTCGAGCGCAGTTAGCCGCGCGTCGAGCGCCTGTAGCCGCGTCGCGGCTCAGAGCCTGTTGCAAGATGAGGGGATATATCCCCTCATACTCCCCTGCATCGGCCGCCGCAAAATCAATTTTGCGGCGGGCTCTTACAGTTTTGCCTGCATGCGCTCGACGATGGTGCGCAGGATCTTCACCCGGGCGAAATACTTGTCTTCGGCCTCGACCACGGTCCAGGGGGCGATTTCGGTGCTGGTGCGATCGATCATGTCGCACACCGCCTGCTCGTATTCGCCCCATTTCTTGCGGTTGCGCCAGTCCTCTTCCGTGATCTTGAAGCGCTTGAAGCTCGTCTTCTGCCGCAGGGTGAAACGCTTTAGCTGCTCCTCGGCACTGATCTGCAGCCAGAACTTGCACACGATGGCACCGCCGCGCACCATCTGCTCCTCGAAATCGTTGATTTCGGCGTAGGCGCGCATCCAATCGGCGATACCGCAAAAACCTTCGACGCGCTCGACCAGCACGCGCCCGTACCAGGAGCGGTCGAAGATGGTGATGCGCCCGCGGCGCGGCGCGTGGCGCCAGAAGCGCCACAGATAGGGTTGCGCCCGTTCCTCTTCGGTCGGCGCAGCGACCGGCACCACTTGAAAATGGCGCGCGTCGATGGCGCCGGTAATGCGTCGGATCGCACCGCCCTTGCCCGCCGCGTCCGAGCCTTCGAACAAGAGAATCAGCGAGTGCTTCTTGAAATACTTCTTGTCGCGCGAGAGCAGATTCAAGCGCCCCTGCCACTTCTCCAACTGCGTGTCGTATTTTTCCTTGGTGACCTTCTGCGTCATGTCGAGATTGCGCAGCAGCCCGAGATTGTCCATCGCCGGCAGCGGCGGCACCTGCACGCGGCGCTCCTTGTAATTGCTTTTCGCCAGGCGCTTGGTGATGGCGTCTAGCAGCATCTTGCCCACGGTGATGGAGCGATAGCGCGGGTCGGCGCCCTCGACCACGGTCCAGGTCGCGTTGGCGCTGCTCGTCTCGCGCAGGGCGTGCTCGGACACGACGCGGAACGCGTCGTACATCTTGAAGCGGTCCCAATCGGTCTTGGTCACACGCCAACTGGTGAGCGGATCCTTCTCCAGCTCCTGCATGCGCTTCTTCTGCTGCTTCTTGGACAGGTGAAACCAAAACTTCAGCAGCAGCACGCCCTCGTCGCAGAGCATCTTCTCGAAGCGCACGATTTCTTCCAGGTTTTCCTTCAGCGCGGCATCGTCCGTCTGCCCCAGCACGCGGCTCACGATCGGCCCGGTGTACCAGGAGCCGAACATGATGCCGATCTTGCCCTTGGGCGGAAGCTCGCGCCAGAAGCGCCACATGCGCGGCCGCTCCGCTTCCTCGTCGGAAGCGTCGCCGAAAGCGCGCGTCTGGATGTGGCGCGGGTCCATCCATTCGTTCAGCAGGTTGACGGTTTCGCCCTTGCCGGCGCCGTCCACTCCGCCGATGACCAGCAAGACCGGAAACTTGCGCAACTGCGCCAAGTCGAACTGGGCGTTCAACAGCGCTTCGCGCAGCTTGGGTTCCTGTCTGGCGTAGGCTTGCTTCGTGATTTTGTGGCCGAGCTCTGCCGATTCAAACATGACTACCCCCTTTCAGTCCCTGTGGTGATCTTGGTTGTGCTTCCGGTGGTGCTTTCCAGAACGGTTTTTGCCGTTGCCAATGTCCCCAGGCACGGTGCAAGGCATCGAGCTGCAAATGCGTGCTCGCTGCGCTCCAGCCCTGCAACATGCCGCCGACGCGAGGATCCGGGGTGCGCGCGCTGGCATTCGCTTCAGTGAGCAACTGCAGCAGCGTCGCCGCGTCATTCAGCCCGCCCAAGACCTCCTGTATCCCGGCGAGCGACTGCACGTAAGGGCGCACCCGCTTTCTCGGGTACAGCGCAGCGAAGAATTCGATCGCGTAGCGCAGCTTCTTCGCCGCAATGCGCAGGCGGTGCCGTCCCGCGGCATCGAGTTCGCGCAGGTGCCGGCCGCGCTTTTTCAGGCTGGTAAGCCGCCGCTGCAGCATTCCGGCCGCAAAGCCGTCGACCGGAAGCGCGAGCGCCAGCCGTCCCTTCAGCCAGCCGCCGTCGGCGAGCAGGTGCCCCAAATCCAGCCACAGCCGCTGCCAGTCGGCAGAGGCGACCAGGCCCTGCGCCTCGCGCAAGTGCGCGCGGCGCAGCCGCATGCAGCGCGCTTCGAACGACGCGACGGCAGCCTCGTTCGAACAATGCGCGCGCAAGGCGCGCAGCATGTCGTGCACGAAAACGTCCCAGTCGCGCGCGCGGCCGAGCACGGCGCCGTGTTTGCGCAGGGCGTTGACGATGGGTTCGAACTCGGCCTGCGGCAACGCATCTTTGAACAGGCTGAAACAGGCGCGCAAGCGGCGCATCGCCACGCGCATCTGGTGCAGGTATTCGGTGTCCTTGCCGGCGAGGAATCCGGATTCGTTCGCCTGCAGATGCGACAGGCAAGAGCGCACGATGATGGCGAAGGCCGCGGCCACGCTGCCCTGCTGATCGAGTTCGACGTGTGCCGCCTTCACCGCAAGCGCGGGCGAGGTGGAGGCGAGCGCATAGCCGCGCTCGGCCTTGCTCGCATGGCCTAGCCGCAAAGGCAGGCGCTCGCTCAAGGTCCGCGCCAGTTCGAAGGCGTCTGCAGGGTTGCCGGAGAGCAGCTCGATTTCGGCCTCGCTGATCGGTGTGCTGCGCCTGGCGCAGCGGATCTCGCCTGCGTCCAGGCACAGTTCGGCGAGGCCGCCGTCGGCAAGCGCGAGGTGCAAGCTGGTGCGCGTGAAGTCGGTGGTAAATGCCGGCGCCAGCGCCGCACGCAGCCGGGTGGAGCGAAATAGCTTCGCCTCCGGCGTGGTGGCAAGCAGACCGAAATCCAGCCGATCGCCCGGCAGCGGCCATTCCCATTCTTCGCGCAAGTGCATGCCCGCGGCGACCTGGCCGGCGGTCTTCAGCGTCTGGATCCAGCGGCGACCATCGGCGCGCAGCCGCAGCGCCAAGCCCGCGCGGCGCAGGGCATGATCGGGGGTGTCGTAGTAGACGCTGTGGACGCGGCGCGTCGCGGCGCGCCCCTGCTGCAGCGCCCTAACGCTGGCGTCGCGGCGCAAGCGGCGCAGATCTTGCGGAGCCAGCAGCAGCTTCAGCTCGGTTTCCATCGGAACCCAGTTCAACGAGGGGGGAAACGCCCCCCCAGCGCCCTGCTCCCCTAGTCCGCCGCCAGTGCCCATCGCGGCAGCGGGTTCGTCGCACTTACTTTCTGCTCGCGGAGATGACTCCCTGCACATCGCCGATCAGCGCGAGCGTGCGCGTCAGCTGATCCAGACCCGCAATTTCCACGGTGAAGAACATGCTGGCCATCTGCCGCTTGGACAGCGTGTTTACCGCCGTGACATTGATCTTTTCGCGCGACAGCACTTCCGAAATGTCGCGCAGCAGCCCTTGGCGGTCGTTCGCCTGAACTACGAGGTCGACCGAGAACACGCCCTGGGTCTGCCGCCCCCAGTCGGATTCGATCAGCCGTTCCGGGTTCAGCGCCGCCAGCCGCTGCAGGCTCTTGCAGTTGCGCCGGTGGATCGACACGCCGCGGCCGCGCGTGACGAAGCCCGCGATCGGATCGGGCGGCGCCGGCTTGCAGCACCTGGCGAGCTGCGTCAGCAGATTGTCGACGCCGACGACGAGGATGCCGCTGTCTTTGGCATCGGCCTTGCTCTTCGCCGGGGTGAGCGACTCCTGCACCGGCTCTGGAGGCGGCGCTCCGCGCAGCGCCGTCTGCAGCTGCTTCGGTCCGATGTCCTCGCGCCCGACGGCTGCGAACAGGTCTTCGCTCCGGTCGTAGCCGATGCGCTGCGCGAGCTGGTCGAGGTTAGCTCCCGTCATGCCCTCGCGCTGCAGTTCGCGTTCGACGATCGCCCGCCCCTGCGCCACGGTCTCGGCGAGCGCCTGGCTGTTGAACCATTGCCGCACCTTGTTGCGCGCGCGCGTGCTCTGGATGAAACCGAGCGCCGGATTCATCCAGTCGCGGCTCGGCCCGCCGGTCTTGGCGGCGACGATATCCACGCGCTGGCCGTTGGCGAGCTTATAGTTGAGCGGGACCATCACGCCGTCGACCTTGGCGCCGCGGCAGTGATGCCCGAGGTCGGTGTGCAGGTGATAGGCGAAATCCACCGGCGTCGATCCTTGCGGCAGGTCGATCACTTTGCCCTGGGGCGTGAGCACGTAGACCGTGTCGTCGAGTGCGGTCTGCTTGAACTGCTCCACCCAGTTCACCGAACCGACCACCTCGTCGCGCCAGGCGAGCACCTGCCTCAGCCAGGCGATCTTCTCGTCGAACGGGTCGCGCTTCGCCGGCGGGCGCGCCGCGCCCGCCTCTTTGTAGCGCCAGTGCGCCGCGACGCCGAGTTCCGCGTGCCGGTGCATGTCATGGGTGCGGATCTGCACTTCGAGCGAACGCCCGTCCGGGCCGATCACCGCGGTATGCAGCGAGCGGTAGTCGTTCGACTTCGGCCGCGAGATGTAGTCGTCGAATTCCTTCGGGATCGGCGTCCACAAGTTATGCACCACCCCCAGTGCGGTGTAGCAATCCTTCACCGACTCCACCATAACGCGCAGCGCGCGCACGTCGTAGAGGTCGGTGAATTCCAGTCCCTTGCCGCGCATCTTGTTGTAGATGCTGTAGATGTGCTTCGGCCGTCCCTGCACCTCGGCGGCGATGCCGGTGGCCTCGAGCTCCGCGCGCAGCTTCGCCATCGCCGCGGCGATGAAGCTCTCGCGCTCGTCGCGCTTTTCGTCGAGCATCGCGGCGATCTTCTTGTAGAGTTCCGGCTCGAGGTAGCGGAAGGCGTAATCCTCGAGTTCCCATTTGAGCTGCCAGATGCCTAGGCGATTGGCGAGCGGCGCATAGATGTCGAGCGTCTCCTGCGCATACGGACGGCGCTGGTCGTCGGCCGAGCGCGCCATGAAACGCAGCGTCTGCGTGCGGCTGGAGAGCCGCACCAGCACGACGCGGATGTCCTCGACCATGGCGAGCAGCATCTTGCGCAGCACTTCGGCTTGCGAATTGCGCGCGGCGCTGGTCTGCTGACCGGCAAGGGCCCGAGTGATGGTGCGCAATTGGTTCAGCTTCGACACGCCCGCCACCAAAGCAGCGACGCTGGCACCGAAAGCGGCGGTGAGCTTGTCGTTGCTGTCCGGCAGATATTGCGGCACGGCGAACAGCATGCCGGCCATGCGCGTCTCGACGTCCAGGCGCAAGGCCGCGAGCGAGGTTCCGACTCCCAGCGCATGCGCCAGAGCCGGCTCGCCGGTGCCGAGCGGCTTGTCCGCGTAGACGGATGCCGCGAATTCGTAGGCTTGGCGTAGGCGCGCTGTGTCGGCTTCGGGCAGGCCCGCAGCAATGGCTGCAAGCGCGGGCTCCGCCGCATCGATCCTCACCGTTTCTACGACCTTGTCCATCGCTTCATTATATGCCCGCGCCAATTAGCTCGGCCGTGACCAAACTCAAATGGGCGATAATCCGCGCATGTTCGGCCCTCTCAAGACCTGGCGCAGAAAACGCATCCTCCAGAGCGCGCAATTGGACCGCGCGCTCTGGTCCAAGGTGACCGGCGCTCTACCCTTTCTGCGCGGCCTCACTGCGGACGAAATGCAGCGGCTGAAAGACTGCACGCTGCTGTTTTTGCACGAGAAAGAAATGCACGGCGCACGTGGTTTCGTGCTTACCGACGGTGTGCGCCTGTCGATCGCGGTGCAGGCCTGCTTGCCGATACTGGAGCTCGGCCTGGACGCCTATCGGGGGTGGGTCGGCATCGTGGTGTATCCGGGCGAGTTCAAAGTGCGGCGCGTGAAAACCGACGCCTCCGGCGTGGTGCATGAATACGACGATGAACTCTCGGGCGAAGCCTGGCCGGGCGGCCCGGTGATCCTCTCCTGGCAGGACGTGACCCTGGGCGAGGCGGGTTACAACGTTGTCATCCACGAGTTCGCGCACAAGCTGCACATGGAGCGCGGCGACTTGGACGATTTCCCCTTGCCCCAAGCGCAGATGGACCGCGACGAGTGGCTCGCGGTCTGGGACGAGGCATACGACGCGTTCTGCGACGAGGTGGACCGCGGCGCGGACACGCTCATCGATCCCTATGCCAGCGAACACCCGGCGGAATTCTTCGCCGTCCTATCCGAAGCCTTTTTCACCCTGCCGCATGCCGTGCGCTCGCTCTATCCCGCGCTCTACGCGCAGCTTGCGCTGTTCTACAAGCAGGATCCGGCAGCGCGCTTGCCGCACCCTACACCGGGATCACGATCAAGGCGCAGCCAATAGAAATTCGCGCAGGATGGCGATCTGATCGGCGTGCATCAGCGTCGGCGCATGGCCGACCAGGGGAATTTCGACAGCTTTCGCGCGCGGCCCGCGCCGGGTCATTTCGGCGACCGTTTCAGCGAGCAGTAGGTCGGACTGCGCACCGCGCAGCACCAGCGTCGGACAGCTGATCGCGTCGTAAAAGTTCCACAGCTCGATGTCCTTGTCGGTCTTCGCCGCCATGAAGGGCACGGCGATGGCCGGATCGTAGTGCATGCGGTAACCGCCCTCGGGCAGGCGGCGCACGACGTGTTCGGTAAGCGTCTCCCACTCGGCGTCGCTATGCGCGCCAAACGGGGCGCTCACCGTGCGGATGTAGCGGACCGCTGCCGCGAAATCCGGGAACTGCGCCGCCTTGCCCAGATATTCGCCGATGCGCGCGAGCGATGCGGCGGCAATGATGGGGCCGACGTCGTTCAGCACCAGCTTCCGGATCGGCGTGTCCGGCAGGCTCGCGAGGGTCATGCCGACGAGCCCCCCCATCGAGGTGCCGACCCAGTGCACGCTCGCGGCATTGAGCCGTGCGAGCAGCGTCACCATGTCGGCGACGTAGGTCTGCACCTGGTACTCCATCGGATTCTTCAGCCAGCCGCTCCCGCCGCGCCCGGGGACATCGGGGCAGACGACGCGATACTCGCTGCAGAGCGAGCGGGCGAGAGTGTCGAAGTCGCGGCCGCAGCGCGACAGGCCGTGCACGCAAAGCAACACTTTCGGATTCGCTGCGTCGCCCCATTCCGTATAGGCCATGCGATGCAAGCCACTCGCGCTGATGCACTGCACCTCGTTCTGCCTGAATTCCGCGCTCATGTGCTCACCTTGCTTCGACGCCAGAAATTATAGTGAGGATCAGGAGAGCAGCGCGTATTCGCCGCCGCGCTCGAGCGCCCGGACGTAGGCGGGGCGCGCGTGGATGCGCGACAGCCACTCCATCAGCTTCGGCCGGCTCGCGTCGAGCCCGCCGCGCGCCGCGGCCGCCTCCAGCGGGAAACTCATCTGAATGTCGGCTGCAGAGAATTCTTTGCCGGCGAACCAACCGTCTTTCGCGATTTCCGATTCCAGGTAGTCGAGATGGCGCGCGATCTGCGGCTCGATGAACGCGCTCTTCGCGCGCCGCGCGATGGCCCTGGCGATCGGCCGCACGAATATCGGCGCCGGTCCCGTTTCGATGCGATCGAACACCAGCTTCAGCAGCAGCGGTGGCATCGCCGAGCCTTCCGCGTAATGCAGCCAATAGGTGTAGCGCAGACGCTCGGCCGATTCCGCCGGCGGTGCGAGCCGGCCGTTGCCGTAACGCCCGACCAGATACTCGACGATGGCGCCGGATTCGGCGAGCGTCAGTCCGCCGTCGCTGATCACCGGGGATTTTCCCAGTGGATGCACGGCGCGCAAGGATTGCGGGGCGAGCATGGTCTGGGGATCGCGCGCGTAGCGCTGGATGTCGTATTCTAGGCCCAACTCCTCCAGCAGCCAGAGCACGCGCTGCGAGCGCGAGTTGTTCAAATGATGGACGATGATCATGACCGGCTTCCTCCCTATAGTTATTGGGCAAGTGTATCAGCGCCGGTCGAGGACCGCCCGCTGCGCAAATACGCCCTTTTAGCGCGATTTGCGCAGCGCCGGATTCAGGGTGTCGATGTCGCGCTGCACCTGTTCCCGGCTGCGTTCATAGAGGATTTCCCGCCCCATGACGCTTCCGGCGTAGGCGAGCCCGTTACGCGTCGGCGTGAGCTCGCATTTGACGCTGTGGATGCCTTCTCCGAGTACGATCTGAATCGCGTTCGCACGCTTGGACAAGACCACGACTTCCAGCGTGCGGCCGTTTTCCATCTTCACCTTGATCTTTTCCGTATTCATGCTGGGTTCCCAAGTTCAGGCGCCCGCTCTGCGGCCGGGCAACATGCGTGTGAGGGTGTTGTCTCCCATCGAATAATGATGGTACAAGGCCGCGCCGGCATGCAAGCCGACCAGGAGATAGCCCGCGGTTGCGCCGCTTTCGTGAATTTCCTTCAGCAATCGGGCCAAATCCCGGTTCTTGCCGATCAGCGCCGGCAATTCCGCACCGAGTAGCGCGATGGACGTGCCCCGCGCGCTCAGCGTCAGCCAGCCGATGAGCGGCAAGCCTATCATCAGCGCGTACAGAGTCCATTGAACGCCGCGCGCAAGCGCAATTTGCCAGGCGGGCGGCTGCGGCTCGATCGCCGGCTCGGTGCCGGATAAGCGCACTGCTAGGCGCAGCCACACCAGCAGGAATACCGCCAGGCCAAGCAGGTAATGCCCGTTTGCCAGGGCTGCGCGTTCGGCGCTCCCCTTGGCGGTGAGAAACTTCAGCTCCATCGTCGCATAGACGAAGACCAGCAACAGCAGCATCGACCAGTGCAGACCGATCGCCAGAGCGCCGTAGCCGCGTTTGGTGCTTTTCCAGCTCATCGCTCGCCGCATCCTTGAGAGAGGCACCGCGGCCATGCCGGGCTGCCCGAAGCCCGACCGCGGAGAGGTAAAACGAATTATGGCATTGCCGCTGCTGCGGCGCGCGGCCTGCTCAATCGCAATACCAGTAACGCCGGTGCATTTCGCGGTAAGGCTCCAGTTCGATGCGGCCTGCCTCGAGGCGTGCCAGCACCGCCCCGGCCGCGTCGGTGCGCACTAGCTGCGCGCCGCTCGCCCGGTAGCGCTCCACCACTTCCAGTCGCGGGTGGCCGAATCGATTGCGGTAGCCGACGGTAAACACTGCCCAGCGCGGACGCACTGCCTCGACGAAGGCCGCGGAAGACGAAGTGCGACTGCTGTGGTGCGGCACGAGCAGCACATCCGAGCGCAGCCGCTCGGGCGCGCGCTCGAGGAGTTCCTGCTCCGCGCGCGCCTCGATGTCGCCGGTGAGTAGCACCGCTCCGTGCGCGGAATCGATCCTCAGCACGCAACTGCGGTCGTTGGATTTGAGGGCATCGGCCCCATAACTCGCGGCGCTGGGATGGAGCAGTTCGAATCGCACTCCATCCCAGCTCCAAGCCTGCCTCGCCGCACAAGGCAGCCGGTATCCGCTCGTGGCCGAGAGCGCGGGATGCGCAGCGGGCAGCGATGAATACAGCGCGCCCACTTTCGTGCTCGAGAGCACGCTCAGCGCACCGCCGGCGTGGTCGTTGTCGTCGTGACTCAGCACCATGGCGTCGAGCTGCGCGAGCCCCGTGGCGCGCAAGAAAGGCAGGATCACGCGGCTGCCGCTGTCCGCATCGGGGCTGTAGGCAGGCCCGGCATCGTAGAGCAAGGCATGGCGCTCGGTCTGCACCAGCACCGCAAGCCCCTGTCCGACGTCGAGCACGGTGAGCCACAGGCTGCCGGCCGCGGGAGTAGCCGGCGCAAGGGAAAACATCGGCAGCAGCACGGGCAGGCCCAGCCAGCGCCCCGGCATGCCGCGCGGCAGGAGCAGCCACGCGCATGCCACAACGGCAAGGCCCACCGTCCAGGGCGCGGGCGCGTGCTGCTGCCACACGCTGGCAGGCAGCGCTGCGCACCACTCGAGAAAGCGCATCTGCAGCGCCATCGCGGCGTGAGCGAGCTCGAGGACGGAATCGAAAGGCAGGACACCGCCGAGCAGTGCGAGCGGCGTCACCACCAGACTGACGAGCGGTATGGCGACGGCGTTGGCGAGCGGCGAGACCAGCGACATCTGCTGGAACCAGACGAGCAACAGCGGCGCCAGGGCCAGGGTGACGGCCCACTGCACCCGCCCCCATTGCGCGATTTCGCGTGCGAGTCGCCCCTGACGCCCAGCCCCGGCCCGGTGCGTGGCCACGTACAGGATCACGGCGACGGCGCCGAATGAGAGCCAGAAACCCGGCGCCAGAACCGCCCAGGGATCGAACAGCAGCACAGCGAGTAGCGCCAGGCACAACACGCGCGACACCGAGGAAACCCGCTCTGCCCAGAGCGCGGCTGCGACCACGCCGACCATGTAGAGCGTGCGCTGTGCCGGCACGGCGAAGCCTGCGATCAGGCAATAGGCGAAGGCGGCGAAAAAACCCGCCACGGCTGAAGCCTTGCGCGCCGGCAAGGCCAAGAGCAGCGCCGGAAAGCGGCGCCACAGGCCGTGCACGAGCGCCGCGAACAGGCTCGCGACCATGGTGACATGCAGCCCGGAAATCGACATCAGGTGCGATACGCCGGTACGCGCGAACAACTGCCATTGCTTGGCGTCGATGGCATTTTGGTCACCGATCGCGAGCGCGATGAGTATTCCGGCATAGGGATAGCCGCTCAAGGCGTCCCAGAACCGTTCGCGCAGGATTTCACGCGCGCGTTCGAGGAAGTAGCTCGGAGTCCGTACCAGATCGGCGAGTCGGGCCGTCGCGCCGGGGCGGACGTAACCGGTCGCGCCGACCGCGCGCTCGAACTGCCAGGCTTCGTAGTCGAACCCATGGGGATTGGCGTTGCCATGCACGCGCCGCAGACGGGCGTGAAAGCGCCAGCGCTCGCCTGCGCGTATCGGCGCGATGTTCTGGAATTCCTCGCGCGTGCCGCCGTTGTACCAGGCAAGCGAAACCTGCTGCGGAATGCGCGCGCTTGCCGGCTCGACCGCTTCGACATCGAAATCGAAGCGCAACCCTCCGGCAAAAGGCTGCGGCAGGCCGGCCACGACGCCGGTGAGCACGAGGTCGACGCCCTCCCATTGCTTCTCCAGGCGCTCGGCGAGGCGCCAGTCCGCGCGCGCCGCGGCATAGAAGAATCCGCCGGCTGCACACAAACAGAAGGCGGTCAGCGCTGCAGTCAACTTCTGCGGCGGCAATCGCCAGCAGAGCGCGAGCGCGGGCAGCGCGAACAAGGCCCAAGCAAGCGGCGGAAGCTCTGCCTGCTGCTGCAGCAGGCAAACGCCCAGAGCGAAAGCGATGACGTTCGCGCGCATTCCGCTTCAACGGCTGAGAGTGCCCGCGGTTGAATTGCCTTACAATTGCGCCATGGAAACAGGCATTTCGATTGGGCCGCCGATGCCGCGCAAATTTCTAAAAAAATATCTGCCCATGCCCAGCCACGAAGCCGTGCGCAACAGCCGGCATTTCGCCCGCTTCGCCGGCTTCCTGCATCATCCCAACCTGTGGCACTTGAACCGCCACTCGGTAGCGGGCGCCGTCGCCGTGGGCATGTTCTCCGGCCTCGTACCCGGCCCGCTGCAAATGATCGCTGCGGCGATACTCGCCGTCCTGCTGCGGGTGAACCTGCCGGTGGCGATGGCCACCACGCTCTACACCAATCCCTTTACCATAGGCCCGCTGTACGTTCTTGCCTACATGATCGGCCGCCTAATCATGGGCGCGGACGGCCACGCCCTCAGCCCGCCGCGCGATGTCGAGTGGACGCAGCCCGGTGCTTCCCTCGCGGCCTACGTCGATTGGCTGCTGTCGATGGGCACGCCGCTCGCGGTCGGTCTGGTCGCTCTCGCGCTCGCACTCGCCGCACTCGGCTACACCTTCGTGCAGCTCGGCTGGCGCGCCTACGTGATTCGCGCCTGGCACCGCCGGCGGCAATCGCGGACCGATCATGGACGGTGAAATTACCGCGCAGCGCGTTTTCCAGCGCTTCGTCGCGCCGGCGCTGGCCCTGATCACGGTCAGTGCCGTCGGCACCGTCGGCTACAAGATCATCGGAGGGCCGCAGGCGTCGTGGCTCGATTGCCTGTACATGACCTTCATCACCATCGCCACCATCGGCTACGGCGAGATCGTCGACCTCAGCCATTCGCCCGGCGGGCGCGTTTTCACCATGGCGATCGGCCTCATCGGCATCGGCGTCGCCACCTACATGATTTCTACGCTCACCGCCTTCATCCTCGAAGGCGACATGAACCAGGCGATACGGAGGAGAAGAATGCAGAAAAGCATCGCAGCCATGCGCAACCATTACATCATCTGCGGCATCGGCCGTGTCGGCACCAATGTCGCGCACGAACTCGAAGTCACCAAGCGCCCCTATGTCGTGATCGAAGTCGACAAGGAGGCGATCGAACGCTATCTCGAGCGCTATCCCGAGGCGCTGTGGATCCACGCGGATAGCGGCGAGGACAGCGCCCTGGTCCAAGCGGGGATCAAGCACGCGCAGGGAGTGTTCGCGGTGTCGGGGGACGACAGCAAGAACCTGGTGATCACGCTTTCGGCGAAGCTCCTCAACCCTGCCGCACGCGTAGTCGCGCGCTGCCACGAAATCAACATTTCCGACAAGATCCGCAAGGTCGGGGCCGATGCCATCGTCTCCCCGGATTTCACCGGCGGCATGCGCATCGTCTCCTCCATGATCCGGCCGAAGGTAGTGAGCTTTCTGGACGAAATGCTGTTCGCAGAAAATGCGCTACGGGTGGAAGAAGTGCATATCCCCGAAGGCTTTCCCGCAGGGACGATCGGCGGATTGAGGCTGAATCGCCGCGACTTCGTGCTGATGGCGGTACGCGCGAAGGATCGGTGGGAATTCAATCCGGCGGAAGACTTCAACATCGGTCCGGGAAATATCCTCGTCGTGATGACGACCCCTGAAGGGCGCAAATCCCTCGAACGAAGCCTGAAAGCCGTGGCGGCATGAGCAGGGAGCAGGGGACCCATCCTCTTTTGATGGGGATGCGACCGGCCGCGATTGCCGCCAGCCGCCGACAGACATGGCCTACGCACGGCAGCGCGGGTTCGGAGGCGGCGTGCATGAGCAGGGAGCAGGGGACCCATCCTCTTTTGATGGGGATGCGACCGGCCGCGATTGCCGCCAGCCGCCGACAGACATGGCCTACGCACGGCAGCGCGGGTTCGGAGGCGGCGTGCATGAGCAGGGAGCAGGGCTTGCGCCGGGAGGCAGTAGATTGAGTCTGCATGTCTGGCTGGCCTTCTTGGTCGCGGCAATTCTGATCAGCCTCTCGCCCGGCGCGGGCGCCATTTCCTCGATGTCCGCCGGCATGCGCTACGGCTTCCGTCGCTCGCTCGCAAACATCGCCGGGATGCAGCTCGGCCTCGCGCTGCAGCTCGTCGTAGTCGGCATCGGCCTGGGCGCGCTGCTCGCCGCTTCCACCCTCGCATTCAACTTGGTCAAGGCGATCGGTGCCGCCTATCTATGTTATCTGGGCTGGCTGCAATTTCGCGCGCAAACGCCCCTGCCGCAAGCCGCGAGCGCCGCGGCTTCTGCTGCGCCGCGCTCGCTCTTCGTCCAAGGATTCCTGGTGAACGCGAGCAATCCCAAGGCCACGATATTTCTCCTCGCGGTACTGCCGCAATTCATCGATGCACACGCTCCGGCGCTGCCGCAGTATCTGGTGTGCATGGCGACGCTCACCGTGGTCGACAGCATCGTCATGAGCGGCTATGCGCTATTCGCCTCGCGCGTGCTGCGGCTGGTACGCGAGCCACAGCACATCCGCTGGATGAACCGTGGCTTCGGCAGCCTGTTCGTCCTCGCCGGGGGTTTCCTCGCCCTCTTCCGCCGCGCCTGAACGCAAGCGCAAAATTGCGCCTGGCGTGCGCTTAGTGCACTCGGCGGGTAAACGCGCCGTCGACGACGAGGTTCGCGCCGCTGATGAAGCTCGCGGCAGGGCTGGCGAGAAAGGCGACCGCCCGCGCCACGTCTTCCGGCCGGCCGAAGCGCCCGATGCGGATGCGCGCCAATGCCTTCTGGTACATCGGATTGGCTTCCTGTTCGCGCCGCTGCCACACCCCACCCGGAAAATAGATCTGCCCTGGCGTCACGGTATTTGCGCGTATGCCTTTTGGCCCGAGGGTACGACTGATCTCCGCCACATAGTTGGTGAGTGCGGCCTTCATCGCGCCGTAAGACTGCAGGAAGGCATCTGGGAAGACGTCGTGGCCGACTTCGATCGCCGCAATGCTGGCGATGACCACAATCGCGCCGGCGCCGGAAGCTTCGAGCATAGGACAAGCAGCCTCGACCAGATGCACCGTTCCCATGACATCGGTTTCGAAGCATCGCCTCCAGCCCTCGTCGCCCGGATGACCGGCCATGGCGCTGACGTTCGACACGGCGATGTCCACGCCTCCGAACTCGCGCCCGACGCCGGCTACCCAATTCTTCAGCGCTGCGCCGTCGCTGACGTCCAGCACCTGGCCGCTCGCGCGCACGCCTTTCGCCTTCAGCGCCTGCACCGCGGACGCGAGCGTCTGCTCGTCGCGGTCGCAGATGCCGAGCTCGCAGCCTTCACCAGCCAGGACTTCGGCAATGGCGCGGCCGATGCCGCGTCCGGCACCCGTCACGATGGCCCGTTTGCCCAGCAATCCCAGATCCATGTTCCTGTCCTCTTTAAATCGGCTGCGGCGGCACGAGGTCCAGCAGCGCAGCGGCGCGCGCGAGTTCCGCAACTGCGTCCGCCGGCAGCGGAATGCCGTGGAGGCGATAGTCCTCGGCGCGCAGGTGTTCCAGCTCGCCCGGCAGATAGATGCGCTCCGTGCCCGCGGCTCGCGGCAGTGCGCGGATGCGGCGCACGGTTTCGTCCACGCGCTGCGTGAAAGTTGCGAGCGATTCGAACGCCTCGACATCCAGCGCCATCAGCAGATGGCCCACGCCCTGGGGCTCATCCAGCCTCTGATACAGGGGCACGATCTCCGGTCCGGAACGCCCTCCGGGGAGTTGGCCCGCGAGCAAGTCGATCAACAGCGAGATCCCAGAACCCTTGATCCCGCCGAAGGGCAGCAGAGCACCGGCCATCGCCTCGGCTGCGATGGTGGTGGGTTGGCCTTCGCGGTCCACTCCCCAATCGCGCGGGATCGGCTCGCCGCGATCGGCCGCCGACTTGACCTTGCCGTGCGCCACGACGCTGGTCGCCATGTCGAGCACTACTGCCGGCTCGCTGCCCGCCGGCACCGCCACGGCACAGGGATTGGTGCCGAGGAACTTCGCCCGCGCACCCCAGGGCGCAACCTGTGCATCGCCGTTGCTCGCGGCGACGCCGACCATCCCCGCCGGCAGCGCGCGCATGGCAAGATAGGCGAGCATGCCGCAGTGATTGGCATTGCGCACGCTGACCACGCCGACGCCGTGCAGCTTGGCGCGCGCAATGGCGAGATCGATGGCGCGTGCGGCCATGGCGATTCCCGGACCGGCCTGCGCGTCGGCGACGAGTGAAGCACCTCTATCGCGCAGGATCTGCAACTCGGCGTTCGGGTTGATCGAGCCGGCGCGCAGTCGGTCGACGTAAATGCCCACCCGCAGCGCGCCATGGGAATGCACGCCGCGCAGATCTGCGGCGACGAGACCCTCGGCGATGAGTTCCGCATCCGCCGGACGCGTGCCGGCCCGTTCGAGTGCCTTGATGCAGAATTCGCGCAGCGGCCGCGCCGCGTAGAGCTTCCCTGCGCTCATGGCGCCTCCGCCCCTGCCGACGGCCCTGCGGCCGGCGGTGTCTTCCTGGAAAAAGATTGTGCGGCGCGCTTCAGCAAAGGAAATGCGAGGAACAGCAGCGTCGCCACAAGAAAGGCGAGTGACACCGGGCGGTCGACGAAGATGCCGAAATCGCCGTGGGAAATCATCACGCTCTGGCGGAATGCGACTTCGAGCTTCGGTCCGAGAACGAGGCCGAGGAGAAGCGGCGCCCCCTCGTAGGCCCAGCCGCGCAACATGTAGCCGATGGCGCCGAAGGCGAGCATCACCCAGATGTCGAGGATGGAGTTGTTGACGCTGAACATCCCAGTGAGGCAGAGCAGCATGATCAGCGGCAAGAGGACGCGCTTGGGCACGCGCAGCATGTTGGCGAACAAGGGAACGAACGGAAGGTTGAGCAGGAGCAGGATGAAGTTGCCGATGTACATGCTCGCGACCACCGCCCAGAACAACTGCGGCTGCTCGGCGATGAGCAGCGGCCCGGGCGTGACGCCGTGGATCAACAGCGCGCCCAGCAGAATTGCAGTGACCGGGCCGAACGGAATACCCAGGACGAACAGCGGAATGAAGGCCGATTGGGTAGCGGCATTATTGGCGGTCTCCGGCCCGGCCACGCCCTCGATCGCTCCTTTCCCGAATTCCTCCGGATGTTTCGACAGGCGTTTCTCCACCGCATACGCCGCATAAGTCGCGATCACCGGCGCCGGCCCCGGGATCAAGCCCACGCCGAATCCGATCCCGGTACCGCGCAGTATGGCGCCCGCCGAGCGCTTCAGGTCCGCGAGCGAAGGAAACAATTCGCGCAGGCGCGGAACCCGCACCTGCTGCTCCAATAGTTCGGCGGGTTTCGCGACATTGACCAGGATCTCGCCGATGCCGAACACGCCGATCGCCACCGCCACGAACTCGATTCCGCCCAGCAGATAGGCGGAACCGAAGGTGAAGCGCTCGTTACCGGTGACCGGATCCAGGCCGATGGTGCCGATGATCAGACCGGCGATACACATCATCAGCGAGCGGATGAGCGAGCCGCCGGTGACATTGGAGAGGACGACGAAGCCGAAAATCATCAGCGATGCGAACTCCGGTGGGCCGAAGGCGAGCGCAGCCTGTGCGAGCGGCGGCGCGATCAGCACTAGGCCGAAGATGGCGATGGTCCCGCCGACGAATGAGCCGATGGCGGAGATGGCAAGCGCCGGCCCGGCGCGCCCTTGCTGCGCCATCTGGTAGCCGTCGATGCAGGTCATCACCGATGCCGTTTCCCCGGGCACGTTCATGAGGATGGAAGTGGTCGAGCCGCCGTACATCGCGCCGTAATAGATGCCGGAGAGCATGATCAGGGCCGAGGTCGGATTGAGGCCGAAGCTCGCCGGGATGAGGAGCGCGATGCCGGCGATGGGCCCGATCCCGGGCAGGACGCCGATAAGCGTGCCGACCAGCGCGCCGATCAGACAATAGGACAAGTTCTCCACGGTGCCGGCGACGCCGAAGCCGCTCATCAGGAATTGGAGCGATTCGAGCATGCGCGGCGCCCCGTCAGTAGCCGAACACGCCGGCAGGAAGTGGAATATGCAGCCAATGCACGAACACAAGCTGGCAGGCGAGCGCGGTGAGCAAAGCGATGGCAGCCGAGGCCCGCCAGCCGACGCCCAATCCGCGCAGCAGGGCGAGCATCAGCAGCAGGCTCACGCCCGGGTAGCCCAAGGGCCGCAACAGCGCGGTGGCGAGGACCACCGCGCCGCCGAAACGCACCAGCCGCAAGGCCGACTTGTCGCGGGACGCAGGCGTAACGGCCGCCTGTGCCGTTTTCGGCTGCGAGCGCCAGATGCGCACGCCGTCGGCCAACGCCAGCGCGAGCAGCATCAGGCCGAGCAACAAAGGGAAGAAACCCGTGCCCGGCGCGCGCGCAGTGCCGATCGGGAGCGTAAGCGAAAACGCCGCGGTAATCGCCCCGAACAGGAACATGGTGATCGCCGCCGTCATCGCGCCACCGCTCGCTACCTGCCGTAGAACACAGTCGGAACTCTGAGCGTGCGCCAGACATCGTCGCAGGCGGCAAGCGCGTCTGCCCCCAGTCGAACCTCGGTCGCCGCGATGTTCTCCTCCAACTGCGCAATCGAGGTCGCGCCGTTGACGATAGAGGTGACCGCTGGATTGGCGAGCACCCAGGCGAGCGCAAAGCGCGAAAGGTTCACACCGGCCCCGTCCGCGATGCTCTTCAAGCGATCGATGGCCGCAAAATTGAGATCGTTCCAGTAGGGTTTGTTGTAGGTATAGCCCATGTGGCCGAGGCTATAGCGGGCGCCTTCGATCGGCGCCTCGTCCTTGGCGTACTTGCCCGACAACAGGCCCGCAGCCATCGGGCTGAACGAGCATACGCCCACCCCTTCCTCGCGGCAGAGCGGCAGCAGCTCGTACTCGACGTCGCGCGCGAGCAGGTTGAACGGCGGCTGGATGACATCCCAGCGCGCGAGCTTGTACGCATCGCTGACCGCAAGCGCCCGCGCGAGCTGGAAGGCGCGGAAATTGGAGCAGCCGAGATAGCGCACCTTGCCCTGGCGCACCATGTCGTCCATCGCCCGCAGCGTCTCGTCGAGCGGCGTGTCGTAATCGGGCATGTGCGCGTAGTAGACGTCGAGGTAATCCGTCTGCAGCCGCTTGAGGCTTCCTTCGAGGGCCTGCATCAAGTGCTTGCGCGACAAGCCCATGTCGTTCGGCCCAGTATCCTCCGCGGCCCAGGGAGGAAACGGCCTGGGCCGGGCGATATCGATGGGGCCCGCGATCCGCTGCTCACCGTACTTCGGCGCGAGCTTGCGCACATGCCCCCCTTTGGAGGCGAGCACCAACTTGTCGCGCTGGCCACGGATCGCCTTCGCCACGATCCCTTCGGTGACGCCGTTGACGTACATGTCGGCGGTGTCGATGAAGGTGATGCCCAGATCGAGTGCGCGCCCCATGATGGCAAGCGACGCCTGCTCGTCGATTTGCTTGCCGAAGGTCATCGTCCCGAGACAAAGGGCGGAGACCTTCAGCCCGGTGCGCCCCATCTTACGGTATTCCACGCACGCCTCCGTTCAACGGCGCAGGACTTGGCGCATCACTGCGCTAGCACCTCCGCCCAGGTCGTCACCGACCATTGCGTCTTGAACAGTTCCTCCACCGCAGGCTTCGCCTTCGCCCGCAGCGAGTCGGCATCCGGGATCACCACCTGCATGCCCTTACGCTGCAAGTTGAGCAGGTAGGCGTTCTCCCCTGTCTTCATCTTGTCGTTCGCCCAGTCGCAGGCCTCCTTCCCCGCCTTGACCACCAAGTCCTGGTCAGCCTTGGCCAGCCGGTCGAAGAACGGCTTGTTGATCAGCATGCCGCCGGTCTGCACCAGGTGGTTGGTCATAATGAGGTGCGACTGCACTTCGTCGAGCTTGAAGGAAAACACCTGCGGCAGATCACCTTCGGACGCACCGGCCTTGCCGCTCTTCAGCGAAGCGTAGAGCTCGGGCAGCGGCACCGCGACCGGATCGGCGCCGATCGCCTTCCATACCGCCATCCAGCTCGGGATGGGAGGCAGCCGCAGCATGAGCGCGTAGACGTCGGCTGGGGTATAGATTGGCTTTTTCGACGTCGTCTGCCGCTGTCCGCGGTAGATGGTGCCGAGATACATCAGGTTGCCGTTCTTCTCCATTTGGGCTCGCGCCTGCTGACCCAGTTTGCCGTCCCAGACGCGCATGTAGTGATCGAAGTCCTTCATCACATAAGGACCGGTAAAGAAATAGTACGGCGGCGCATAGAGCTCGAGGAAGTTCGTTCCGTTCGACTGCATCTCGAGCTGGCCGGCGCTGTTCTGCTTGTTGATGTCGATCTCGGCCTTGGTGCCGGCGTCGATCTGCACCGCGATGCGCCCGCCGCTGCGGGCCTCGACGAGTTCCTTGAACTTCTCGGCGGCGTCGACGAGGATGTGCCCGGACTTGAACGGGCTGCCCAAGCGGATCACCGTCTTGTCGGCGGATGCAGCCGATTGCGATACCGGTTGCTGCGCGCAGCCGAGCACAAATGCTGCCAGCGCAACAACGGTCAGTCGTGCGGTCATCATGGCGTGCTCCTTATCGCTATTTCTTGATCTCTGCCACCAGCTTGGCGTAGCGCTCGTGGTCCGCGGCCATCAGCTTGGCGAAGTCGGCGGAACCCACGTAGGCGAGCTGTACGCTCATGTCGGCGGCGTTCTTGACGAAGGCCGGATCCTCCATGCCCTTCTTGAAGGCATCGTGCAGAGTCTTGATTACCTCGGCAGCCGTGCCCTTGGGCGCGGCAAGCCCGCGCCATTGGCCCATATTGAATGCCACACCCTGCTCGCTCACCGTCGGCACATCGGGAAAGTCCGCCATGCGCTTTTCGGAAAATAGGGCGACGATGCGCAGCTTGCCAGCCTTCACATGAGGTATGCCTTCCGGGGGCGACACCGACACCGCATGCACGTGCCCGCCGAGCAGCGCGGTGACCGACGGGCCGCCGCCGGCGAAGGGAATATGGTTGAACTTGACTCCCGCGGCCTTTTCAAATGCGAGCGCGATCAGGTGCACCCCGCCGCCCGCGCCTGAATTTCCCACCGTGATCATGCCCGGGTTCTTGCCTGCGTAATCGACCAGATCCTTCAGCGTCTTCCACGGCGCGTCGGACCTGACCTGGAACATGGCCGGATCCTGCACCACATTGATGATCGGCTCGAAATTGCGGTAGGTGAACGCGGTCTTCACCTGATGCGGCAAGATGGTGAGCGGCGTGATCGCGGTCACGAGCGTGTAACCGTCCGGTCGCGCCTGCGCCGCCTCGGTAAAGCCGACCGCGCCGCCGCCGCCGGGCTTGTTCACCACCACGATCGCCTTACCCAGGTATTTGGAACTGCTCGCGGCCAGGGCGCGGAACACCAGATCGGTCGCTCCGCCGGCGGCGTAGGGAATGATGATCTGCACCTCTTTCGCGGGGAACTGCTGGGCGTAGGCCGGACTCAGTAGTGTGATTCCCAAGGCCAGCCCAAGGCCGAGGACGAGGGCACGCGCGATCCGCGCTGCAAGGAATCGCGTGCCCGGATTGGAGATTGCGATAGCAATGATCATGGCACCCTCCGAGCAATTGAGGTAATCGACAGTGCTTCGAACAATGCTAGGGCGAATAGCGGCGCGGGGTCTTGATAATCATCACGGAAGGCGCGCACCCCGCGTCCTATATGGCGAAACATGAGTTGCCGCCAAGCGGCGGCAAGCGCGGCGAAAGCCGCTGGATCAAGCCGGCGTCAGAACGCCGTCCTGCAGGCGCAGCACACGTTGGGTGCGCGCGGCGATGGCCGGATCGTGGGTGACGATGATGAAGCTGGTGCGGCGGACACGGTTCAACTCGAGCATCAGCTCGAACACCTGCGCGGCGGTGTGCCGATCGAGGTTTCCCGTGGGTTCGTCGGCCAACACGCATGCGGGTTCGGTCACCAGCGCCCGCGCGAGCGCCGCGCGCTGGCGCTCGCCGCCTGAGAGTTCGCCCGGCGTGTGTTCGAGCCGCTTGCCAAGCCCCACCTCTTCCAGAACGACGGCGGCGCGCGCACGTGCCTCGGCGGGCGCCATGCGCCTGATCCTCAAAGGCATGGCGACGTTTTCCAGGGCGGTGAATTCCATCAGCAAGTGATGGAACTGGTAGACGAAGCCGAGCGACTCGTTGCGCAGCCGCCCGCGCGCAGCCTCGGTGAGCCGATGCATCGGCTGCCCGAGTACGCTCACTTCCCCTGCAGTCGCGCAATCCAAGCCGCCCAAGAGATGCAGCAGCGTGCTCTTGCCCGAGCCCGAGGCGCCGATGATGGCGACGAGTTCGCCCGCGCGCACCTCCAAGTCCACGCCGAGCAGGACCGGCACCTCGCTCTTTCCTTGCGCATAAGTCTTCGCCAAGCCGGAGCAGGCGAGGACGACGTCACTCATAGCGCAGCGCCTCCGCCGGATTGACCCGCGATGCGCGCCAACTGGGGTAGAGTGTGGCGAGCAGGCTGAGGGCGAAGGAAACGATGGCGATAGCGACGACGTCGCCGCGCTGCAGGTCGGAAGGCAGTTCACTGATGTAGTAGACGTCCTTCGCCAGGAAATGAACGTTGAACACGCTTTCGATGAACGGCACGACCACGTCGACGTTCGTCGCGAGCAGTACGCCGCCGACGATGCCGATGATGGTGCCGATGACGCCGATGAGTGCCCCCTGCACGATGAACACGGCCATGATGCTCGACGGCGCCGCGCCCAGGGTGCGCAGGATGGCGATGTCCGGCTGCTTGTCGGTCACCGCCATCACCAGCGTGGACACGATGTTGAACGCGGCCACGGCGACGATCAGGAGCAGGATGATGAACATCACGTTCTTTTCCATCTGCACGGCGCGGAAGAAATTGGCGTGGCTGCGCGTCCAGTCGGTGACGAACACGTCGCCGCCCAATTTCGTCGCCAGGTCGCGCGCCACCTCGCGCGCCTGGAACAGGTCGTGCAGCTTGAGCCTCACCCCCGATACCCGCTCCGGCATTCGATAGAGTTTCTGCGCGTCCTCGAGCTGGATCAGCGCCAGGCCGGAGTCGTATTCGAACATGCCGATCTCGAAAATCCCGACCACCGTGAACTGCTTCAGACGCGGCACGATGCCCGCGGGCGTGACCTGCCCCTGCGGAGCGATGACCGTCACTTTGTCGCCGACCAGAACGGCGAGCGCGCGAGCGAGCTCGGCGCCGAGCACGATGCCGAATTCGCCGGGCTTGAGCGCCTCCAGCCGGCCCGCTTTCATTCGGCGGCCGATTTCCGCCACTTGGTCTTCGCGATCGGGGAGGACGCCGCGGATCACGGCCCCGCGCACCCCGCCGTCGAAGACCAGCATGCCCTGCGCGTTGATGTAAGGCGCTGCGGCGAGCACGCGCGCGTCCGAGGCGGCAAGGCGCGCGACCGACTGCCAATCGGCGAGCGTCTCGCCCGGCCCGCTGATCTGCACGTGGGAGGCAACACCGAGGATGCGGCTGCGCAGTTCCTTTTGGAAACCGTTCATCACCGACAGCACGGTGATCAGCGCCGCCACGCCCAAGGCGATGCCCAGCATCGAGGTGAGCGAAATGAAGGAGATGAAGTGATTGCGCCGCTTGGCCCGGGTGTAGCGCAGGCCGACGAACAGTTCGTAGGGAAGCGGGCTCAAATGTTGGTTGTCGCTGATTCGCGTTGATATTGTATTTTGACATACTTTGCAGGTGCCTCGGCCGTCGTCGGCCAGGGTGCCGATGATAAGATTCGGGATGCACTGCCATCTGTTGCTTCCCGATCTGTTCTGGCCCGAACGCGAGCGGCGCGAGATCTACGGCGAACTCGAGCTGCCGGCGCTCGAGCTGCTGCTTGCCAAGGGACGGCAGCGAGGCGGCGAGGGAGGAACGCTCGAATCCTGGCTGTGCGGGCAGTTCGGCGTAGAAAAGAACGCCGACTGGCCGATCGCGCCCTATAGCCTGCTCGCCGACGGCGGCGAGCCGGGCGCGCAGCATTGGCTCCGCGCCGATCCGGTGCACCTCAAGCTCGAAGGCAATCGGCTGGTGCTCGCCGACAGCGGCATGTTCGCCATCGCCCAGCAGGAAGCCGAAAGCCTCGCGGAGAGCCTCAACGCCCATTTCGCGGCCGAAGGCTTGAGCTTTCATCCGCTGCGGCCGAGCCGCTGGTATCTGCGCTGCGAGGCGGCGCCGGCGCTCGAGACGACGGAGCTGCCGCAAGCTGCAGGCAGGAGCATCGACAAGCTGCTGCCGCGCGGTGTCGACTCCGTGCGCTGGCGAGCGCGCATGAATGAATGGCAGATGCTGCTGCACGAGCACGCAGTCAACGTAGAGCGCGAGCAGGCGGGCCAGCTCGCTGTCAACAGTGTCTGGATCTGGGGCGGCGGCGCGCTGCAGGGCGCGCCGTCCGCACCGTATCACGCCGTTTGGGCCGCAAACTCCGTCGCCATCGGGCTCGCCCGCGCCGCGCACCTGGCCGCAAACGAGCTTCCCGACGATGCGCTGGCGCTATTGCGCGCGAGCGCGGAGGAAGGCGTAGCCCTGATCGTGCTGGATCGGCTGCGCGCCGCGGCGCAATACGGCGACACCCACACCTGGCGCGAAGGACTGAAAGAACTCGAGCGCCGTTGGTTCGCGCCACTCGTCCAGGCGCTGAAGCAGAGTCGGATCGGCATGCTGACGCTGCACGCGCTTGGGTCGGAAGACGAGTTCTGCGTAGAAGTGACGCGCGGCGACTTGCGCCGTTTCTGGCGGCGGGCGCGGCCGCTCGAGGACCTCGCACCATCATGACTGCCATCGTCAACCGCCCGATTCCGCTGCGTGCCCGGGATCTCCTGACTCAGCAGGGGCTGCACCCCGTGCTCGCCCAGCTGTATGCGGCGCGTGGCGTGCAGGACAGACGAGAAGTCGATTGCGAACTCCCCGGATTGATCCCGCCCGAGCAGCTGTTGAATATCGAGCGCGCCGCCGCGTTGCTCGCCGACGCGATCGACGCGAAACAAAGGCTGCTCATCGTCGCCGACTACGACTGCGACGGGGCCACCGCCTGCGCCGTCGGCGTGCGTGCGCTGCGCTCGCTCGGCGGCGACGTCGGCTATCTGGTGCCCAACCGCTTCGAATTCGGCTACGGCCTCACGCCCGAAATCGTCGATCTGGCGCTGAAGAGCGGGCGCCGCCCCGATCTGCTCATCACCGTGGACAACGGCATCGCCAGCGACGCGGGCGTCGCGCGGGCGAATGCGCTGGGGCTGGCGACGCTCATCACCGATCACCATCTTCCGGGCGACGTGCTGCCGCAGGCGAGCTGCATCGTCAACCCCAACCAGCGCGGCTGCAGCTTTCCGAGCAAGGCGCTCGCCGGCGTGGGCGTGATGTTCTACGTCATGCTCGCCCTCCGGGCGGAGCTGCGCCGCCGCGGCCGTTTCGCCGACAGCCCGGAGTTCAATTTGGCGAGCCTGCTCGATTTGGTCGCCCTGGGCACGGTGGCGGACGTCGTGTCCCTGGATCGGAACAACCGCATCCTGGTCGCGCAGGGCCTGAAGCGCATCCGCGAAGGCAAGATGCAAGCCGGCGTGGCGGCGCTGCTGCGGGTAGCCGGACGCGAAGCGCGGCGCGCGTCCTGCTTCGATCTGGGTTTCGCCGCAGGGCCCAGGCTCAACGCCGCCGGGCGGCTTGCCGACATGGCACTCGGCATCGAATGCCTGATTACCGACGACGCCGGGCGCGCCCTGAACATTGCCCAGGACCTGGATCGCCTCAACCGCGAGCGGCGCACGATCGAGGGCAATATGCAGGAGCAGGCGCTTGCCATGCTGGAAGGCCTGGCGACGCAAGCCGGCGAAGCCTATTCCCTTTCGCTCTACGACCCGTCCTGGCACCAGGGCGTGGTGGGCATCCTCGCCGCGCGCATCAAGGACCGGCTGCACCGCCCGGTCATCGCGTTCGCCGCGGGCGAGGCGGGGGAACTCAAGGGTTCCGGGCGCTCGATTCCGGGTCTGCATCTGCGCGATGCGCTCGACCTAGTATCCAAGCGCGCCCCAGGGCTGATCCTGCGCTTCGGCGGCCATGCCGCCGCGGCCGGTCTCAGCATTCGCAGCGAAGGCCTGGCGCAGTTCAGCGAGTTGTTCGAGCGCACGGTGCGCTCGCTGCTTGCCGAATCCGACCTCGCGCGCTCGATCGAGACCGACGGCCCGCTCGAGACGGCCTACATGAACCTCGACACTATCCGCATGCTGGAAAACCAGGTCTGGGGCCAGGGCTTTCCCCAACCGCTCTTCTGCGACAGCTTCGCCGTGGCGAGCCAGCGCGTCGTCGGCGAAAAACACCTCAAGATGCGGCTCAAGAAGGAAGGAAGCCAGTTCGATGCCATACGCTTCAACTCGCTCGGCCCTGCGGGCAACGTCATTCGCGCTGCCTACCGCCTCGCGCTGAACGAATACAATGGCGTGCAGAGCGTGCAGCTCGTGGTCGAGGACTGGGAAAGCCTCGGCTGATCGGCGATCGACCGGAAAGCATACGCACGGAGCAAGCGATGGAGAGAAAACGCGTCAACTCGAACAAGATCCGCGCGGTCGGTTACGACCCCAAGTCCCGCATCTTGGAGGTCGAGTTGCGCGACGGCAGCGTACTCGCCTACAGCGGCGTGTCGCAGGAAGTGCACCGCCAGTTCATGAACGCGCCCTCGCCGACCGCCTATTACGAGGACAAGATCGCGGACGAATTTTCCGCGACCCGGCGCTGATCCGGCGCTACACGCTGCGCATGAACTGCGCCATGCGCTGGCGCATAGCCGCGTCGGGCAGCCTCCCCAAGGCCGCGCCCATGTTGTCCACCAGGTAATCGGGATTGCGCGTGGCGGGAATGGCGCAAGTTACCGCCGGATGCGAGAGGATGAACTTGAGGAAGAACTGCGCCCAGCTCGCGCAGTCGAATTCCTGCGCCCAAGCCGGCAGGGTCGTGCCCTTCACCAGTCGGAACAGCGCGCCCTCTTCGAACGGCCGATTGACGATCACCGCCGTCTTGGATTCGGCGCAAACCGGCAGCAGGCGCTTCTCCGCCGCCGTGGTCACCACGTTGTAATTGAACTGGACGAAATCGAGCTTTTCCGACTTGATCAGCCGTTCGAGATCGGCATAGCCCCCCTCGGTGTAATGGGTGATGCCGATGTAGCGCACCCTGCCCCGCTCCTTCCATTCGCGCAGGGTCTTCAAGTGAGTGTACACGTCGAGGAGGTTGTGCACCTGCATCAGGTCCATGCGCTGTGTGCGCATGCGCCGCATCGATTCCTCCATCTGGCGGATGCCCGCCTCGCGTCCCGTGGTCCAGACCTTGGTGACGAGAAAGAGCGATTTTTCCACGCCGAGCTCGGCGGCGAGATCGCCCACCACAGTTTCCGAGGTTCCGTACATCGGCGAGCTGTCCACCAGCTGGCCGCCCGCTTTAACAAGACGGGCGAGCACCTCCCGCGCAGCGGCGCGCCCTTCACGGTCTTCGCCGACGTCGAAGGTCTGCCAGGTGCCAAGTCCGACGGCGTGCAGCATTTCCCCCGTTTTCGGTATCGCGCGCTTGAGCGGCGAGGCCGCCGCATGCGCAGTCGGTATCAAAGCCATGGCAGGTGCTCCGGCAAGCAGTTTGAGAACTTCGCGGCGCGTGGTCATTGCGAGTCGTCCTATTCGGGCCACAGTTTGCCCTGTTTGCGGCAGAAGCGCGTGCCTGCCGGAGTATAATTACGCGATTTTCAACCAAAAGCCGATTATGGAAGCCGAAAAACTCAATGCCATCGCAAACAGCCTCGCCGACCTGGGCGCTCGGGCGAGCGAAATGCGGAGGTATCTTTGACTTCGACACCAAGCAAGCGCGCCTGACCGAGGTCAGCCGGCAGCTCGAAGATCCGAATATCTGGGCTGACGCCAAGCGCGCGCAAGACCTCGGCCGGGAAAAGAAAACGCTGGACGGCATAGTCGGCAATCTGCTGCTGCTGGACGGCCAATTGCGCGATGCCGGCGAGCTGTTCGACATGGCGCGTTCCGAGGACGACGACGCCACGCTGCTTGCCGTGGAGCAGGATCTCGCCGGAGCGGAGAAACTCGTCGCCAGCATGGAATTCCGGCGCATGTTCTCCAACCCGCTCGATCCGGCCAATGCCTTCGTCGACATCCAGTCCGGCTCCGGCGGCACCGAGGCACAGGATTGGGCGGCGATGCTGCTGCGCATGTACCTGCGCTTTTGCGAGCGGGCGGGCTTCGTCGTGGAAGTCCTGGAAGAATCCGAAGGTGACGTCGCCGGCATCAAGAGCGCGACGGTCAAGGTGAGCGGCGAGTACGCCTACGGCAGGCTGCGCACCGAAACCGGCATCCACCGCCTGGTGCGCAAATCTCCGTTCGACGCGGGGAACCGGCGCCACACCTCGTTCGCAAGCGTGTTCGCCTATCCGGAAGTCGACGACAGCATCGAGGTGGAGATCAATCCGGCGGACTTGCGCATCGACACCTTCCGCGCCTCCGGCGCCGGTGGCCAGCATATCAACAAGACCGATTCCGCCGTGCGCATCACCCACCTGCCGACCAATATCGTGGTGCAGTGCCAGAACGACCGCTCGCAGCACCGCAACCGCGCCGAAGCGATGGCGATGCTGAAGTCGCGCCTGTACGAGCGCGAGCTGCGCAAACGCCAGGCGGAGCAGCAGAAGCTCGAGGATTCCAAAACCGACATCGGCTGGGGCCATCAGATCCGCTCCTACGTGCTCGACCAGTCGCGCATCAAGGACCTGCGCACCGGGGTCGAGGTCGGCAACACCCAGGCGGTACTGGACGGCGACCTGGACCAATTCATCGAGGCGAGCCTGAAGCAGGGCGTCTAGCCGGCGAGCGCAGCGTACAACCAACCATTCGAGAAAGCTCATGGCAGAAGAAAAGCAAACAGTCGACGAGAACCAGATCATCGCGGAGCGACGCGCGAAGCTCGCTGCGCTGCGCACACAGGGCAATGCCTTTCCCAATGATTTCGAGCGCAAGCACTTGGCGGCCGACCTGCACGCCGCGCATGGCGCGAAAAGCCACGACGAACTCGAGGCTGCGGCCATCGACATCGCGGTCGCCGGCCGCATGATGCTGAAGCGCGTGATGGGCAAGGCGAGCTTCGCCAGCGTCCAGGACATGAGCGGCCGTATCCAGCTCTACATCGCCAACGACGTCGCCGGCGCCGCGGTGCACGATGCGTTCAAGCACTGGGACCTGGGCGATATCCTCGCGGCGGAAGGCAAGCTATTCAAGACCAAGACGGGCGAACTGTCGGTGCGCGTAGAGAAGTTGCGCCTCGTCTCCAAGGCGATCCGGCCGCTGCCAGAGAAGTTCCACGGCCTCACCGACCAGGAACAGCGCTATCGCCAGCGCTACGTCGATCTGATCACCAGTCCCGAATCGCGCAAGGTGTTCAGCGTGCGCAGCCAAGTGATCCAGGCAATCCGCTCCTTCATGGTGGCGCACGGATACCTCGAGGTCGAGACGCCGATGATGCACCCCATCCCCGGCGGAGCCGCGGCCAAGCCTTTCGTCACCCACCATAACGCGCTCGATATGCAGCTGTTCCTGCGCATCGCGCCCGAGCTCTACTTGAAGCGGCTGGTGGTGGGCGGCTTCGAAAAGGTGTTCGAGATCAACCGCAATTTCCGCAACGAAGGCATTTCGACGCGGCACAATCCCGAATTCACCATGATCGAGTTCTACGAGGCCTATCGCGATTACCGCTACCTCATGGACTACACGGAAGAATTGCTGCGCACCGTCGCGAAGAGCGTGATCGGAACGACCAGCCTGCCCTACGGCGAGCATACGATCGACCTCGCCAAGCCGTTCGAGCGACTGACCGTCGTTCAGGCGATACGCAAGTACCACCCGCAGATCAGCGAAGCCGAACTCGCCGACCGCGCCTATCTGACGCAAGCGCTGAAAAAGCTCGGCATCGACGTCTCGCGCGCGCACGGACTGGGCGCGCTGCAGTTGATGCTGTTCGACGAGACCACCGAAACCAAGCTGATCCAGCCCACGTTCATCGTCGATTACCCGGCGGAGGTGTCCCCTCTCGCGCGACGCAACGACCGCAACCCCGACATCACCGACCGCTTCGAGCTCTACATCACCGGGCGCGAGATGGCCAACGGCTTTTCCGAGCTGAACGACCCGGAGGACCAGGCGGCGCGCTTCGCCGAGCAGGCGAAGCAGAAGGAAGCCGGCGACGAGGAAGCCATGTATTACGATGCCGATTACATCCGCGCCCTCGAGTACGGCCTGCCGCCCACCGCGGGCGAGGGCATCGGCGTAGACCGTCTGGTAATGCTCTTCACCAATAGCGCGAGCATCCGCGACGTCATCCTGTTTCCGCACATGCGGCCCGAGTAAGACGCAGAAAACGGCCGCTTCGCCGGCAGCCGGCGGCGCTCGGAAATAGCCCGTATTGGGCCTGGGTTTTTCCAGGGTGCAAACGCCCTGGAAGCGCCGTCATTCCTGGGGTTCCGGGCGTTACAAATCGTCACAATTTCTCACATCTCGCCCCTTCCTTTGCTGTCAACATGGCAACCGTCGAAGCCGTTTTTCGGCGGGAAGCAAGCCATCATCGGAGGAAACCATGGAAGCACGCAAAAACATCCATCCGCTCGTCGCAGTCGCGGCGGTGTCGGTCACGCTGTTCAGCCTGGTCGGCGTAGGCGCGATCACGGGCCTCATCCCCACCAGCCGCGGCCAATCGGATCAAACCCAAGCCGCTCAGGTTCAGGGCGCGACCGCCGAGCCGAAACCGGCGATGCAGCCCGCACAACCGCTTGCCGCCACGCCGGAACCTGCTCGCGTCGAGCAGAAGGCAACCGTGAAGCACGTGCAGCGGACGGAAAGAGCACCGAAGCCGGTCGCCGCCCCCGTCGCTGCGGCGAAGGAGAGCGCGCCGGTCCAGGTCGCGCAAAATGAACCCATGCCGAGCATGACGCCCCCACCGCCGCCGCCCGCCCGTGCCGAGCCGCCGCGTCCCGTCTGCTATGACTGCGGCGTGGTCGAGTCCGTGCGCGAAGTACAGAAGAAAGGCGATGCGACCGGCCTAGGCGCCGCCGCCGGTGGCGTCCTCGGCGGTGTGCTCGGGCGCCAGACCGGAGGCGGTCACGGCCGCGACGTGATGACCGTGCTCGGCGCGGTGGGCGGCGCGCTTGCCGGCAACGAGATCGAAAAGAACGTAAAGAAGGCGATGAGCTACCAGATCGTAATCCGCTTCGAAGACAGCACCAGCCGCGTCATCAGCCAGGACTCCCCTCCGAGTTGGCGGCCGGGCGATCACGTCAGACTGGTGAACGGGATCATCGCGGCGAACTAGACCAACCAATCAACGCGCCTCCTCCCGGCGTGTCGCCCATGCGAGCAGCGGCACGCCGGCGGCGAGCACCCCCACCCCCACGAGCGCACCCAGCCCGGTGTAGGCTAGGCTGGAATAGAGCAGCCAGGCGCTGCTCGCGCAAAAGACGAGCGGCAGGATCGGATACAGCGGCACCCTGAACGGCCGCACTGCCTCCGGCTCGCGTCGGCGCAGTACGAAAAGCGCCAGGCCCACGAGCAGGAAAAACAGCCAGAAGACCGGCGCCGTATAGTCCACCATGGTCTCGAAGCCCTTGCGCATGGAGGCGCCGAAAGCGATCAGCGCGAGCGCCATCGCGCCTTGCAGGATGAGCGCGCGCGAAGGCGATCCGGTGCGCGCGTTCCAATGGCCGAGGAAACCGAGCAGGCGCCAATCGCAGCCCAGGGCGTAGCTGCTGCGGGCGCCGACGATGACGGTGGCGTTGATCGACGTCAGCGCAGATACGGCAATCATGGCGCTGATCAGGCGCGCGCCGGGCTCGCCCCAGGCGAGCTTCAGCAGCTCCGCTGCCACGACCTCGGTGCGCGCCATGCCGTCCATCCCCAGACCGCGCAGATAGGCGAGGTTCACGAGCACATAGAGCGCAGTGAGTATGCCCATGCTCCACAGGAGCGCGCGCAGCATGTTCCGCCGCACGTCCTTGAGTTCGGCGGAAATATAGGCGGCCTCGTTCCAACCGCCATAGGTGAGCAGCACGAACACCATACATAGTCCAATGGCGGGAGTGCGCGAAGCCGCATCATCGGGCACAGCCGCGTGGCCCGCCGCGACAGGGTCGGTCATGAAGCCTGCCGCAATGACGACGGCCAAGCCCGCCACTTCGAGCACAGTCAACCAGTTCTGCGTCCTCGCCCCGCCTTTCACTCCGCCGATATTGATCGCCGTCAGCACGAGCACGACGCAAGTTGCGTAGAGAGCCGACGAGTGTTCGCCCAGGCTGTAGAGCTCAGAACAATAGTCGCCGAACACGAAAGCGAGCAAGGCGATGGAACCGGTAGTGATCACCGTCAATCGCGACCATGCAAAAAGGAAGGAGAGCTTTGTGCCGTATGCGCGAGTGAGAAAATGGTAGTCGCCGCCCGCGTGCGGAAACGCGGCGGTGAGCTCGGCGTAACAGAGCGCGCCGACGAGGGAGAGCACGCCACCCAAGAGCCATACGCTGATTACGGACCATTCACTCCCCGCATTCGCCGCAATGAGCGAGGGCGTCTTGAATATGCCGGCACCGACGACAATGCCGACGATGAGGCCGATCGCATCGCGCAGGTCGAGCACGGGCATCGGCCGCGAATCCGTTCGCGCCACATCCTCGGGCTTCGCACTCATGCGCGGATTATAGCGGGGCGCCGATGCCAGGCCCTCTGGTAAACTGCGTTGCGAACAACATGCAGCAAGATACGCATCAGCAAACGAAACGCGACCTCGGTTGCGCCCTGGAGCGCATGGGGCTCGTCGAACCGGGCGCGGCATTCAGCGCCGAGACCCTGGCAGGCGGCGTGTCCTCCGACATCCTGCGCATCGATCTTCCCGGGCGTTCCTTCTGTTTCAAGCGCGCCTTGGCGAAGCTCAAGGTCGCCGCCGACTGGCGCGCCCCGGTCGAGCGCAACCACGCCGAAGTGGAATGGATGCGGGTCGGGGCCAAACTGGTGCCGGGCGCGGTGCCGCGCGTCCTCGGCGAGGATTTGCAATCCGGCGCCTTCGCGATGGAATACCTTGCGCCCGGAGAGCATCCGGTATGGAAATCGGAGCTGCGCGACGGGCGAATCGACGTCGCAACCGCGGCGGCGGTGGCCCGCACCATCGCTGCGATCCACGCTGGAACGGCGCAACGCGCGGACATCGCGGCGCGTTTTGCCAACGATCGCATTTTCCACCCCATCCGCCTCGAGCCGTACCTGCTCGCCACCGGCCTGCGCCACCCGGATTGTGCGCAGCGACTCGCCGAGCTCGTACTGACCACGGCAAACACAAAACTCGCGCTGGTGCACGGCGATCTCAGTCCGAAGAACATCCTAGTCGCGAAGCACGGACCGATTCTGCTCGATGCCGAATGCGCGTGGTACGGCGACCCGGCATTCGACCTCGCTTTCTGCCTCAACCACATGCTGCTCAAATGCCTGTGGCGGCCGCAGTGGCGCGAAGGCTATCTCGCCTGCTTCGACGCGCTCGCCTCGACTTACCTCGCCCGCGTCGATTGGGAGCCGGCAAGCGCGATCGAAGCGCGGATCGCCCATCTGCTCCCCGGGCTCTTTCTCGGCCGCGTCGACGGCAAGTCGCCCGCAGAATATGTCACGGGGGAAGGCGACAAGGAGCGGGTGCGGCGTATCGCGCGACGATTCTTGCTTGCCCCCACGGATCGCTTGATCGAACTGCGTATCGCATGGGACGAGGAACTCCAGAGGACTTGAATGCCCGATACCACCATCGTCAAAACCTTCGGCCGCAGAGTTTGGGATTCGCGCGGCCGCCCTACCGTCGAGGCGGAAGTCCATCTTGCCTGCGGCACTCGCGGCCGGGCGATCGCTCCGGCAGGCGCCTCGCGTGGCTCGCGCGAGGCGGTCGACCTGCGCGACGCGGACGGCATTGGCGTGAGCGCGGCGGTCGCGAACGTCAACAACGCCATCGCGCAGACCTTGCTCGGCCGCGATGCGGGCAGGCAGGAAGACATCGATGCCGCGCTCATCCAGCTGGACGGCACAGCCACCAAGGCACGGCTCGGAGCGAATGCCACGGTCGCCGTCTCGCTTGCCACCCTGCACGCAGTCGCAGCGGCGCACGGTCTGCCCCTGTTTCGCTACCTCGCACAGGACAAGCCGGTGCGCCTACCTCTACCGGAAATCCAGATATTCGGCGGCGGCGCCCACGCTGGGCGCCGCATCGACATCCAGGACCTGATGGTGATGGCGCTTGCGGCAAAGAGCTTCGATGAAGCCTTGGAAATGACGGCGCGCGTCTACCACGCAGCTGGAGAGTTGATGCGCGACGGGGGCAAGCTGCGCGGCGTCGCCGACGAAGGCGGCTTCTGGCCCGAGTTTGCAAACAGCGAGGAGGCGATCGAAACCCTGGTGCGCGCTATCGAGCGAGCGGGCTTCGTGCCGGGGAATGAAGTCGCGATTTCGCTCGACATCGCGGCATCCGAGTTCTGCACTGGCGGCCGCTATCGTCTGGATGGCGAGGAGTACGACAGCGACGGCCTGTGTGACGTGCTCCTACGCTGGATCTCGCGCTATGCCATCGCCTCGGTCGAAGACCCCTTGGCGGAGGACGATCGGACGGGGATGATGCGCTTCACCGCGGCGGCAGGCGACCGCGTGCAAATCATCGGCGATGACTATCTGACCACGAACGCAGAACGTGTGAAGGCCGCGATCGCCGATCGCGCCTGCAACGCAGTGCTATTGAAACCCAATCAGTCCGGGACGGTCACGGAAGCGCGCGCGGCGCTCGATGCCGCCAAAACCGCCGGCTGGGGAAGCATCGTATCCGCGCGCTCAGGCGAGACCGAAGACGTGAGCATCGTGCACATGGCGACCGGCTGGGATGCCGGTCAGCTCAAGGTCGGCTCGTTCGCACGCAGCGAGCGCATGGCGAAATGGAACGAAGGGCTACGCATCGAAGCCCTGCTCGGCGTGCACAGCCGTTTCGCCGGCCGCGGAGTGCTGCCCGTCAAGCGTTGAGCCCTTGACTTCGGCGTGACCTAGAGCAGGTGGAACGGCCCGAAGCCGATGAGTTCGAACCACAGGCCGATCAGCGCATAGGCCGAGGCTTCCACCAAGGCCTCGTTGCGTGTCTGCGCGATGGCATTGCCGGCGAGCCTGCCGAGGATCGACCCGGCATCCTTGATCCCGCCCCGCTGGCGACCGGCCGCCTTCGCGGGCCCAAGAGCCGGATGCGGCCGCGCCGGAACGCGCATCATGATTTTGACTGCGCGGTACTGCAGAAAAAGCCCGTACAAGATCCCCAGCACGACCAGATGACCCAGGAATTGATGTGTCACGATCCACTCCATCTTCTTTCGATCGATGCGCCCGTAGCGCGAAGAAGCGTGGGCGGCCAAACGCACGGATTACGCCCCTTCAACCGCTATATCGGCACCCCGGGGAAAATCCTTTAGCTTTGATCATCATGAAATTTTCTATAATCGGATCATAAACTTAGCACGCCACGCGAAAGGGGTAGCGGCCCAGCGGAGCGCACGCGGCGCCTGCGGAGAGGATAGTTCCTTGGCTGGTATAATTAGAAAGTTGTGTCGCCCCCCTTTCTGCAGTGATGAGCCGCGCCTCATCGACCATGCACCATCCTCTGCGCGGCATTCTGATGCTCATGACGGCGGTGGCCATGTTCGCCGTGCAGGATTCCATGGCGAAATACCTCGGGCGCTTCTACCCCATAATCAGCATCACCTGGGCACGCTATGCCTTTCACCTGCTGTTCGTCGTCGTCCTGCTGGCTCCGCGCATGGGCCTGGGTCTGATACGCACGCGACATCTCGTCATACAGATCCTGCGTGGGATCACGGTCGCGGCATCGAGTCTGTTCTTCTTCAGCGCGCTGCAGTTCATGCCCATGGCCGAAGCCTCGTCGATTTCTTTCATCGCTCCGGTGCTGGTGACTCTGCTGGGGGTGGTGTTGCTGAAGGAGAAAGTCGAGCCGGCCCGCTGGGTCGCTGTCGCCGCCGGCTTCTTGGGCGTGCTGATCATCATTCGGCCGGGAAGCGGCGTGTTCTCCTCGGTGGCGCTGCTGCCGCTCGCGACTGCGGTGTCCTTCGCGAGCTATCAGATCCTCACCCGCAGGCTCGCAGGCGTGGACGACCCCTATACTTCGCTGTTCTATTCCGGCCTGATCGGGACCATTGTCCTCGCGCCGACACTCCCCTTCGTTTGGGTGACACCTGGGACGATCACGCATGCGCTCATGCTTCCAACGATCGGACTCCTCGGCGGCCTATCGCACCTGGTCCTGATCCGCGCCTATGACCACGCCGCCGTGTCGACGCTTGCCCCATTCAGCTATACGCAACTCATCTGGGTGGTCTTGGTGGGCTACCTTGTATTCGGAGATTTTCCCGATCGCTGGTCCCTCGTCGGCATGGCGGTCATCATGGCGAGCGGCGTCTACATCGCCACGCATCGGCGCCTGGCGGAACGCCGGCAGGAGGCGGAATTACAGGAAGTCGCGCCGGGAGCTTAATCGCTCCCAGGCGTAAACTCAGTCCGGAAATCGCCTCAGAAAATCCCGGTAGGCTGTGGCAATGCCGGCGTCCAGTGTCGTCTTCGCGCGCCAGCCCAGGGAATGGATCTTGCCCGAATCGAGAAGCTTGCGCGGCGTGCCGTCCGGCCTCGACGTATCGAAGCTTAGCTTTCCCTGATAGCCGATCACGCGCGCGACAGTGCGTGCGAGATCCGCGATGCTCAAGTCGTCGCCGTAGCCGATGTTCACGAGCGGCGGTGCAGTGGCGGAGATCAGCGTATTGAAAGGCCCGTCGGCGAGGTCGAGCAGGTGCAGGCAGGCCTCGGCCATGTCGTCGCTGTAGAGGAATTCGCGCATGGGCGAACCCGTGCCCCAAATTACCACCTCCTCGCGATTGCCGGACTTCGCTTCGTGCATCTTCCGGACGAGCGCCGGCAAAACGTGAGAGTTGTTAAGATCGTAGCTGTCGCCTGGTCCGTAGAGGTTGGTCGGCATCGCCGCGAGGAAGCGCGTCCCATACTGGCGATTGTAGGACCAGCACATTTCGATACCGGCGATCTTGGCTATGGCATAGGGGCGATTCGTCGCCTCGAGCGGTCCCGTCAGAAGGTAGTCTTCCTTGATCGGCTGGGGACAATCGCGCGGATAGATGCAAGACGAGCCGAGAAATAGGGCGCGCTTTACACCGTTGCGCCATGACTCGTGCAAGACGTTGGTCTGAATAGCGAGATTGATCTGGATGAATTCGGCCGGGTAGCTGCTATTGGCGACAATGCCGCCGACTTTGGCCGCCGCAAGAAAGACGTACTCGGGTTTCTCTTGCGCGAAGAAGCGGCGCACGGCCGGCTGATCGGTAAGATCGAGCTCCGCGTGCGTGCGCAGTACTAAATTGCTGCAACCTCGCTTCTCGAGCTGCCTGACGATCGCCGAGCCGGCGAGTCCGCGGTGGCCGGCGACGAATATCCTGGAAGCGCTGTCCATCATTCGTGCCGGTCGAAGGCCTTGTGCCCGTGGCGCTTCACCAGTTCGTCGCGCTCCGCGTCGCGCAGGTCCTCGCGCACCATTTCCGCGACAAGTTCAGCAAATCGCACCTTGGGCGCCCATCCCAGTTTCGCCTTGGCCTTAGCCGAATCGCCGAGCAGCGAATCGACCTCCGTCGGGCGGAAGTAGCGCGGATCGACGGCGACAATGCAGCGTCCATCCTGATCGTAGCCTTTCTCTTCCTGGCCCTTCCCCTTCCAGGTAATAGGTATTCCCAGTTCCTTCGCCGCGGCGGTGACGAATTCGCGCACGCTGTGTTGCTCGCCGGTGGCGATCACAAAGTCCTCCGGCCGCGGCTGCTGCAGCATCAGCCACATGGCGCGGACATAATCGCGGGCGTGCCCCCAGTCGCGCAAGGCATTGAAATTGCCGAGGTAGAGGCAGTTCTGCAGCCCGAGCTTGATGCGCGCGAGCGCGCGCGTGATTTTGCGCGTGACGAAAGTTTCGCCGCGCACCGGCGACTCGTGGTTGAAAAGGATGCCGTTGCAGGCGTAAAGCCCGTAGGCCTCGCGGTAGTTCACCGTAATCCAGTAGGCATAAAGCTTCGCGACACCATACGGACTACGGGGGTAGAAGGGCGTGGTTTCCTTCTGCGGCGTTTCTTGAACCAGACCGTAGAGCTCCGAAGTCGAGGCCTGATAGAAGCGCGTCTTCTTTTCCAGGCCGAGAATGCGGATCGCCTCGAGCAGCCGTAGCGCGCCCAGGGCATCGGAATTCGCCGTGTACTCCGGCTCCTCGAACGACACGGCGACATGGCTCTGCGCAGCAAGGTTGTAGATTTCATCCGGCTGCGTCTGCTGGACGATGCGCACCAGATTCGATGAATCGGCGAGATCGCCGTGATGGAGGATGAAGCGGCGATGCTTCTCGTGCGGATCCTGGTACAGGTGATCGATGCGGTCGGTGTTGATGAGCGAAGTGCGGCGCTTGATGCCATGCACCACATACCCCTTCTGCAGCAGGAGTTCGGCAAGATATGACCCATCCTGTCCCGTAATGCCGGTCACCAGTGCAACTTTGCTCATATTCGTCTCACTTTCTCCCATAGCTATCTTCGAGGCGCACGATATCGTCCTCGCCCAGATAGTCGCCGCTCTGCACTTCGATCATCACGCAGTCGACCTCGCCCGGATTGGTGAGGCGATGCGGATTTCCGGCCGGAATATAAGATGACTGATCCGTGCCGATCGTGGTTTCGCGTTCGCCGTTCACTACTTTAGCTACGCCAGAAACGACCACCCAATGTTCGCTGCGGCGCCGGTGATACTGCAGTGACAGCGAGGCGCCGGGCTTTACCACGATGCGTTTGATCTTGAACCTCGGTCCTTCCTCGAGCACGGTGTAAGTTCCCCAGGGCCGATGCACGGTGCGGTGCAAACGCGCGCTCTCGTGATTAGCCTCCTTCAACTGCTGTACGACGCGTTTCACGTCCTGTGCGCGGCTGCGCTCCGCGACGAGCAAGGCGTCGGGCGTGTCCACCACCAGCAAGTCCTTGACGCCTATGGTTGCGACCAGGCGGTCTTCGCTTCGAACATAGCAATCACTGCTGTCGACCAATACCGCCTCTCCTTGGACACGATTGCCGGCAATGTCCGCCGGCACCAATCCACCGAGCGCTTCCCAGGAGCCAATATCGCTCCAATCGAAGCTGCCCGGGACGACGGCGACGCGTTTCGCCTTCTCCATCACGGCATAGTCAACCGAGACATCTGCGACGCAAGCAAACGCATCCTTGTCGATCGTTACCGGCACCTCGCCGCGCCGAGTCGCAGTCCAAGCGACCTCGACGGACCGCGACACGTCCGGAGCACATCGGGCGAATTCCTGCAGAAAGTCGCGAACGCGGAAACAGAACATTCCCGAGTTCCAGTAGTAGCGCCCCGTGGCGAGATACTCTTCCGCCTTGTCGCGGGAAGGCTTCTCGACAAAGCGGCGCACGGCGAGCCCCCCTGAAGCAAGCTTGCCCGCTTTGTCCGACTCTATATAGCCGAAACCCGTTTCCGGTCCGGTCGGCGGAATGCCGAACGTAACCAAAAAGCCTTCCTTTGCCAGTTGGCAAGCATCTTCTACCGCTTGGGTAAAGGCAGCCAGATCGCGAATGAGGTGATCGGAAGGAAGAACCAGCATGATCGCGTCATCGCCGAAGCGCTCGCGAATTCTCAAAGCACCGGCTGCAATGGCAGGCGCCGTGTTGCGTCCGACGGGTTCGAGCAAGTAGTCAAGCTCTATGGAGGAGGATGCTGCAACGCCGGCGTAGGCGTCGCGGGTGATGAAGAAATAATCCCGATTCGTGATTGTCAGGATTGCACGCGGTTGCAAGGCTGTCGCGCGCAGGAGCGTCTTCTGCAGCAGGCTCTGGCCATCGGGAAGGACGATGAAGGGCTTCGGATGCGCTTCGCGCGACACCGGCCAAAGTCTGGTGCCTGCGCCGCCGGAGAGGATAACTGGGATCAACAACTGAGCACTCGGGTCCAATTCGTGTGAGGATCAATGCGCGCCGCCCAAATCAGCAGCGCCTCCCTACAGAAAGCTTGAATGTTACCGTAGTCTGCTCTGGCAGAGGAACCTTGCTGTTCCGATGTCGCTCAACTTCTTTCACTATCGCTTGCTGCTGTACACGGGCCGCCCGGCAATCGCGTAGCGCGGATCGTTGTAACCCGGCGTCGACGGATGCCCGCTCTTCACCAAGCCGTCGACCAATGCTTCGTCTTCGGCCGTGAAACCGTGCGCCAAGGCGCCCAGGTATTCGCTCCATTGCTCGAAAGTGCGCGGACCGGCGAGCACCGAGGTGACGATGCGGTTGTTAAGCACCCAATTGAGCGCGAACCGCCCAGCCGTCATGCCGCGCTTCTCCGCATGCGCCTTGATCGTCTGCGCCATGACCATGGATTCCTCGCGGAACTCCGTCTCCATCATGCGCTTGTCTTTGCGCGCAGCGCGGCTATCGGCGGGGGGCGCCTCTCCGGGGGCGTATTTCCCCGTCAGCACGCCGCGGGCGAGCGGACTGTAAGGCACCACGCCCATGCCGTAGTGCTGACAAGCAGGCAATATCTCCGTCTCCGGCATGCGGTTCATGGCGTTGTAATAGGGCTGGCACACGACCGGCGCGGGCACGCCAATTCGCGCGCAAGTCTCCGCGACCTGCGCGATGCGCCAACCGCGGTAATTGGAAAGCCCGAAATACCGTGCCTTGCCCGAGCTGACGATTTCGCCCATCGCGATCAAAGTCTCTTCGATCGGCGTTTCCGCGTCGTCAAGGTGCAAGTAATAGATGTCGACATAGTCCATATTTAAACGCTCGAGGCTCGCGTCGATCGCGCGCATCACCCAGCTACGCGACAGGCCCTTGTCATTCGGACCTTTGCCCATGGAATTGCCGACCTTGGTCGCCACCACCCATTGATCGCGATCGCGCGCGAGGAGCTTGCCGACCAGACGCTCCGATTCGCCCTTGGCGTAGACGTCTGCCGTGTCGATGAAATTGATGCCGGCAGCGCGCGCCGAATCGACGATGCGCCCCGCCTCCGTCGCGTCGGTGCGCTCGCCGAACATCATGGTGCCCAGGCAAATGGGCGAAACCTTGACCCCGCTATTGCCGAGCCTGCGATATTGCATCTTCTTTACTCCTTCTCCTCAACAAGTCTGCCGTACAAATCGTGCGCGTCGGCACGCTCGATCTTGACCGTCGCCCAATCGCCCGCCTTTAGCGCTTGCCCGCCGGAGACGACGACCGTACCGTCTATTTCCGGAGCATCGCCTGCCGAGCGCGCGATCGCGCCGCTCGCGTCGACCGCATCCACCAGGACCTTCAGCTTCTTGCCGATCTTGCGCTTGAGCAAGCGGCGGCTGATGCCCTCCTGCGCCTGCATCAGGCGCGCCCGCCGCTCGTCGCGCTCCGCCTCAGGCACCGGATCGGGCAGGGAATTCGCCGTCGCGCCCTCGACTGGCGAATAGGCGAAACAGCCAACCCGATCGAGTTCTGCTTCTTCCAGGAACGCGAGCAGCTCGCGGAATTCGGCCTCGGTCTCGCCGGGAAAGCCGGCGATGAACGTGCTGCGTATGGTCAGTTCGGGACAGATCGCGCGCCAGGCGCGGACGCGGTCGAGGTTCGCCTCGCCCGATGCCGGCCGCTTCATCAGTTTCAGGATGCGCGGGTTTGCGTGCTGGAACGGAACGTCGAGATAGGGCAGGATCTTTCCCTCCGCCATTAGCGGAATGACTTCGTCGACGTGAGGATAGGGATAGACGTAGTGCAGCCGCACCCACAAGTCGCCGGGCGGCGCGAGCGTCGCCAGGGCGCGGGCGAGTTCGGTGAATCGTGTCTTCAGCGGCCGCCCCTGCCAGAAGCCGGTACGGTACTTGAGGTCGACGCCGTAGGCGCTGGTGTCCTGGGAAATGACCAGGATTTCCTTGACGCCCGCCTTGGCGAGATTCTCCGCTTCCTGCAATACCTCGCCGATCGGACGGCTCACCAAATCGCCGCGCATGGCCGGGATGATGCAGAAGCTGCAGCGGTGGTTGCAGCCTTCGGAAATCTTGAGATAGGCATAGTGCGCCGGCGTCAGCCGCACGCCCTGCGGCGGCACGAGGTCGGTATAGGGATCGTGCGGCCGGGGCAGGTGGGCGTGAACGGCCTGCATCACTTCCTCGGCTGCATGCGGCCCGGTGACTGCCAGCACTTTGGGATGGGTCGCGCGCACGACGTCGCCCTTGGCTCCGAGGCAACCGGTGACGATCACCCGGCCGTTTTCGGCGAGCGCCTCGCCGATGGCATCCAGCGATTCTTCGACGGCCGAGCCGATGAAGCCGCAGGTGTTGACCACCACCAGATCGGCCGACTCGTAAGACGGCGACACGCCGTAGCCTTCGGCGCGTAGCTGCGACAGGATGCGCTCGGAATCGACCAGAGCCTTGGGGCAGCCGAGCGACACGAACCCGACTTTGGGTGCCGCTTTGGATTTCGCGCGGATCAAGATGACACTGACGAGACCGACGAGGTTCTAGAACGAAGGATGCGCGGATTGGAGAAGATGCACTGCGCTTGTCGAACCGCCGCAGCGGCTCCCGCCGCGAGCAGAACGGCTCTGTGTTTCAGGGCTTTTCGCCCTCGTCCTTCTTTTCCGGCGCCGGCTGGCCGGGAAAACCGGGGAAGCTAAAGCCCGAAAAGATGTTCTTGGTCTGGTTCTGCAGTTGCTCCTGCATTTGCATGAACACGTTTTTGCTCTGGTCCATGTAAGCGGCCATCATGCCCTGCATTGCGGAGCCTTGGAAATTCATGAACTGCGCCCAGAGGTCCTTGTTGATCTTGGAGTTGTCCCCATAGATCGCGCGCGACTGCTCCTGCAACTGCTTTTGCACCTGGACGAAGGTCTGCATGTTCTTCTCCAGATAGTTCCCGACCATGCCCTGCATGGCGTTGCCGTAAAAGCGGATCAGCTGCGACAGCAAATCGGAAGTGAACATGGGCATGCCGCCCGTTTCCTCTTCGAGGATGATCTGCAGCAGGATGGAGCGCGTGAGATCTTCGTTAGTCTTGGCGTCGACGACCTGGAAGTGCTCCTGCTTCAGAACGAGCTCCTTTACATCGGCGAGCGTGATGTAACTGGAGGTGCGCGTGTCGTAGAGACGGCGATTGGGATATTTCTTGATCAGCCGAACCGCATCCGCGGCGGTTTCCGCCTTGGCGGAATCGGTTGGATTTGATGCGGTTTGCGCTTTGTCTTGCATCGCAGCGATCCTTTTCCCAATGGAGGGAGCAACGGCATGTTGCGTTGCAGAATAATAGCATATCGAAAATGCCGCTTTCGCGCGCGCAGCCTAGCACAAGTAGCGTGACTGCGCCCCTCCGCCGCCAGCGCGGGGCCCCTGCTCCGCCCTCCGAAGGCGCCGGCTCCGAACCGGATCGCCAGCTCTGAATCTTTCCCGTCGCCGGCCTGCCCTTCTACGGGGTCGCATCCCCGCGCAAGCGCCGCCCTCTGCGCTGCGCCCTACGAAGCCGTGGGAGAACTCCGTGGGCCCTTCGAACTTCGATCAGACACCAATCGCGGCGGGGGCGCCGCTCCCACCATAGCGCCCTTCCCGCACGCTGTTACTGCATATGCTGTCCGCCGTTGATGGCGATGTTGGCGCCGGTGACGAAGGCGGCTTCTTCGGAGCAGAGATAGATGATGAGGCCGGCGACCTCCTCCGGTTTGCCCAAGCGCCCCACGGGTATCTGGGGAATGATCTTGGTGTCGAGGATCTCCTTCGGGATCGCGGTCACCATCTTGGTGCCGATGTAGCCCGGCGAAATCGTGTTCACCGTCACGCCCTTCCTGGCGACTTCCAGCGCCAAGGACTTGGTGAAGCCGTGCATCCCCGCCTTGGCGGCGGCGTAGTTAGTCTGACCGAATGCACCCTTGGAGCCGTTGACCGAGGACACGTTGATGATCCGCCCCCAGCCGCGCTCGACCATGCCCTCGCAGACCGGCTTGGTCATATTGAACACACTGTCCAGATTGGTGTGCATCACTGCATCCCAATCGGGTTTGCCCATCTTCTTGAAAGTCATGTCGCGCGTGATGCCGGCGTTATTGACCAGGATATCGACCGGACCCACAACCGCCTGGATCTTGGCTACGCACTCTTGGCAGGATTCGTAGTCCGAGACGTCGACCGCCACGGGATGAAAGTCATAGCCGCGCGCCTTCATGTCCGCATTCCAGCTGGCGACGTTCTTGTTCCCCGGCGAATGGGTCACGACGACGCGAAAGCCCGCATCGTGCATTTTGGTGCTGATCGATTCGCCCAGACCACCCATGCCGCCGGTGATGACGGCAACTCTTCTTGGCACAATAGTCACGATTCTTCCTCCTAAATCCGGTGACGGATGTGAATTGAGACAAGGCCGCAGATTTCAACGGGACCTCACGGGAGCGTGCCGCATTCGCCGCCAACTGCCGGGACTCGTCTCTTGCCGGCCATGTTACCGGACAATGATGTCCTCCGATTGACAGTTGTCAAGCCGGTCCGTCGCTCAAATCATGTGCAGGCCGCCGTTGATGGAGATGTTGGCGCCCGTTATATAACCGGCTTCGTCCGATGCAAGGTAGGCGACCAGGCCGGCGATTTCGTCCGGCCGCGCCAGCCGCCCCATGGGGATCGAGGCGACGATCTGGTCGCGCACCTCGGACCGGATCGCCATCACCATGTCGGTGGCGACATAGCCGGGCGAGATCGTGTTCACGGTCACGCCTTTTCTCACCACTTCCTGCGCCAACGCCTTGGAAAAGCCGTGCATGCCCGCTTTCGCTGCCGAGTAGTTGGTCTGCCCGAATTGCCCCTTCAGTGCGTTCACCGAAGAAACGTTGATGATTCGCCCCCAGCCTCGGTCCATCATGCCTTCGACGACTTGGCGGGTGACGTTGAACACGCTATTCAAGTTGGTGTTGATCACGTCGTACCAGTCGTCCGCCGGCATTCGCTTGAATACGCCGTCGCGGGTAATGCCGGCGTTGTTGACCAGAATATCGACCGGCCCGATGACCGAGCTGATGCGATAGAACATGTCGGCGCAGGAATCGAAATCTTCCACGTTTCCCTCTGCCGCGTGCACCTCGCAGCCTTGCTCGCGCATGCTGCGCAGCCACTCCTCTTTCTTGTCGTAGCCGGGCAGGCAGTTGGCGACGACCTTGCTGCCGGCAGCCGCCAGCCTCTTGCAGATTGCGGTGCCGATGCCGCCCATGCCGCCGGTGACGAATGCTACTCGCTGAACCATCCTCGCTTCCTTTCGATTTTCGTATGCTTGCCCGCGTTCAGCGCTCTACCGCCAATGCGACACCCATGCCGCCGCCTATGCACAGGCTGGCGAAGCCCCTCTTCGCGCCGCGTCGAACCATTTCATGCAGCAGCGTCACCAAGAAGCGGCACCCGGATGCCCCAATCGGATGGCCGATAGCGATGGCGCCGCCATTGACGTTCACCTTGGCGGTGTCCCACTTCATTTCCCGATTGACGGCGATGGCCTGCGCGGCGAACGCCTCGTTGATTTCCATCAAATCGAGATCGCCCACGCTCCAGCCCGCCTTCTTCAGGCAAAGTTGACTCGCCGGCACCGGCCCCATGCCCATGATCTTGGGATCGACGCCCGCGGAGGAGTAAGCACGAACCGTGGCCAAGGGCGTGAGCCCCAACTCCTGCGCCTTCTTTGCCGACATCATGATCACCGCCGCCGCACCATCGTTGATGCCCGAGGCGTTGCCCGCCGTCACGGTCCCTGCCTTGTCGAACGCAGGGCGAAGCCCGGCAAGCGCTTCGAGGGTGCTGCCGTGCTTGGGATATTCGTCGGTATCGAACACCAGCGGTTCGCCCTTGCGCTGCGGAATCTCGAGCGGGAGGATTTCGTCCTTGAATTTGCCCGCCTTTTGCGCCGCCTCGGTCTTCTGCTGCGAAGCCAGTGCGAAGGCGTCCTGGTCCGCGCGCGTAACGCCGTATTTCGCGGCGACGTTCTCCGCGGTGACGCCCATGTGGTATTGGTTGTAGACGTCCCACAGGCCGTCGACGATCATCGAGTCGACGAGCTTTGCCTCGCCCATGCGGAAGCCCTCGCGGGAGCCCGCCAGCACGTGAGGCGATATGCTCATGTTCTCCTGGCCGCCGGCGATAACGATCTCGGCGTCCCCTGCCTTAATCGCTTGCGCGGCGAGATGGGTCGCCTTCAGGCCCGAGCCGCACACTTTATTGATGGTCATCGCCGGCACCATGTGCGGCAAGCCGGCGCGGATCGCCGCCTGGCGCGCGGCGTTCTGTCCCACGCCGGCCGCCAGCACTTGGCCGAGAATGACTTCCGATATCTGCTCCGGCTTTAAACCCGTCTTGGCAAGCAAGCCCTTGATCACATGCGCGCCGAGGTCGGCCGCAGGAATCTTCGCCAGCGTCCCGCCGAACTTGCCCACCGCGGTGCGGCCTGCGGCTACGATCACTACATCTGTCATATCGTCCTCCAGTATCAATCGGCCCGAGGCCCCAGAGGGGCCAAGAGCGGGCCTCCTACAACTTCGTCTTTACATACCTGCCGGGCGCCGCTTCAACCGGCTTGTACGCAGCGCTACCCAATTTCTTCGGGGCGACCCGTTCGCCTCCGGAAAAGCGCGCAAGCCACCCGTCCCAGTCTGACCACCAACTGCCCTGCGTTTCCTTGGCCCCCGCAAGCCAATCTTCGGCGTTCGGGTGCAAATCATCGTTCGTCCAGTAACTGCGCCGGCCGTTCGACGGCGGATTGATGACGCCGGCCACATGGCCACTCGCGCCGAGCACGAAGCGGTTTGCGCCTTTGAGATGCTGCGTCGACAAGTAGGCTGTCTTCCACGGAACGATATGATCCTCGCGCGTCGCGAGAATGTAAGTCGGCAGTCGAATCGAACCCAAATCGAGCGCAACCCCGCAGGTCGTCAGCTTGCCCGGTTCGCGCAGCTTGTTTTCCAGGTACATGTTGCGCACGTACCAGCAATACATCGGACCGGGAAGATTGGTGCTGTCCGCATTCCAATACAGGATATCGAAGGCGTCCGGCGTCTTGCCCTTGAGGTAGTTATTGACCACGTAGGACCAGACGAGGTCGTTCGCACGCAGCGCCGAAAAGACGAATGCGAGATCCTTGCCCGAGAAGATGCCGCCCCTGCCTATCGCCTGCTCCCGCGCCTGAACGCTCGCCTCGTCGATGAAGACGCCGATATCGCCTGGGTGGCTGAAGTCGAGCATGGTGGCGAGCAGGGTGACGCTCGCAACGTGGTCCTCGCCGCGGGCGCGCAGCACTGCCAGCGCTGCGCCGAGCAGCGTGCCGCCGACGCAGAAGCCGAGTGCATTCAATTTCTCGGTCTTCGTGATGGCACGCACGACTTCCATCGGACGGAGCACGCCCTCGGCGATGTAATCGTCCCAAGTGAGGCGGCTCAATTCTTCCTCGACGACGTTGCGCCAGGACACCATGAACACGATGTTGCCCTGCTCCACCGCATAGCGCACGAAGGAGTTCTCTGGCTGCAGATCGAGGATGTAGAACTTGTTGATGCAAGGCGGGACGATGAGAAGCGGCAACTTGCGCACCTTCGCCGTGCTCGGTGCGTACTGGATGAGCTGGATGAGTTCGTTCTCGAACACGACCTGCCCTGGGGTAACGGCAAGATTTCTGCCGACTTCGAAGGCCGATTCGTCGCTCATCGACACGCGCCCGAGCTCCGCGTCGCGAATCAGATTGCGGATTCCGGAATTCAAGCTTTCGCCCTTGGTATCGAGGGCGAGCCGCAGCGCCTCGGGATTGGTCGCGGCGAAATTCGCCGGGCTCATGGCGTCGATGAGTTGCCGCGTGAAGAAGCGCAGCCGATGCTTCGCGAATTCGTTCACCTCCGCCCCCTCGACCAACTCGTTCAGGAAGCGGGAGTTGACGAGGTACGCCTGCCGCAAATAGTCGTGATAGGCGCTTTCGCGCCATTCGCGTCCGGTGAAGCGCTTGTCGCCGTCCGCGGACGCTGGCGCTGAAGCTGCCGCCTGTGCTGGGCCGCTCGCTTCGCGCGCGAGCATGCTGCCCCAAAGGGCCATGTGGTTCTGCAGGTGCGCCATCTGCAGGGCAGCGAGCCGCGATGGATCGGCGCTGTGCGCCGCGACGAGCGACTGCCACACACGCGCCGCCTCCGAGTCGGTGGGAAACAGCTTGAGGAAGTCCTGCAAAAACGCAGCGCCCGCCTGGGCGGACGCGCCTGACTGATCATCTGGAATGTGTGCTTGCACGGTCGCGCAGGTCTCCGAAAGCAGCGCACCATAACCAGCCGGCCTGGCCCAGGAAAAACCTGAAAATGACTAGCTAAGGCCAGCGATTTTGCGCTGCACAAATTGGGCTGTCAAGGCGAATGCTGCGCGCTGCCGAGGGCTTCTTCGCCCCTAGGAAAATGCCTGCTTCAAGTGCGGACCGAATACGAGAAGGCCGACGATGGCGGCGCCTATTGCGCTCACCAGGACTGCCGCGGCCGCCACGTCCTTGGCCTTGGCGGCGAGGGGATGCTGCCCGGGGGAAACCAGGTCGACCAGAAACTCGATTGCGGTATTCGCCGCTTCCATCGCCCATACACTCGCCATCGCGAATACGACCAGCCCCCATTCGGCCACTGAAATTCGGAATGCCGCCCCGGCGAGGACGACCAGGACGCTCGCCAGGGCGTGAATCCTGGCGTTCTGCTGGGAACGCAGCAATATACCCAGGCCGCGGAACGCATGGCCGAAGCTTCGCGCTCGCCCGCTGAAATAGGAAACTGACATGAGATAAGAGGGCCCAGGCTCGACAAGGCAGACGGGGCAATTATGCTCCACGCGTGAACCAAACGCTGCCTGGCCCGGCGGTCAGTGCTTGGCAGCGGACAGGATTCTCCGCCTGAGCATTTCGTCGAGCAGCTGGCCGAAGCGGGCGCGCGTCTCGGACCGGACCATTGTCTTGCCAATTAGCGGCGGAATCCAGACGTCTGGAACGGCTTCCAGATGATAGACGATGCGCGTGCCGCCCGCCTCAGAATGGATACGGGTCGTGCCCTCGTATTTCTTCATGTTGCCGCTGATCAAGCGCGTCTGCATCTGCTCGAAGGGATGTAAGCGAATTTCGGAAACGGTCTCGATGGGAAGCGTGAATGGCCCGTAGCCCATCGCCCCTTTCTGCGCCACGACCAAAGTGTCGTGCGTGCTGGACAGGATCGCGCTTCTCTCCAATTTTGATATGAATTCGGTGGCGTGGTCGTAATCGGTCATCACCGACCAAGCCTCCCGCGGCGTGACACGCACATAGCAGCTCACGTCGACCACGACTTCGTGGCCGTGGATCTGCACCCCTACGTCGACCGACTTGTCGGAATCGGCATTCGCCGGCACGCAGCAAAAACCAAGCGCAATCAGGGCCACGCATGAAATCCATCGCCCGATGCCAATCCCGTCGGCGCGCGTCGTCAGCAGCAATTCGTTGCCCTCAGCAATGCGCGACATTTGCCAAATCGTGACTTTTCTCAACAGGCACAGAAATGGTTTCCGTCAGCATACCTGCTCACGCTCGGCAAGGTAAAGAGCCCCGCGGTATATCGCTTGCGTTTTCGGGTCCACGTCTTTCACGGGAGGCTAACATGCGTCGTTCGTTCTGGATGGAATTGTGTTTCGGATTTTCGATACTGGTGTCCGCAGGCGTGGGACACGCCAATGGCGTGATTCAGAGCGTGACGGGCGAGGTGAAGGCGGCGGTGGGCTCGGCCACGCCGGCAAGCGTCACCAAAGATCAGCGCGTCATTCCCGGGACGGTAATCACCACCGGTCCGGGCGCCCAGACCATCATTCGCTTCGACGACGGCCACACCGTGGTCCTGGCCGAGAACACCGAATTCCGCGTCAATGCCTATAGCTTCGACAAAGACAAGCCGCAGAGCGACAACATCGCAGTGCAGATTTTAAAGGGGGCATTGCGCTCGGTGAGCGGCTTGATCAGCTCGCGCAGCCAAAGGGCCTTTGCCCTGCTCGCGCCGCAGGCGACCATCGGAGTACGCGGCACGGACTTCATGATCGCGCTCGTCAACCCCGCCTACCTATCCGTCCTTCAAGGCGAAATCGCAGCGACCAATACCGCGGGCACCGCCAGCTTCGCGGCGGGCTCCACCGCCACGATCGCGTCGTCGACCACCCTCGCGGTCGCGATTCCCGCCTCCGCCTTGCCGACTTCGGTGGCAACGACCTTCGGCAATTTGAGTTCGGTGGCGATCGGTGCCGGTGCCGGAGCAGCGGGCGCTTCGGGCGCGACGGGCGCCGCGGCCGGCGGCATTACCGCGGGCATGGTCGCGGCGGGCGTCGCTGTGGTCGGCGTGGCTGCCGCAGCGGCGTCGTCCAACAGCACGAACAATCCACTTACGACGACCACGAGTAACCGTCCGCTCAATACCGTGTTGACCTCGGTGAGGTCTTGAGCCGCGGG
>CAZMGP010000034.1:0-54518 GCA_964565875.1 uncultured Enterobacteriaceae bacterium
GCCAATGATAGTGTGGATTACCCATGCGAAAGTAGGTCATCGTCAGGACCCTACAAAAGCAAAAGCCCCGGCCAATCGGTCGGGGCTTTTTGCTTTGGAAGTTTCGAAGAAGCGCTTGCTTAATGCAGGCGGCGGCGCTGCGCCGGGGTCAGCCGCGGGGAGGTGGTCGAACCCGACTGCACGCCGCCAGTCGCTTCGCTCCAATTGCGCGCGAACAACTGGTTGACCAGTGCCGCGACTTCGCCGATCTCGGCTTCGCTGAAATGACGCGCGAGCAGATTCGACACATCGTCGATCATGCGAGTCTTCTGGCGTTCGTGAATCGACTCGGGCGTCGGCCCGACGAACACCATGCCGAACTCGTCCTGGCCGTCGTCGTGGTAATAGCTGACCTCGATTTCGGCGGCCGCCTCCGTGTAGGGGCAGAGCGCCTGCAGCGCATCCTCGATCGGCTCGCGAAAGCCGCGGCCGACGTCGCCGCTCCAGCAGATTTCCAGCGTCTTGCCTTTGGCGTGGAAAACGATGCCGGGCTCGTCCTCGTAGACGCTGCGCGCGTCGCCCAGGCTGTCTTCGTCGATATACCGCAGCCAAGGGCGCAAGGCGGCTTCCACTTGGGAAAGCGTCGTTTCGGTTCGCAGGGGGATGGTGCCGTGTACGTGTACTTCGATGCGCATGATGGACTCCAGTCCAGAATTCCATTATACGCCGCGCAAAGCTGCGCCCCGGGCCTATTTGCGCGAGCGCGGCCGGTGCCCGGCCGGCCTCTCAACCCAGGCGGCTGCGTTCGATGATTTTGTCGCAAGCCGCACTTTGAGGCAGCGTGCCGAAAGCGTGGCCCCAGTCGCCCGCGATGCGGGAAGCGCAATAAGCGTCGGCAGCGGCGCCCGCGGCGTAGCGCGCCATCAGGCTCGCCTGCAGCGCCAGCACGGCCGCTTCCACGATCCGACGGGCCGCGTGCTCCTCGCTTTGCCCGCGGGTCAATTCTTCCTCTACCCGGTCGGCGCGTTGCGCAAGATGCCGATCGCCGCTCGCACCGGCGCGGATTTCGCCGAGTAGCGCCGCCGCTGCATCCGGCGCTTTGCGCAGCGAGCGCAGGACGTCGAGGCAGGCGACGTTGCCGCTGCCTTCCCAGATGCTGTTCACCGGGGCCTCGCGGTAGTAGCGCGCAAGCGGCGCCTCCTCCACATAACCGTTACCGCCGAGGCATTCCATCGCTTCGAACATGAAGGACGGGTTGCGCTTCGCCAGCCAGTATTTGCCGATGGGAGTGAGAATGCGGGCGAGCAGCCGTTCCTGCGGGTCACGCGCGCTGGCGTCCAAGGCATGCGCCAGGCGGAAGGCGAGCAGCGTCGCCGCCTCGCACTCGAGCGCGAGATCGGCGAGCACGTTTTGCATCAGCGGCTGCCGCACGAGCTCGCGTCCGAACGCGCGCCGATGCGCGCAATGGTGCAGCGCCTGGTTGAGCGCGCCGCGCATCATCCCCGCCGTGGCGACGACGATGTCGAAGCGCGTCAGGTGCGCCATCTCGATCAGCGTGGCGATGCCGCGCCCTTCGGCGCCAAGCCGGCGCGCCCAGGCGCTGTGGTATTCGATTTCGCTCGAAGCGTTGGAGCGGTTGCCGCACTTGTCCTTGAGGCGCTGAATGTGGATGGCATTGCGGCTACCGTCGGGAAGCGAGCGCGGCACGAAGAAACAGGTCACGCCTGCGTCGGCTGCGCGCGCGAGGGTAAGGAAGCCGTCGCTCATCGGCGCGGAGCAGAACCATTTGTGGCCCTCGAGCGCATAGCCACCCTCGGCAAGCGGCGTGGCGCGGGTGTCATTGCTGCGCAGATCCGAGCCGCCTTGCTTCTCGGTCATGGCCATGCCCACCGTCGCGGCGCGCTTTTCCTGCAGCGGCAGCGGGCGCGGATCGTAGGCTTCCGCGAGCATCTTCGGCTCCCATTCGGCCGCGAGCGACGCGTCGCTTCGCATTACCTGCACCGCGGCGAAAGTCATGCTCACCGGACAGGAAGTGCCGTTTTCGGCCTGGTTCCAGAGATAGTTGAGCGCGGCGCGGGCGACGAAAGCGCCCGGGCGCGCTGCCGTCCAGGCGAGCGAGTGCAGGCCCGCGCCGAAGGCGAGCGTCATGAGCTCGTGATAGGTGGGATGAAACTCGACGGCGTCTATGCGCCTGCCGAAACGGTCGTGCGTGCGCAATTGCGGCAGGTTGCGATTGGCCTGATCGGCGAGCAGCTGCACGCGCTCGCTTCCTACCAGCTCGCCCAGTGCGCTCGCGCGCTCGCCGACCCAGCCGCCGCCTTCGCGCTCGACTGCCGCTCGCAGTATCCGGTCCTCGTCCCAGGCGTTGTAGCCCGCGAGCAGCGGCGGCTGGTTGTTCGACTGCGCAAATTCGCCTGCGGCGCGATCGTTCATGCATGCCTCCATCTGATTCATCAAATGTCCTCGAAGCCGCCGTGCCGGCCCTTGCCCGAGGCAAAGCGCCCGGCGCCGGCGATCGCTTCGTCGAGCGCGCTCGCGCCGCTCGACCATTCTAGCTGCATCGCCTCGCGCACCGACATCCCGTGCTGACGGTAGGCGGAACGCCGATCGGCGCGCACGGCGCCTTGCGGAAAGCGCGCGATTTCGAAGGCGAGCGCTTCCGCCGCCCGGCGCGCCTCGCCACGGGGCACGACGCGCTCGCACAAGCCGATGCGATGGGCTTCGGCCGCGTCGACCTTGCGTCCGGTGAGGATGATGTCCATGGCGCGGCCCATGCCGACGATGCGCGGCAGGCGCACCGTTCCGCCGTCGATCAGCGGCACGCCCCAGCGGCGGCAGTAGACGCCGAAGAACGCATCTTCCTCCATGACGCGCATGTCGCACCACAGCGCGAGTTCCATGCCGCCGGCGACTGCAGCGCCGGCCACCGCCGCGATCACCGGCTTGTCGAGTTCCAGGCGCGAGGGCCCCATCGGCCCGCGAGGGACGGGAGCGGCATCCTGCGGAAAATCGAGGGCCAATTCGCGCCGCACGTCCTTGCCCGCGAGGGTGGCGCCGTATTTCAGGTCCCAGCCGGCGCAGAACGTTCCGTTGGCGCCGAAGAACACGGCGACCCTCGCATCGCGATCGCGCTCAAAGGCTTCGAATTCGGCGACGAGCGCTTCCGCAGTGGCCGGGTCGACCGCATTGCGCGCTTTGGGGCGCTCCAAGACGATAGTGGTGACCGGACCGTTCCTCTCAGCGTAGACTGACATGATGCGCTTTCCTCCTGTGGAATGACGGATGCGCGCGGTGCAATTCGTATTCGCCTTGCGCGAGCAAGTCTAGCGCCAAGTATGATCAAACGCAGCCACTGCGAAAGCAAAATGGTCTAGAATCGCGCCCTGTTTACAACCTGCGCAATCAATTCCATGGCAATCAAAAACGGCAAACCGCAGCGGCGCTTCGTCGCGCGCCGCTCGGGCATACACGGCAAAGGCGTCTTCGCCACCGCGCGAATTCCGAAGGGCACCAGGCTGATCGAATACACCGGCGAGCGGCTCACCGAGACGCAAGTCGACCGGCGTTACGCCAATGACGACAATCCGCATACATTTCTTTTCGCGCTCGACGACGGCATGGTGATCGACGCCACCACCGGCGGCAACAGCTCGCGCTGGATCAACCACAGCTGCGAGCCCAACTGCGAGGCGGTCGATGACAACAACCGCATTTACATCGAGACGCTGCGCACTATCCGCCCGGGCGAGGAACTCTCCTACGACTATCGCATCGAGCTGGAAGAAGCGCACACGCCGGCGATGAAGCGCCTCTACGCCTGCCGCTGCGGTGCACGGCGCTGCACCGGCACCATCCTCACGCAAAAGAAAAAGCGCTGAGGTATGCTTCAAACGACCGCTGCAAATTGAAATTTGCAACGGGCCAGTTTAGGGGAGTGTGAGGGGATGTATCCCCTCATCTCGAAACACTTAACCCTCGATTAAGGGGGAGAAGCATGCAGCAACTCAATCGACTGAGCGCGAGCGAAGCGGCGCGGCGCCTCGCCACACGCGACATCACGGCAGAGCAGCTCGCGCGCGCCTGCCTCGCACGCGTCGAAGAGCGCGAGGCGGAGATCCACGCCTTTGCGCATCTCGATGCGGACGCGGTGCTCGCCGCTGCGCGCCGGCTGGACGCGGGTCCCCTGCGTGGACCTTTGCACGGCCTGCCGCTCGGGGTGAAGGATCTAATCGATACTGCAGACCTGCCCACCGCTTACGGCTCGCCGGTCTACGCGAATCACCGGCCGAGCGCCGATGCCGCCTGCGTGGCGCTTGCGCGCGCGGCCGGCGCACTGGTGTTCGGCAAGACCGTTACTACCGAATTCGCCTGGTTCTATCCGGGCAAGACCGCGAATCCGCATCATCTCGGACACACGCCAGGCGGCTCGTCTAGCGGCTCTGCTGCAGCGGTGGCAGATTGCATGCTGCCGCTCGCCTACGGCACCCAGACCGCGGGCTCGGTCATCCGCCCGGCGAGTTTCTGCGGCATCGTCGGCTATAAGCCGAGCTTCGGTACGCTGGCGCGCGCCGGCGTCAAGCCGCTCTCGGAAAGCCTCGATACTATCGGCGCGCTCGCGCGCACGGTGGCCGATGCCGCGCTGCTCGTTTCCGCGGTGAGTGGCCGCGATCTAGCGCCGCGGCCGCTCGCGGCCGCGCCGCGCATCGGGATTTGCCGCACGCATGATTGGGCCAAGGCAGCACCCGAAACGGTCGCTGCGATGGAGCGGGCGGCGACGCTGCTCTCCCGCGCCGGGGCGAAGCTCATCGACGTCGTATTGCCGCAATCGTTCGTACGCATCACGCAGGCGCAAAGCGACATCCAGAATTACGAGAGCTATGCCTCGCTCGCCTGCGAGCGCCTGCAGCATCACGAGCGCTTGAGCGAGAAGCTGAAGCAGCTGCTCGCTGCGGCAGGCGAGTGCGATGCGGCGCGCTACGACGCGGCGCAGGCGCAGATCCAGGCTTGCGTACAGCAGCTGCCGCAGGCTTTTTCCGATCTGGATGCCTTGCTCGCGCCAAGTGCGCCGGGTGAGGCGCCGCCAGGCTTGGGCGCCACCGGCGATCCGATCTTCTGCCGCATCTGGACGGCGTTGCACGTGCCGGCGATCAACCTGCCGGGCGCGCGCGGACCCCTCGGGCTGCCCGTGGGCGTGCAGATCGTGGGCCGCCGCGGCGAGGATGCGCGCGCGTTGTCGGTCGCGGCCTGGGCCGAGCGGCATCTAAATCCGCAGGCTTGACCCTGAAGGGCGCGGCCTCAGCGGCGCTTCTTCTCGATTTCTTCCAGCGTTGCGCGTGCGGCCGGCAAGTCGGCGCCGGCTAAGCTCACGGCCTTGCGCGCGGCTTCAAGCGCAGCATCGAGCTTGCCGCGGTCGGCGAGGGTCTGCGCGAGATTGTTGAAGGCAGCCGCGGTGCCTGGATGTGCGCGCGTCGCGCGGCGAAATGCCGCTTCGGCACCAGCCAAGTCTCCTAGTGCATAAGCCGTGTTGCCCAGACCCATCAAACCGACGAGATCGTCGGGCCAACGCGCGAGGAGCGCCGTGTAGGCGCGGCGCGCCGCCGTGGCGCTTCCCGTTCTTTCCAGCGCCGCGGCCGCGGCAGCGAACTTGGCTTCATCCACGGTCGCCGGCAGGCGGTCCGGGGGCAAGGCCAGCATCGACCAACGATCGCCGTCCAACCAGAGGAATTCGAACAGTCCGAGGGGCATGACGCGGCGCGCCTTGTCGCCCGAATGCAGCAGGATCTGGTTGCGTTCCAGGTCGTAGCCATACACAACCGCGTAGTGCCAGAAGGGCTGGAAGGCGAACAGACCGAGGTTTTGCAGCACGATGACCGCATTGCCCGCGGCCACTTCCTTCAGCACGTCCTTCATTTGCGGCGCGAGCTCGTAGGCGAGCAAACCGTGGCGCCGTGCTGCAGCGAGCATTTCCACTTGCAGGCTGCCCTTGCGCCCCGGAATGTAGACCTGGTCCGTGAGTGCATCGGGTAGGACCGCAACGCCGACTGCGTTCATCGCCATGGCGAGCGCCGCCGGTCCGCATTGGTATTCTTCCTGCGGGAAAAACGGCACCGACGCAAGTTCGGCGCGCGGCGGCAGGTCCGCGCTTTTGTTCGTGCGCAGCGCTTCGCTTTGCGGCAGGCTGACACAGCCTGCGAGCGATGCGAGCACAAAAACAAAGCCCGCAATGACGCGGGCTTTGTTCCAACACCGGCCGAATGCCGTCGTCACTTGACCCAGTAGTACCAGATCAATCCGATGATCAGCAGAGCCGCCGCGATCGCCCAGCCGCTCGATCCGCCTGCGGGGAGGCTGTCGACATGGCCGGCGAGCTGCGCCACCTCGGCATCGGTCATGGCGTTGACGCGCGCCCGCGCCGAGTCGGGGCTGATGCCGAGATTCTGCAGCTGATCGCGCACCTCGCTGCGGCTGACGACATTGAGCAGCTTATCGCGCGCCGCCTGGGCTTGCGCCGCAGTCGCCACTTGATCGGTAGCGATCATGCCGGCATAGCTGGAGAAAGGAACAAGTGCCAAGCACACGACCAACAGACGGCAGATATAGCGGACGACAATGTTTTTCATCGATATCCCCCAATCTTGAATTGATAAAATTTGCCTTGGGTCGGTCGAACCTAGCTCAGCCCGCCCGCGGTGAGACCAATGTAGTCCATGCTTTCGGAGCGCGTCAAGCGATTCCCCACGCTCATCGATATCCGCTTCTTAAGTAGAAACCCGCATGCGCTGTAAATGAGCAAGAGCGAGAATTTGCCAGCCTGGCGGCGCATCGGTAGCATCTTGTCGGTCGAACCGGAGTTTCCGACTGTTGCGGAGAGGGATAGCCCATGAGCCAAGACGCGCACGAAATCGCCACCCTCGCTGGCGGCTGCTTCTGGTGCTTGGAGGCGGTGTACGACGACTTGAAAGGCGTGCGTTCGGTCGAGTCCGGCTACATGGGAGGACATCGCGCCGATCCGAACTATGCCGAGGTGTGCAGCGGCGAGACCGGGCACGCGGAAGTGGTGCAGATCACGTTTGATACCGAGGTGGTTGGCTACCGGGACATCCTCGACGTGTTCTTCGTCATTCACGACCCGACCACGCGCAACCGCCAGGGCAACGACGTCGGCACGCAGTACCGCTCGGCGATCTTCTATCACGGCGAGCAGCAGAAAGCGATTGCCGAGGACGCGATCGCGAGGCTCGCGCGCGCCGGCGTATGGGAGCGCCCCATCGTTACCGAAGTGATTGCGGCGAGCAAGTTCTACATCGCCGAGGAATACCACCAAGAATACTTTCGGCAAAATCCTTATCAGCCTTACTGCATGATGGTGGTGCAGCCAAAAGTGGCGAAATTCCGCAAGCAGTTCATCGACCGCTTGAAGAAGTAGTCCGCTCCCGCCTACTGAGTAACCCCCGGGCACGCTGCAGACTGCGCCCCTGCGGTTTACAGGCAGCGACCCACTGTCTTGCACTACTCCCCTGCTTAGACTGAGCCCGTGAGCCGTTGCACCGTGCGCCGATCGGCGCATGGCAGTTGACGGCCGCTGCCGCAGGAGGCGATATGGATAAGCTGATTGGCGAGCGCCATGGTGCCGGCAGTTTCATTGCGCTCGGTGGAGGGGAATCGCGCCGCGTCAGCGAAAGCGCTGACGCGGAGCCGGTGCTACCGGATCACGCGCAGACGCAAGGCGATGAAGACGATCCGACGCAGGGCATGAGCCTCGGCTGGGCGATCGCGCTGATGGTGGCGGTGTTCTCCGTCATTCACTATTCCGGCGGCGGTTAGGCGACCCTGTTAGTTGCATGATTCGGTCTGATAGCCGTCGCCATCCTGCACCGATTTCTCCGCGTCGTTTTGCGGCGACAGCGCAAGACGCATCCAATCCACGAGTTGCGCGCGGTTATTTGGACGCGTGTCGCTGCGAGGTGACGGTCTTGTGCGACCGCCTGGTTGCCGAGCGCGTTGCCCGATCCCTAACTCGCTGAAATTACGCGGGAGTCGATTCCTGGCACGGGGAATGCTGAAGGCTTGGTAGCTGTTATAGCAGCCGCGCACCCCCTAGCCGGGGCGCGAACCCAATAATAGGAGGAGGCACCAGTGAAATCGATATTCCCGCCAATTGGGAAGGGATGCGCACGCGTCGCAATTCCGCAGTTGCAACAGGTTACGGCTTACCAATGTAGGTCGCGCCTTAAGGGTATACCACCAGAAGAAGTACAGCTTTCGCCCTATGGAGCGCTCGGGTCTTCATTGCTACGGTTCCGTCCACATGTGGTGGAGGCCACGACATGAGAACGGACTTGCCTTGGCAAGCCTGGATGGGATTGGCGCTGACCGCGCTCGCGCTTCCAATCACCGCCGCGGCGGAATTGGGCGGAAACGCAAATCTCGTCCCGCTCGATCAGGCGCGACTTAATGCCAGCCTGAACGTATCGACATCGAATCGGCTTACGCGCTTCGATCTGCGTCTTCCTTCGGGCACCTCGGTCCGGGAATACGCGTCGCCCGCGGGCACCGTATTCGCCGTCAGCTGGGATGGGCCGACGCTGCCCGACTTAAGCCAGCTTCTGGGCGCGTATTTCCCGCAGTACCTGAGCGCCGTTCAAGGCGGCGGCATAGGGACGCAACTGGTTCGCCAGTCCGGCCTCGTGGTCTACAGCGCCGGTCATATGCGCGCGTTTCGCGGGCGCGCGTACCTGCCGCCGCTTCAGCCCCAAGGCGTGCTTGCGGAGCAATTGCCGTGAGGGCCCGCGAGCGAAGCTGGATCGCCGCAGCGATGCTGTGTGCCGCCGCGGCAGTGCTCGTCGTCGGCTGCGGCGGCGGGGGTGGAGGAGGCGGCGGGAGCGATGCCCCCGCGACCGCAATTCAAACTTCGACGCCGGTTGCCAAAGCCATCGTGGCAGCGGCGCAAAACGTTCTGCCGATCGCGGTCGAATCGACTGCCACGGGTTGGCTCAATGGAGCCTATGCCAGCGTCACCGTCTGCGCGCCCGGCAGCAGCACGGAATGTCAACAGATCGATCACGTCCTGGTCGACACCGGCTCGACCGGTTTGCGCATCATGGCGTCTGCGCTGGCATCGCCGCTCAACTTAGTGCAGCAAGTCGATGCCGCCTTCGAACCGATCGCCGAATGTGCCCAGTTCGCGAGCGGCTTCACTTGGGGATCGGTCAAACTTGCGGACGTGAAACTCGCCGGTGAAGAGGCGCACTCCTTACCGATTCAAATCATCGGCGACCCGGATTTTCTGACGATACCGAGCGCCTGCGCTGCCACCGGCTCCGGCAGGAACACGGTGGAGAGCTTCGCCGTCAACGGCATATTGGGCGTGGGCGTATTCCGCCAGGATTGCGGCAGCGTCTGCGAGTTCAGTGCGAGTGCAGGAATCTATTACGCCTGTCCCGGTTCGGCTTGCCGGGCTGTCGCTTTGCCGGCGACCGACCAGGTGCAAAATCCGGTGACGATGCTCGGCGCCGACAATAACGGCGTCATGATCAGTTTGCCTTCGGTCGGCGAGTCCGGGGCCGCCGGCGTGAGCGGCGCGTTGGTGTTCGGCATCGGCACCCAGGCGAACAACCGTCTCGGTTCTGCATCGGTTCTCGGCCTGGATCCGCTTTCCGGGGAACTGACCACCGTATTCGAAAGCCGCGCGGTCGCCGGAAGCATCGTCGACAGCGGATCGAATGCGATCTTCTTTCCCGATGCCGGCATGGCTACCTGCAGCGGCGCCGCCGCAACCAACGGCTTCTATTGCCCGAGTGCGACGCAACACCTGAGCGCGACGCTGCAAGGTGCGAACGGCACGAGCGCCAAGGTCGATTTCAGCGTCGCAAACGCCGACGCCTTGATCGTAGCCAACGCTTCCCGAAACGCCGCGCTTTCCAATCTGGGCGGACCGACGGCGGCCTTCCTCGGCTTCGACTGGGGACTGCCCTTCTTCTATGGTCGCAGTGTGTTTGTCGCCGTCAACGGCGCGACGACGCCGGGAGGCGACGGGCCCTATGTCGCGTTTTGAGCGTCGATCAGGTCGGTAAGGGGAATTCCAGCCGCGGCTTCAGTCCCGAAACTTGGGCTTGCGTTTTTGCTTGGCGGAGGCCATCGCCTCACCCAGGTCGGAGGACAGCAGCATGGCCGCATTCCAGGTGGCGACGTAATTGAGGCCGTCCGCCACCGAGTGGTCGCGGGCGTAAGTGATCATTTCCTTGCAGCCGCGCAGTGCGAGCGGCGGTTTCGCGGCAAGCGTCGCCGCCAGTTCGCGCATCGCCTGCGTCAATGCGTCGCGGTCGGGATGGTAGGCGTTCACCAGGCGCAGCTCCTTGGCTTCCGCAGCGCCGAGCTTGCGTCCGGTGTAGGCGAGTTCGCGCGCCGCCCCTTCGCCGATGAGGCGCGGCAGCCGCTGCAGCGTGCCGACGTCGGCGGTCAGGCCGACGTCGATTTCCCTCACGGAAAAGTAGGCATCGGCAGAGCAATAGCGCAGATCGCAGGCGCAGATCAGGTCGACACCGGCGCCGACGCAGGCGCCGTGAATCGCGGCAATCACCGGCTTGCGGCAGCGCTCGATGGCAGTGAGGCAGTCCTGCAGATCGAGGATCAGCCGGCGCAGTTTCTCGCGCGCGCGGCCGTCGCAGTCGTCGGCGATGTCGGCCTGGATGGCCGCGAGCATGGCGAGGTCGATGCCGGCGCAGAAGTTCGCGCCGGCGCCCGAGAGCACGCCGACGCGCGCCTCGGGCGTTTCGTCCAGCCAGCGCATAGCCTGGCGCAGTTCGCCCCACATTGCGCGCTCCATGGCGTTCGCACGTTCGGGACGATTGAGCGCAACGCTCGCAACCTGGTCGACGAGCTCGACTTTGAGGGTTTCGAATTGCACCTGTGGTCTCGCGACGCTCGGCTTAGGCGGCCTTGACCGAAGGCAGGCCGGCGAGCGCCATGGCGAGCTCGGCCTCGTCGTAATCGAGGTCCTGCAACTTGCCGCCGAAGTAGTCGATGTAGGCCTGCATGTCGAAATGGCCGTGGCCGCAGAGGTTGAACAGGATGGTGCGCGATTTACCTTCGGCTTTGCACTTGAGCGCTTCCTCGATCGCGCCTTTCACCGCGTGGTTGGCTTCCGGCGCGGGCAGAATGCCCTCGGCGCGCGCGAAGGTGACGCCCGCTTCGAAGCAGGCGGTCTGATGGTAGGCGACCGCTTCGATCAGGCCGAGCTGCTTGATGTGGGAGACGAGCGGTGCCATGCCGTGATAGCGCAGGCCGCCGGCGTGAAAGCCGGGCGGGGTGAAGGTCGAGCCTAGGGTGTGCATCTTGGTGAGCGGCGTCAGGTGCGCGGTGTCGCCGAAATCGTAAGCGTACTGGCCGCGCGTGAGGCTGGGGCAGGCCGCAGGCTCGACCGCGACGATGCGCAGTTTCTTGCCGCCACGCAGCTGCGCGCCGAGGAAGGGAAACACGATGCCGGCGAAGTTCGAGCCGCCGCCGGTGCAGCCGACGATCACATCCGGATAGTCGCCCGCCATGTCCATCTGCGCCATCGCTTCCTGGCCGACCACGGTCTGGTGCAGCAGCACGTGGTTCAACACCGAACCGAGCGCGTACTTGGTGTCCTCGCGCGGCGCCGCCATCTCCACCGCTTCGGATATGGCGATGCCGAGGCTGCCCGGATGATCCGCGCGCTGCGCCAGGATCGCGCGGCCCGCCTGGGTCTCGTTCGAGGGCGAAGGCGTGCAGCTCGCGCCGTAAGTCTCCATCAGCGCGCGGCGGTAGGGTTTCTGGTCGTAGGACACGCGCACCATGAACACCTTCACCTCCAGGCCGAACAAGGCGCCGGCGAAAGCGAGCGACGAGCCCCACTGGCCGGCGCCGGTCTCCGTCACGAGGCGCTTCACTCCGGCCTGTTTGTTGTAGAAGGCCTGCGCTACCGCGGTGTTCGGCTTGTGGCTGCCGGCCGGGCTCACGCCTTCGTACTTGTAATAGATCTTGGCCGGCGTCTGCAGCACTTTCTCCAAGCGCCGCGCGCGGAACAGCGGCGACGGGCGCCATTGTTTGTACACGTCGCGCACTGGCTCGGGGATCTGAATTTCGCGCTCGGTGGCGACTTCCTGCATGATCAGGTCCATCGGAAACAGCGGCGCGAGGTCGTTCGGACCGACCGGCTGCAGCGTGCCCGGGTGCAGTACCGGCGGCGGCGCCACCGGCAGGTCGGCGGCGAGGTTGTACCAGTACTTGGGTATGTGCTCTTCTTCGAGCAAATATTTCACCGTGTCAGTCATCACTCCTCCAAGTTCGAGATTGCGTAAACTGCGTCGCGATTAAGGCGCGAGGCGCTCGATCTTCCAGCCGCCGGCGAGTTTTGTATAGAGCAGCCGGTCGTGCAGGCGATTGCGCCTGCCTTGCCAGAACTCGATCGCATCGGGCAGCACGCGGTAGCCGCCCCAGTGTAGCGGCCGCGGCGGGTGCTTGCCGTAGCGTAACACGATGGCGGCGACTTTCGTCGCAAGCGTAAGCCGGTCGGGCAGCACCATGCTCTGCGGCGAGGCCCAGGCGCCGAGGCGGCTGCCGAGCGGTCTGCTGTCGAAATAGGCGTCGGACTCCTCGGCTGAGACTTTCTCTATACGGCCGTCGATGCGCACCTGGCGCTCGAGCTGCGACCAAAGGAAGACCAGGCTGGCGTAAGGGTTCTCGGCCAGTTCGCGCGCCTTGCGACTTTGGTAATTCGTGTAGAAGACGAAGCCGCCGTGGTCCACGCCTTTCAGCAACACGGCGCGGGCAGACGGCCGGCCTTCGGCCGTCGCCGTGGCGAGTGTCATCGCATTGGGCAGCGGCAGGTCGGCATGCACGGCATCGTGGAACCAGCGGTCGAACTGCTTGAATGGGTCGGCGTCGGCGTCCTTTTCCTGCAGACCGGCGCGCATGTATTCCTGGCGAATGTCGGCGATGCGCATGAAGCGGGTACGAAAAGCGAAACGGGCGCCCATTTTAACCTGCCGTGGCAGCGCTCGCCCCAGTAGAATGTCCGCTTCGCGTACGGCTCGAAGCAGCATGCCCCAAGTCGTCGATTACGCGCACGGCATCAGCGCCATCGATTCCGGCTATCACCGCCCCATGCTCGACGCCATTCATCTTATCGTCGAGGGTGGGCGCGCGGCCATCGTCGACACCGGAACCAATTTTTCGGTGCCGCTGGTGCTGGCGGCGATGCGCGCGAAGGGCATTGCATCTGAGCAGGTGGATTACGTCATCCTCACCCACATCCACCTGGACCACGCCGGCGGCGCGGGAGCGTTCATGCGCGAATTTCCCAACGCCAGGCTCACCGTGCATCCGCGCGGCGCGCGCCACATGGCCGATCCGGCGCGGCTCGTCGCCGGCACCGTCGCCGTGTACGGCGAAGAGGCGACGCGACGCATGTACGGCGACATCCTGCCCGTCGCGGCGGAGCGCATCATCGAGACCCCGCACCAGTCGTCGATTCGTCTTGCGGGACGCGAACTGGTGTTTCTCGACACCCCGGGCCACGCCCGCCATCACGTCGCCGTGCTCGATGCGCGTTCCGGCCAGGTGTTCGCCGGCGACGTCTTCGGCCTGTCCTACCGGGAAATGGACGAGGGCGGGCGGCAGTTCATCGTTCCCACTTCCAGCCCAGTGCAGTTCGATCCCGAGCCCTATCACCGCTCCATCGATCTCATCCTCGGCTTGCGGCCGGAAGCGGTATACGTCACTCATTACAGCCAGGTGCGCGACATCGGCGCGAAGGGGGCGGTCCTGCATCGGTTGGTCGACGCGCATGCCGAACTGGCTCTGCGCGAACGCGATGCGGGAGCCGAGCGGCCCGCCCGCCTGCGCGAAGGCGTGAAGCGCATCGTCCTAGAAGAAGCGCGTCGCTGGGGCTCGCGGCTTCCCGACGAGCGCATCCTCGACGTCTATTCGAACGACGTCGAGCTCAATGCCCAGGGGTTGGGCTTCTGGCTCGACAGCCTGAAATAGGCGACGTTCGCAGCAAGGGTGCAGCCGCTACGACGAGTTCAGCGTCGGTTGACGAAGTGCGCGCCCGCGCCGAGCAGCGCAGCCATCGACCAAAACACCGGACCCATGCCAAGCGCCGCGCCGAGCGCGCCGAAGCCCAGCGGGAGCGCGGTGCTGCTCGCGTTCATCACCGTGGTGCGCACGCCGACGGCCTCGCCCTGGCGGCCCGGGGGCGAAGTGCTGTAGAGCAGTGCCATCACCATCGGCTGCGCGCAGCCCAGGCCGATGCCGAGGATGAACGAGAGGCTCATCAGCAGCGGCACACTGGTGCAAAAAGGGAAAAGCGAATAGGAAGCCGCCGCGATCGCCATCGCGGCGGTGATGGTGTGCCACTCCTTCACCCGCCGTACGAGCAGCGGCATCACCAGGCGCACGGCGAAGGTCGCGACGGCGAAGGTTCCCATAATGACGCCGATGGTCGAGGCGGTGAGGCCGATGCGCGAGCCGTAGATGGGAATGACGAAGGTGTACAGATCCCAGCCCATGGAAAGCATTCCGCTGGCGATGAACACGCGGCGCAGATCGCGCTTGCGCAGCAGATCGACCACACGCCGCTCTCCCGGCTCGCTCTTTCGCTCGCGCGGCCGCGGCAGGGCCGGGCGATTGCGCCACATCAAGGCGAGGGGAACGAGCGGGAACAGGCACAGCATGAGGAAGGTCAGCAGGTGGCCGATGGAATCGATGGCGAAGCCGGTGAGCAGCGGGCCGAGCGAGCCCGAGGTGGAGAAGCCGAGCGCAAGCCAGCTGAAATTCATCGAGCGGTCCTGCGGCGAGCCGAGCGCGCCCACCACCTGGTTGACGGCGACGTGGAACACCATGAAACCGCAGCCGATCAGGGTGGTGGCGACGAAGAGTGTTTCCAGTTGCGGTAGAAAGTAGGGCAGCAGCGCGCCCAGTATCATCGCGGCGCTTGCGCCAAACAGCGGCCAGCGCGCGCCGACGCGGTCGACCAGGCGGCCTGCGCTGACGCCGAACAGCATCGGCAGCAGGGCGTAGGACGACATCAGCGCGCCGACGGTGAAAGGCGAGGCGTGCAGATGAATGGCGTAGAGCGACACCAACATGCGCGTGCCGTTGAATGCCGTGTGCGCGAGGATGGTGAGCGCGATCAGATGCCACAGGCGCATCTCAGGCGACCACCCTGGTGAAAATGAAATCTGACGGGCGGCGCCGGAATGAGTGCATTGCCGTATTTTAAGGCCGGCATGCCTCATTCGCGAAATGTGCAAACCACCGGCCCCGCCCTGGGCAGGTGGTTCAGGCAGCAGCCTTCGATCTGCCTCCATCGAGCACCAGCGCAGTGGCGAGGATGATCACCGCACCGCCGGCGAGCGTGGCGGGTCCTATCGGTTCGCCGAGGAATAGCGCTCCCCACAGGGTGCCGAACACCGGAATGAGGAAGGTCACGGTGAAGGTGCGCGTCGGCCCGACGTTCGCCATCAGACGAAAGTAGATAAGGTAGGCGGCGGCGCTGCAGAGGAGCGAGATCCCGAGCACCGCCGTCGTCACCTGCCAGGTGAAAGCCGCCGCGGGCGGCGGCGCCGGCACAAAGGGCAGGATGACGAGGCTTGCCGCCGCCAGATTGCCGACGGTGAGTGCGTGCGGCGGCACCGTCGCGGCGCGTTTCTTCACGTATACCCCGGCAAGCGCATAACACGCGGTGGCTGCGATGCAGGCGGCCACAGCGAGCAGCACCTCGGGGCTGGCCGCGATGGGGCCGAAGCCGACGAGCAGCGCCACGCCTCCCATGCCGAGTGCGAGTCCCGCGCCGCGCCGCGCGCTCATGCGCTCCCCGAGCCAGATCGCGCCGCAGATTGCGGCGAACCAGGGCGCGGCGGCGTTGAGAATCGCCATGTAGGCGGCGCCGATGTACATTCCCGCCCAGGCATAAAGCAGCCACGGCAGCGCGCTGTTCAGCGCGCCGAGCACCAGATAGGCGCGCCAGTTCTGCCGCGGCTTTAAGTCGAAGCGCGCGGCGTGCGCGTAGCCGAGCATCGCGACGGCCGCGACACCCACCCGAAGTTCTGTCAGCCACAGCGGTCCGATGGCGTGCACCGCCATGCGCACGAACAGGAACGAGCCGCCCCAGATGGCGGCGAGGAGGATCAATCGGGCGAGGTCGGCAGGAGCCACGGAGGATAGACCGGAACACGGGACAAGAAAGACCAGCGCGCACTTTACCGATAATGCCGCGCCGGCGCCAGGCGCAGCCGAGGTCGGAGCGCTCAGTCTTCCAGCTGGAAGTTTCTTTCCCTGAACAGCTTGACGCACGCAGCGACAGCCGCGGCGTCGTACAAGCGGCCCGCGCCGCGTTCGATCTCTTGCAGCGCGGCGTCGATTCCCACGGCGGGACGGTAGGGCCGGTGCGATGCCATCGCCTCGACCACGTCCGCTACCGCCATGATGCGCGATTCGAGCAGGATAGCGTCGGCCTTGAGGCCTTGAGGATAGCCGGAGCCGTCCAGCCGCTCGTGGTGTTGCCATACCATGGTGGCGATGGGCCAGAGGAACTTGACGCCTTTGAGGATGTCGTAGCCCGCCTGGGCATGCCCCTGTATGAGCCGGTACTCGAGATCGGTGAGGCGCGTGGGCTTGACCAGGATCTCCGCCGGAATATTGATCTTGCCCAGGTCATGTATGCTCGCGGCGAGATCGATGCCGTGTATCGTTTCCGCCGGCAGGCCGAGCTCGCGCGCGATGGCGACCGCGAGCTGACCGACACGGCGCTGGTGGCCGGCGGTGTAGGGGTCGCGCATTTCCACCGTCGCGGCGATCGCCTTGATCGAATCCTCCAGGCTCTGCCGCAGGATCTCCTGATGATGCAGGTGCTCCGAGGCGATGCGGTCGCGTTCGGCGCGGGTGCGCAGCGAGTCGATGCCGAAGGCGAGATCGTCCGCGAGTTCGCGCAGCAGCGCCACTTCGTCCGCGCTGAAGGCGTCGGCTTCCTGCGCGTAAATGGTGAGCACGCCGTAAGTGCCGGCGGCGTTGTTCAGCGGCAGCGCGATGCTGGAACCGTAGCCGCGGCGAATCGATGCCTCGCGCCACGGCGCCATGCGCGGGTTGGAGAGCGTGTCCTGGTTGACTTGCGCCGTTCCGCTGCGGATCGCCACGCCGGTGGGGCCGGCGCCGCGCTCGGTATCGGCCCAGACGATGCCCGCGGCGTCCAGGTAGCCGTCGTCGAAGCCGTAGCGCGCGATCGGGCGCACCGTCTTAGCGTCATCTCGCTCGGCATGGCCGACCCAGGCGAGGCGATAGCCCCCGGTCTCGACGACCAGGCGGCAGATGGAATTGAGGATATCGGTTTCGCTCTTGGAGCGCACCAGCGCCTCGTTGCAGGCGGAGAGTGTGCGCAGCGCGCGTACCGAGCGCGCGAGTGCCGTCTCCGTGCGCTTGCGCTCGGTGATGTCGAAGCAGGAGCCGATGTAGCCTTCGAATTCCCCCTGCGCGCCGAAGCGTGCCGCGCCGTTGTCCAGCACCCAGCGATATTCGCCGTCGCGGCGTCTGAGGCGGTATTCCATGCTGAACGGCTCGCGGCGCTCGAAGCTCGTGCGGTAGGTGTCGAGACAACTTTGGCGGTCGTTCGGGTGCATGCCTTCGACCCAGCCTTCGCCGAGTTCCTGCTCCATGCTGCGGCCGGTGAAATCCAGCCACACCTTGTTGAACCAGGTGCAGAGCTTGTCCGGGCCGGACATCCAGATGAGCGCCTGCGCCGATTCGCTGACGAAACGGAAGTGCGCCTCGCTCTCGCGCAACTTCTGCTCGGCCAGCCTGCGCGCGGTCACGTCCTCGACCATCGACAGGGCGCCGCCGACGCTGCCGTCCGGCCGACGCAAGGGCGTGTTGTGCCACTCGCAGACGATGCTGCGGCCGTCCTTGGTCGTGTTTTCGTTGATGCTGTGCGCCGTCTGGTCGCCTGCGAGGAGGCGGCTCCAGATGATGTCGATGTCCGGCTGCGCTTCTTTGGGCACGATTAAGTCATAAGGGTGCCTGCCCAGCGCCTCGCTCGCGCCGTAGCCGAATATGCGCTCGGCCGCGGGGTTCCAGGTCTGCACGCGGAAGTCCGGGCTCCACACGATCAGGCCGATGGGCATGCGCTCGACCTGAAGCCGCAGGCGCTCTTCGCTCTCGCGGATCGCGTTTTCGGCGCGCTTGCGTTCGGTGATGTCGCGAATGATGCCGCGATAGGAATCGATCTTTCCGTCTGTGCCGCGAACGGCGGTAAGCGAACAGTAGGCGATTAGGCGCTCGCCGCTCTTCGTCTTCAGCTCCACCTCGTATTCGGCGCTCCCCTTCTCATCGACCATGGCGAGGATCCGCTGCCTATCCGGCGCCGTCGCATAGACGTCCCGCGCCAGATCAAGCGCCCGCATTTCCTCCTTGGAGCCATAGCCGAGCATGGCGACGCCCTTCTTGTTGATCTCGAGGATCTTGCCGTCCACGGAGGTGATGAACAAGCCGTCGAAGGATTCTTCGAAAATGGTGCGGTATTTCTGCTCGCTCTGCTCCTGCAGGCGCCGATGCAGTGCGTTCAGCCGGTCGAGCATCGTGTTGACGGCGGCGGCGAGCTCGGCGACTTCGCGCGTGTCGCCCGTCACTGCGCGCCGCTCGCCGAAGCCGGAGGCGACGACCTCGCCGGTGAAGGCGGACAGATCGCGCAGATCGCGCGTCAGGCGCTCGGCGACGCCGCGGCCTGCCGCCTGCGCGAGGACGATTGCCGCAAGCACGGCGAGGGCGAAGACTGCGGCCATCGGCCATATCGTCGGCGGTTCGGCGCGCGTCGTTTCCGTCAATTCGACCGCGAAGTCGAGTGGTTTCAGCGCCTGCGGAACATCGAGCTTCCTCACCAGAGTGGCGGAGCGGGGCTCGGTCTGATCGTTGGCCCAATGCAAGCGGGCCCGGGGGGTGACCAGATCGGAGAGCCGAATGCGGTACAGCAGTGCGCCCTCTGGCGTCCTGATGCGCGAATAGTAGATGTATTCCGCGACCACCAGCTCGGCCGCGGCGCCCGAGCCGAAAATAGCCGCCTGCCGTCGCGCGCCGGCGAGCTGGGCGGCGAGCCAGGCGAAGTGCGCGTTCGATATGCCGGGCTCGCCGTTGCGGGCAATCTCTTTGGCTTCGAAGTCGGTGAACACCAAGGCGATGGGAACGCCTTCGACGCGGCGCAGCCCCTGCAGGTAGGGCACGAGATAGGCGTCCTTGCCCGCGCTGTCGACTAGGGCCGTGGAGATCAGGCTGCTTGCGGCAGCCCGCGCTAGTTGGCCGTGTATGCTTTGCATGTGGGCGCTGACGCGCTGCACCTCGAGTTCGAGTTCCTTCGCCAGCAGCGCTTCGTACGCCAGTCGCTGTTCGTGCCGCAGCAGGACCCAAGCGCCGGCGCCGGCAAGGAGCACGAATAGCGTAGCGAGGATCGTGCTGTAGAGCGCGATCCTGCGAGCGAGGCTGCGTGGTTTTGCCGGATTCATGCGAACTGGCGCGCGCGGCGGTCCTGCGGCTAGCGCTGCGCCTCCAGCGGCAGCAATGCACCATCGGTGCGATAGCGCGCCATCAGCAAATCCTCGGGGCCGAGGGCTTCGTGGCGTTCGGCGGTGAACGGCTGGCGATAGTGCTTGATCAGACCGCGGTAGTCGCGCACTTTTTCCAGGGCATCGCGCACCCGCGCGCGCTCCGTCGTTCCGGCGAGATCGATCGCTTTGGCGAGGATGTGGACGAGGTCGTAGGCGTGGGCCACGCCCACCGGTGCGCGCACGTCCTCGGGTTTTTGCAGGCCGAACTCTTTGGCTGCCTTGAAAAAGCGATCGAGCGCCTTCTTCTCCGCCTTGAAGAAGCTGAAGGTCTGGATCACGGAGAAGTCCAGTTGCTCCAGGGCCGGCCCGGCCTGCTTGGTGAACTCGCCGCCGGCCACGCCCCAGTGGCTGAGGATAGGCACGCGCCGCTCCGGCGGCAGCGCGGCGACTTCACGCACCAGCACAGCCGCCTCGTCGTCGTTGGCGACGAGGATGACCGCCTGGGCGCCGGCGCGCAGGATCGCTTCGTACTTGTCGATCAGCGAAGTGTCCTTGTAGTTGTACCAGGCGGTGTGCACGATGACGGGCTTGCGGTTGGTCTCCGCGTACTTGTTTGCCGCCGCATGGTTGCTGCGCCCCCAGCCGGTGTTGGTGACGAGCACGCCGACGCGCGCGAAGCCGCGCTCTGCGACCGTGCGCAGCATTTTCGGCATGGCGAGGCTGTCGCGCAGCGAAAGCCGGTAGACGTAGTTCGGGCGCATGCCGTTTTCGACGATCGGATCGGCCGAGGACCAGGGCGCGAGCAGGAGCGTCTTGGTTTCCTGGATGGCGTTCATCTCCTCCAGGATGACGGGGCTGAAGCGTCCGCCGAAGACGGCCACGAGGTCCGGCATCTGCGCGAACTCGCGGATGTTCTTGATGCCGCGCGCCGGAATCGAGCCGTGATCGCGCGTCACCATCTCGAGGGGCCGCCCCTTCAATACCCCGCCAGACGCATTGATTTCGGCGATGGCGATGCGCATGCCCTTTTCGATCGCCTGCGCAGAAATGCTGTTGTCCAGGCTGAATTCGCCGTCCAGCCCCAATTTGACCGGGTCCGCCGCGGCCGATGCCGGCAGAGGCAGCAGTGCCGCGAGCAGCAGCGCCATCGATAAATAGATGCGACGGCAGCTGCGCGTTCTAGGCTCAGGCGAAAACGCGAACTGCGCAGGCGTAGCAGTAGCCGCGATGCCGCAGGATTTGGCCATGGTCACCCCCTTGGTGAGGTATGCGCGACGATCACTTCCAATCTAGACGCGCCCGGGGGTGGGGCGTTGATTTCCGTCAACGAATGCCAGGGGTTGCGCGTGCCGCGCGTCAGACCGGGCGGCCTGGGCGCCTTTGTTCCAGATTGGGCAAGAACCAGACGACCAGACCGATCGCGGGCAGGTAGGAACACAGCTGGTAGACGAAGGCGATGTTGGTCGCATCGGCGATGCGGCCCATGGCGGCCGCGCCGAGGCCGCCTAAGCCGAAGGCGAAGCCGAAGAACATGCCGGAAACCAGCCCTACGCGTCCGGGCATGAGTTCGTGGGCGTAGACCAGGATCGCGGGGAAGGCCGAGGCCATCAGCATGCCGATGACAACCGTGAGCGCCGCAGTCCAGGCGAGGTTCGCATAGGGTAGCAGCAGGGTGAAGGGCAGCGCGCCGAGGATGGAAATCCAGATCATCGGCCGCCGTCCGATCTTGTCCGAAATCGGACCGCCAACCAGCGTGCCGAGGGCCACGGCGGCCATGAACACGAATAGCTGCAGTTGCGCGTCGCGCACGCTCAAGTGGAAGCGCTCGATGAGATAGAAGGTGAAATAGGAAGTGAGGCTGGTGCTGTAGACGTTCTTCGAAAATACCAGCAGCATGAGCAGGAAGACGAAGAACACCACCCGTGCCGGCGGCAGTTCGTGCGTGGCGGCCGGGGCGTGCGCGGCGGCGCGCGCCCCCGTGAGATGGGCGGCGTACCAAGCACCCACGCGCGCGAGCACCAGCATGGCAAGCAGCGCGGCGAGCGAAACCCAAACGATGGCGCGTTGGCCGTGCGGCAGTACGACGAGCGCGGCGAGCAGTGGCCCGATCGCGCTGCCGAGATTGCCGCCGACCTGGAACAGTGACTGCGCGACGCCGTAGCGGCCGCCCGAAGCCATGCGCGCGACGCGCGAAGCTTCCGGGTGGAACACCGCTGAGCCGGTGCCGACCAGCGCCGCGGCGGCGAGCACCGCGGCGTAGTTCTGCGCGAGCGACAAGAGCACCAGGCCGACGAGCGTCGCGCCCATGCCGACGGCGAGCGAATAGGGCAGGGGCTTGCGATCGGTGTAAATGCCGACCGTCGGCTGCAACAGCGAAGCCGTGAGCTGGAAGACGAGGGTGATCAGGCCGACCTGGGTGAAGTCGAGATGAAAACCCTGCTTCAGCATGGGATAGATCGCCGGAATCAGCGACTGCATCAGGTCGTTGAGCAGATGGCAGAAGCCGAGCGATATCAGGATGGGGAACACTGCGTCCTGCGCGGTGAGCGGGGCACGCGCGGCGGACGGGGATTCGGCTGCGACTGCCTTCTGCATGGGCGCGATGAGTGACTCGGCGAGCCGGCATTATCGCGCATGCCGGTGCTTCGCGCCACGAGCGGGAGGGGACGCAGCCGGGCGCGTCCCCGCTACAGAAAAAGCGAGGAACTAGCGCCCGAGCGCCTTAGTTTCCGTCGCGCAGTCCGCCGATGGCTTCACGCCGGCGGCGCGCGCCGCTTCGAATTCCTTGCGCGCGCCCGCGACTTGCGCCGCGAATACCGGATTTGCGTGCAGGCGCGCTACCGTGGCGGCACCCATCACCCGCCCGGCGTCGACGTCGCTCTTCCAATGAACGCCGCAGACGAGGCGGCTTTCGCCGTATGCCAGGCCGCGGGCGAGGATCGCGTCGGCGCGCTCGGGCGCGACCTCGGCGAGCGCGAGCGCCCAGGCCCAGCCGATGGAGGTGTGCCCGGAGGGATAGGAGTCGGGCCTCAACTGCTCGCGCGGCGTGCAGTTCGCCTCGCCGTGCACCATATAGGGCCGCGGCCGCTTGTAGTAGTCCTTTGCCTTGTCCACCGCGCGGCTCGCGTCGGCGCGCACGCGGCGCAGCAGCATGTTGAGGTGCGGCGTCGCCTCCGCTGAAATCGGCATCGCGAGCGCGCAGGCAAAGAATTGCGCGGCATGCGGAAAGCGCAGATTGGCATCGCTCACTGCGATCGCCCAGCGCGGCGTGTCGCGCAGCGCGCGCGTAGCGCGATACACCTCCTCATCTGCGGCGAGTGCGGCGGAACCGGCAGCGGGCGGCGGCGGCAGCAGCGCCTTGCTGTCGGGCAGTTCGCCCGGCTGCAGATAGCCGACGACGTAATCCGGGCGCACCTGCGGCAGGTCTGCAGGCGAAGTCGGGGCATTGACCGTGCTACAGGCTGCGGTCGCGAGGGTAAGCGCGATCATGGCGCCGGTCCTTGCAGTTTGCGTGAGCATGTTTGCGCTCCTGTGGTGTTCGCGAATCGATCGCTAAAGGTGCGCGTGCCTTGCCTTGCCGTCAATGCCGGGCGGCGGAAATCCGCAGCCTTGTTGATCAATCTCAAATCGATGGCGGCTACAATGGGCGCTCGAGCCCACATCGAGGACGCATGATGCAAGTCAACCGGATGAAAGCGAAATTCGCCGTGGGCGAGCCTGCCTTCGGGTTGTCGCTGATGATCCCTTCGCCGCAAATCGTCGAGTCGGCGGCAGGGATGGGTTTTGATTGGGTGCTGATCGATTGCGAGCACGGCACTATCGGCGTCGAAAGCATGGAGCTGATGGTGATGGCAGCGGAGGCCGCGGGCGTGACGCCCATCGTGCGCCCACGCACCAACGGCGCGAGCGACATCCTGCAAGCGATGGACCGCGGTGCCCTGGGCGTGCAGGTGCCGCACGTGTGCAGCGCGGAGGACGCGCGTGCAGCGGTCGCTGCGGTGAAGTTCCATCCGCAGGGGCGGCGCGGCCTGGCCGTCGGCACGCGCGCCTCCGGCTACGGATTTCGCGGCTCGATGGGCGAATTCGCGATGCAGGCGAACGCGGCGACGCTGGTGTGCGTGCAGATCGAAGACGAAGAGGCTCTGCCCAATCTCGATGCGATTCTCCAAGTCGAAGGCGTCGACGTGTTCTTCATCGGGCCGTCGGACCTGTCGCAGTCGATGGGCCATCCAGGCAACGCGAAAGCCCCTCCCGTAGCGGCGGCAATCGACGTTGCGCTCGCCAAGATCGTCGCCGCCGGCAAGACACCGGGGATGCCGGCTTCGGCCGAGGCCGTGCACAGCCTGTTAGCCAAAGGCGTGCGCTATGTTTACACCCACCTGCCCTTGCTCCTCGCGACGGGGGCGAAGGCGTATTTCCACTCGGCGCAGAGCTGAATCAAGTCGCCGGATCACCGGCACCGAAGTTCGCCTGGCCGTCCGCCACCGCGGCGAGGACGGTCATGGGCCCCGCTTCGCGCACCCGCGCGAGTTCGGCGTCGTTCTTGACGAATATCGAGCCGGCGAAGCCGAGCGCATTGATCGAAATGCCGTGAAAGCGCTCCTGCAAACGCGGCACGAGCAGCATCCACTCGCGTGTCAGCAGCAGATTGTAGGGCGCCGACTGCAGCGCCTCGCCATCGCGCGCAATCGCCTCGATGCCCGTAGCCGCGAGCAAGTCGCGATAGCTCCGCGCGAGAAGCGCGCCGTCGAAGGCCGCGCCTTCCTCGATGCGGCAGAAGGCGTGCCGGAAAGGCAACCCGGGAACGCGACGTGCTGCGCGCGGAAGCGCGTCGAACAGCGTCGCCATGGGCACCGCCCGCTCCGCGGCTAGCGGCAGCGGCACGAGCTGCAGGTGCTTGTGCGCCTGGCTCGCCCCCGCTTCGCTGCCGCCGTTGTAGAAGGCGAGGGCGTTGTATTCGCGCATGCAGGCGGCGAGCGCCTCGAAATCCGCAAGGTCGAGAAGCGTCTCCTGCGGCGCATAGGCGCGCGTGACGAGCAGCAGGTGATCGGCGATGACCGGAAACTTGTTCAGCAGAGCGATGTGGTTTGCGGACACCTCTGCCACGAACAGGTCGGCGTCGACGGGAAATTCGCGGCTGGCGGCGGCCGCTGTGCGGGTTCGCTGCTCCGCCTTGCGCGCAAGCCCGGCTACGCGGCGCACCAGGAAGTGCACTCCGCGATCATCGATCGCTTCCTGCTCGGTTTCGATAGGTGCAAGTGCGCCGCAGGCGAGAGCGTGGCGCACGCGCTCGGAGATCAAGCGGCGCAGCGTTCCGGCTTCGAACTTGGGCGCGCGCGCGTTCTGCACGGCCTTGCGGCTAGCTTGCCGCCGAATGGTCTGCCTGCATGGGCTCGAGGACGAATTCGACGCCGCAGCGCTCGCAGATGGCGCGGATCTTGGCGAGCAGCGCCGGCGCGAGCGGTATGCCGGCGCGCAGGCGCTCCTCGCGCGAAGCCGCTTCCGGGTCTCCCGCCACCAGGACGGGCTCGGTCGGGTCGGCCGCGGGCGTTTGGTGCAGCACGTCGATGACGTCGTCCAGATCGTCTTCAAAGGCTCCATCCGGCCGGAACGCTTTCGGATCGAGGGCGAGGAAGAAATGTCCCACGTTGTCCGGCTCTTCCGCCGTCTGGGTCTTCACCCGGATGGGGCTGAACGATCCGCCGGAGAGCGTGGCCGCGAGGATCTGTGCCATCAGGCCCAGGCCGTAGCCCTTGTGGCTGCGCATGTCGGCAGTTCCGCCGATCGGCGTGAGGCCGCCGCCTTCGCGCCTGAATATGTAGTCGAGCGCGAGCGCCGCGTCGGTCACCGGCGCGCCGCGCTCGTCTGCGACCCAGCCTGCCGGCAGCGGCTTGCCTTCGAAATCGTAGACCTTGACCTTGTTCGCCGCGACGGTGCTGGTGGCGATGTCCAAGAGGAACGGCCGGTTGCGCCGCGCCGGGGCGGCAAAGGCGATCGGATTCGTCCCCAGCACCGGGACCGCGGCGCGCGTGGGCACGACGCAGATGGTACGCGCGGAACTCGCGACGAGCCCGAGCAGCCCTTCCTTCGCGGCCATCGCCGCGTAGCAGCCAGCCGCGCCGAAATGGTGCGAATTGAACACGGAGACGGCGCCTACACCCATCGCTTTGGCCTTCTTGATCGCGAGTTCCATTCCGATCACGCCGGCGGGATGGCCCAGACCAGCATCCGCGTCGATGAGCGCAGTGACGGGATTTTCGCGCACGATCTTCGGCCGCGCGCGCAAGTTGAGCTTCCCCTGCCGGCTCAGTTCCTCGTAGAGCATCAGCATCGAGATGCCGTGGGAGTCGACGCCGGCGAGATCCGTCTCCACCATCACATCGGCGGTCGCGCGCAGCAGATGCGCGTCCATGCCCCAGGCGCCGAGGATGGAGGCGATCTGCTCCCTGACGCGTTCGGCCGAGACGTTCATGATCGCGGCCTACTTATCCATCCAGGGAATCTCTTTCCACATCTGGCGGAATTGCGCTTCGGCATCGCGCAGCTCGGCCTCGTATTTCGGCGGCGGGAGATAGCGCAAAGGCGCGTAGAACTTCGCCGCCTGCGCCTGGAACTGCGGGTCGGAAGCAGCGCGCTCCACCGCCTTCACCAGGCGCTCGCGGATCGCCGGTGGCAGGCCCTTGGGCGCGGCCATGCCGCGCAGCGAGGCCATCACCACGTCGTAGCCCTGCTCGCGGAAGGTCGGCAGATCGGGCGCGAGCGTGGTGCGCGTCACGCTCATCTGGCCGAGGTTGCGCATCGGCACGCCGCCCTTGGCGAATTGCAGCGCTTCGCCCACATTGATCGCGCCGACCACGATCTGCTTGCCGGCGAGCGCCGTGCGCACGTCCGCCGCACCCTTGAATGGGATGTGGTTCATCTTCACGCCGGCAATCTTCTCGAACATCAGCATCGCCAAGTGGTCGTCCGAGCCGGCACCGGTGGTGCCGACGCTGACGGCGCCCGGGTGCGTCTTGGCGTAGGCCGCAAGATCCGCGAGATTCTTGAACGGGCTGTCGGCGTGCACCGCGAAATTGCCCGGGTCGTCCACCAGATTGCCGAGCAGGTCGAAGCTGTGCCAGGTGAAACTCGTCTGGCGCTCGATCGGCGAGGTGAGCAGATTGGGCGTGTTGACGAAGCCTATGGTGTAGCCGTCGGGCGCGGCTGCGGCGAGCGCGGAAAAGCCGATGCCGCCGCCCGCCCCCGGGCGATTCACCACCACGATCTTCGCTCCGTCGCCGAGGTGCTTTTCGATGAAAGGCGCGATGGCGCGCGCGACGAGGTCGGTGCCGCCGCCCGGGGCGTAGGCGACGATCAGGGTGATCGGCTGCTCCGGGTAGGCGGCCGCGACTAGGGCCGGGGCGAGGCAAGCAAGCGCGGCGAGCGCTTGCACGAGCTTCGTGCCGAATCGGAAAAAACTCCGGAAGCGATGCATGCTAGGTCTCCGAGAAAAGGAAAGGGGCCAGGCTCAAATTCCGGTACACGGGCTGAATCGAACCCGGTCGTAGGCAGTCAGTCGAGCCCGACCTTTCTGAAAGCTATTCCGCGCCAGGCGCCTGCACCGGCATGCCGAGCACCGCTTCGAAGCGCTTGGCATAGGCGGGCCAGACTTCGGGATTGATGAGCCGCGGCGGGCGGCCGCCCTTCAGCGCGCCGACGATCTGCTCCGCAGCGATCGCCGCCATGTTGCGACGCGCTTCATGCGTAACGCCGGCGGTGTGAAAGGTCGCGACCACGTTGTTCAGTTTCAGCAAGGGGTGATCGAGCGGCGGCGGCTCTTTATCCCAGACGTCTAGGCCGGCACCGGCGAGATGTCCGGACTTGAGCGCGTCGTACAGCGCCGCCTCGTCGTGTATGCCGCCGCGCGCGGTGGTGACGAAGAAGGCGCCGCGCTTCATGCGCGCGAGCGCTGGGGCGTTGATCATTCCCAGAGTGTCTTTCGCCCGCGGGCAATGCAGGGACACGACGTCGGCGCGCGCGAGCAATTCGTCGAGCGCGACGGAACGCGCGCCGCGGCGCGCGATCTCTTCCTCGGTCAGATAGGGGTCGGTAGCGAGCACTTCCATGCCGAAGGCGTGCGCGAGCGAGGCGACGCGGGAGCCGACGTGGCCGATGCCGATGATGCCGAGTGTTTTGCCGCCGATCTCACGCCCCATGACGTCTTCGCGCGAGAAGCCCTGCTCGCGGTGCAGCCTGGTATCGCATTCGACGATGCGCCGCGACACGGCGAGCAGCAGGCCGAAAGTGTGCTCGGCAACCGAGTTCGCGTTGCCGCCGGCCTGGTTCATCACCGCGACGCCCGCCTTGGTGCAGGCGGGGACGTCGACGGTGTCGTAGCCTGCGCCGGCGGAGGACACGCAGAGCAGCGTGGGACAGCGCGCGAGCAGCTCGGCGCCGACGAACCATACGCGCGGCAGTTCGTCTTTTGCCGCGGAGACATGGTAGACGTGGGCGCGTTCCAGCGCGGCCCAGCCCGCCGCCTCGGGCCCGGAACGGGCGCAGACGGTCAAATCGACGTCGGGCTCGCGCGCGAGGCGCTCGGAAAACGCGGGATTGGTGGCAAGGTCGAAGCGAACTACGCGTTTGCGTTGGGCAGGCATCGGAGTGGACGTGAAAAAGTGGGGGGCGGAACGGAACTGCCGCGAGTATCCTCGGCCCCGCGCGCCCAAGTCAAGCCGCTTTGCGGCATGGCGAATGCGCAGCCTTCGCATTGCCGCATTTGGCAACGGCGGCCTTGCGCGGTGATTGCGCACAGGGTGAACACGAATTCGCTGTGTGAATTCAAAACTGCTGCCGCGCCGCGCTCGGGTATTCGCTGTCCGGGTGATCGAGCTGCTGGCGCGCGGGCAGTGCTCGTCGTGTCAGGGAAATCGCCAAGCGCGGGGATGGAGAAAGCGCGCTATATTCACGCCGCCGACCGAGGCTGGCTTGCAGCCCGGCCCAAAACAATGCGCTTCGACGAGGTGATTTTCGATGAGCCGCAATGCACATATTGCAAAGCTTCCCTATCCGCCCGAGCAATTGGGACGAGTCGACATAGATTGTCCGGCGGAAGTCGTCGCGGGATCGATGGCGACCGTGCGCGTGAAATACACGGCGGGGAAATTCGGCATCGACGACCAGGGCAGCGTGCGCTTCCTGTTGCGCTTCGCCAGCGACGCCGGCCGGCCGCAGTTCGAGCGGCCGGGGGCGCCGAATTATTGTTCGGTGGTCGCCTCCAACGGCACGACCCTGGCGGCCGAATACCATCCGCGTGGCTCCTTCCGGCCCTGGTTCAAGTCGATCCGGGTGAACGTCATGCGCGACGCGCTACGTGAAGGCGACAGCATCACGCTTACCTTGGGCGATCGCTCGCAGGGCGGCGCCGGCTGGCGCACCTCTTCCATGCGCGAGGGCCGCTTCGAAGTGCGCGTGCAGGCCGATCCCTGGGGGACGGTCGTGTACGGCGACGTAGCCGGCAGCGCGAAAATGAACATCGTGCCCGGAATTGCCGCGAACTGGGTGGCGATGCTGCCGACCCTGCGCGGCGTCGGTGAGAGCTTCGATCTGCGCCTGCGCGCCGACGACGCCTGCGGCAATCCGGTCTCGCGCCTCACCGGGCGCTTCGCGCTCGAGGCAGAAGGACCGCTCGCGGGCTTGCCTGCGCAGGCCGAAGCCGACGGCAGCGGCAGCTTACGCATCGCAGGCTTGCGCGCGACGGAGCCGGGCCTCGTCCGAGTGACGGTCAAGGACGAGGCCGGCCGCGTGCTTGCGCGCAGCAATCCGCTGCGTGCAGTCGCAGCGCCCGCGCGGCTCGCCTGGTGGGGCGATTTCCACGCGCAAAGCGAGGAGACCATCGGCACCAACAGCGCGCGGGAGTATTTCGAGTTCGCGCGCGATGCGGCGTTCTGCGACTTCGTCGGGCACCAGGGCAACGATTTCCAGATCACGGGGGAATTTTGGCGCGAGCTGAACGATCTCTTTCGCGAGTTCAACCGGCCGGGACATTTCGTGACCCTTCCCGGTTACGAGTATTCGCCGGTGACTCACCTCGGCGGCGACCGGAACATCTATTTCTTCGACGAAGGGCGGCCGATCCGCCGCTCCTCGCACGCGCTCGTTCCCGACGCATCCGATCTCGCAACCGACTGCAACCACGTGCGCGAGCTGTTCGAGGCCCTGCGCCGCGAAAATGAAAACGCGCTCGCCTTCGCGCATGTCGGCGGCCGCTATGCCGACCTGCACGCGGGGCACGACGGCGCCATCGAGCGCTCGGTGGAAGTCCATTCCTCCTGGGGCACGTTCGAGTGGCTGCTGTTCGACGCGTTCGAACTCGGGCATCGCGTCGGCGTGGTGTGCAATTCCGACGATCACAAGGGCCGGCCCGGCGCGAGCCATCCCGGCGCCTCGATCTTCGGCGCCTACGGTGGGCTCACCTGCGTGCTCACCGACGCGCTGTCGCGCGCGAGCCTGTGGGCCGCGATGAAGACGCGCCACCACTATGGGACGACCGGCGATCGCGTGCACCTGGAAGTGCATGCGGACTTTACCGGCGAGGCGCAGCGCTACGACGAAGACCCGAACATCGATCCGTCCGCCAAGGCGACGCCGGTGCGCTCGGCGATGATGGGTGACATCGTCCGCACTTCGGATCGCTCGGTGCGCGTGCGCATCAAGGTCGACGGCTCGAGCGGCATCGAACGCATCGAGTTGCGCCGCGGCGCGCACACGCTGGAAACCCTGCGCGGCTACGACGCGGCCGCGCCCGGCCGGCGCATCCGCCTGGTGTGGGAAGGGGCGGAATACCGCGGGCGCGGTCGCATGACGACCTGGGACGGGCAGTTGCGAGTGACCGGAAACGGCATCCGCGCATTCAAGCCGATCAACTTCTGGCATCTGGAGAAGACGATCGAGCCCACGCCAGAAGGCGGGCTGCGCTGGGAGTCGGTCACCACCGGCAACTTCGCCGGCGCGGACATCGTGCTCGACGATCCATCGCGGGGACGCCTCGCCATCGACACGCCGCACGTGAAGACGAGCCTGGACGTCGCCGCCATCGGCTACGAGGACAGCGTATTCGAAGCCGGCGGCCTCGGCCGACGCGTCCGCGTCTTCCGGCTGCCCGATGCACCACTGCCCGAGAGCCTGGAATTCGAGCGCGACGTCGAATTGGCCGGCGCGGGCGACAATCCCATCTATGTCCGCGTCACCTTCGAGAACGGACATCAGGCTTGGTCGAGCCCGATCTACTTATTCGGAAACGACTGACTTCACTGGAGGAGGTTTTCATGTTCATGATCGCTAGTCGGTTCGCGGCTGTGCGCCTGGCGCGGCGCGCGGCGAAGGCGTGCTGGGTCGCAGCACTGGCGGCAGCACTGCTCGGCAGCCTGGCAGGCGGCGCGGCAGCGGAGGAATGGCCGGCGCGGCCGGTGAAGTTCCTGGTGCCGCTGGCGGCAGGCAGCACGGCCGACATCCTCTCGCGCATGATCGGGGAACGTTTGACGAAAGTGCTGGGACAGCCCTTCGTCGTCGACAACAAGCCGGGAGCGGGTGGCACCATCGCCATGGCGGAAGTCGCGCGCGCTCCGGCCGACGGCTACACCATCGCCTTCGCTTCGCAGGGCACGCTGGTGTTCAACCAGGCCCTGTATTCCAAGCCCGGTTACGATTCGCTCAAGGATTTCGCGCCCATCAGCTATTTCGGCGGCGTGTCGAACGTGATGATCGTGCCGCCGACCAGTACGGCGAAGAGCCCGCTGGATATCATCGCGCAGGCGAAGGCGAAGCCGGGTAAGTTGAATTTCTCCTCCGGCGGCAGCGGCACCAGCCATCATTTGTCCGGCGTGCTGTTCGGCCAGCTCGCCAAGGTGAACATCCAGCACGTCCCCTATAAAGGGGCGCCGCAGGGCATCATGGCGGTGATGACCGGCGAAGTGGACATGGGCTTCTTCAATACGCCCACCGTCATCAGCCAGATCCGCAGCGGCAAATTGAAGGCGCTCGCGGTAACCAGCCTTACCCGCTCGGAACTGCTGCCCGACGTGCCGACGCTGGATGCCTCCGGCGTGCCCGGCTACGAGATGAACACCTGGCTCGGCTTCATCGCGCCCGCGGGCACGCCGAAGGCGATCATCACTCGGCTGAACGCGGAAATCGGGCGCTTCGTCCAGGACTCGGCAAGCCGCAAGAAACTGGTCGAACTGGGCTTCGACCTCGCGCCCGTCGCCGGTCCCGAAGCGCTGTCGAAATTGATCCGCGACGACATGGAGAAGTGGATTCCCCTCGTGAAGGCCTCGGGCGCGCACGTAGACTGACGGCGTCTATTCGCTAGCGGCAGCGCGCCGACCGCAGGCGGCTACAATGTCGCCTTCGCCTGCACAGGATCGGATCGAAATTGGGAGCATTGCGCCGGAACCGCGACGCATCGATGCATTTCATCATGCTCGCGGTGCTGATCGACATGATGTCGATCGGCGTCATCGTTCCCGTGCTGCCGCTCCTCGTCGGCAGCTTCACCGGCTCGCAGTCGGACCAGGCCTTCTGGTACGGCGTGGTTGCGTTCTCTTTCGGCATCGCCAACTTCTTCGCTTCGCCCGTGCTCGGCGCGCTGTCCGATGCCTACGGTCGGCGGCCGATCATGCTGCTCGGGTTTTTCGGGCTCGCGCTCAACTTCTTCGCCACCGCGCTCGCGACCGCGTTGTGGATGCTGATCGCCGCGCGCCTGGTCGGCGGGGCGATGCAAGCGAACATCTCGGTGGCGAATGCCTACGTCGCCGACATTACGCCGCCGCAGGAGCGCGCACGGCGCTTCGGCATGCTCGGCGCCATGTTCGGCGTCGGCTTCATCCTCGGTCCGGTCACCGGCGGCCTGCTCGGCGCAATTAACCTGCAGCTGCCTTTCTTCGCCGCGGGCTCGCTTGCCCTCGTCAACCTCGCGTACGGCTACCTCGTGGTGCCCGAATCCCTGCCGCAGGCGCGGCGCCGCGCTTTCCATTGGAGTGCCGTCAATCCGCTGCGATCGCTGCGCTCGCTCGCGCAGCTGAAGGGCGTGGGGCCGCTCATCGCCGTCGTCGCCTTGAGCGGTCTCGCCCAATTCGTGCTCTACACCAGCTGGGTGCTCTACACCCAGTTCAAGTTCGGCTGGGGGCCGAGCGAAAACGGCTGGGCGCTCGCGGTGGTCGGCATCGTGTCGGTGATCGCGCAGGGCTTGCTCCTCGGCAGGCTGTTGAAATTCTTCAGCCCGCGGCGGCTCACCGTCATCGGACTCGTGTCCTCGACGCTCGCCTATCTCGGCTACGGCCTCGCTACTGCGTCGTGGATGATGTTCGCCATCGTCGTGGCGAACTTTCTCGGTACCACCGTCAACGCCTCGATCCAGAGCATCATCTCCAGTGCGGCCGACGAAAAAGTGCAGGGCCAGACGATGGGAGCGGTGAGCGGCATCAACAGCCTGATGGCGGTGGTCGCGCCTGCGCTCGGCGCGCCGCTGCTCGTCATGGTGTCGCACCTGCCGCAGGGCGATTGGCGCATCGGCGCGCCCTTCTATTTCTGCTCCGCCTTGCAGGGCGCGTCGCTCGCGTTCGCCACGCTGCATTTTCGGCGCGAGCGCAGAACGCGCCAGGCGGCGACACACGCGTAGGCATGGCGTCGTCCCCTCGCGCTACGGTGGCGGGAAGCGCCGCGCCGGTCAGCGCTGTTTGCGTGCGACGACCTCGAGCAGACCGAAGAGGTAGCGGCCGAGGCGGTCGTGTTCGACCGCGGCGATGCGCAGGAACTGCGCGCCGCGGAGACCGGGGCGCGCATCGTGCACCGTAACCGCTTCTAGCGCCAAGGGAGCTTCGTCCGGGGCAATCTTCAATTGCAGGCGAAGCAGCGTGCCGGGGGCGAGCACGGCGTCCGTTGCCAAGGCGCAACCTCCCATGGAGATGTCCTTGACGACGCAGTCGCCGCTTGCCTTGTCGCTCGCATAGGCCGCGGCAATTTCGCAGGGGAGGCGCTGATACTCGCGCTTGTTCACCCATAGCCTGTCGTAACGCGCTCCCCATTGCAGCGCCCGAAAGCGCCGGTTGCACAACTGGCAGCGGAAGGGATAGACGTAGGCGAGGCTAAGCAGGCGTTCGAACGCGTTTGCGCGCGGCGCGCGCTGCACGTAGTCGCGGCCGCATTGCGGACAGGCGACGCCGGCTATATGGCCGGTCTCGGGAATTTCATCGACCATGCTCGACCCGCCACCGCGAACCCCGGAGGCCTTCGTCTCTACAGCGCTCTGATCTGCACCTTGCGGAATTTGACGATGCCGCTGCCGTATTGCAGCGCGATGTGGCCGCGTGCGTGCTGGCTGTCGTTGCCTTCGGCGGTCTTCACGCCGTTCAGCACGATACTGAAGTGGGAGCCCTTGGCGGTGATGTCGTAAGTGTTCCACTGTCCGCCGGCCTTGATCGGTTGCGTGACCTTGGCGATGCCCACGACCGCGCCTGTGCCGTAGGTCGGATCGGGGCGCGTATCCCAGACATTGACTTCGTATGCAGTCTTCGAGTTGACCTTATTCGCGTCCTCGCAGCGGATGAAAATGCCGCTGTTCGTCTGCGAGTCGACCCAGAATTCGGCGCGCAGCTGGAAATCGCCGTATACCTGCTTGGTGACGAGATAACTCGGGTCCTTGCCGCGATACAGCAGATCGGCCTGGATCGCGCCGTCCTGCAAGCGCCAATTGGCTTCGCCCACGGTCGTCCAGTCGTTCAAGTTCATGCCGTTGTCGTAGAGAGTGGTCCAGCCCGCATCGGGTTGCGCCGACGGCAGGTTGGCGCAGCCGGCAAGAACCAGCGCCGCGACCGACAGCCCCAGGGCGATGCGCATCATGCGTTTCATCTTCTTCTCCTCCTTGGTGGCGAATACCCAATTTTCCGATGCGAAATTGCCGCCTATGGTATCAACAAACGCACACAGCCGCGTCCGCGCGTCGTGCGTCCGGCTCAATGCAGCTTGAGCATTTGCTGAATCGGGACGAGAGCGCTGATCTCCAGGCCGATATGCGCATCCGCGCGACGCACGACCAGGGCTTCCGCCTCGAAGGTGCCGCCGCCGTTTTCGGTGAGCACGCGTAACTTAATCTGGTCGCCGATCTCGACGTCGACGCTTTCCTTCTGCTGGATCAGCACGCCGTGTTCGGAGATATCGACCAGGGTGACGGAGTGTTCGTGCGCAGGGGTGATCAACATGGCATTGGCGTGAAACGGGGATCTGGAATAACGCCGACGTTCGAGCTCCATGGTCAACTCCCGGGCACGTGGCAGGCGATCATGCTAGCAAGCTCGCCGACCGCAATTCAATTAGGGAAGCTCCGATCAAGTGCCCGTTTCGGTGAAATGCATGACGAGCTTCCCTCTGAATTGGGGGATATACGCCCCGAAGGAAGCCCCCTCGGGGGGCAAGGGGGCTGTGCCCCCTTGTTCGGACCATACTTAGGGTCGCGGCGGGGCGCGCTTCTTGCGCCGAGGCCGTCGCGGGATTAGGCTCGCGCGCATGAGCCCGAATACCCTTCCCGCGTTCCTGGCCGCAGCAGGCGGCGCGCTGCTCGATCGCGACCGCGCGCTTTCCTACGCTGCGCTCGCCGACGAGAGCGCGCGGCTCGCCGGCGCCCTGCACGATCTGGGGGTGCGCGCAGGCGACCGCGTCGCGCTGTGGCTGCCCAACGTGCCGGCCTGGCTCGCGCTGTTCTTCGCTTGCGCGCGGCTCGGTGCCATCGCCGTGTCCGTCAACACCCGCTTCAAGAGCCACGAAGTCGCGGACATCGTCCGCCGCTCGGGCGCGAAGCTGCTGTGCTTCTGGCCGGGATTTCGCAACATCGATTTCGCCGGCATCCTTGCCGGCTGCGAACCGGCAGCGTTCCAAGCGCTCGAGGCGCTCGTCGTGTACGCGGAGGAGAGCGGCGCGCCGCAGGAGATCGCGGGCAAGCCCGCTCACGCCTACCGCGCACTCGCCGCGCACGCGCCCATGAAGGAGGACGCGGCGCGGCCTGATTCGGGCTGCGTCATGTTCACCACCTCCGGTACGACCCGCGCGCCGAAATTCGTGCTGCACGACCAGCAGACGGTGATCCGTCACGCCCGCGACGTCGCCGCCGGCTTCGGCTACGTTGCGCCGGAGGCGAAGATCCTGGTCACCGTGCCCTTGTGCGGCGTGTTCGGCTTTTGCAACGCGATGGCGGCGATCGCCGCTGACCGGCCGCTGGTGATGTACCCGAGCTTCGATGCCGGCGAATCGGCGCGGGCGGTACAGCGTCACGCCATCACCCACACGAATGCCACGGACGAGATGATCCAGCAGATGCTCGCCGCCGTTCCCGAGCCGCGGCCGTTTCCGAGCGTGCGCTTCTTCGGTTACGCCGCGTTTTCGCCCGCGCTCGCCGACCTGCCGGCGCGCGCCGATGCGCGCGGCCTGAAGCTCGTCGGCCTCTACGGCATGAGCGAAGTGCAGGCGCTGCTGGCGCGGCAGAGCGAGGCGGCACCGCTCGGCGAGCGCGTATTGGGCGGGGGCAGGCCGGTCGCGCGCGAGGCTCGGGTGCGCGCGCGCGATCCGGCGACGGGCGAGGTGCTGGCGCACGAAGTCGCGGGCGAGCTCGAGTTCCAGGTACCCAGCCGCATGGTCGGCTATTACAACAACGAGAGCGCGAATCGCGAGGCGGTCACCGCGGACGGCTGGTTCAGGAGCGGCGATCTAGGTTACACCACCGCCGACGGTCGATTCGTGTTCATCGCGCGCCTGGGCGATGCGTTGCGCCTCGGTGGATTTCTCGTCAGCCCGGCGGAGATCGAAGACGTGCTGCAACAGCACGCGAGCGTAGACGCGGCTCAGGTGGTGGGCGTGAACACGCCATCCGGAACCAAGCCCTTCGCCTTTGTCATTCCTCGAGCGGGAGCGGCGTTCGACGAGGCGGCGCTGCTTGTGCATTGCGCCGAGCGCATCGCCAAGTTCAAGCTGCCCCTGCGCGCCTGCACGATCGAGGCGTTTCCGGTTACGCCCGGGGCGAACGGCACCAAGATCCAGAAGGCGAAACTCGTTGAAATGGCGCTGGCGCTGCTCGCCGAGCGGCCATAATTGTGTTGCCGAAAGCGCGCTGCTCCTACTGCAGCAGGCCGATTTCGCGCAAGTAACGCTGCACGCCGGGATGGATTAAGTCCTTGCGCGGCGCGGCGGCGACGGTGTTCTCCAGGGTCGTTTCGCGCGCCTGTTGCAGCCGCGCAGCGAACGCCGATCTGCCTTGGTGCACGGCGCGGGCGAGACGGTAGGCGACTTCATCGGCGAGCGTCGGCCGCGCCAGCACGAAGCTCCAGGAACCGAGCGAAGCGATCGCCTCCGTCTGCCCGGGATAGCTTCCTGCGGCGACGCTCATCGGCCGCAGGAAGGGATGCTTGGCGAGGATGCGCCGGCGCTCGTCGGCATCGGGCGCGATGAAACGCGCTCCGCCCGGGGCTTTCGCCACCGCGGCGAAGCCCGGCCAGCCCAGGCCCGCGCCCCATAGCGCGGCGGCGCGGCCGTCGGCGACCATCGCCGGACCGTCGCCTGCGCGCTCGAGAAAGATCGCCTGGAAATCGCGCTCCTGATCGAGGCCGATGCCATCGAGCACGTAGCGTGCAAGGATCACCAGTCCCGAGCCTTTGGCGCCGAAGGCGACGGGCTTGCCCTTCAAATCGCCGATGCTGCGATAGGGGCTGTCGGCGCGCACCACGTACATGCCGGGGGAGGAGTAGATCGCGGTGATGATGCGTAGATCCGCGGGCGGCCGGCCGATGCCGGCGAGCGCCTCGTGCACCACTTCGCCCTGCACCAGCGCGATGTCGAGCTTTCCCGACTCGAGCAGCGGCACGTTCTCGGTGCTGCCCTTGGTGTTGCGCGTCTCGATCGCCAGCGTGGGCTCGGTGGCGTTTACCAGTTCGGCGAAGGCGGCGCCGTAGACGGGGAAGCCGCCGCCCGGCGTAGCGGTGCCGAGGACGACCTTGGTCTTTTCTTGCGCGATCGATGTCGTGCTCATGAGGGTTCCCAGGATGAGTGCCGCGAGGCGGGCCGGCGCGTTCATGGCGCGGAGTCTACACGCTACGCTGATGTGTGGCTCGCGGTCCAAGCGGCTAATACGGGCGCACGCCGAAAAGGAAAGGGTGCGCGAAGAGCAGCACTGCGTAGAGCGCAAGCCCGATGCCGAGTTTTGCCCAGCCGATTTCGCTGGCGTGGAACTGGTTGCGACCGGCGGCGATGGCTGCGAAAGGCAGGTTGGACGTCGCCTGCGCGTAGCGCCGCCAGTCCTCTCCCAGGGCCGCGGCCTTGCGCGCGTCGATGAGCAGCGTGCCGCAGAGCGCGAGCAGGGCAAAGCCGCCGAAGAACAGGAGCGCGGCCATGTCGCCGCGCGCCAATAGGTGGGCGAGCGCCCACAGCGCCACGCCCCACATCATGGGATGGCGCGTGACGCGCAGCATGCCGCGTGCGGGTTCGGCGCCGGCGAGCGCGGCCGATTGGCCGACGGCGCTGGGGTTGCGGGTCATCAATGCGCACACGATGAGCAGCAGCGCGAAGGGCATCACCGCAGAGGGCAGATGGCGCAGCCCGCGCCACAGCGGCGCCAGCGGCGCGTTGGCGTAGCTGTGGATCATCCAGCCGAGGGTGGCGAACGCGGCGAGCGAGTAGGTGCCGAGATAGGCTTTCTCGCCCATCGCCTTCGTCAGTGCTGCGCGCAAGGGCGTGCTTGAAATGAAATGCGTGCCGATGAAGGCGGCCGTCGCCAGCGCGAGCTGGGTCATAGCGTCCATATTTCCTCCCGAAGTTTGCTGCCGGGGCGCCCGAGCGCATCGCGCAGGCGCCTCGTTGCGCCTATTTACGTCCCGTAGCGTACCGGAGAATTGAACTGCTTGAACGCCGCGAGCGCGCTATAGCAGGCGAGCATGGCGGTCTTCGGATTGTCGGGAAAGGGCACGCTCTCGAATACGATGCTGATGCGGCCGGTCTTGCCGCGGATATTGATGAAATGCGTGTTCAGCGTCAACGCCGGATCGGCCACCACCTTCAGCCGCGTGCGCTCGAAGCCGACGCCCGCCATGGCGAGCGCGGCGGCAATGTTCACATTCGCCGGGAAGTAGGGCACGCCTTCGCGCGCGCTGCCTTCGAACAGCGTCACCGGTCCGGCAAGGCGGTCGAGATCGAGGTGCTGCTTTTCCACGTAGGCGATGCCGCGCCAGGCGGCGGGCGGCTTGGTCACCGCGATCTCCACGCTGTCGGCGCCGGCGATGCACACGGCTTTCAGCGCGTCGAGCCCGCCGATGCCGCCCGAGGGCACGTAGAGCAGCGCCTTGTGCTTCGCCGCCGCGGCTTCGAGTTTCGCGCGCAGCGCATCGTCGCAGAGCGCGCCGCCGGAGAGCAGGATCAGCGAAATGCCCGACTTCAGTAGCGGCAGCGCGAATTCGCGCACCGCGTCGTGCGAGGCGGCCTCGATCACGACTTCCGGCCGCGCGGCGAGCAAGTCCGCGAGGCTGGTGACGAAGGCGACGCCGTATTGCTCGGCCAGCGGCTTGCCGCGCGAGGCGGCGCTGCGGCCCTGGATCGCGACCACCTGTGCCTCGCCCATGTCGCCGCGCTGGACGTGTTCCAGAAACAGACGTGCGATGACGCCGCCGCCGATGATGCCGATGCGCATGCCGGGATTCTTCCGCTTGAGTGAGGCTGCGATATTGACGGGAAGCTTATTCTATCTTCGCGCCCGATTCTTTCACCAGTCGCGTCCACAGCTTGCCGTCCTGCTCGAGAAAGGCGGCGAAGTCTTCGGGCGAGCGCGAGCTCTCCGGCTCGGTCGCCTCCCGCGCGAAGGCCTGCTTCACTTCGGGCTGACGCACGGCGACGCTGGTCGCATCGAACAGTTTCTTGATGATCTCGGGCTTGGTGCCGGTGGGGACGAAGAAGCCGTACCAGAAGGACACTTCGTAGTCGGGCAGGCCCGATTCGGCCATGCCGGGAACGTCCGGCAGCAGAGGCGAGCGCTTGCGGCTGGTGACGGCGAGCGCGCGCAGCCGCCCGGCGTGCACCAGCGGCAGCACCGAGGGCGGCGTGGCGAAGGTGAACTGGGTGTCGCCCGCGAGCACCGACTGTACCGAAGGCGCCCCGCCCTTGAACGGCACGTGCACAATGTCGATGCCGGCGACGCGCGCGAACAGCACCGCGGCGAGGTGCGGCGCCGAGCCGTTGCCGGAAGTGGAGTAATTGAGCTTGCCCGGCGACTTCTTCGCCGCGGCTACGAGTTCCTTGAGCGAATTCACGCCCAGCCCGGGATAGGCGGCGAGTAGCAGCGGCGAGCTCGATACCTTGCTGATGGGCGCAAGGTCGCGCAGGCTGTAGCCGATTTTCGGATTCATCGCAGGATTGACCGAGATCGAGGACGGGCTCGCGATCAGCATGGTGTAGCCGTCGGGCGCGGACTTGGCGACGTAATCGGCGGCAATGCTCGAACCGGCGCCGGCGCGGTTCTCCACCACGATCGGCTGCCCGAGCGCGCGGCTCAAGGGTTCGCCCAGCGCGCGGGCGACGAAGTCCGCCGCGCCGCCCGGAGCGAAGCCCACGATCAAGCGGACCGGTTTGGTCGGATAGGTCTGCGCGCTGGCCTCGCCGACAAGTCCTGGTAAGGCAAGACACGCAAGCAACACGATGGCGCGCATCGTTTCGTCTCCTTCTTCTTTTGGCTGATATGACAGGCCGAAGTATGGCGGCGCAGTTGCAAGAGGGCAAGCGTGCCGGCTCGTCCGAGCGGGACGTTCGAACACCGCGCGTTCGCGTCATGCAAAAAAACGAAGCCGGGGCTTGCCCGGCTTCGCGGCAGCGCTATGGCGTCGGCGGTGCTACATGTCGTCGCCAGCACCCCAGACGCTGATGCCGCCGTCGGGGAAGGCCGCCCCGCCGCCGAACCCAACGGGCGCGGTGAAGGGGGTGTACACGGTGGCGTGACCCTCTCCTGGTAGGACCGCAACCGAATGCGCATTGTTGCCGTTGGGCACGAGTGCGACCACGCTGCGCTTGTCCCCGTCGACGATGCCGAGCACCGGCGTCAGCGGGCATGCGGCGGAACCGCCCTTGCACGACTTGCCGTTGGCGGTCCAGCGGTTGTCGGCGAGGTACCATTTGTTCGATTTGGCGTCGTAGGCGATCTGATCGCCGCCACCGGCGGCAACGGTTGCGAGCAGTTTGCCGTTCGTGCGGTCGAGAATCTGGAAAGTCAGGGGCTCGCCGAGCGTGCCCTGCCGGCACAGGGAGCCGATGTCATTTTCCGGTCCCAGCGCCAAGCCGGTCGGGTCGCACGCGCCGACGGCGTAGGCGACCGTGGTGCCGGGGAAGGGCGCGCCCGGCGAGGCGGCGACGCCGGTGAGCGCCGCGCCCGGGAACTGATACTGCGTCCCCGGTCAGGTTCCGCTTGCGCCCGCCTTCAGCGCATTGAAGGTCGCCGCGCTGTAGCCGCTCAATTCGCCGCGCGGATTCGCCGTCGTGCCGTCGTTGTTGACGAAGAAATTGCCGGTGATCGGATCGTAGGTGCAGGCTTCCAGTCCTGCCGACTGGAAATAGACGGTTGCGAGAACTTTGAAATCGGCGGCATCGACGATAGTCATGAACGGCGGATTCTCCGCCGGACTGGAGATGGCATAGAGATTGTCCACTTTGTCGAAGCAGCCTTCGTCGGCGCGCAGGCCGGAATTGCCGCCGACGCCGATCTTCTTCACCGTCGCGCCGCTCGCCTTGTCGATCACCCATAGGGTATTGACGTCGCCGACGAACAGGTTGTTGCCGACGACATCGATGCCGTTCGGCCCGGAGGCGTCGTTGTTCACCGCGACCCCGCCCACCGACAGGCAGGATGGCGAGGAAGCGCCGTTCGGCGCGAGCCGGCAGCCGGCGAAGCCGTTCTGATACTGGGCGACGACGGTGTTGCTCTCGGTGTCGACGACATCGATCGCTTTATTGGTGCGATCGGTCAGGTAATAGCGCTGCGCCTGCGCGTCGACCGTGCCGAGGTCGAAGGAGAAGGACACCGCCGAACTGATGCCCGGCACATTGATGATCTGCAGCAGGTGCTCGGCGAACTCGTGCAGCGACTCCAGGCTGGCGCCGCAGCCGGCCAGGGTCAGGGCGCCCAGCAGCCCGGCGCCGATCTTCCATTGCTTGCTCATGTTCCCTCCTTCCGTGAACGGCCCGTATGAATGGCTCGGGTCTGGGGATCAGTAGAGCAAAATGGACTCGGCGGGTTCAATGCCGTTCTGAGGGCAGCATCCTTACGCAGTTTCGGGCAAGCGAGAGGCTGAGTGCTAATGTTCCCTGCGTATTGACTATGCAGGCGACAGATCGGGACCTGATCGGAGCTTCCCTAACGGATGGCGCTCACCAGGCCGGTGCGCCGCGGCGGCGGCAAGTCGCGCGGCCGTGCGCGGAAATAGCGCAGCTCCGCTTCCTGCGGCGTGAGAAATTCGAGTTCGGTAAATCCCAAGGCGCGAAGCTTTGCCGCGAGCGCCTCGGGCTCGAAATAACTTACGAATGCTTCGCCCATGCCCGCGACGCGCTCGGCGAGTTGCGCCGAGCCGCTTGCGTTTACGGCATCGGGCGGCTGGAGAAAACTGAGCACGACTTCGCTGCCTCGGGGAAATGCGGTCATCGACTGCAAGGCGGCATCGATCGCCTGCGCCTGGAGGTACATGGTGACGCCGAGCCAGGAGAAGAAGGTCGGCGCGTCGAGTGCGACCCCCTGGCGTGCGAGCCCGTCCTTCAGGGATTCACGCTCGAAGTCGATTTGGACGAAGCGTGCGTTCGGCGGCAGCGCGAGGCCCGCGCGCGCGAGTTGCGAACGCTTGAACGCCTGCGTCGCCGCCTGGTCGACCTCGAATATGTGCAAGCCGCGCGCCCAATCGGGCTGGCGCAGGGCGAAGCTGTCGAGGCCAGCGCCGAGGATGACGTACTGGGTGATGCGGCGCGCGAGCGCTTGCGCGAGGCGATCCTCAGCGTAGCGCGAGCGCAGCACCACATGGGCGCGGAGCGCTCGCATACCGGGCGTGCGATAGCGCTCCGTCTCCTGCGCGATGCGTGCAGCCGCGTGTTCGCCGAGCAGCTGCAATGCGGCGGAATCGTCGAGGATCAGAGGCGGCGCATCGAGCAGGCGATGCGCCGCGCGCAGGTAGGCCGTCGCGACGGCGGTGCGGCTCGCCGCTCTGGGGGAGAGATCGCCCTCGTTCGTATCGTCCATGCGCGGCGGCGCCGAGTCTGCGGCTACTCGGCCGGCGTGCAATGCGATTTCTGCGGGAGATCAGTCCGCCTTCATACCGGCGGCCTTGATGATCGGCCACCATTTCTCGATCTCGGCCTTGTGGTAGGCCCCGAGCGCCTCGGGCGTCTGCTGCTCGCGCGGCGGAACTTCCTGGCCGAGGTCGGCGAGGCGCTTGCGCACGCCGGCGTCGGCGAGCGTCTCGACGATGGCGGCGTTCAGCTTGGCGATCACCGCCTTGGGCGTGCCTTTGGGCACCCAGATGCCGTGCCAGACCGACATGTAGAAATTGGGCAGCCCCGCTTCGTCCACGGTCGGGACGTCCGGTGCCGCGGCACTGCGCGTCTTCGCGGTGACGGCATAGGCGTGCACCTTGCCCGCGCGCGCCTGCGGCAGGGCGTTCGAGATCTGGTCGAAGATGATGTCCACGTGTCCCGCGATGACGTCCTGCAGCGCCGGCGCGGAGCCGCGGTAATGCACGATCTCGAATTGCGCGCCGGTGATGTTCTTGAAGTACACCGCGCTCACGTGCGAAGGGGTGCCCGGCCCGCCGGTAGCGAGCGATACCTTGTTCTGATTCGCTTTGACCCATGCGACCAGGTCCTTCAGGTTCTTCGCCGGGATCTTGTTCGAGCCCACCATCAGCTGCGGGTTGCTCGCCACCAGCGCGACCGGCTCCAGGTCGTGCAGCAGGTCGTAGGGCAGGTTGTAGATGGCGCCGTTCACCACGTGGGTGCCGATGTGGCCGATGCCGATGGTGTAGCCGTCGGGCGCCGAGCGCACCACGCGGCCGACACCGATGCTGCCGCCCGCGCCTGTCACGTTCTCGACCACCACGGTCTGGCCGAGCGCGCGCGTCATGCGCTCCGACAGGATGCGCGCGAGGGTGTCGGTCGGCCCGCCGGCGGAGAAGCACACGATCATGGTGATCGGGTGCGCAGGATAGGCCTGCGCCGAGGCAACCGAAATATTGCCCAGCATGGCGGCGAGGGCGAGGAGGAGTTTCAGCAATTTCATCGAGTGTCCTTTCGCATTAGCAGAGGATGAAGATATCGGGGCGGCGGCTTGGCGCGCCGCCGCGGCAAAAGTCTCAGGCCTTGGGCATGCGCACCACGATCTTGCCCAGGTGGGCGTTCGACTCCATGTAGGCCTTGGCCGCGGGTAGCGCATCGAAGTCGAACACGCGGTCGATCACCGGCTTGATGCGGCCCTCGGCGATGGCGGGAAGGATGTCGGCGACGAAGCCGCGCGTCGACTCCAGGCGCTGCTCGGGCGTGCGCAGCTTGTTCGACACGCCGAACAGCACCAGGCGCTTGGCATGCAGCGCTTCGATGTCGATCTCCGCCTTGAGCACACCGTCGACGTAACCCACGGTGGCGAGCCGCCCCTGGAAGGCGAGGGCGCGCACGCATTCGGCGAACACCGAGCCGCCGACGTTGTTGACGATCAGATTCACGCCTTTGCCGCCGGTCGCCTGCATCACGGCATTGCCGAAATCGCCGCTGCGGGTGCGGATGCCGACATCGAGTCCCAGCGCTTGCAGTCGCGCGAGCTTTTCCGCCGAACCGGAAGTGCCGATCACCTTCGCCCCCAGCGCTTTCGCGATCGACAGCGATGCCACGCCCACGCCGGCGGAGATTCCGGTCACCAGCAGCCACTCGCCCGCGCGCAGCTTGCCCTGGGCGATCACCATGTCGTGCGCGGTCATGAACGCGAGCGGAAAGCTCGCGGCTTCTTCCATGTTCAGGTTCGGCGGCACGGCGATCGCCTCGCGCTCGTCCATCAGCGCGTATTCGGCGAACGCGCCGGCGCAGCGGCCCATGATGCGCTCGTCCGCGCGGACCCGCGTGACGCCCGGGCCGAGCTTGACCGCGATGCCGGCGCCTTCCATGCCGGCGGGCTTCGCTGCGCCGGCCTGTGTCAGGCCGTGGCCGGCGATGAGTTCGCCGCGGTTGAGCGCGGCGGCATGCATGCGCAGCAGCACTTGGCCGGGCCCGGGCTCGGGCAGCGGCACTTCGCGCCGCACGAGCGTGGTTTCGTCGGCGCTTGCTTGAATCCAGTAGGACTGCATCGAACTCCTCCTTAGAGTCCGCAACAACACGGGGGGATATCCCCTCATATCGCAACGTCTTGGTATTGGGTCTGCGGCAGGCTGCCGCGATGGTAGCGCAAGCCGCGGCGGGGAGGAAGCGAGGCGGAAAATTTGCGCGCCGGGGCGCGCTTACATCGGCTTGAATCGCTCGGCGAAGACGCGGCTGACGGGAAGCATTTCCTTGCGCCCCAGCAAGCGCAGCTGCAGCCGGCCGGAGTCGTCGCGCACCGCCGCGGCGACGGCGTCCAGATTCACCACCACGCTGCGGTGGATCTGGTTGAACTTTTCCGCCGGCAACTGGGCGAGCAGGTCCTTGAGGCTCGCGCGCACCAGGGCTTCCCCCTCGGAGGTCACCACATTCACGTACTTGTCGGTCGCCTGCAGATAGCACACGGCGTCGACTGCGATCATGCGCACGGTGTTGCCGCTGCCGGCGCGGATGTGGCGCAGCGCCGCCGTGCTGCGCTCGGGCTGCGGGAGCAGCGAGCGCAATTGCGCGACCAGCCGCTCGAGATCGGCGTCCGGGGTGCGCGCGGCGTCGGCGAGACGCGCCTGCAGCCGCTCGACCGTCGCCGCCAGGCGCTCGCGCGCGACCGGCTTCAACACATAGTCCACGGCCGCGTAATCGAAGGCCTTGAGCGCGTATTCTTCGAAGGCAGTGACGAACACGATCTGCGGTACGCGCTCGCCCGCGCCCAGGGCATCGGCGGCTTCGGCGGCGACTTCGAGCCCGCTCATGCCGGGCATGCGGATGTCGAGAAAAGCGATGTCCGGTTTGTGCTCGCGCAGCACTTGCAGGGCTTCGACGCCGTTCGCCGCGAGCGCGGCGATCTGCAGTTCCGGCCACAGTTGCGCGAGCGCATTCGCGAGTTCCCGCGCGAGCAGCGGCTCGTCTTCGGCGATGAGCGCGCGCGGCTTCATGCGGCGGGAGCGAAGGCTAGCGGCAGCGTCACCGTCACCCGGACGCCGCAGGGTACGTTCTCGGCGACTTCGAGTCGTCCCGCCTCGCCGTAGACCGCGGCGAGCCGCTCGCGCACCTGCGCGAGGCCGACCCGAGTGCCGGAGGTCGGAGCGGCGGCGAAGCCCAGCCCCGTGTCCGCGACTTGCAGCACGGCGTGGTCCGCTTCGCGATGCGCCTCGATCGCCACCTCGCCGCCCTCGATCTTGGGCTCGAGGCCGTGCTTGATGGCATTTTCCACCAACGGTTGCAGCAGCATCGGCGGCACCTGCATCTGTGCGAGATCGGCGGGAAGGTCGAGCCGGAATTTCAGCCGCCCGGGCATGCGCACGGCGAGCAGTTGCAGGTAGCCTTCGAGCAGCGCGAATTCCTCGGCGAGCGTGGCTTTGTCCTTGCGCGCGGCGGAGAGCGCGGCGCGCAAAAAATCGTTCAAATGGCCGAGCATCGCCTGCGCGCGCGCCGGCTCCACGCCGATGAGGGCGTGCAGGTTGGCCAGAGTATTGAACAGGAAATGTGGCTCGATCTGCGCCTGCAGCAGCTTCAAGCGGGCCTCCGCGATCTGGCGCTCGATGGTTTCGGTGCGGCTTTTTTCTTCCGCGGCGGCCGCTTCCAGGCGGAACACCTTTTCACGTTGCCAGAAATAGAGCACGGCGGCGAAGCCCGCCGCCGCCGTGACCAGGAGCGAAGTCATCTCGTCCCGCGCGCGCCAGGGATGGCCGAGTAGCGAGGCAGCGAGCCAGGAGCCGGCGAGCCAGGCGCTCGCGATCGCCGCCGCCATGGTCGGCACGAGCGCGATGAGCGGCGGCTCGCGCTGCGGCCACAACAGCCGGCGCACGCCGTCGGTCAAGGAGCATGCCAGCAGCCCGATGCATTGCGCGTAGACGAAATTGCTGCCGAAGCCCTCGCCCAGACCCAGCGTGGTGAGCAGCAAGGCGATGAGCGTGTTGAACACCGCCGTATAGCCGACATTGTGCGACAGGGGTGCGTAGGTGATGGTCAAGGCAGGCTTCATGGGCGACGCGCTGAGCTTACTAGTCAGGGAAGAATACCAGAGGTCGACGCCGAAGCCGCGGCTAATCCGGCTGCATCAGGCTGTTGGTCGGCGGCGCGTGCGGCGTGGAGTGCACGCGCGAAGAACAAGCCGCTGAAGAAGCCGTAACCGAGGCCCGCGACGAAGGCGAAGGCGCTTGCCGCGCGCAGCGCCGGATCCAGCGAAATCGCCGCGCTGACGGCATAGCGCAAGACGAAGATGGAGAGCATCAGCGCGAGCGGCAGCGGGCTTCCCGGGATGGTGTAGCGGCGCTCTTGCGCGGAATAGCTCACCGCCTTGGGCGTGCGCAGGTAGCCGTTCAGCGCGTAGGCGCCGAGTACCCCGGCCAGCCAGGCGCCCGCGGCGGGAGCGCTGTCGCCGAAGGTGGCGAAGAGGCTCGCCAGCGACCAGGCGAGCATGGCGATGGGCAGCGCGTAGAGCCGCGCGCGGCTGACGCGCCGTGTCCGCATCTGCGCAAAGCCCAGGTAGAGCAGGGCGAAGAGCAGCAGCCAGACCCAGGCGGGGGTGTGTTCCAGAACTTGAGCGATCATGGCGAATTCTCCTCGGGCAGCGCAGGCCATGCTCCGCGCCGCCAGGCCGGCGCGCGAGCGGAATGCGACCGCGCGGCGGAAATCGGCGACGAGCGGTCGCGGGCTGCGACGAACGGGAGGCGATTATTGCGCGGCTTGTCGCGCGTCAATGTTTTCGCACTCGGCCTTGGCTAGCATCGGGCAAGACGGATAGCGGAGGAAAGCATGAGCGACATTCCCGGATTGCAGTTGGGGTTGAAGGGTAGGGCGGAACTCGTGGTGGGCGAGGAGCACACGGCGCCGAAAGTCGGCAGCGGCCGCGTGCACGTGCTGGCGACGCCGGTGATGATCAACTTGATCGAGGCGGCGGCGCTCGCCGCGGTCGAGCACCTGCTGCCGCCCGGACAGCAGAGCCTGGGCACGCAACTCGACGTGAGCCATGTCGCCGCGACTCCGGTAGGCATGCGCGTTTCGGCCGAGGCGGAACTCGTCAAAATCGAGGGGCGGCTGCTCACTTTCCGCGTCGCCGCCGCCGATGCGGTCGAGCGCATCGGAGAAGGCACGCACCAGCGCGTGGTCGTCACTCTTTCGCGCTTCGATCAGCGGGTGCAGAAGAAGGTCGCGCAGATCCAGGGAGGCTCTGCCTAAAAGCGCGTCGCGAAGTGTGGCGTCGAGGAGCGGGCTACGGTTTCCGCCCGGCTCGCCGCGGGAATCTTCGATGCGTCAGTCGCCGATGTCGGTCAGCATTTGGTCCATGGTGCGCGAAGGCTCGGCGCAGCCGGCCCGGCCGACCACCTTGGCAGGAACACCGGCCACCGTGACGTTGGGCGGCACCGGCTGCAGGACTACCGATCCCGCGGCGATGCGCGAGCACTTGCCGACTTCGATATTGCCGAGGATCTTTGCGCCGGCGCCGATCATGACCCCGCGACGGATCTTCGGATGGCGATCGCCGTCTTCCTTACCGGTGCCGCCGAGGGTGACGCTGTGCAGCATCGATACGTCGTCCTCGATCAGGGCGGTCTCACCGACCACGAGGCCGGTCGCATGGTCGAGAAAGATGCCGCGCCCGATGCGCGCCGCGGGATGGATATCGCACTGAAGCACGGCGGAGGCGCGGCTCTGCAGATAGTAGGCGAAATCCTTGCGGCCGACGCTCCACAGCCAATGCGCAAGGCGGTGCGTCTGGATGGCGTGAAAGCCCTTGAAGTAGAGCAGGGGTTGAATGAAGCGATCGGTGGCCGGGTCGCGGTCGACGGTCGCGACGATGTCGGCGCGGAAAGCTGTGCCCAGTTGCGGCTCGCTCGCCAGCGCTTCGGCATAGGCCAGTCGAATCAATTCGGCCGGGACGTCGGCATGTTCGATCCGCTCGGCGACGCGACGAACGATCGCGGCTTCGAGGCTGCCTTGGCTGAGAACGGTCGCGTAAATGAAGCTCGCAAGCGCGGGCTCTCTCCGCACGATCTCTTCGGCTTCGCTTCGGATGCGCGCCCAAACCGGGTCTACGTTGCCGACCGCAACCCCTTTTGGCTGATGCTGGGCCATAGGATCTTATCCTTCTGCAGGGCTGTTACAAAGACGACTCTCGTCACGCGTCTTGAAATGAAAATTATAGCGCCTTCCCCCCGCCAGGGCTCTTCGCAGCGCTAGGGCGCGGCGAAGCTCCGCACGCGCGCGAGGTCCGGCGCTTCGCACCAGCGCAGGAAGGCTTCGGCCAGGCGCTCGCTTTCCGAGATGGCGCTGCGCCAAAGCTTGATTCGCGCCGCATGGTCGGTGCCGAAGCGCTTGAAGTCGCTGCGGTCCGGCAGCTTTCCGCCGGGTAGCCGCGCGACGAATTCGCTCGACGGACTGAGCATGATGACGTTGGCGAGTTCTGCGCCGCGCGCGCGGCGGCGAGGGAGATGCTTGTCCAGCCAGCCGGGGGTGATGTGATCGGCGAAATGCGGATAGAGCACCAGGCCGTCGATGCGGGAATAGGGCAGCGCTAGGTGGTAGTCGATGATGCCGCCGTCCCAGTAGGTGCCGCGCGGCGAACCGGGCAATTCGTTCACGCCCTGCATCAACAGCGGAATGCTCGCCGAGGCGAGCAGCGCCCGCGGCAGGTTGTCGAGCGTGAGCGGGCTCACGCGGTTGGCAAAACTGTCGAGGCGGGAATCGAAAAAGGGTAGGTCCCGTGTGTCGGCGGCGAACACCGCGCGTTCGAGAAATCGCGCCAGGTGCCGCCGATCAGCCGTGTTCGCGGCTGCCGCGAGCGCCCAGGCAATGGGCGTCGCCCGATGCTCGCGCGCGAGGACGCCGCGGCCGCGCACCGTCAGAACCGCCAGTCGATACTCGCGGTTGTCGAGCAGCGCACTCGCTTCGCCGTCGAGCAGCTGCTCGATGATGTCGGCGCAAGTGGCGGAAATTTCCGCCGGAGACGGATTTTTGCGATAGTTCTGCGCTTCGCTGTAGAGTCGGGCCAGGCGCTTCAGCGCTTCGACGGGCCGGGGCAGGCAGGCAGCCGCCATGCGCCAGGCGCCGATGGATGCGCCGATAAGCCAGCGCCTGCGTGGCGCGCGCGCGAGCCATTCGCCGAAGATCACCTGGTCTAGCGGCGTCAGCACCAGGCCCTTGGGTCCGCCCGCCGCCGCGGGGATGAGCGCCACCTCGGCCGGGTCGAGGCCGTGGCTGCGTAGCCGCGCGAGCGCTGCGCTTCCGGCGCGAATGCTCAGCACCTCGCTCAATTGCATTGCGCTGCCCCCGTCACGGGCGAAGTTTAATTCGGCGCGGGCTAGTGCTAGAAATTGACGAGCTTCGCATCCGGGCGGGACGCGTGGGCGTGCAGGTCGTTCATGCCGCCGAACGCCGCGTTCTTGGCGAGCATACTTTCCTTGATGCCGCGGATCTCGGCGCAGGGCTTGCACACGACGATCTTCGCGTTGGGGTGGGCGAAGATTTCAGCAAAGCGCGACGGCGGGCCGAAGGGCACCATCTTTTCGTGCGCGCCGTCGAGCGCGATGGTGACGGCGTCGTGGAACAGCATGATCATCACCGTGTCGCCGGCCTGCAGGGCGGACGCGGCGAACACGAAGGGCAGGGCTGCGCGAGTGATGTCGGTCGGGCCCCAGGTGGTGGAAATCGCGTAATGCATTTGTTGCTCCTTAGAGTATGTAACAAAACGAGGGGATGCCTCCCCTCGTGCTCCCCTAATTCAGCCCGTAACAAACGCCTTTTGTTACGGGCTATTAGTCGATCGATGAGTGATTTTAATCGAACTGCGCAACCGGCAACGCCCGAGTCGCCGTCGTGGCGCCGCTCAACCTGCCAGTGGCAGGCGCATGCGGGGTCGAGTCGATGATCAGCTCTTCTTCGGCCTGTCGCAGGCCTCTATGTCCCGCCGCCTACGACCGGATGGCCGTCAGCGCGCCAGCGCAGCATGCCGCCGGCGAGGTTCGCGACGTCGGTGTAGCCCGCTTTCTGCAATATCACCACCGCCTGCGCCGAGCGCGCCCCGGAACGGCAGACCATCACCGCCGGCCGAGCGCGTTCGATTTCCGCCGCGCGGCGCAGCAGATCGCCGAGGGGGATCAACTGCGCGCCTTTGATGTGGCCGAGCGGTCCGTCGAACTCGGCCGCCTCGCGCACGTCGATGATCTGCACCGGCTCCGCCGCTTCTTCCAGTCCCTGCGGCTGGATTTCCCAGATGCCGGCGAACGTGAAAACGAGCGGCGCCCAGTCGGGCGCACTCCCGGTTAGGTTCTCGTTCTGCGGCCGGCCGCAATTGAGATTCGCCGGCACGGCGACGTCTATCTGCCGCGGATGCGGCAGGTTCAGGTTGTTCATGTAGCCGGTGAAATCGTCCTCGCCGATTTCGCCGCCCAGCCGCGGGTTGTAGCGTCGCTCTTCGCGCACGCTGGTGACCGTCAGGCCGCGGTAGTCGTGGCCGGGATAGAGCAGGCAGTCCTGCGGCAGGGTGAAGATCTGCGTATGCACCGATTGGTACATGCGGTGCGCGTCGCCTTGCTGGAAATCGGTGCGGCCGCTGCCGCGAATGAGCAGGCAGTCGCCGGTAAAGGCCATGCTCTCGTCGTCGAGCACGTACGTTACGCAGCCGTCGGTGTGGCCCGGCGTCGCGCGTACGCGCAGCTGGCGCGAGCCGAATTCGATCGCATCGCCATGGGCGAGGCTGCGGTCCGCGCCTCTCGCGCCGCTCGCCGTGGCCACTGCAATCTCGCTGCCGAACTCGCGCCTAAGCAGCCAGGCGCCGGTCACGTGATCCGCGTGGACGTGGGTTTCGAGCGTGCAACGCAGCCGCAGGCCGAGTTCCTTGATGAGGGCGGCGTCGCGCCGCGCCTGCTCGAACACCGAATCGATGAGCACCGCCTCCGAACTCCGGCTGTCGGCGAGGAGATAGGTGTAAGTCGATGACGGCGGATCCACCAATTGCCTGAAGATCAGCATGGATATACCTCTTGGACCTTCGTCGTGAATACCGAGCGGGTCGCGAGTGTAGGATCGCCTTTTCCCGGCGTCAAGCCAAACCGTGCAGCCGGGGTCGCGGCTTGCCAGCGCGCGGCCGAATTCCTACTATCACGGCGCGCGCTGTCGGGCGAAACAGCAAGGAGGAGAGAGTATGCGCGGTCGAATAGCTGTCCTTATCGGGTTCGTTTCGCTTTTCTGGCTCGGCATTGCGGCGGCACAGCCCGCTGCCGATACCCTGCTGCGCGCCGCCACTTTGACGAAGGATCTCGAGTTTCCCTCTTCTGTGTCGACCCTCTCGGTGTTCAGCACGCCCAAGATGGCGCTCTACCGGCCCGAAGGGGCGGGGCCGTTTCCGGCTCTGGTGCTGATGCACCAGTGCGGCGGGCTGCGGAGCGCGAACGGCCGCTGGCAGAACACGGCGATGCTCGGCTGGGCGAAGGAGGCCGTGGCGCGCGGCTATGTCGCACTGCTTGTCGATAGCCTGGATGCGCGAAATGTCGATACCCTCTGCATGGGCGCGAAGAACGGCGTCAATTTCGCGCGCGGCCTGCGCGACGCGCTGCAGGCGGGGGAACACCTGCGCACGCTCGCGTTCGTGGACAAAGACCGGATCGCCCTGGCGGGTTTTTCCTGGGGTGCGATGGTCGGCGTGCTGGCGGGCAGCAAGCTGTGGGCGAGCGCGGTAAATAGCGGCCCGCGCTTCGCTGCGGTCGCGTCCTTCTATCCCGGCTGCTTCACCATCCGGCCGCCGCAGAGCACGCCCTACGAAATCGTCAACGGCGATATCGACCGCCCGCTGCTGGTGCAGATGGGCGGCAAGGACAGCGAGACGCCGGCCGCGGAATGCCTGCCGCGCCTGGAGCGTCTGAAGAGCGCCGGTGCGCCGGTCGAATGGCAGCTTTATCCCGAAGCGACCCATTGCTGGGACTGCGAGAACCTGGATGGTTTTCGCAAGGTCGACGTGCGGGGCTCCGCGGTCGAATACCGCTACAACCGGGAAGTCACGAAGCAATCCGCTGACCGCATGTTCGCATTCTTCGAACGCGTGTTCGACGCGCAGCGCTAAGGCCGGGCCGCTGCCGAGGAAAGCGTGCCCCGGCGTATTCGCGCCGCCTACGCCAGCGCCTTGGTCACGATCTCCGCCACGTCCTTGGACAAGCCCGCGCTGTCGCGGATGCGCTCGAGCGCGGCTTGCGCAAGGCGCTGGCGGCCGGCGTCGAACTTTCTCCAGCGGTCGAAGCCCCGCGCCATGCGCGCCGCCACTTGCGGGTTGAAGGCGTTGATGGCGATGACCTGGTCGGCGAGGAAATCGTAGCCGCCGCCGTCCGCGGCGTGGAAGCGCACGTGGTTCGCGCTGAAGCTGCGGATCAGCGCGTACACCTTGTTCGGGTTATGGATGTCGAAAGCCGGGTGGCTCAGCAGCTTCCTCACCTCGGCTAGGGTGCCGGGCAGGCGCGATCCTGCCTGCACCGCGAGCCACTTGTCCACCACCAGCGGCTCGTGCTTCCACTTGAGGTAGAAGGCGGAGAGCGCCGCCGCGCGCTCGGCGCAGTCGCAATTGGCGAGCGCGCCGAGCGCAGCCATGGCGTCGGTCATGTTGTTCGCGCCCTCGTATTGGCGCAGCGCGAGCGTGCGCACTTCAGCGTCCTCGAGTTCCATCAGGTAGCCGAGGCAGAGATTCCTGAGCGAACGCTTGCCCGCGGCGGCGGCCTCGGGGCTGTAGGGCCCGGGGACGGCATGTGCGCGGTAAGCCGCGAGCAGCGGCGCACGCAGGCTTTGCGCGAGATGGCGCCGCAGGCCGTTGCGCACCGCGTGGATGGCGTCGGGATCGACTTCCCCCAATTGTTCGGCGATGTAGATTTCCGCGGGCAGCGCCAGAGCCTCGGCCGCGAAGGCGGGATCGCGCGGGGCGTCTGCGAGCACGCGCGCGAAGGCATCGACGAAGCTGCGCGGCACTTCGAGCGCGCCGCCGGAACGCCGGGACTTCACCCCTTGCAGCATTAGCTTGAGCGCCAGGCGCTGTCCGGCTTCCCAGCGGTTGAAGGCGTTGGCGTCGTGCGCCATCAGATGGCTGAGTTCGGCGTCGCCGTAGTCGTAGTTCACGATCACCGGTGCGGAGAACTCGCGCAGCAGCGACGGCACCGGTGCGGCCGCGACGTCGCTGAAGACGAAGCTACTCTCCGCTTCCTTCAGCGACAGCACGATGGTGGTCTCCTCGCCCTTGGTGCGCACGCTCGCCTCCGCAGGGTCGCGCAGGCGCAGCGCCAGGTCGCGGCCGTCCGCGCCCACCAGCCCGAGCGCGAAGGGAATGTGGAACGGCAGCTTCGTTTCCTGCTCCGGCGTGGGCGGGCAGGACTGCGCGAGCGTCAGCGTGTATTCCTTCGCTATTGCGTCGTAACTCGCCTTGGCGGTGACCACCGGCGTGCCCGCCTGGTCGTACCAGCGGCGGAACTGGGCCAGGTCGGTGCCGGTGGCGTCGGCCATCGCCTGCACGAATTCGTCGGTGGTGACCGCCTGGCCGTCGTGGTGCTTGAAATAGAGGTCCATTCCCTTGCGGAAGCCCTCCGCGCCGAGCAGCGTGTGCTGCATGCGCACCACCTCGGCGCCTTTCTCGTACACCGT
>CAZMGP010000035.1:0-53363 GCA_964565875.1 uncultured Enterobacteriaceae bacterium
TCGGACAGGTGCACCAGGCCGTCGATGCCGCCGGGCAGGCCGATGAACACGCCGAAATCGGTGATCGACTTGATCTGGCCCTTGACGCGATCGCCCTTCTTGAAGTTCATGGCGAACTCGCTCCAGGGATTGGGCATGCACTGCTTCATCCCGAGCGAAATGCGGCGGCGCTCCTCGTCGATCTCCAGGATCATCACCTCGACTTCGTCGCCGAGCTGCACCACCTTGGACGGATGCACGTTCTTGTTGGTCCAGTCCATCTCGGACACGTGCACCAGGCCCTCGATGCCCTGCTCCACCTCGACGAAAGCGCCGTAGTCGGTGAGATTGGTGACCTTGCCGAACAGGCGCGTGCCGGTCGGATAGCGGCGCGACAGGCCGACCCAGGGGTCTTCGCCGAGCTGCTTCATGCCGAGCGACACCCGGTTCTTCTCCTGGTCGAACTTGAGGATCTTCGCCGTGACCTCGTCGCCCACCGCAAGCACCTCGGACGGATGCTTCACGCGGCGCCAGGCGAGGTCGGTGATGTGCAGCAGGCCGTCGATGCCGCCCAGATCGACGAACGCGCCGTAGTCGGTGATGTTCTTGACGATGCCCTTGACCACCGTGCCTTCGGACAGGGTCTGCAGCAGCTTCGCGCGCTCTTCGCCCTGGCTCGCCTCGAGCACGGCGCGGCGCGACACCACGACGTTATTGCGCTTGCGATCGAGCTTGATGACCTTGAACTCCATGGTCTTGCCTTCGAACGGCGTCGTGTCCTTGACCGGCCGGATGTCGACCAGCGACCCCGGCAGGAAGGCGCGGATGCCGTTGGCCATGACGGTGAGGCCGCCCTTGACCTTGCCGCTGATCACGCCTTGGACGAGTTCGCCCGTTTCCAGGGCCTTCTCCAGGTCCATCCAGGCGGACAGGCGTTTCGCCTTGTCGCGCGACAGGCGCGTCTCGCCGAAACCGTCTTCCAGGGCTTCGATGGCGACGCTGACGAAATCGCCGACTTTGGCTTCGATCTCACCGGAATCATTGCGGAATTCTTCGACGGGGATGAAGCTCTCGGACTTCAGTCCGGCGTTCACCACCACGAAATTCATATCTACGCGTACGACTTCCGCGGTGATCACCTCGCCGACGCGCATTTCCTGGCGCGTCAGGCTTTCTTCGAACAAGGCAGCGAAATTGTCTTCCTTGTTGGCGACCGCGGGGGAAAGATTGGACATTTGATATTTACCTGTTTCACCGCCCTTGCGGACGGGGTTGGTTTAACACAAGGCAGATCTCACTGCTGCGAGCCTGCCGCCCATTGTCGGTACCACGCGAGTACCTGACCGACACAATCGTCGATGCCTCGTCCCGTACTGTCGAGATCCAGGGCATCGGCCGCCTTTTGCAGCGGGGCGACGCTTCTCGCGCTGTCGCGCCGGTCGCGTTCCCGCAATTCCTGCAAAAGGGTGCGCATGTTAGCATTGATTCCTTTTTCTTTCAACTGCTTATGCCTGCGCTCGGCGCGCACCTCGGCGCTCGCCGTGAGATACACCTTGAGCGCCGCGTCCGGGAACACCACGGTGCCCATGTCGCGCCCTTCCGCCACCAGGCCCGGCGACTGGCGGAAAGCCTGCTGGCGCGCGAAGAGCGCCGTACGCACCGACGGTAGCGCCGCCACGCGTGAGGCGCCCAGGCTCGCCTCCTCGGTGCGGATGTCGTTTGTAACAATTTGATCTGACAGCCATATTGCACCTGCCTCGAAACGCACAGGAAGCTTCGCCGCGAGCACAGCGACCGCAGTCTCGTCGTCCCAATCCACGCCCGAGCGCAGCGCGGCCAGCGCCACCAGGCGATAGAGCGCACCGCTGTCCAAATAGTGGAAGCCCAACTCGCGCGCAACGCGTTCGGCGATCGTTCCCTTGCCCGAGGCCGAGGGCCCGTCGATGGCGATGACCGGTATGGAGGACGCCATGCCTCAGCTCTTAATGCTCGCCAAGGTGGCGAAATAGTCGGGGAAAGTCTTGTTCACGCACTGCGGGTCGTTGATCCTCACCGGCACCCCCCCCAAGGCGGCGAGGGCGAAGCACATCGCCATGCGGTGGTCATCGTAGGTGTCGATCGCCGCGTTCGGCGCGAGCTGCGCGGGCGGTGTCACGCGCAGGAAATCCGCGCCTTCTTCTACGACTGCGCCGAGCTTGCGCAGTTCGGTCGCCATGGCGTGGATGCGGTCCGTCTCCTTCACGCGCCAGCTAGCGATGTTGCGCAGCACGCTCGTGCCGTCGGCAAACAGCGCCGCCACCGCGATGGTCATGGCTGCATCCGGTATGTGATTGAAGTCGGCATCGATGGCGAAAAGCTTACCGCCTTGGCGCGCAACCGCCCCTGCGCCGGCCTCGATCCAGTTCGCGCCCATGCTTATGCGTGCCCCCATGCGCTCGAGCGCCTCGGCGAAGCGCACATCGCCTTGGATGCTCGCCTTCCCCACCCCTTCCACCCGCACCGGTCCGCCGCCCGCAAGCCCGCTGATCGCGCCGGCGGCGAGAAAATAGGAAGCAGACGAGGCATCGCCTTCGACATGGATCTCGCCCGGGCTGCGGTAGCGCGCGCCCGCCGGAATCCGGAACGCGCGCCAGGCTTCGCGCGCGACTTCGACGCCGAAGCGCTGCATGCAGTTCAAGGTGATGTCGATATAAGGCTTGGATATCAGCTCGCCCTCGACTTCAACCGAGGTCGCGTTGCCGCTCAAGGGCAAGGCCATGAGCAGCGCGGTGAGGAACTGGCTCGAGACGTCGCCGCGCACCTTGACCGTCCCGCCCGCGGCAAGCCGCGGGCCGGCGATGCGTAGCGGCGGAAAACCGGGCTTGCCGAGGTAGTCGATGTGCGCCCCTTGCGCGCGCAAGGACTCAACCAGGTCGCCGATCGGCCGCTCGTGCATGCGCGCCACGCCCGAGAGCTTGTAGTCTCCGCCGCAGAGCGCGAGCGCCGCCGTCAACGGCCGGAATGCCGTGCCCGCGTTGCCGAGAAACAGCTCGGCGGATTTCACCGGAAAGGCGCCGCCTGCGCCGCGCACGACGAGCGCCTCGCCTTCGCGATTGCAGGCGACGCCGAGCGCCGCCAGCGCCCCGAGCATGTGGCGAGTGTCGTCGGAATCGAGGAGGTCCAACAACCGCGTTTCGCCTTGCGCGAGCGCGGCGAGCAGCAGCATACGGTTGGAGATGCTCTTCGATCCCGGCAGCTTCACCCTGCCGGAGACGCGGGGCATGGGAGCGAGATCGAGGTATTCCACGTGAGGGTCCGACGCGCTCAACAGCCGATGAGCGCCGTCATTGCTGGCTGCGCAGCCACTTTTCCCGCGCTTTGCGCGCCCGCGCGAACATCCTCTCCAGCCCGGTGCCGTCGCCCTTGGCGAGCAGTTTCGCGACATCGCGCAGCTCGCGCTGGTAGCCGGCGAGTTCGATGAGCAGCGCCTTGCGGTTGGCGACGCAGATATCGCGCCACATTTCCGGGTGGCTGGAGGCGATGCGGGTGAAGTCGCGAAAGCCTCCGGCGGCATAGTCGAACAGTTGCTTGCCATTCGGATGGCGCGCCATCTGGTCGACCAGTGCGAAGGAAAGCAGATGCGGCAGATGACTCACTGCGGCGAACACGCGATCGTGCTCGGCAGGCTGCATGCGGTGCAGCTTCGCGCCGCACAGCCGCCAGGCGGCGCGCACGCGGCGGATGGACGCTTCGCTATTCTCGGGGAGCGGCGTCAGCACCACCTTGCGCCCGCGATAGAGCTCTGCCTTCGCCGCCTCCACGCCGCTGAATTCCGCGCCGGCGATCGGATGCCCGGGAACGAACTGCCCCGCGCGCGCGCCCAGCTTGGCGTAAGCGAGCGCCACCACGTCCTGCTTGGTGCTGCCGCCGTCGCTGAGCACCGTTCCCGGACGGATGTGCGGCGCGATTGCCGCCATTACGCCGCCCATCTGCCCGACCGGCGTGGCGATGAGCACGAAGTCCGCTTCGGCAACTACCGCCGGATCGCTGCCGATCTCGTCGATCACGCCCAGCTCCAGCGCGCGCGATAGATTTTTCGGATTGCGGCCGAAACCGATGACGCGTTTCGCCGCGCCCGCCGCCTTCAAGCCGAGCGCGAAGGAGCCGCCGATCAGCCCGACGCCGAAAACGACGATGGTATCGAGGTGAGCTGCAGCCACGCGCGTCACGCTTTGAGCACCGCGGCGAGCGCCTCGAGGAAGCGCGCGTTCTCCGACTCGAGGCCGATGGTGACGCGCAAATGGTCGGGCATGGCATAGCCTGCGAGCGGGCGCACGATCACGCCGCGGCGCAAGAGCTTGCCGAACACCGCGCCCGCCTGGCTCTTTCCTTCCTGGTCTTTCGGAATCTCGATGGTGAGGAAATTGCCGTAGGACGGAATCCAGGCGAGGCTCAAACGCTTGCAACCGTCTTCCAACTGTTTCATGCCGGTGACATTCAGCTCGTAGCTCGCGCGCACGAACTCGGCGTCATCGAGCGCGGCGACGGCGGCGACGATGGCGAGGTTGTTGACGTTGAACGGCTGGCGCACGCGGTTCAGGAGCGCCGCGAGCTCCGCATGGCATACCGCATAGCCCACGCGCAGGCCCGCGAGGCCGTACACCTTGGAAAACGTGCGCGTGACGATGAGGTTGGGAAAGCGCGCGAGCCAGGCGATGCTCGGGCAGCGCAGCTTGGGGTCGAGGTATTCGTTGTAGGCCTCGTCGATGACCACGACCACGTCTTTCGGCGCGCGGCTGAGGAAGGACTCGAGTTCGGCCGCGGTGAGCATGGTGCCGGTGGGATTGTTCGGATTGGCGATGAACACCACGCGCGTGTCCGGGCGGATCGCCGCCAGCATCGCCGCGAGGTCGTGGCCGTAGTTCTTCGCCGGCGTGACGATGGACTGGGCGCCGCGCGCCTGGGTCGCGAGCGGATAGACGGCGAAGGCATGCTGCGAATACACCGCCGAGGTACCGGGCGCGAGAAACGCCATGCCCGCGTGCTCGAGCACGTCGTTCGAGCCGTTGCCGAGCACGATCTGTTCCATCGGCACGCCGAGCTTGCGCGCGAGCGCCTGGCTGAGATCGAAGCCGTCGGGATAGCGTCCCAGTTCCGGCAGCGCCCGTTTGACTGCTTCCAGCGCCTTGGGCGAAATGCCGCGCGGATTTTCGTTGGAGGCGAGCTTCACGATCGAGGCTTCGTCCAGGCCGAATTCGCGCGCGAGCTCGCTGATCGGCTTGCCCGGCTGATAAGGCGCGATGGCGCGCACATAGGATAGGGAACGTTCGCAAAGATCGATGATGTCGGACATGATGTTCGAGGCCGCCTAGAGCACGGCGGCGGGATAGGAGCCGAGAATTTTGAGGAAAGGGGCGAGTTTTTCGAGGGCGGCGAGCGCTTTCGCCACCTTGGGGTCTTCGCGATGGCCCTGAACGTCGGCGAAGAACATGTACTCCCAGCGCCCGGTGCGCGCCGGGCGCGACTCGAGCCGGCTCATGCTGACCCCGTATTTGGCGATCGGCGTCAGCAGCGCATGCACCGCGCCCGGGCGGTTCGGCGCGGACATGACGATGGACGTGAGGTCCTTACCGGAGGGTGCGGCATCGTGGTCGCCGAGCACGAGGAAGCGCGTGGTGTTGTTGGGATCGTCTTCGATGTTGCGCGCGACGAGCTTCAGGCCGTGGCGCTCGACCGCGATATCTCCGGCGATCGCCGCCGCACCGTGTTCCTGCGCCGCGAGCCGCGCCGCCTCGGAGTTGCTCGCCACCGACACGCGTTCGGCTTCGGGAAGCTTGCGGTTCAGCCACTGGTTGCATTGCGCGAGCGACTGCGCATGCGAATACACGCGCACGATGTTCTTCAGGGAACTCGTCTTCGCCATCAGATTCTGGCGCACGCGCAGCACCGTCTCGGCGCAGATCTTGAGCGGCGTCGACAGCAGCAAATCGTGGGTGCGGTCGATCGCGCCTTCGCTCGAGTTTTCCACCGGCACCACGCCGTAGTCGACGCTGCCGGTCTCGGCCTGGCGGAACACCTCGTCGATCGAGGCGCAGGCCTGGGTGCGCACGCCGGCGCCGAAGAGCTTCAGCACCGCCATTTCGCTGAACGTGCCCGGTGGCCCGAGGTAGGACACCGCGAGCGGCTGCTCCAGGGCGCGGCAGGCGGAGATGATTTCGGTGTAGACGCGGGCGAGCGCCGCGCGCCCGAGCGGCCCCGGGTTCTTAGCCAGGATGCTGCGCAGGATCTGCGCCTCGCGCTCCGGCCGATACACTTGGCTGCCCTGCTTCAGCTTGCCCACGGCATGGGCGATCTTGGCACGCTCGTTCAGCGCGGCGAGGATGCGCAAGTCGAGCGCATCGATTTGTCCACGCAGCTTGGCGAGTTCTCTTTTCATCGTGGTTCTAATCCCGCAGCGGCAGATAGCGCACGGCGAGCACGCCCTCGATCCTGGCCAGATGCGCGACGAGTTCGCGCGACGCCGCGCTGTCGATGTCGACCAGGGTATAGGCCATCTCGCCCTTGGACTTGTTCAGCATATTGTGAATGTTCAGGCCCGCTTTGGCGAGAGCGGTGGAGATCTGCGCCACCATGCTCGGCACGTTGGCATTGGCGACCGCCAAGCGATAGGGGGACTCGCGCGGCATCGCCATGTCGGGAAAGTTGACCGCGTTCGCGACGTTGCCGTGCTCGAGGAACTCGCGCACCTGGTCGACCACCATGACGGCGCAGTTGTCCTCGGCTTCGCGCGTGGACGCGCCCAGGTGCGGCAGCGCCACCACGCCCGGCTGCCCGAGGAGCCGCGCCTCGGGAAAATCGGTCACATAGCATTTGAGCTTGTGCGCGGCAAGCGCCTGCACCACGGCCTCGCTGTCGACGATGCCTTCGCGCGAGAAATTGAGCAGGATCGCGCCGGGGCGCACGAGCTCCAGGTTCCTCGCGTTCACCAGATGGCGCGTCTGCGGCAGCAGTGGCACGTGCAGGGTGATGAAGTGGCTCGCACGCAATACCTCGTCGATGGAATGCGCCTTTTTCACCTGCGACGGCAGGCTCCAAGCGGCGTCCACCGTGATCTCCGGATCGTAGCCGAGCACGTTCATGCCGAGATGGATCGCCGCGTCGGCAACGAGGCTGCCGATCTTGCCCAGGCCGATGACGCCGAGCGTGTGCTGCGGCAATTCGACTCCGGCGAACTGCTTCTTCCCCGCTTCGACCTCTTCGGCGAGCGCCACGTCCTTGCCCTTCAATCCGTCGATGAATCCGAGCGCGGGCGCGAGGTTGCGCGCGGCGATCAGCATGCCCGCAAGCACCAATTCCTTCACCGCATTGGCGTTCGCGCCCGGCGCGTTGAACACCGGCACGCCGCGCTCGCTCATCGCCTTCACCGGGATGTTGTTGGTGCCGGCGCCGGCGCGGCCGATCGCCTTCACGGAAGGCGCGATCTTCATCGCATGCAGGTCCTGCGAGCGCACGAGGATCGCATCCGGATGCGCAGAATCCTTGTCGACGCGATAGCGCTCCGCGGGCAGGCGCTTCAAGCCCACCTGGGCGATATTGTTGAGGACCAGTATCTCGAAGGGCTTGCGCTCAGACATGCCGGCATCCCGCACTCAACTTGCGTGCTTGCCTTCGAATTCGCGCATGTAGTCGACCAGGCAGCGCACGCCTTCGATGGGCATGGCGTTGTAGATCGAAGCGCGCATGCCGCCGACCGAGCGGTGACCCTTGAGCTGGATCATTCCCTTGGCCTTTGCGCCCTTCAGGAACTCTTCGTCCAGCGCCTCGTTCTTGAGCTTGAACGGCACGTTCATGCGCGAGCGGTCGCGCGGCTCGACCGGGCTCAGGAAGAACTTGCTCTGATCGAGGTAGTCGTAGAGCAGCTTCGCCTTCGCCACGTTGCGCCGCTCCATTTCCGCAATGCCCCCCTCCGCCTTAATCCATTTGAACACGAGGCCTGCGATATAGATGGCGTAGGTCGCCGGCGTGTTGAACATGGAATCGGCGTCTGCCTGCGCCTTGTAATCGAAGGCAGACGGTGTGATCGGCAGCGCTTGCCCAATGAGATCGTCGCGCACGATCACCAGCGTCAGACCCGCAGGCCCGATGTTCTTCTGCGCGCCGCCGTAGATGAGGCCGTACTTGGATACGTCCACCGGCCGCGACAGGATATGCGAGGACATGTCGGCGACGAGCGGCACCGCGCCGGTGTCGGGCACCCAGTGGTATTCGAGTCCGCCTATGGTCTCGTTGGTGCAGACGTGGACATAGGCCGCATCGGGCGAGAGCTTCCAGCTAGCCTGCGGCGGGATGTAGGTGAAGTTGCGGTTCTCGCTCGAGGCGGCGACGTTCACTTTGCAGTACTTCTTCGCCTCCTTGATCGACTTCTTCGACCATTCGCCGGTATTGACGTAATCGGCCGCGCTCTTGCCGCGCAGCAGGTTCATCGGCACGACGGCGTTCTCGGCGATGGCGCCGCCCTGCAGGAACAGCACTTTGTAATTGGCGGGCACGGCGAGCAGTTCGCGCAAGTCGCGCTCTGCCTCGGCGTGGATGGAGATGAACTCCTTGCCGCGATGGCTCATTTCCATCACCGACATGCCGCTGCCGTGCCAGTCGAGCATCTCCGCCGCAGCCTGCTCGAGGACCGGTTCGGGCAACACCGCCGGACCGGCACTGAAATTGAACACTCGTGCCACGATAGCCCCCTCAAATGGTTGACGCCGGCCGGGGCCGGAGCGTCATTTTCCTCCGGAAACGTCCTTCGCTTCGCCGTTGCCGTTTTCCTCGTCGGATTCCAGCACCGTGGCAATGCCGGCGAGCTTGGTGCCCTCATCGAGATTGATCAGGGTCACGCCCTGGGTGGAGCGACCCTGCTCGCGGATCTGCGCCACCTTGGTGCGGATGACGACGCCGCCGGTCGAGATCAGCATCACCTCGTCCTTTTCCTCCACCAGCACCGCGCCGACTAGCCTGCCGTTACGCTCACCGGTGTTGATCGCAATCATGCCCTTGGTGCCGCGGCCGTGGCGGGTGTATTCCGAAATCGCGGTGCGCTTGCCGTAGCCGTTCTCCGTCGCCGTCAACACCGTGCGCGTTTCGTTTTCGGCCACCAGCATCGAGATCACCTGCTGGCCTTCCTCCAGCATCATGCCGCGCACGCCGCGGCTGACGCGGCCCATGGGGCGCACGTCCGCTTCCTCGAAGCGCACCGCCTTGCCGGCGTCGGAGAAAAGCATGACGTCGTGCGAGCCGTCGGTGACGGCGACGCCGATGAGAAAATCGCCCTCGTCCAATTCCACCGCGATAATGCCCTTGCCGCGCGGATTGGCAAAAGCGGAGAGCGGCGTCTTCTTCACCGTGCCCTGCGCGGTGGCCATGAACATGTAATCGCCGTCGTCGAACTGCCGCACCGGCAGGATGGCGGTGATCTTCTCGCCTTCGGTCAAGGGGAACATGTTGATCACCGGCTTGCCGCGACTGGCGCGGCTGCCCTGCGGCACCTGGTAGACCTTGACCCAGTAGACGCGCCCGCGGCTGGAGAAGCACAGCACGTAGTCGTGAGTGTTGGCGATGAACAGGCGCTCGATGAAATCGTCCTCTTTCGTCGCCGTCGCCTGTCGGCCGCGTCCACCGCGGCGCTGCGCGCTGTAATCCGCCAAGGGCTGCGACTTGATGTAGCCGGTGTGCGACAGCGTCACCACCATGTCGGCCGAGGCGATCAGGTCCTCGTCCTCGAGGTCCTGCGGGTTCTGCTCGATCTCGCTCTTGCGCGCATCGCCGTACTGCTCTTTGATGGCCTTCAGCTCGTCGGCGATGATTGCCGTGATGCGCGCCGGCTTCGCCAGGATGTCGAGATAGTCGGCGATCTGCAGCATCACTTCCTTGTACTCGGCGACGATCTTGTCCTGCTCGAGGCCCGTGAGCCGCTGCAGGCGCATTTCCAGGATCGCCTGCGCCTGCGCATCCGACAGCCGGTAGCCCCCGGCGATTAGGCCGAAGTCGGCGGCGAGCCCTTCCGGACGCGAGGCGTCCGCCGCGGCGCGCGCGAGCAACTCCTCAACCACCGGCGAGCGCCAGGCTTTCGCCATCAACGCGAGCTTCGCCTCGGGCGGAGTCTGCGCCGCTTTGATCAAGGCAATGATCTCGTCCACGTTGGACAGCGCAACCGCCAGGCCTTCCAGGATGTGGCCACGCTCGCGCGCCTTGCGCAGTTCGTACACCGTGCGCCGCGTCACCACTTCGCGCCGGTGGGCGAGGAACGCTTCCAGCATCTGCTTGAGATTCAGCAGCCGCGGTTGGCCGTCGACCAGCGCCACCATATTGATGCCGAAGGTGTCCTGCAGCTGGGTCTGCTTGTACAGGTTGTTCAGCACGACTTCCGGCACTTCGCCGCGCTTCAACTCGAACACCATGCGCATGCCCGACTTGTCCGACTCGTCGCGGATTTCGCTGATGCCCTCGAGCTTCTTCTCGTTCACGAGTTCCGCAATCCGCTCGAGCAGGCTCTTCTTGTTCACCTGGTAAGGCAGCTCGTCGACGATGATCGCCTCGCGATTACCCTTTTCCAGCTCCTCGAAATGGGTGCGCGCGCGCATGATCACGCGGCCGCGACCAGTGCGATAGCCCTGCTGCACGCCGGCGAGTCCGTAGATGATGCCCGCCGTGGGGAAATCGGGCGCCGGAATGATGTCGATCAGCTCGTCGATGCTGATCTCCGGGTTGGCAAGCAGAGCGAGGCCGCCGTTCACCACCTCGGTGAGATTGTGCGGCGGGATGTTCGTCGCCATGCCCACCGCGATCCCGGATGAGCCGTTGATGAGCAGATTCGGGATGCGCGTCGGCAGCGCCGAAGGCTCGCGCTCCTTGCCGTCGTAGTTGGGGACAAAGTCAACGGTTTCCTTGTCGATGTCGGCGAGCATCTCCGAGGAAATGCGCTCCAGCCGGCACTCGGTGTAGCGGTAGGCCGCGGCCGAGTCGCCGTCGATCGAGCCGAAGTTGCCTTGGCCGTCGATGAGCGTGTAGCGCATGGAAAAGTCCTGCGCCATGCGCACCAGCGCCTCGTAGGTCGCGGTATCGCCGTGCGGGTGATACTTGCCCAGCACCTCGCCGACGATGCGCGCGCACTTCACGTACGGCCGGTTCCACACGTTGTTCGATTCGTGCATGGCAAACAGCACGCGGCGGTGCACCGGCTTCAAGCCGTCGCGCACATCCGGCAGCGCGCGGCCCACGATCACGCTCATGGCGTAATCGAGGTAGGACCGCCGCATTTCTTCTTCTAGACTGACCGGCAGGGTTTCTTTGGCAAACTGTTCCATGTCGAACCGATGATCTAACTTTCACCCAAAAACGTGCACCGCGAAAAGCCCGCGAATGCTCAAAAAACCGCCGTAAATCGCGGGCTTAAAAACGTTGAATTTTAGCATGCCGGCCATTCCCCTGACCACCGGAGCAATCGCTTGCGGCGCGCGCTTTCGCGCGCTCGTCCGCCCCATGCCGCCGCTTCTGCTGTATCCTGCCGGCCAATCCACGAACAAAGAGGCGAGGATGAGGCGCCTAGAGCGGACGTGCAATCGATAGACCTGTTGATCCATGCGCGCTGGGTCGTGCCGGTGCAGCCGGAAGCACGCGTGTTCGAGCACGCGAGCATCGCGGTCGACGGTGGGCGCATTGTCGCGCTGCTGCCGCGGTCGGAGGCCGAAGCCGCCTATAGCGCCGCCGAGACCGTTACCCTGCCGCGGCATGTGCTCATTCCAGGGCTGGTCAACCTGCACACCCATGCCGCGATGAGCTTGATGCGCGGCATCGCCGACGACCTGACGCTGATGCAGTGGCTGCGCGAGCGCATCTGGCCGGCCGAGGCGGGCATCGTCTCGGCACAGTTCGTCCATGACGGCACGCTGCTCGCCTGTGCCGAGATGCTGCGCGGCGGCATCACTTGCTTCGGCGACATGTACTTCTACCCTGGTGAGGCGGCGCGCGCGGCGCTGGCGCTGGGCATGCGCGCCGCACTCGGCCTGGTAGTCATCGACCACGCCAGCCATTACGCTGCGGATGCCGAGGACTACCTCGCCAAGGGCCTGGCACTGCGCGACGGCCTGCGCGACGAACCGCTGCTGTCGTTTTGCATGGCGCCGCACTCGCCCTATGCGGTGGGCGACAAGAGCTTCGAGCGCCTGCTGACCCTTGCCGAGGAACTGGACCTGCCGGTGCACACGCACGTGCACGAGACCGCCGACGAAGTCGCCCAAAGCGTCGCCCAGCATGGCGCGCGGCCAATCGAGCGCCTGCGCCGGTTGGGGCTCGTCGGCCCGAACTTCATCGCCGCCCACGCGGTACACCTCACGCCCGAAGAGATCGAGCTGCTCGCTCAAAACGGCAGTTCGGTCGCCCACTGCCCTTCCTCCAACCTCAAGTTCGGCAACGGCATCGCGCCCATCGTCAGCATGCTCTCCCAGGGTGTGAATGTCGGGCTGGGCACCGACGGCGCGGCAAGCAACAACCGCCTCGATCTGTTTCAGGAGATGCGCCAGGCTGCGCTGATCGCAAAAGTGGCGAGCGGCGACGCGCGCAGCCTGCCCGCGCACCAGGCGCTCACCATGGCGACCCTCGGCGGGGCGCGAGCGCTGCGCCTCGACCATGCGATCGGCTCGATCCAAGCAGGCAAGTTCGCCGATCTGACCGCGGTCGAGTTTCGCGCGCCAGACACGCTGCCTTGCTACGATCCCATCTCGCACCTCGTTTATGCTGCCGGCCGTGAAAATGTCAGTCACGTCTGGGTCGCCGGCCGCCTTTTGCTCAGCGAACGGACAGTCCTTGGCGCTCCGGAAATAGACCTAGAAAAGCTCGCCGATTTATGGCAAAATAGGCTGTCAATAGAAACAAAGGCTTAACGGAAGCCAGTTAGAATTCCGTTACAGCGTTTTCACGGCAGCCGCCTGCCGACAATTGAGAGGGGAAAAAAATGAACAAGACAGTCAAGCGTTTCGCATTGGTTTTCGCTGGCGCCCTGGCGCTCGGCATGGGTGCAACCGCGGCAGTGGCGCAGGTCAAAGGTTACGTCGAAGCGCCCGTCTCCAACGTGGTAGTCAAGGATCCGTACGGCCTCTGCTGGCGCACCGGCTACTGGACCCCCGCCATGGCGACCACCGAGTGCGATCCGGACCTGGTGCCGAAGAAGGCTGAGCCCGCGCCCGCGCCGAAAGCTGCGCCGGCCCCCGCCCCCGCTGCCAAGCCTGCGCCGAAACCCGCGCCCAAGCCCGTAGCCGAAAAGGTCACGATGGCCGCCGACACGCACTTCGACTTCGACAAGGCGGTGCTGAAGCCCGAAGGCAAGGCCAAGCTGGATGATTTGGTCTCGAAGCTCAAAGCGGTGAACCTGGAAGTGATCATCGCCATCGGCCATACCGACAGCATTGGCAGCAAAGCCTATAATCAGAAACTGTCGCTGCGCCGCGCCGACGCGGTCAAGGCCTATCTGGTGAGCAAGGGCATCGAAGCCAACCGCATCTACACCGAAGGCAAGGGCAAGACCCAGCCGATCGCCGACAACCGCACGAAGGAAGGCCGTTCGAAGAACCGCCGCGTCGAGATCGAAGTCGTCGGTACGCGCAACCAGTAAGTTTTTGATCCGCGCTCAAAAGCCCCGCGCTAGCGCGGGGCTTTTTTATTTGGATCGCACATGATGAACGTCGACCTCCACGAACTGGCCAAATTCAGCGAACTCGCGCATCGCTGGTGGGACCCCACGAGCGAGTTCAAGCCCTTGCATCAGATCAACCCGCTGCGCCTGGGCTGGATCGACACCACCGCGGGGGTGAAAGGGAAGACCGTGCTCGACGTCGGCTGCGGTGGCGGCATCCTCGCCGAAGCCATGGCCGCGCTCGGTGCCCAGGTGAAAGGCATCGATCTCTCGGAAAAGGCGCTGAAGGTGGCGCAGCTGCACTTGTTCGAATCTCGCCTGGCCGTCGACTACGAACACATCAGCGCCGAAGCGATTGCCAAGCGCGAGCCCGGACGCTACGACGCCCTCACCTGCATGGAGCTGCTCGAGCACGTTCCTGATCCGGCGAGCACGGTCGCGGCATGCGCGCAGCTAGTCAAGCCTGGAGCCGACGTCTTCTTCTCCACCATCAACCGCAACCCCAAGTCTTACGTACTCGCCGTCATCGGCGCCGAATATGTCCTGCGCTTGCTGCCGCGCGGTACGCACGACTACGCCAAGTTCATCAAGCCTTCCGAACTCGCGCGCCATTGCCGGGCCGCGGGCCTCTCGCCGCGGCAGGTGATCGGCATGAGCTACAACCCGCTCACCAAGGTCTACGCGCTCAACGACAACGCGAGCGTCAACTACCTGATGCACTGCGTGCGCGACGCTTGAGTCGTGCCCGCAGCTCCCGTACCACTCGATCGAAAGTCGCGACCATCGGTGAATTCGCTAGCTGAGTCCTGCCTGCGCGCGGTGCTGTTCGACCTGGACGGCACGCTCGCAGACACCGCACCCGATCTTGCCCGGGCGCTGAACCGCGTGCGCGCAGCCGAAGGCCTTGCCCCCCTACCCCTCGCCACCACCCGCGCCTATACCTCGAGCGGCGCGCGCGGCATGCTCAAGATCGGCTTCGATCTCGAGCCGGGAAGCGCACGCTACGAGGACTTGAAGCTGCGCTTCCTCGACTTCTACGCCGCCGAAGTCTGCGTCGACACGCGGCTGTTCGACGGCATGGCGGAACTCCTCGATCGCCTGGACGAGAGCGGCCTCCCCTGGGGCGTAGTCACGAACAAGGCGGAGCGCTTCACCCTGCCGTTACTGCGCGGGCTGAAGCTGGGCGAGCGCGCGGCCTGCATCGTCGGCGGCGACACTACCGCGCGGCTGAAACCCCATCCCGATTCCCTGCTCCACGCCGCCGCCGCCCTTGCCCTGCCGCCGGCAAATTGCCTCTACGTCGGCGATGACTTGCGCGACGTACAGGCGGCGCGCGCCGCCGGCATGCCCGTGATCGCCGCCAAGTACGGCTATCTCGGCGACGGCGGCTCGGTCGAATCCTGGCGGGCGGACGCCATCATCGACGATCCGCGCCAGGTGCTCGACTTCCTGCGCGCCTCTTGATCCACGCCCGATTCGCCCCCATATGCGATAATGTCCTAGCAGCAAGGGACGTTGGGGGCACAGGCGATCGGCCACCTCTAGCGACTCACCAGATACCGGGGGCGACCTGGTTTCGACGTGGGCAACGAAGCAGTGCAGTGCATACCGAGGCCCAGCCACCTCGTAAATCCAACTGGAACGCAATAACCGCGAACGACGAACGTTTCGCACTAGCCGCCTAATACCGGCTAGCTCTGCACCGGTTGGTTCATGGGCCGGGTAGCGCAAGCTACAGCAGAGTCATTTACATGAGCTCGCGCCATGCAGGGTCACTTTGCAGAGCGCTAAATTCAAGGTGACTCGCCGTTTGCCAGCCTGCCGGTTGGCGGGTAAGCGGTTAAATCAAATAACCAGGCTAAGTATGTAGAACTGGCTGTAGAGGGCTTGCGGACGGGGGTTCAATTCCCCCCGCCTCCACCATCAAATGAAAACGCCACCCTCGCGGCTAGGCGTTAAGTTAACGTGTTGAAAGATTAGCCCTGCAGGAACTCCTGCAGGGCTTTTTTATACGCGCCGTTCGAGGCAGTGCGCTAGGCCACAAAGTACAGAATGTCTTCTGGCTTCACTGCGACGGTTGCTAACCCGAGCCGCATTGCCGGCGTCTTGCCGTCCTTTCCGACGTCGACAAAGTTGTGCATGACTCGATAGATGCCCAGGAGCTTCTCCACCAGCCCGGGATTGTAGGGGCTGTATCCGTACCAGGTGCGCCTCGCCTTGCTAGCGGTCAGATGCGGTCGCTCCAAGGGGTTGAGGCTGCGCCGTACGCGCTGGAAGAAGTTGTCGATGCCATGCAGGCTCGCCCTCAGAAAGAGTCGGGCCGCATGGTCGGCATCGAGGTCCTCAAGGTCAGTCAGCCAGCACATAGCCTTGTCCGGTTCTGACATGTTCGGGTAGGGATGCGTGCACCAGCGGTCGCTCCAGTGCCCAAGGGCTACGGACCGGAGAATCTCGACCTTCATAACTTCGACCGCGATTTCGGCTGGGGTGAGTTCGGGAAACGACTCTTCAAAGCCCTTGACCACTGCCCGTGCCTTAGTGACGGTGCCGCGCTTTTTGTCCACCGTCATCTCCTTAGCAATCCGGACGTAGAACGCGTCGACTCTCCGGGATTTCACGTCTTGGGCGAACGCCGCAAGGCACGCCGCGCGCATACCTGAATCCTGGTCAAGATAGAAGCGGAGCTTACCGACGCGACGCAGCAGCCCCTTGAGGAACCGAAAGTGGCCGTAGAGTGAATATTCCTCGTGAACTTGCATACCGCGGGCTTCCGGCAGTTTCTGGTCTTCGTCCTTCGATTCAGCGACTTCAGAATCCTCCCGTATCGCAGCGGACTCGTACCGGTCCTCAATACTGGAAGTCAGGTCTGCCTTGGTTGGTCCCTTTTTGGACTTCGCCACCTTGCGAGCTTGCTCCTCAAGCGCCTCAGCAAGGGCGTCGTCGTAGTCCTTCTTTAGCCACAGCCGCGCGTACTTGCGATGCGGATATGGCAGCTCAGCGTCCCCGGTCGCGACGGCATCGGCCTCCACGGCCGCGGGGTCGACGGTTGGGTCGTACGCCAGATGCGTGCCGAAGACATAGCCTGAATCGTTGTCGCAGCTCCCGACGGCCCGCAGAACAATGTTGCGGCGGTCGTTGCCACTTGCCCAGTTGACCGTGTAATCCTGTCGGTCGACGCTGATGTACAAGCGCTCGAGCTCCAGGTCGAGGAGTGCCCGCTCCCGGCTAGCCGCGAAGGCAAGGCACTGGCGGTGGAGAAAATTGATTTTGCCGTAGAGGGTGACGGCGTTCATCCCGGTCACCTTCATGACGCGCCGTATCGGCATCTTGTTGGTCAGCGCAAGAAGGATGGCCTTGTTGAGGTGCGTTATGCGCTGGCGCCGGGTTGCCGGCGCGCCGGCGCTGAAGGTCGTTCCGCACCGCCGACACTGCCAACGCCTGGCCCCAGCGTTCGTCAAACCAAAACGGTAGTAAGCCCCTCGCGTACCGGTAGGAACCGAGTGATTGGGACAGGTGCTCTTCGGACAATGAGGCTCTTCAGGTGGTAGAAGGTAGTCGGCAAACCGCATCACCTCTTCGGCCACTGCGAGGTTGCTCTTGAGGGAAAAGGACTCGTTGCAAAGGAGACACTTCAACGCAGGTCTCAACTTTCCCACGCTGGTAAGACCGTACGCCGTACCGGGTGTCGTCGCTAGCGCGGTGCCCGCTTTGCGCCGGTACTTAAGTAGCGAGGCAGGAGCGCCGAAATTGGCGCACCGCGGGTTCTTGCAGAAGTTGACGTCGATGCCGGCGACTTCCGGCGGAAGTGGCGGATACGACGAGGAAGAAATTACTGCCAATGAAGAATCCCCTATAAGCCGTTGAGACTCATAGGGGATAATGCCACCCGGTTAGGGCGTTTTCAACACGTTAACTTAACGCCTAGCCCTCGCGGTGGCGTTTTCATTTGAAGACGCAGGTTCGCGGGAATGGAAGCCGCGTCCGGAACGGACGGGGGGTTCGAAAGGACACGAGGCCTGAACGGCTTCAGGCCTCGTGCCTTGAGAACGGCGAGCGCCTGCAGGCGCGAGCGCGCCCTGCAAGGGCAATTCCCCCCGCCTCCACCAATCGGCGACGGCCATCCCTTGCGGGTGGCCGTTGGCGTTTTGAGGCCGTGGAATTCCCTCGCCTTGAGTCAAGACCCCGCTACCGAATCCCTTGCGCCTGTCCGATTCGCTCGCGCAGGCCATCAACATCCTTGCGCTCGCCACGCACACGGAAGAACGTACCGTCCGCGTCGGCACGCTCCTCCAGCACCTCGCAAATCGCGAACAACTCGCCGCGCAACTTCTGTGCCGACCAGGGCAGAAACAACTCGGCCTTGACCAGGCGCCGGGCAAAAAACGCACGGACCGTCTTGTGCAGTTTGGCAATGTCATCCTGATCGACGGCGCTGATCACGATGCACTTGGGGAAACGTGCACGCAAGGCCTTCGCGCGCTCTGCGCGTGCCTTGGCATCGCCGACGCGGTCGATCTTGTTGAACACGCGCAAGCGCGGCACCTTGCCCGCTCCGATTTCTTCAATCACCTTCTCGGTCACCTCGATCTGGCGTTCAAATCCGGGGTCGCTGGCATCGATCACATGGAGCAGCAATGACGCCTCGGCTGCTTCTTCGAGCGTGGATTTGAACGATGCGACAAGATCGTGCGGCAGGTTCTTGATGAAGCCCACCGTATCGCTCACCAGCACGCGCGGCACGCCCTCGGGCACCAGCGCACGCACTGTGGTGTCGAGCGTCGCGAACAGCTTGTTGGCGACCAGGACCTCGCTCCCCGTCAGCGCGCGCATCAGGGTGGACTTGCCCGCGTTCGTGTATCCGATTAGCGCCACGCGCGCCAGGCCCTGGCTTTCCTGGCGCCGCGCACGCTGTACCTGGCGTTCGAGGTCGAGTGCAACGATCTCTTGCTTCAACTCTGCGATGCGGTCACGGATCTTGGCGCGGTCTGCCTCACCGGCACCTTCACCTGCACCTCGGCCGCCGACTCCGCTGCGTTGCCGCCCTTGCGGCCCCGCCAGCTTGGCCGCCTCGCGCAAGCGTGGCGCGAGGTAACGCAAGCGCGCGATCTCGACCTGCGCGCGCGCCGCGTTGGAGCGCGCGTGGCGATGAAATATTTCGAGGATCACCATGGTGCGGTCCATCACGTCGCAGCCGATTTCATTTTCGAGGTTGCGCGCCTGCGACGGCGAAATCTCGTGATCAACCAGCACGAATGCGGCCTCGCGGGTGTCGCGGCCGGCCCGGGCCTTGGCCGCTTCACGCGCCGCGACCGCACCGTGGTGTGCGATACGTCGTTCGGCGCTTTTCCCCGAGCGCTTTGCCGAGGCAGCTGTCTCCTCAGGCGCATCGCCAGATTGATCGGCCTCACCATGCACAAAGCGCCGCAGTTCCTCGCGCTTGCCGGCGCCGAGGTAGGCCGCAGTATCGAAATTGGCGCGCTTTTGCGTGAACGTGGCCACCACCTCGAAACCCAGCGTCTTCGCCAATTCACGCAGCTCTTCCAGCGATGCCTCAAGCTCTGCGTCGCTTACCGTCGGCAACTGTACGGCCGCGACGATAGCGCGCTGCGGCGTGACTTTGACTTCTTTGGACATCCGGAGCGCACTTTTCTGGATGGACGAGCGCAAATAGTACGGCCAATGCGGCCGTACCGCACCTGCTCAGAATGCACTGGAGATGGGGACGCAATCCGCGCCCGCGCCGCGCGTGCGCCGATACCTGCACTCCGTATTGCTGCTTATAGCGCCCGTCAAAGATAATTCTTTACGGGAGCAGGATGGCCGGAGCGCAGCGATCCAATCCTGCGCTCTTTCACCGGGCGCACCTGCACCGACCGCAGCCTAGAAACTCGCGGCGACGCTGACATGGATCAGGTGCGCAGCCGTCGTGCCGGGGACGTCGACCGTCAACCGCTTGGCCGCATCCACATTCACGCTGATCTGCCGCGGCAGATTCAGCCTGAATCCGAGCCCGACGGAGCTCAGGCGATTGGCGGCCGCCTCCCCGCTCAGCAGATGAATGTTGTTGAGCCGCGCGGCATCGTAGAACAATACACCCTGCAACCGGGCGCCGGCACCCAAGGGCTTCACCGGCGATTGCAGCTCGGTGCGCAGGAGGGTCTGCGACGGATGGCACGCCATGCCGCGCTGATGCTGTTCTGTTGTGTGCCGTGGGGCGCTTTCGCAGAACCGCAACCGGTGAAGCTCGATCCCGTCAAGGTGCAATTAAAGTGGACGCACCAGTTCCAGTTCGCCGGATTCTATGCAGCGCTGGAAAAGGGCTTTTACCGGGAAGTTGGGCTCGACGTTTCGCTGGTGGAAGCGCGGCCCGGATTGAACACGGACGACCAGGTGGTGTCGGGCGCGGCCGATTTCGGGGTCGGATCGAGCAGCGTCCTGCTGCTCCGTGCGCAAGGAAAGCCGGTAGTCGTGCTGGCCGTGATCTTTCAGCACTCGCCCTCGATCCTGCTCGCCTTGCGCAGTGCGGGCATCGACACCATCCACGACCTTGCCGGCAAGAAGGTGATGATCGAGCCCAACGCCGCCGCCAATCTCGGTTATCTTCGTCAGGAGGGACTGCTGGACAAAGTCCGCGTCCTGCGGCATTCGTTCAATCTCGACGACTTGATATCCGGCAAGGTGGCGGCGCAATCGAGCTTCTCGACCAACGAACCCTACCTGCTGGAGCGGGCGGGCATCCCCTACCGCGTGTTGTCTCCGCGCGAGGGCGGCGTGGATTTCTACGGCGACAACATCTACACGACCGAACGCGAGATCGCGGACCACCCGCAACGGGTCAGGGCATTCCGCGAGGCCACGCTGCGCGGCTGGGCCTATGCCATGACCCACGTGGACGAGATGGTGGACCTGATCCGCGCCAAATATGCGCCGGCGAAATCGCGCGATGCGCTGCGCTTCGAAGCGCAGGAACAGGCCAAGCTCATGGAACTCGATCTGATCGAGGCGGGCTACATGAATCCTGGGCGCTGGAAGCACATCGCGGAAGTCTATGCCGAGTTGGGCACGTTGCCGAGCGGATTCCGGCCGCAAGGCTTCCTGTACGATCCAAACCCGCACGGGGACTACGCGTGGCTGATCCGGATGTTCGCCATCGCCGTCGCCGTAATCGTCGGTGCATTGGCATTGATCTTCTATATCACCCGCATGAACGGGAAATTGCGGGCGCAGATGGCGGAAACACAGCGGATGAGGGAGATGGCGGAACGAGCGAATACCGAAAAACAGCGCTTCATCGCCATCGCGAGCCACGATCTCCGCCAACCCCTGTATGCGTTGAACCTGTTTGTCGACAGCCTGCTCGCCTGCCCGCTCCCGGAACTGGAAGGCAAGATGGTCGGATCAATCCGGCAATTGGTGGGGGCCATGAACGAACTGTTCGACGGGCTCATGGATATTTCGAGGCTGGACGCCCAGGTAATCGAGCCCAGGCAGACGGATTTCTCCCTGACCGAACTGATGGCCCGTTTGCATGACGAGTTCCTCCCGCAGGCCGAAGACAAAGGGCTGAAACTCGAATTCGTCGCGAGTTCGGCCGTCGTTCGCAGCGACCCCATGCTGCTGCAGCGTATTCTGCGCAATTTCCTCGGCAATGCAGTGAAGTATTGCGACAGCGGACGCATTGCGCTCGGTTGCAGGCGGATAGCGGCCGGCCTGCGCATCGAGGTGCACGATACCGGTCCGGGCATTCCCTTTGAGCACCACAAAAACATATTCCGGGAATTCACGCGCCTCGGGCAGCAGTCGGAGGCGCGCGGCAGAAGCATGGGGCTCGGGTTGGCCATCGTGGAACGGCTAGCGAGCGCGCTCGGCCACCGCCTCGCATTGCGTTCCGTACCTGGGAAGGGGTCGATATTCTCCGTGGAAGTGCCACTGGGCAAGCAATTACTCGAGTGGCGGTGCGCCGAAGATACCCCGCTGCCGTCCCTGGATCTCTCTGTCATTGTGATCGACGACGAAGCATCGATCCGTAACGGCTTGGGGGCAATGCTCGCGGCCTGGGGCTGTGACGTGTGGACCGCTTCTTCCTGGGAGGATTGCGTGGCTAGGCTCGATAAGTTGACATACGAGCCGGCCGCCATTGTCAGCGACTACCACCTCGGCCCCGGTGCGAACGGTTTGCTCGCGATTCAACGCTTGCGTGCCGCGTTCGATGCCCCCATCCCCGCACTTCTGGTCACCGGCGACATGACGCCCGAGATCGAGAAAGAGGCAAAGTGCCTGGGCGTGCCGGTATTGTTGAAACCGGTAGCCGCTCGGAAACTGCACGGACTTTTGGCCCGCCTTGGCACCTGAGGGGACGGGGACGAGGGATATCGCTGCGATCGACCCAAACTCGCACTTCCCCCGTCGTCCCGGCGAAGGCCGGGGCATGCTTCAGGTCGACAGGTCAGTTGGCAGATCGCGGCAGGAATGGGCCCGTCAACAAATCCGAACTGCATTTTGCTGGCCACTCTCCGAATCGGGGCGGGTTTCCTCGGCCTGGCGATGCTGAAAATCAACCGCTTGATTCGTCCGCGCGTAATCTATTGATGTATGCGGTGGCAGAAGTATGCGTTTGCGGATTTGGGGCCACTGCGTGGGGACCGCCGCGGAGAGAAAGATGCCACGGAGAGAGTGAAATCAGCCAAAGTTCAGGGCCCACCCTGAAACCTGGGGTCCGCAAGATCCCGCGAAAACCCGCGCAGGCATGCCGACGTGCTGCCCGACATTGCGGCCTTCCTGATCACTCTAAAGACTTCCGGGTAAGTTGTCCGGCACCGTCCAGAATTGTCCTGCATGTCGCACCCAATCCGCACCAGTCCGACGTTCGCCAATAATTCTTTTACACATCGGCTGGTTAGAATGATTAGGCCGATGCTTCAATTCCCCCCGCCTCCACCATCAAAACACAAACGCCACCCACGCGGTGGCGTTTGTGTTTCATGCGCTGGGTCTTTAGCATCGAAATCGCAGCCCGCGATTTCGAAAAGAATTATGCCTTCGCGCTCTCCGCGTGCCGCCTGCCCGGAAAAGCAAGCGCCTCGGTGAGGAAGTAGGCGGCCTGGGCGTAGGAAGTCGGGCAGAGCGGGAAGCACTCCTGGCAGTCCCAGCATTCCTTGGCGGCGATTTCGGGGACGAAACCGATCTGGCGCTTCGCGCCGCGCTCAATGAAGCCCACCGCGTTCTTCTGCTTCACTTCGTTGCAGTAGCGCACGCACAGGCCGCAGAGGATGCAGAACGAGGATTCCTTCTCGAAGCGATCGCGGTCGGCGCCGTACTCCTTCGCCAGAGCGGTGAGCTCGGGCGAATTCGGCGCATGCGCGAGCAGTTCTTCCAGGATCAGCCGCCGGATGCGGTCGACCTTCTCCGAGCGCGTGCGCACCGTGAGGTCGGCCGCCACCGGATAGAGGCAGGACACGACGTAGTTCTTCCTGCCGCGGGTCTCGACTTCGACCATGCACATGCGGCAGGCGCCGAAGGGTTCGAGCTTCTCGTGATGGCACAGCGTCGGGATGCTGACGCCCGCCTGCCGCGCAGCTTGCAGGAGCGTCATGTCGCTCGACGCCTTCACTTCCTTGCCGTCGATCTGGAGTACGACTTCGCTCATGCCGCTACGCTCCCCTTTGCCGCCTGCGCGATCCGCGCTTCGTATTCGTCCTTGAAATAGCGCAGCATGCTCTTCAGCGGATCGGCCGAGGTCTTCCCCAAGGCGCAGAGGCAGGCCGAGCCGGTGACGTCGGACAACTCCTCCAGGAGCGCGATGTCGCCGTCCTTGCCGCGCCCCTTGGTGATGTTGGTGAGGACCCTGAGCATCTGGCGCATGCCCTCGCGGCAGGGCACGCACTTGCCGCAGGACTCGTTGGTGAGGAAGTCGAGGAAATAGCGTGCCACGTCGACCATGTCGGTGTCTTCGTCCATGACGAGGAGGCCGCCCGCGCCGATGGGCGCGCCCAGTTTCGCCAGCTCGTCGAAGTCGAGCGGCGCGTCGATCAGCTTCTCCGGTATCGAGCCGCCCATCGGCCCGCCGAAATGCACCGCCTTGGGGGGCTTCCCGCCGGGGACGCCGCCGCCGATGTCGTAGACGATCTTCCGCAGCGGCGTGCCCATCGGGACTTCGACCACGCCGCTGTTGACGATGTTGCCCGACAGAGAGATAAGCTTCGTGCCCTTGCTGCCGGCGGTGCCGATGCCCGCGTACCAATCGGCGCCCTTCTCGATGATCTGCGGCACGTTGGCCCAGGTCTCGACGTTATTTAAGTTGCTCGGCTTGTCCCAGATGCCGGAGACCGAGGTGCGGATGTACTTCGGCCGCGGTTCGGGCGGATTGCCTTCGATCGAGCGCATGAGCGCACTCGATTCGCCTGAGACAAAAATGCCGACGTCAAAATGCAATTCCACCTGGAGCTTGAAGCCGCTGCCGAGGATGTTGTCGCCGAGCAGACCGTATTCCTCGGCCTGCGCCAGCGCCTGGCGGATGTGGGCGATCAGCTGCGGCGAATCGTGCCGGGTGTAGATGAAGCCCTGATGTGCGCCGATGGCATACGCGCCGATGATCAGGCCCTCGATGATTTTGTGCGGATTGCCGGTGAACAGCGCTCTGTCCATGAACGCGCCCGGCTCGCCTTCGTGGCCGTTGACGATGACGTACTTCGGCTCGCCCGGCGCTTTCTTCGCCGTCTCCCACTTCTGCCCCGCGGGGAAACCGCCGCCGCCGCGGCCGCGCAGGTTCGCTTTCTTCACTTCGTCGAGCACTGCCTCGGGCGTCATCTGGAACAACGCCTTGGCAAGCGCGCCATAGCCGCCGAGCGCGATGTAGTCCTCGATTTTGGTTGGATCGATCTTCGGGTTGTCGCCGATGAGGATGCGCGTCTGGTGCTTGTAGAAAGGCACTTCGGCAAGATGCACGGCGCGCTCGCCCGAATTCGGGTCGGCGTAGGTGAGGCGCTCGAGTACCTCGCCCTTCGCGGCGCGCGCGACGATGTCCGGCACGTCCGCCGGCTGCACCGTGAAATAGGCGACCTCGTCCGGGCCGACGACCACGTTCGGCCCCTTTTCGCAGAAGCCGTGGCAGCCGGTGGCGCGTACCTCGAGCTTGCCCTCTAGGCCCTGCCTGGCGATTTCGTCGCCGAAGGCGCGCACCAGCGTCGCGGATTCGAGCCCGTGGCAGCCGGCGCCGCCGCACACCGCGATGCAGGGCTTCTGCGGATCGCGCGCGGCGCGGATGGATGCGCGCAGCTTATCCAGTTCGGCTGCGGATTGGAGCCTGGTCATAGTCGTTTGCCTACTGATAGTCCTTGAGCACGTCCTCGACCTTCGCCGGGCTCATGCGCGCGTGGTGCCTGCCGTTGACGATCATCTCCGGGCCGAGGCTGCAACTGCCGAGGCAGCTTCCCGTCTCCAGGCTGAAGCGCGCCTGGGCGTCGGTCTCCCCCGGGCGGATGCCGGTCACGCTCTGCACCTTCTCCAGGAGCTTCGCCGCGCCGCGCAGATGGCAGGAGATGCCCGTGCACACGTGCACTTCGTTCCTTCCCCGCGGCGTGAGGCTGAAGGTCTTGTAAAGCGAGGCGATCTGCATGACGCGGCCGAAAGGGACTTCCAGGGCGTCGGCGAGCTTATGCAGCACTTCGCGCGGCAGCCAGTGATTCTCGTGCTGGATTTCCATCAGCGCGTGGATCAGCGCGCCGGGCTTGCCCCGGTATTTCTCGATGATGGCGTCGATCTTTTCCTGTTCCATGCTGCTCTTTCGTCCTCTATGCCGAATCGCCCGACTAAGCTGCGACCGCCGCCTTGCCGGCGTCGAACTTGATCATGCCCTGGTCGGCGAGCTCCTGGATGTGCCGCGCCACTTCCGAGGGATCGAGCCCCAGGCTGCCGGGAATCTCCACCGGGGCAGCCGGCTTGGCGCGCAGGAAGCCCATGATGCGACTCATCACCAGCTTGTCCAGGACCAACTCCTTGAACAGCTCGTCGAACTCTTTGCTGCCGAAGAACTTCTGGTAGCCCGCCTCGGTGCGCACCGGCACGCGCAACCGCTCGCGCTCGACCAGTTTGATGTAAGGAACGAGCGTCTGCGCCTCCTCAAACCGCGCGCTGAGTTCGGCGGGATCGACACCTTCGGCGGAGCCGAGCGGGCCGAGGCTGCGGATCTTGCCAGAAAAGTCGTTCATGATTTCGGCGAAGCGGATGCCCTCGCCCGCCGACACCCACTCGAGCCGCAGCCGCTCCGGGTTCACGCCCAGCTGCGCGAGGATGCGCTTCGCCATCAAGCTGTTCCCCAGGGCGTCGTAGTTGCCCTCGGGGTTGTAGTGGCAGTCATTCAGATGACAGCCGCCGATGAACACCCCGTCCGCCTTCTTCGCAAAAGCGCGGAAGATGAATTCGAGATCGACGCGGCCCGAGCACATCAAACGGATGACGCGCAGATACGGCGGGTACTGGAAGCGCGACACGCCGCACAGGTCCGCACCGCCGTAGCAGCACCAGTTGCACAGGAAACCGACGATGGTCGGCTTGAATTCGCTGGGGGTTGCCATGTCTAATTCACTCTTGCGTATGCGCTGCCTGCGTGCGGTGCTCAGTGGGCCAGTGCGGCGTCGATCTGGCCGAACACTTCCTCGTTGGTGTAGTGCTTGAGGAACACCGCACCCGAGGGGCATTTCGCGTTGCACAGGCCGTCGCCCTTGCACAGCACCGGATTGATGGTCGCCTTCTTGCCGCGCGCTGTGTCGTGGAATTCGATCGCGCCGTAGGTGCAGGCGGTGATGCATGCGCCGCAGGACACGCAGCGGTTCTCGTCCACCTCGCACACCGAACCCGAGGCGACGACGGTGTCGTGGGTTAAGAGCGTCAACGCCCGGCCGGCGGCGCCGTAGGCCTGGCTGATCACTTCCGCCAGGTGCTTGGGATACTGCGCCGTGCCGCAGAGGAAAACGCCTTCGGCGGCGAAATCGACCGGCCGCAGCTTCACATGCGCCTCCTGGAAGAAGCCGTCCGGGCCCAAGGGCACTTTGAACATGCGCGCCGTGTCCTCGCTCCCCGCCGAGGGGACGACCGCCGCCGACAGGACGACGTGGTCGGCGTCGATGGCGAGCTTCTTGCCGAGCACGGGGTCGGTCACGGAAACGCGCAACCGCTTCTCGCCGCCTTCCTCGACTGCTTCCACCACAGGCTTGTCCTGCGGCTCGTAGCGGATGAAGCGCACGTCCTTCGCCGAGGCCTCGCGGTAGTAATCTTCGGAAAAACCGTAGGTGCGCATGTCGCGGAAGGCGACATAGACGTCCATCGCCTTGTTGACGGACTTCAGCTTCAGCGCGTTTTTCACCGCGCCGCTGCAGCACACGCGCGAGCAGTAATTGCGGTCTTCCTGCCTGCAGCCGACGCACTGGATCATCACCAGGCTCTGCGCCTGCGCGAGTTGCTCATCGCCTTTGGCGACGCGCTCCTCCAGCTCGAGCTGGGTCAGCACCCGCGGATCCGTGCCGTAGAGGTATTCGCTCGGCTTGTACTCGTCTGCGCCGGTGGCGATGATCGCCGCCCCGTGCTTGATCTCCTGCGTGCGGCCTTTAGCCTTCACTCTGGTGACGAAGTTGCCGACATAGCCGCTGACCTCGGTGATGACGGCGTCGGTGATGACGCGGATCAGCGGATGGCGGTAGCTGCGCTTCACCAGGTCCTTCAAGTAGGCCTGCACGTCCAGGCCTTCGAGGGTGTAGTGCATACGCCGCGCCATGCCGCCCAGGTCCGCGGCGCGCTCGATCAAGTAGGTCTGGAAGCCCTGCTCGGCGAGCGTCAGCGCGGCGGTCATCCCGGCCACGCCGCCGCCCACGACGAGGGCCGCCTTGTGTACCGGCAGCGAGAACTCTTCCAGCGGCTCCAGCATGGCGGCGCGCGCCACCGACATGCGCACGATGTCCTTCGCCTTCTTGGTCGCGTCGGCCTGCTCCTTCGAATGCACCCAGGAGCAGTGCTCGCGGATGTTCGCCATGTCGAAGAAGTACTGGTTGATGCCCGCCTCGCGCAGGGTGTCGCGGAACAGCGGCTCGTGCGTCCGCGGCGTACAGGCGGCGACGACCACGCGGTTCAGGCCTTTGTCGCGGATGGTGTCGGAGATCGCCTTGGCGGTATTGGTGGCGCAGGCGAACAGGCTCTCCTCGGCGTGCACCACGTTGCCGAGCGTCTTGGAATACTCGACCACGTCGGGCACGTCGACCACGCGCCCGATGTTCGCGCCGCAGCGGCAGACGAACACGCCGACCTTGGCCTCTTCCTTGGTCACGTCCTTTTCCGTCGGATAGACGCGCTCCTGCGTCAGGCGCCCGCGGCGCGACTTCAAGAGCTGTCCGGAGAGTGCGCCCGCGGCGCTCGCTGTCACTACCGATTCCGGAATGTCCCGCGGCCCTTGGAAAGCGCCGCTGATGAATACGCCGGGGCGCGTGGTTTCGATCGGGTTGGTGGGGTCGGTCTTGCAAAAACCCTGCGGCCCGAGCTCGACGCCGAAAATGTTGGCGAACTTCTTCGCATCCGAGGGCGGGTTCAGGCCGACCGAGAGCACGACCAGGTCGAACTCCTCTTCCTTCACGCCGTCGTCGGTCGTCGAGTAGCGGATGGTGACGTTCTTGGTCACCGGGTCCTCGCGGCCGACGGAAACGTAGCTGCGCACGAACTTCACCCCGGGCAGATTCTCCGCGCGCTGATAGAAGCGCTCGAAATCCTTGCCGTAGGAGCGGATGTCGTTGTGGAAAATCGTCGCCTGCATGTCGGCGTCGTGGTCCTTGGCGAGGATCACCTGCTTTTGGGTGTAGGAGCAGCACACCGCCGAGCAGTAGGTATTGCCGCCCGGCACCACCTGGCGCGAGCCGACGCAGTGGATCCAGGCGATCTTGTGCGGATGTTCTTTGTCAGAAGGCCGCAGAATCTGGCCCTCGTGCGGGCCGGTGGCGCAAAGCAGGCGCTCGAAATCGAGGCTGGTGACCACGTTCTCGTAGGTGCCGTAGCCGTAGTCGCCGCGTATCCTGGGATCGAAGGTCTCGTAGCCAGGCGCGAGCACGATCGCCCCGACCTTCACTTCCACCTTCTCCGGCGTCTGGGTGAAGTCGATCGCCTTGTTCTCGCATACCCCCTGGCAGATAGAGCAGGTCTTGTCCTTCAGGTAGAGGCAGCTCTCGTCGATGTAGGTGACGAGCGGCACCGCCTGCGAGAAATAGATGTGCACCGCCTTGTTGAGCGACAGCTTCTGGTTGAAGGGATCGGGGATTTTCACCGGGCAGTATTCGACGCAGACAGTGCAGCCGGTGCACTTGTCCTCGTCGATGTAGCGCGGCTTCTTGGTCAGCGTCACCGTGAAGTTGCCGGCCGAGCCTTCGACGCCGGCGACCTCGGTGTAGGTCATGATCTCGATGTTGGGCTGGCGGTCGCACTCGATGAACTTCGGCGACTCGATGCACATCGAGCAGTCGATGGTCGGGTAGGTCTTGTCGAGCTGCGCCATCTTGCCGCCGATGGTCGGCGTCTTCTCGATCAGATAGACCTTGAAGCCGGCGGTCGCCATGTCGAGCGCCGCCTGAATGCCGCTGATGCCGCCGCCCACGACCATCACGTCGCCGCGGTGGTTGTCCCCGGGGCGCAGCGTGCGCTGTCCGAGCACTGCGTGTTCTTTACCGTGGACCTGTGCGTCTGACACTGCCGTGTTCCCTGATCAGCTTTCGCTAAGAATGGTCGGAACAAGGGGGCACGGCCCCCTTGTAGATCCCCGACTTCAGAGGGAAGCTCATCATCCGTTTCCAAGAAATATCCACTTAATCAGAGCTTCCCTAAATGGAATCACGGACGATTTCCGTGATGTCCTTGACCTCGATCGCCGCGCCGTCCTTCGAATTCAGACGGCTGTCCTCGAAATTGGTGATGCAGTAGGGGCAGGCCGTCGCCAGCACCTGCGCCCCGACTTCCACCGCCTGCGCCAGGCGCAGATTGGAGAAGCGTTCCTCCTTCGGCGTCTCCATCCAGATGCGCCCGCCCCCGCCGCCGCAGCAGAAGCTGTTTTTGCGCGATTCCGGCATTTCCGCGAGCACCAAGCCGGGAACGGCGGCGAGCGCGCTGCGCGGCTCTTCGAACACGCCGTTATGCCGGCCGAGATAGCAGGGATCGTGATAGGTCACGGTCTTTGCGCATTCCTTCGTGAGCTTCAACCTACCCTCGGCGATGAGTTGGGCGAGGAGCTGCGAGATGTGCACCACCTCGAAGTGCACCATGAACTCCGGGTACTCCCGGGTGTAGGTGTGGTAGCAGTGCGGCGAAGACACCAGGATCTTCTTCACCCCGCGCTCGACCAATGTGCGGATGTTCTGCCGCGCGAGCGCCTTGAACAGCGCCTCGTCGCCGGTCTTGCGGATGCTCTCGCCGCAGCAGCTCTCCTCCGGCCCGAGGATGCCGAATTCCACCCCCGCCTTGGCGAGGATCTCGACCGTGGCACGCGCAATCTTTTTCGCCCGCGGATCGTAGGCGAGATAGCAGCCGGGCAGATAGGCGAATTCCATGCCTTCCGCGAATTCTTTCACCGACAGGCCGTCGGCCCACTTGGCGCGCTTGGCGCGCTCCTCTCCGAAGGGATTGCCCTCGGCGCGCAGGTTTGCCGCGACGCCGCGGATCGGCTCGACCGAATGCGGGAACACGTCGTATTCGGTGGCGATGCGGCGCAGGGCCATGCCGGATTCGATCTGCTTCACGTCCCGCGGGCAGACCTGCGGGCATTTGCCGCAGGTGGTGCAGCGCCAGATGTCCTCGCCCTCGATTTCGGTCAGGCCGAACGTCGCCTCGCGCACCAGCTTGCGCATGCTGAACTTGCGCACCTTGTTCCAGGGGCAGACGGTGTCGCACATGCCGCACTGGTAGCAGTGCTTGAAGGCATCGCCGCCCGCCGCCTTGATGGCGTCGACGATTTCCTTGAAGGGGGTCACCATGTCCATGAAGCTCGTTCCCCCTCTGCGCTAGGCCTTCGACATCCGGGCCACGGTGTCGAGCACCTGCTGCAGGCCGTACTTGTCGATCAGCGCTTCCACGCCGACCTCGATCTCGGGCGCGCTCGCTTCGGCCTCCTCCACCTCCTCTTCTCGCTCCTCGTAGACGAGCGCCTCGGCGATGCACCACTCGACGCACTTCGGCTTCCCGAGCGGCGGCTCGTCCTCGCACATGTCGCATTTCAAGGGAAGCCCGGAGTCGGGTTCCTTGAACAGGTCGCGCGAGGGACACGACGCCCTGCAGAAATCGCACTCGTCGTATTTCTTGCCGTCGATGACGTAGCTGTCGCGGCCGGTGCATTCGGCCGGGGTGTATTCGCCGGCGTAGACCGGCAGGTAGATGTCGCGCAGCGGCTCGCGCACGATGCGGATGCGCGAACGCGCCGGGTTGTTGCTGCTGTAGCGCGGTGTGGCGTGGAACAACGAACAGATGACTTCGCAGGCGCGGCAGCCGTTGCAGAGGTCGGCGTTGATGGTGATCGACTTGACCTTCTTCATCACCTTAGGCATGGCTCGCCACCTCTTCCAACTTCTCGGCTTCTGCGGCACCCGGCGCACCTGCCTTGCCGAGGATGCCGCGCTGCTCGAGTTCGTCGGCGACGCAGGCGAGATCCAGATCGTGCAGCGATTGCTTAGTGGGGATGCCGTTGCTGTCGAAGCCTTTCACTTTGTAATAGGCGTCGAGCAGTGTCTTCTCCAGGTCCGGGAAGCGCCGCTTCCAGTGGTCTTCGGGCGGCTTGTCATCGGCGCGGCGCATGCCGCGGCGCACGTTGATGGCGCGCAAGAGCGTCCGATTTCGCGTCGCCGCCTTCCACAGGCTCGCCTCGTCGCAGGCGATGCCCGTCGCTGCTTCGATCAGCTTGGGGAAGTTGTGGATGTGATACGGCGGCTTGAGCGGGAAGGAGGAAAGCCCGGCGCAGGTGCCCAGCGCGTCGTCGATGTAGTGCATCTTCTCCTGCCAGTCGACCACATCGCAGCTCGCCTCGACGCTCGGATAATAGGGATTGGACTTCTCCCCGCGCGGCTCCCATTCGAGGAAATAGCGCTTGAACTTCTCGTCCGGCACCTGGAACCAATCCTTGACGAAGGCCTCGCGCTCTTCCATAGTCGGGAACGGCGCCTGCGGGAACTGCCCCTCGATCTGGGTGATGTTGATCTTCTCGCCGGTGGAGTACATCAGATAGTAGATGGGGTTCAGCATGCCGAGCTTGAGCGGCAGCTGCTCGTGCTTCTTGATGGTGTTGTGGTCGAACTTCTCCGCGCCCTTGCCGATCTTCCGCGCGGCCCAATAGGTGCCGTCGGCGAGCACGTCGCCTATGCCCTCGCGCCGGACGATCCGATCGAGCAGCCAGAAGAAGCGCCCCTCGACGTCGGCCGGCATGCCGGGGAAATCCGCTTCGGTAAGAATGCCCGCCTCGAGCAGTTCGAGCGCGAAGGCCATCACCTGCGGCGCGGAGAAGCCGTCAACGCCGTACTCCGTCGCGCGCTGCGCGATCTTGAAGCCGAATTCCAGGTCGGAATAGGCCGCCATGGTGTAAGTGAGCTTGGAATAGCACTTCATCATGTAAGTCGGCACGCCCGGGACGGTGACGGTCGCCCCGCATTTCATCGGGCAGTTGTAGCAGCTGATCTGGCGCGTGCGCACGCTCTCCTGCGTCTGGCGCCATTTCTGCTCGATTTCGTGGTTCCAGAAGTCCTTGCGCCGCGTGCGCGAGTTGCCCCACATGAAGTTCGTCGTGTGCCACTCCTCGTCGACGATCTTCATCTCCTGCGGCGAGCCCAGGCCCTGCAGGATAGCTGGTACGCCGGGAATCGGATGCTCTTCGCGGAACTTGATGTACTCGAGCACCTCTTCGCACAGCTTCATGAATTCGGCGGGCTTGGCGACGTTGATGTCCTTGGTGCCGCGCACCGCGATCGCCTTCAGCCCCTTGTCGCCCATGACCGCGCCGATGCCGCCGCGGCTCGCGCTCGAGCGCCCCTGTTCGACCGAGGCGTAGAACACGCGGTTCTCACCTGCGAGTCCGATGGCGGCGATCTGGGCGTTCGGCTCCTTCAATTCCTTGCGGATGCATTCCGCGGTCTCGATCGCGCCCTTGCCGCGCAGGTGGGAGGCGTCGCGGATTTCGACCTTGTCGTTGTTGATCCACAGGTAGACCAGTTCGGGCGACTGGCCGCGGATGATCACCTTGTCGTAGCCGGCGTGCTTCAATTCCGGTGCCCAGAAGCCGCCCATCATCGAATAGGCCATCAGCCGCGTCTGCGGCGAGAAGGTGGTGACGATGGTGCGATTGCAGCCGGGGGCGGCAGTGCCGCAGAGGAGCCCGGTGCTGAAGATGAGGAGATTGTCTTCGGAGAACGGCTCGGTGTCCGCTCCGACCCGGTCCCACAGGATCCTCGCGCTGGTGCCCAGGCCGCCCAGATGCAGTTTGGTCAGGGCTAAATCCGTTTCAACCCTGTCGATGCTTCCACGGGAAAGATCGACTTCCAAATCGAACCCTGTTTCTGCGTACCGCATTGCCCTCGCCCTCGCTTAGATCGTTGTCATCTGGCTGCGCGTGGAACTGCCGGTGAATGTGTCGCTGGTGGAACGCACTGCTACTGCGGCTCCTCGTCTGCCTCGACTGGTGCGGCGCCTGCGCGCCTGCTGTATGCAATTTCCGGGTTAATCGGTATTGTCGTACTATAATGCTTATTTAGTGATGTAACGTCAACTAGATTTGCAATTTTCCCTCTGCAAAGTTGAATGTTTTACGCGGCTATTCGCTGCGACAAACTCGACCGAAATGATCGGAAATCGATGGCGTTTACCCCGAAGCAACTGCCTGCAGAAGCTGGCAGAATTCCCGGCGTTGTGGCCTAACGACCCCTGAGCCAGACGACGTCGATGAACGAAACGCGCGAACTGCTGGAGCCTCGCTTTCCCGGATTGCACGCATGCATCGTCCGGGCGCTCGTCGAGGCGGAAGCGCGCTACAACCGAGAAGCCGGCCAGTCGCCTTCGCAGTTCCTGCGCGAACACACCGAGCGCAGCGCCGCCATCGCCTACAAGCTGTGCGGATTCGAACAAGTCGATCCCCTGTTGCCCGTCCTCGTCGCGCTGTTTCACGATGCCGGCAAGTTCCACGACGGCAGCTACCACAGCGACGCGGTTCCCGAAGAAGAGCATGCGGCGACCCTCGCCCGCCGCATGCTCGCCGAGTTCGGCGCAGAACGCGCGGATATCGACGCGGTGAGCGCAGCCCTGCGCGCGCTCTACGACGAGCGTCTCCCTTGCGCCGGCGCTGCCCGCATCGTTCAGGATGCCGACCGCCTCGACAAACTCGGTGCGCTGGGCGTAGGCGCTTTCTTCACCAAGGCGACGCTGCGCGGACGAGGCCTGGTCGATGCGCTCGCGCAGACGGCGAGCCGCGAGCTCACCTATGCCCATGCCGCGCCGCATTCCATGTTCACCGTGAGCGGCAAGCGCTTCGCGCAAGAACTGGGAGCGAAGACCGTCGCCTATTTCGACGACCTGCTCGCCGACCTGGAGCGCTGGGGCATCGCCGGATTCGAACGCCGCACCCTCGTCCTCGAGGGCGAGTTCCGCAGCCGCGACGGCCGCCAGGTGCCGAAGATGGAAGTCACGGTGGTCATTCCGCGCGCCTGCCCGGATTGCGCCGCGTCGATGGAACTCGCGCATCGGCGCGAACGCGGCTTGAAATGCGAAATGCTGAAGGCCGAGTTGGCCTGCGAGAGCTGCGACTATGCGCGAGAGATTTCCTTCTGCCTGCCGGTGTTCGCTTGAAATGAGGCTGCGGCGGAAGGCTTGCCGTCCAAGGACGGTGCGACGAGCGAACTGAGGCCAGACGATGAAGTACGCAGAGACCGGATTCAGCCTGGAAGTCGACCTGTCCCGCGGCACGTGCGAGAAAGTGCCCACGGACCCGCGGGACACCGAGCTCTACCTCGGCGGCCAGGGCATCGCCGCGAAAATCCTGTTCGAGCGCGTTCCGCCCGGCACCGATCCCTTCTCGGCAGACAACCTGCTCATTTTCAGCACCGGGCTCCTGCACGGCACGCCGGTACCGGCCGCCAACCGCACCGTGGTCAATACCTTCTCGCCGCAGACGAACCTGATGTCGCATTCGCTCTTCGGCGGCTTCTTCGGGCCGGAGCTGAAATACGCGGGCTACGACCGCATCGTCATCCGCGGCAAGGCGCCGGACCTGGTCTACCTGTACATCCACAACGACCGGGTCGAAATCCGCGACGCGACGCACCTGCGCGGCAAGGGCACGACCGAGACTGGAGATCTGCTGAAGCAGGAACTGAAGGACCAACGCGTGCAGGTCGCTGCCATCGGCCTCGCCGGCGAAAACCGCGTATTCATGGCCTCGATCGACCACAACCACGCCAGCGCTTCGCGCGGCGTCGGCGTCATCATGGGCGACAAGCGCCTGAAGGCGATCGCGGTGCGCGGCACGCGCGACCTCAACGTCGCGAAACCGGCCGAATTATTCGCCATGTGCCAGGCGATGCACCAGAAGATCGGCGAAGGCGACGGCAACGGCGACTGGATGGCGGTGGACGAGGACGACAGCTTCCACCACAACCACTTCGCCTGGGGCAATGCGCGCAAACGCCTGAAGAACTTCTGGAGCGACGAGTTGCAGCAGCGCTGGACTGCGTGGAAATACGATCACATGGATCGGCAGACCGGTTGCTACAACTGCGCGAAGAAATGCCGCAACGTGATCAACTGGCCCGGCCGGCCGCGCTTCGGCTACAAGTGCTTCGGCAAGGACACCTACCACATGGCGGCCTTCCTCGAGCTCGACTTCACGTTCGATATCCTGGGCGTGGCGCAGGAATACGGCGTCGACTCCTATTCGACGCCGCAGGTGATCGCCTTCGCGCTGGAACTGCTCGAGGCGGGGATACTCAGCGAAGCGGATTTTCCCGGCATGCCGGAAGACAGCAAGGGCCGCTTCTTCTACATCCTCGAGAAAATCGTGCGCCGCGAAGGCATAGGCGACGTCCTCGCCGACAGCGTCTCGCAGGCCGCGAAGCGCATCGGCAAAGGCGCGGAGAAGTTCGATCACAACACGACCAAGAAATTCGAGCAGCTGCCGATCAAGCTGGGAAGACTCAATCCCGCCTATTTCCTGATGATCGCCACCGGCGAGAAGATGAGCATCACCCAGATCGAGGGATCGTTTCCGCAGGACCCGCTGCCGACGCGCGAGCAGCGCGAAGCCTTCGTCAACAAGTGGGAAGCGCCGCCGAATGAGAAATTCAAGCAGTATTTCCTCAACTGGGAAAAGCGCGACGACATTTCCGACGAGGCGACCTGCGAAATCGTCGACTGGAACGAGGCGATGCATTACATCGACGATTCCACCGGCCTGTGCGGCTTCGTCTCCTCCTTCAGGGGGCAGTTCGGCGGCGGCGTCGCCTATCACATGAACAATATCCCGCAGATCATTTCGCTCGCGACCGGGATGGAAATGGACAAGGCGCGCCTGTGGAAGACGTTCCAGCGCATCCGCACCCTGGTGCGCGCGGTGAATGCGCGCCGCGGCCTGCGCCGCAAGGACGAGCGTCCGCCCGAGGATCACTGGGCGGTGCGGGACGAGCAATACGAGCAGGCACTGCTTTCCAAGTACTACGCCTTCAAAGGTTGGAACGAAGAGGGCATCCCCACGCGGCAGACGCTGGAGCGGCTGGATCTCGCCTATGTGGCGGACGATCTGGAGGCGAGGGACATCCTGAAAGCCGAAAAGAGCGCCGCTACGGCCAAGGCACTTGCAGAAGAGATTTAGAGACGGAGAGTTCGAGTGGACGCAAGCCCGACAAGCAGAATCGTCAAGGAAATCATCGCCGACATCGACAAGTGCACCGGCTGCCGCGCCTGCGAAATGGCCTGCTCGGCGTTCCACGCGAGCCCCAGGTACAGCAGCGTCAATCCCGCGCGCTCGCGGATCCGGGTGGTCGCAGACGAGTTGACCGACGAATACGTGCCGATCCGCGCCGGCAACTTCACCCGCAGCGAATGCGACGGCCGGCACGTGTATCAGATCGACGGCAAGGAATACAGCGAGTGCAGCTTCTGCAGGGCGTCGTGTCCTTCGCGCGACTACTTCATCGAGCCCGACTCGGGCCTGCCCTTGAAATGCGACATGTGCGAAAGCGTGCCGCCGCTCGCCGAGCCCCTGTGCGTGACCGTGTGCGAACCCGGCTGCCTGACTTACGCAGAGAGGAAAGTGGAACGCGCAGACGATGCGGACGCCGAGCGCGTAGCGATGGAGCGCGGCCTGGACGCGCTCGTCCGCAAGTTCGGCGTGGAAGCCGTGGTCGACAAATTGCAGCGCTTGAGCAAATCCTCGCCACGGTGACGCGGCAGACTTCCTGCCCGTCATAGGCGCAGTTCCCCTTCACGCAGTGCTACTATTCGACGCGCGCCCGGCCGCACCGGGCTCGAAGCAGAGTGCGCCTGTCTTCCGCGACGCAGAGACATTTGAGGAGATCGCATGCAGCAAACCGCAATCCGCAGCGAAGTGATGAAATGGTTGAAGGCCCACGAGCAGGAGATGCTGCGGCTCCTGGAGGAAGTGGTGAACATCGACAGCGGCAGCACGAACAAGGCCGGTGTGGACCAGGTCGCAGCCACCTTCCGTTCGCATCTCGAGCGCGCCGGCATCGCGACCGAGTTGTTTGCGCACGAAAACAACGGCAATTGCCTTCTGGCCACGGTGCCCGGGAGCGCGGGGGCCACCGCGCCGCACGTCCTGTTGCTCGGCCACATGGATACGGTGTTTCCGCAAGGCACGGCGTCGAAGCGGCCATTTCGCGCGGCGGGCGGCATGGCATACGGTCCCGGCGTCGCCGACATGAAAGGCGGCTTGGTCATGAACACTTTCCTCGCCCGCGCCTTCGCCGAAGTCGGAGGAAACAAGGCGCCGATCCGCGTCTTCTACACCGGCGACGAGGAAATCGCCTCTCCCTCCTCGGCCGAATTGATACGCCAGATGGCGCAAGGTGCGGCGACGGTGCTCAATGCCGAGCCCGGACGCCCTTCGGGTAACGTGGTCGTCGCGCGCAAGGGCGGCCTGTTCATCGATTTCGAAGTCGAGGGCGTGCCGGCGCATTCCGGGGCGAACCACGAGAAGGGCGCGAGCGCGATCGATGCGCTGGCGCGCAAGATCCTAAGGCTGCATGAACTGACCGATCGCACGAGCGGCGTGACCGCGAACGTGGGAACGGTGTGCGGCGGCGTGACGGTGAACATCGTCGCGCCGCACGCGACGGCGCAGTTGGACGTGCGCTTCCCCATCGAAGTCGACCGCGAGGGACTGCGCCGGCGCATCGTGGAAATCATCGAAGAGCCAATGCCGCCGCGCACCCGCGGACGCATCGCGCAAGAGCGGCGCTTCCTGCCGCTGTCGCAGACGGATGCGAGCCGCGACTTGCTGGCGACCTATGTGCGCGCGGCGAAAGAAGTCGGCTTCGACGTATCGGGAGAATTCACCGGCGGCTGCGCCGACAGCGGCACCACCGCCGCGACCGGCGCGCCGACGCTGTGCGCCACCGGCCCGGTGGGCGGAGAGGTGCACACGCCGGACGAATACTGTCGCATCGATACCCTGGTCCCGCGGGCGCAGGCGGCGGCGCTCACCATCCTCGCGCGCGACGGCGCTTGATTGCAGGCGGCGGTTGAACGGCATGTTCTATCTGAAGAAACTGCTTTCCGCTCTCGCACTGCCGCCGTTCAACTTGATCCTGCTGGCGCTTGTCGGTCTCTGGCTGTCGCGCCGCTATCCGCGCTCCGGCCGCAGCCTCGCCGCAGTCGCCTTGCTGGGTTTGGCGGCGCTTTCCATGCCGCCAGTGGGTGACGCGCTGATGCACAGCCTCGAAAGGCGGCCACCGATTTCTGTGCAGGAACTCGCCCGCGCCCAGGCCATTGTCATCCTCGGTGGCGGCGAGTATTACGCTGCCCCGGAATACGGCGCCGCCGCCACCGTGAACCGCTGGTCGCTGGAGCGCGTGCGCTATGGCGTCCACTTGCAGAAACGCGCCAAGCTCCCGATCCTCGTCACCGGCGGCGCGCCCTTCGGCGGCAAACCGGAAGCCGAGACCATGCAGGAGGTGATCGTGCGCGACTTTCACGGCGAGGTCAGATGGGTGGAAACCGAATCGCGCGACACCGCGGAGAACGCCGCCTATTCGGCGCCGCTGCTCAAATCGGCCGGGATTTCGCGCATCGCCTTGGTGAGCCACGGCTGGCATCTCGAGCGCGCCATCGAGCTGTTCCGGCGCCAAGGGCTGGAAGTGCTGCCCGCGCCGATGGGATACACCACCGCCCCGCCCTCGGCCTTCGCTCAGGCGCTGCCCTCAGTCGGTGCGCTCCAGAATAGCTACATGGCGCTGCACGAGTGGCTGGGAATCTTCGTCCAGCGCGTCTGGAAATAGCGTCTCGTCAAGCCGCTGCGCGCGCACGCCGCTGCTCGAGGCCGGTGGCAAGCACCGTCCCCACGGTGAGCAGTGCGAGTACCCCTGAGAGCCAGAACACGTTGCGCGGCGTTGAATGGTCGAGCAGCCAGCCATAGGCGATCGGCGCAACGACGCCGCCGATATTGAATCCAGTCGATACGAACGCGAACACCTTGCCCATCTGGCCCGGCGGCGTGACGGCGCGGATCATCATGTCGCGCTGCGGCGCGACGAAACCGGTGCCGAATCCGGCGACCGCGAACAGCGCGCCGACGACGATCATCGGCGGATCGAAGGCCGCGACCGCGAACACGCAACAGGCGATGCATACGAAGCAAGCAGCGGCGACGAGGTCGTGGCGCGATATCCGGTCGGCGGCGAAGCCACCGGACAACACGCCGATCGGTGCGGCGAAGAGGTAGATCGAGAGCACGACCGTCGCCGTGGCGACTGGCGTCTGATACAACTCGTGCAGCGTCGACACGGCGAAGGTCTTGACGCCGCTGCCGGTCATGGTGATGCCGACGTAGAAGAGCAGCCCCATCAGCACCGGCGTGCTCAACAAAAGCCCGAGCCCGCTGCGCTGCTGCGCCGCGGGGCGCCCCGCTCCCGTTTCCGAGGCCTCGCGCAGCATGCCGGAGTTCTTCCACATGAGAACGGCGACGACGGCGCCAAACGCGCCGCAGGCGAACATGGCCACGCGCCAGCCGAAAAGCGAGCTCAGGAACAATATGCTCATCGGCGCGAGCGCGTCGCCGATGTAGCCGCAGAAGGTATGGATGGAAAAAGCGCGCCCGATGCGCCCTTTGTCCACTGAGGCGTTGAGGATGGCGTAATCAGCGGGGTGATAGACGGCGTTCGCCAAGCCCGCGGCCGCCATCAGCGTGAGCAGCGCGCCGTAGGCCGGGAACACGCCGATCAAGGCAATCGCCACTGATTCGACGAACGTCGCCGCGATCAGGATCGCGCGCGCCCCGAAACGGTCGACGAAAAATCCGAACGGCACTTGCGTCAGGCCGGTCGCGACGCTCAACACCGCCATGGTCAGGCCGAGTTCGGTGAAGCCGACGCCGTAGAAATCGCGCAGCAGGGGAAACAGCGGCGGCAGGAGCAGCAGATGGAAATGCGCGAAGAAGTGCGCGGCGCCGATTAGGGAGATCACCTGCGCTTCGTTTGTCTGCGGCGCGAGCGCTGTGGAAATAGTGGGCCTCCGCTGTCCTAGTGCCGAATTGCTTGCGAGCACTCCGAGGGTTCGCGATTCCGCAATTCGCGCCCGGCGCCGCGAATTTGCTCGCGTAGCCTATCCAGACATTCGGACGAACGCAAGCCCGCCCTGGCGGGCAGGTGCAGCCTTATCCTCACGGCCGTTATGCATATTGCCTTGGCGCTTTGCCCGCGCCTGATGACTCGGCGCGCCGCGCACAATGTGCACATCAACCACCCCGGTGCTGAGCACGGCCGCCGCGACGCAGCCTCCAGCGGAATAATCAGACTCAATGGTAGGCGCATCCCTGACCCTAGTAGGACTATTGGAGCGACGGGATTCTTGCCTGCTGGCAATGCGCGGCGGACGATAGTGCCTTAGAACCCGCAACAAGAGTCCTTTGTTACGGGCTGATTTACGGGAGCACGAGAGGAGGCGCCGCGAAGCAAGTGCCCTTGGGGCATTTCCCTTCGCTTTGTTACCGACTCTTAGAGCCCAAACCGAATAGCAAGGAAAGCCATGAACAAACGGAAAGACATCGCGATTGTCGCCTATGGCGAAACCCGCATCGAATTGAAGAGCGGCCGTTCGGCCTACGATCTCGCGGCGGAAGTTTTCGAACAGATCCTCGTCAAGACCGGACTCGAACCCAAGGATATCGATGGCCTCGCCGTGGGCGAGACGATGAGCGAGACCAATAATCCTTTCTACTCGGTCTACATGTCGGAAATGCTCGGCCTCACGCCACGCTGGAATCAGGTCACAGGTTTGGGCGGATGCTCTGCGGTGGCGAATGTAGCGCGAGCCGCTTCGGCGATCCGTGACGGTTATTGCGAAACCGTGCTGGTTCTCGCCGCAGATGCGCAGTCGTCGATGAAAGGCGGCACCGCCGAGCAGGGCGCGCAGCGCTACGAATTCCAATATCCAACCGGCCTAAAGGGACCGGTGGGCGCCTTCGGTCTGCTGACGCAGCGCTATCGCCATCTGTACAAGTTGAAGGACGAGGCCCTCGCCAGGCTGGCGGTGACCCAGCGCAATCACGCCCTGCTCAACGACAATGCCTGCGAAAAGCTGCGCAAGCCCATCACCGAGCAGGATTACCTCAATTCGAAATACGTGTCCGAGCCCCTGCGCATGCTCGACAGCGTCATGGTCTGCGACGGCGCCAACGGTCTGCTCGTGACCAGCGCCGAGAACGCCAAGCGCCTGGGGATGAAGCAAGCCATCTACCCTATCGCCTATTCCGAAATCACAGGCTACAAGACGACGGACTTCACCGCCGAGATTATCGACACCGGCTTCAAGGTGGTTGGGCCCGAGGCCTTGCGCAAAGCCGGCATGACCGTCAAGGATGTCCGCATGCTTCAGGCCTATGACGATTTTCTCATCGCACTGATGCTGGTGATGGAGCAGGTCGGATTCTGCGGCCCGGGCGAAGCCTCGGATTTCATCCTCGCCAACGACTTCTCGTTCAAGGGAACGCTGCCGCTCAACACCGGCGGAGGACAGATATCGGCCGGCCAGGCGGGCCTCGCAGGTGGCGGCACCAATCTGGTCGAGGCCGTGCGGCAGATGTTCGGCGAAGGCGGCGCACGCCAGGTACCCGACCCGCGCAACGCAATGGTCACCGGCATCGGCATGATCCCCTACGGCCGCAACTGGGGCGTGTCCAACGTTTTGATACTGGAGCAATGACATGAGCACCCCTACGCAAGAAGCAAAGCCAGCGCCGAAGAAAATTCCGCGGCCCCTGCCCAGGCCCAATGTGTACATGAACACGCAGCCGTTCTGGGATGCCTGCAAAGAGCGCAAGCTGGTGATCCAGAGATGCCCGCGCACAGGAAAGTTCCAGTTCTTCCCGCGTCCCGGCAACGTGTACACCGGACGGCGCGACGCGCAATGGACGGAAGTGAGCGGCAAGGGAGTCGTCTACTCCTGGACCGTCACCAATTCCGCCTGGCCGGGCCACGAGGATCGCGTGCCCTATATCTGCGCGCTGGTCGAACTGGCCGAGGGCGTGCGCGTGCTGTGCAACTTGTACAACTGCAAGCCTGAAGACTTGCGCATCGGCATGCCGGTCAAGCTGTACTGGGAAGAGCTCGAGGGCGGCACGCCCTATCCGGCCTTCCAACCCGTGTGAAATTCGCTTCCTTTCTCGCTTCGCACTCGAGTTTCCATCCGGAGCGCGAGGCGGTGGTTTGCGGCCTCGTGCGCTGGACCTTCGCCGAGTTGGAGGCGCGCACCAATGCCTTAGCGGCGGGCCTGCAAGCGGCGGGCCTCGCGCCGGGCGACCGGGTCGCGCTCGTGCTGCCCTCGGACGAATCCTTCGTCGAAGCCTTCATCGCGGTGGTCAAGGCGGGCGGTATCGCCGTGACCATCAACACCCGGCTATCCGCTCCAGAAATCCAATACATACTTGCCGACAGCAGGCCGCGATTCGTGTTTGCCGCGCGCGGATTCGCCGACAAGCTCACTCAGATCGGCGCTCCCGAAGACGGCGCGGCGACGCAGATTGTCGGCATCGACTTTGCGCCGCCAGAAGGTCTGAGCATCGCCAGTCTGAGGGCCGCGCCGGGCACAGCACTGCGGGCCGTTCCGCCCGAAGTGGACGACTGCATGATCTGCTACACCTCGGGAACCACGGGCTTTCCCAAGGGCGCCGTCATCACGCAGTCGAATTACATCACCGTCAACGGCTTTCTCAACGCGTCTCAATGGGGCTTGTCCGGCCGGGATCGACAGCTCGTGGTGGTGTCGCTCGCCCACCGCGCCGGCTTCGCGCGCCTCGCGAACATGATCATGCACGGTTCGACGCTGGTGATTCTGCCCAAGTTCGATGCCGAGGCAGCCGTCGCCTTGATCGAGCGCGAGCGCGTCACGGTGCTCGGTATCGTGCCGACCGTAGGGCGCATGATGCTCGAGGCGATCGAGCGCGCGCCGCAAAGGCTCGCCACGCTCGAAGTCATGGTGGTCACCGGCGAAGCCTTCCCTTTGGAAGTCAAACGCCGCCTGCACCATGCTCTGCCGCAGGTGCGCATGTATTCGTTCTTTGCACAGACCGAAGCGGGCGGTGTCACCAACCTGGGGCCTGATGAGCAGTTTACGCATCCGCATTCCGTCGGCCGCATCAACCCGGGCCTGGATGCCCGCCTCGTGGACGAGGACGGCCGCGTGGTCGACCCGGGCGAGATCGGCGAATTGCAGCTACGCAGCGGCGAACCCGGCCGCTTCATCACCATGAAGGGCTACTTCAACCGGCCGCAGGAGACGGCGGCGGCGCTCAAGGACGGGTGGTTGAGCACGGGGGACCTCGCCCGCTTCGATGCCGACAACTACCTCTATATCGTCGACCGAAAGAAGGACATGGTGCTAAGCGGCGGCTACAACGTCTATTCGAAGGAGGTCGAGGCGGTGCTGCTCGCCTTCCCGGGAGTACGCGACGCCGCGGTCTACGGCGTGCCGGACAAACTCTACGGCGAAGCGGTCGCCGCGGTGGTGGAAGCGGCGCGGCCGGAGGACATCTCGATTGACGCGCTGCTCGATCACTGCCGGCAGAACCTCGCTGGCTACAAGAAGCCGCGCTTCGTCACGCTCACCACCGAACTGCCGCGCAATTCCAGCGGCAAAGTGTTGAAGAACGTTTTGCGCGAAAGGCACAAGGACAACTGAACCGCTGCCAAATATCCGGCACCGAGCCACCGACTATTCGGGGCGAGTGCCATCGACAATCCGCCTAAGTGAGGAGAGAAACATGCTTGGAATCCGAATCAGATCGAATCTCGCAATCCTTTGTCTTTCGATGTGTCAGGCGGCCTGGGCGCAGTCGGCGGCACCGGCAGTGAGTACAGCGGCAGTTCACTATCCTGCGAAGTTAGTGCATGTGATTGTGCCCTTCCCGCCCGGAGGCGCGGCCGACCTCATCGCGCGCACCGTCGCCACCAGCCTGCAGGCGGCGTGGGGTCAATCGGTAATCGTCGACAACCGACCCGGGGCCGGTGGTATGGTCGGGGCAGAAGCTGCAGCGCGCGAGAAGGGCGATCCCTACACCCTGTTCGTGGGTTCCATCGGCGTGATGACCGTGAATCAAAACCTGTACAAGACCATGCGCTACGACGCGGTCAAGGATTTCACCCCGATTTCCATGCTGGCGAAGATGCCGAGCTTTCTGGTGGTGAATTCAACCGTGCCGGTCAACAGCGTCAAGGAATTCATCGACTATGCGCGCGCGAATCCGGGCAAACTGACCTACGGCTCGGCCGGCAACGGCACCACCGAGCACACCAACGCCGTCATGCTCGCCAGCATGATGAATCTCGACATGGTGCATGCGCCCTACAAAGGCATCGCGCCCGCCCTCAACGATCTTCTTGGCGGACAGATTAATTTTCTGATCGAGCAGGCTGTCGCGATCCTGCCGCACATCCAGTCGAAACGGGTGAAGGTTCTGGCGGTCACGACGCGGGAGCGCTCGCAAGCGCTTCCCAACGTGCCCACGCTCGCCGAGAGCGGCGTGCCGGACTACGACGCCTCTGCCTGGTATGCGCTGTACGCGCCGGCAGGAATTCCCAAGCCGATTCAGCAGCAAATCAACGCCGATTTGGTCAAAGCCTTCAGCAACCCGGAAGTGAGAAAGCGCTTTTCAGACATCGGCGGCGAGACTGTCACTTCCACGCCTGAGGCGCTCGCGGTTTTTCAGGACAGCGAGATCGTCAAGTGGGCCGCGATCGTCAAGAGCGCGGGCATCAAACCCGACTGAACGGAACCGGTTAAAGCCCGAATCTCAGGTCCCTTCCTCATTCGGACTGCTTCCAGGCCATAATACGTCCCATCGAATAGACGCCGTCCCCGGCGCCTGCCTGCGGCGCGTGATTCGCAACTCGCCGCAGCCGATGTGAGGAGAGGAAAGCATGGCACGACTGCCAATGACGCCGCAGGAGCCGGACGATCCGGTTCTGCGCGCCATGTACGACGAAGTCCGCGCGCGCGGGATCAAGCTGCCCAATCTGTATCGCGTCATCGACCACGCCCCTTCCATGCTGCGCGCCTGGCTGGATTTTGCCTGGCCGCTGCGGCTGCAGGCGAAGACGCCGCGGCCCTTGCGGGAGCTGCTGATTCTGCGCGGTGCCCAGGTGTCCGCGACCGACTACGAATGGGCACACCACCACAAGATGGCGCTCGCCGCAGGCGTCACCCAGGCGCAGATCGACGCGCTGCCCCATTGCCAGAGCTCACCGCTATTCAGCGCTCAGGAAAAGACGGTACTGCGCTTGGCGGAGGAAGTGACACGCGGTCCAGCCGCCTCCCCCGCCTGCATCGAAGCGCTCAAACAAGCGCGCTTCAGTTCTGCGGAAATCGTCGAGCTCACGCTCACGGCGAGCTTCTACGTCTGCGTGAGCCGTTTCCTCAAGTCGATGGAAGTGGACCTGGAACAAGGCTTCGACGAGCATCTCCCCGGAGGCACGCGATGAAGCCGGAGCATGATATCGCCGCCGCGCAGCGACACGACGAGCAAGGAGCATGTAACGCATGAATCAGTCACAAGTAGAAGCCTCAAGATCGACGGAGGAAACCCCTCCTCCGGCGGAAGGCTTTACGCTGTTGACGCCGACCGGCCCCTTCATGTCCGGCCTCGGCCCTTTGTATTTCCGGCCTAGCGGCAAGCAGGCGGTCATCGCCGTGCGCATCGCGCGCCGGCACCTGAACCGGCGCGGCATCGCTCACGGCGGCATGCTCGCCGCGCTCGCCGACAGCGCCATGGGCATGAATCTCGGGCGCGCACGCGAGCCAAGGATCTGGACCGTGACCTCGAGTCTGACGACGGATTTCATCGACGCGGCACGGGAGGGCGACTGGGTCGAGGCGCATGTCGAGATCCTGAAGATCGGCCATCGCCTCGCCTACGCCAACTGCTTTCTAATCGTCGGCAAGAAGCGCATATTGCGCGCGAGCGGCGTCTTCGCCGTCGTCCGCCCGATCAAACCGGACGAGAGTTCCGAGGGATAGTCTTTCTGGATCGCACCTCGAGCGCGCTCGGCGACTCGGCTCCCGAGGGAGCAGGCTAACGTCGACCGCGGTGCCCGCCGCCGCGAAAGCCGAAGCCGTGTGCGGGACGGATCGCAGGCCGGACGTACATTGGTCGCGTCGGGTAGATGACTGCGGAATAGTAGGGAACGGCAGGATAGTAATAGCTCGGCGCAGGATAATAGCTGCCGTAATAAGGCATCGGTGCAGGCGCCGGCGGCGGCGAATAGTAGCTGGTGTAAGCCACCGGAGCCGGTGGCGGCGGCTGATAGCGCTGCGCCTGCAACTCGCGTTCGAGCGCGTCGATCCGGTCGAGCAGCGCCTGCTCGGTCGCCGTCCGCGCAGGCGTGGATTTCGCCGGGGCGCTCAACTTGACCGCCGCCTGAACGTCTTTCGCCAGCACTTCGACGTTCCTTGCCCGGGAGGCCGCATCCGGCGGGAGGTTCGATACCACCGTCCGCCCCTCTGCGTCCGTCCACTTGTAGATGTCCGCGCGAGCGGCGGGCGGCAGGGCGAATACGGCAACACCGAGCACGAGCCAAGGCAGCCACCGCCGCCTCGCCTGAGGTCGCGGACCGGGATCGAGAATGCGCAGCTTGCGCGAACGGGTTGCCGACATCGACTCGCCAGGAATGATCTTCCGTGCGAGAAAATTCTACCGCCGCAGTCCTCGGGATTACCAATACAAAATTGTAACCGGCACGCAGGGACGTTCCCCGCGCTTCAAGACGGGCTCGCGCCTAGCCGCCCGCCTGCGCCGGGCGCAGCACGGCGAGTTCCGCCGCCCGCTCCGCGGCGATGCGCGGGCTCGGACGCACGTTCATCATCATCTGGAACAGTCCCGCGATGAGGCCGATCGCCACGGCAGACTTCCAGGCGAGATCGTAGGAGCCGAGCAGGCTGTAGATCAGCCCCCCGCCCCAGGCGCCGAGAAAGGAACCGATCTGGTGGCTGAAAAATGCGATCCCGGAAAGCGTTGCCATGTAGCGCAAGCCGAACAGGTGCACGACCAAACCGCTCACCAACGGCACCACACCCAACCACAGCGTTCCCATCGCGGCGGCGAACACCAGCGTCGATGCCGGGGTCGGCGGTACCAGGAAATAAGCGGTGATGAAGGCCGAGCGCAGCACGTAGATGCCGCCCAGCAGCGCGCGCTTGGAGTAGCGCCCGCCCAGCCAGCCGAACAGATACGATCCGCCGACGTTGAACAGTCCGATGAGTGCGAGCGCCGTCGAGCCCACGCTCGGGTCCATGCCGCAGATAGAAAGATAGGTCGGCAGGTGGGTGGTGAGAAACACGAGCTGCAGGCCGCAGACGAAGAACGCGAGCGCCATCACGATATAGCCGGAATGGCCCGCCGCCTCGCGGACCGCCTCCCCGATCGACTGCGTCGCGCCACGGGTCACTTCGAATTCGACGTGGTCGGCGCCGCCCGCGAGGAATGCCGCCGGCAGCATCACCGCGACCAGCCCGAGGAACGCTACCATCGCCACCTGCCAGCCGCTGCTGGTGATGAGCGACTGCGCGAGCGGCGAGGCGAGCGTCAACCCGAGCGAGCCGACGGCCGAGACGCTGCCCATGGCGACGCTGCGCATCGCGGGCGTCACAGTGCGCGCGGTCACGTTCATGGCGATGTTGGATGCGGTGCAGGACAGCGCGAGGCCGATGCAGACACCTGCGCCGAGGGTAAACATCCAAGCGGAATGGGCGTAAAGGCTGAACAGCAGCCCGGCGCCGTAGATGACGACGCCCGCGAGCGCCACCGGCCGGGCACCGTAGCGGTCCGCGGCCATGCCCAGGAACGGCTGCGTGAGCCCCCAGACGATGTTCTGGATGGCGATGGCGAGCGAGAAATCGGCGGCGCTGATGCCGATGTCGCGGATCACATGCGGCTGGAACAGCCCCCAGCTCTGGCGCATGCCCATGGCGAGGCTTAGCATCACGGCCGCGCCGCCGAGGATGGCTGCCCTTTGCAGTCGGGAGAGGTTCTCGCGTTTCACGTTTCTTGCGGCTACGCCATCTCGATGAAAAGAACGCCCTGTCTCCTGCGCCGAATTCCGCTCTTGCAAGCGCTTGGCGCCCAGGGGTTTGAAGTGCGGCAATATACCGCCCGGGTCGCTTACCTGTCCATCTGTTCACCGATTATTCAAATTGACCACAACAGAGGAGCTCCGCTATATATTCGCTCGATGAGCAACGCTGAATTGAAGCGGCGACTGCGGCTCGCCGCGCTGTCGATAGCGGCCATCGCTTTTGCCGCGGCGTTCTTTGTTTTTCTCTTCGCCGAAGAGCCGCCGCCCGAAGCGTCGGACTACGTCGTCGTCAACGGCAAGATCCTGCCGGCCGCAGGCGGCGATTCCAAGATCTACCGCAATCAGCTCGAACGCTACGGCGGCAAGTCGATGCTGCTGCTGGACGATTTCAACCGCTGGTTCGCAGGCCTGTGGCAGGGAACCAAGCTGGCGAAGACGATCGCTTGGATCGGTGCGATTGCGGCGCTCGTGCTCTTGCTTATCGCACAACTGCTACCCGTCGATGCATATCTGAAAGCAAGCGACAAAGAGCGCCGCCGCTAGCGCCGCCCGGCGGCGCTGAGGATGACCTCTTCCGCAAAACTTAGGACGGAACGCGGTGCTTGCCGGCGCTCACGCGCTTCGCTTGCGGTCCTTCACCGCCCATTTCCTCCAAGAACTGCACTTCGGTGCCGGCGCTCAGATGCTCGAATGCGGGGCTCGCGACGTTTTCGCGGCTGAAATAGAGTTCGCGCCCGTCCGCCGTCTCGATGATGCCGCAGCCCTCCGCCAACGAGAGCCGTGCGATGCGTCCGTGCTGTTCCAGCGGATGCGTCTTCACTTCACCGCGGATCTGCCGCGCACGCTCTTCGAGCTGGCGGCGGACATCGTTGAACGCGTCCCTCACCGCAACGAACACGTCCTCGTCGTTTCGCGCATTGACCACCAATTCGTGGCCCGGCACATGCAGATCGATGCGCACGTTGAACAGGCGGCCCTGATGCTGGTGGAGGCGCTGCTCCTCGACCACGACGCGGCAACTCATGATGCGGGGAGAGAAGCGCTCGAGCTTTTCCGCCTTCTCCCGAATGCGCGCCTCGAGCGCATCCGAGTGAGGCAGATGACGGAAGGTGATCTGAAGTGGGATTTGCATATCCGAGCCCCCTGTGAAAGTGCTACAGAAATCACTGCTTCCGGCGCACTTCTGCGATCGACGCCCCTGAAGGAAACTTATCCCTTCCGTCCTGCCCCTCATTGATATTCATCAACGTCGGGCGGCGCAAATGCGGCGCGCCTACGCTCAGGCAGATGCCGCAGCGCATGTTTGATTATTCTCACGGCCTCTCCCCGCGCTGCAGCTAGGCTAGCCTCTAGGGTACCCACGACACGGGGAGCACGATCATGATCCATGTCACGCGTTTCGATGGCTTCGACAAGCTCGCGCGGCGCGGCGGCTTACGCAAACTAGACGAGGCATTTACGCAACTCGCCCTGCGTCCGTCGATCGAAGACTCCGGCGACATCAGGCTCGACGTCGCCGAACTGGACAAGGCCTATACGGTCGACGCCGAGCTGCCCGGGGCAAGGAAGGAAGACATCGAAGTTCGGATCGCCGGCAAGCGCATCGACATCGACGCGGAAATCAGGCGCATGGACACCAGCGGCGACGGTGGCACGCTGCTCAGAAACGAGCGCCGGCTCGGCCGGCGCTCGCGCAGCTTCAGCCTGCCGCAGGACGTCGACGAGGCACGCGCGCAGGCCGAATTCAAGGACGGCGTGCTGCGCTTGACGCTGCCGAAGAAGAGCGACGGCGAAATCAAGATCGTCGCCGTGAAGTAGCGGGGAAGGCGCGCGCAGTGCGCGGACGTCCCGCTACCAAGGTGCGCCAGCGTGGACGCAGATAGGGAGCGCCGCTACCTGCAGCTGAGCCCGTTCGAGCTCAGAAAAGAGCTGCTGACGCTCGCCGAGCGTCGCGCCGCCGGGCCGGTGCTCAACGCCGCACGCGGCAACCCGAACTGGATCGCGCTCGAGCCGCGCGTGGCATTCCTGCGGCTTCTCGAGTTGGCATTGGAGGAATCGGGCAGATTCGCGCTCGCCCCGGGCCTGGGCGCCGCGCGGCTTGCCCCGAGGATCGCTGCCCAATTCGAAGCCTTCGTCCGCCGCCAGAGCGAGAACGCCGGGGTGCGCGCGCTGGCGCGCTACCTCGATTACGCCGAGCACAGCCTCGGCATCGGGCGCGAAGGACTGCTGCAGGAACTCGCCGGGGCGACGTTAGGCGATCACTACCCGACGCCGCCGCGCATGCTGCCGCTCACCGAGTGCATCCTGCGCGCCTTTCTCAAGCGGGCGCTGCTCGCGCCCGCGGCGGACGATGACTACGAGCTTTTCGCGGTCGAAGGCGCGAGCGCAGGCGTCGCCTATCTGTTCGACAGCCTGTTCGAAGCGAAGCTGCTCGCCAAGGGCGACAAGATCGCGCTGGGTGTCCCGATCTTTACGCCCTACCTGGAGATCGCGGCGCTAAACGACTATGAACTGTTGCCGATCGAAATCCGCCAGGACGAAAAACGCGGCTGGCACACGCCGCCGCAGGAAATCGAGCGCGTGCGCGACCCGACGGTCAAAGCCTTGCTCCTCGTTAATCCCTCGAATCCGACTGCGATCAGTCTCGATGCGGCGACACTCGAGGCAATTGCCGCCCTGGTGCGTACCGAGCGCCCGGACCTGATGGTGATCACCGACGACGTCTACGCCACCTTCGCGCCGGGCTTCGTTTCGCTCGCCGCGCTGATCCCGCACAATACCGTGCTCATCGACTCCTGCTCCAAGTTCTGGGGTACGACCGGCTGGCGCCTGGGCGTGCTCGCGCTGCACCGTGACAACGTGTTCGACGAGCGCATTCGCGCCATGGACGAAGCCGTCCAGACGCAGTACCGCGCGCGCTATCGCTCCATCGCCGTGGAGCCGGAACGGCTGAATTTCATCGATAGGCTGGCGGCGGACAGCCGTCGTGTCGGCTTCAATCACACTGCGGGCTTGTCGACGCCGCAGCAGGCGCAGATGGCGCTGTGCGCGCTGCAGTATCTCGCGGATGCGGATGGTCGCTACGCGCGCGCCGCGCGCGAACTGATCGAGCGGCGCTCGAAGCTGCTCTATGTCGGCGCGGGCATGGCGCCGCGCGAAGACCCCTGCTGCACGCACTACTACGCCACCATCGACATCGCCGCGCTGGGGCGACGACGCTATGGGTCGGAGTTCGCCGACTGGCTCACGGCGAGTTTCTCGCCCATCGATTTCGTCGTGCGCCTGGCCGAGGAAAAGGGCATCGTCCTGCTCGACGGCGGCGGCTTTCACGCACCTGCAATGTCGGTGCGGGTTTCGCTCGCGAACCTGCCCGACGAATCCTATCCGGCAATCGGCCGGGGCATCAGCGAGCTGCTGGAGGATTACCACGCGGCTTGGCAACGTCGCCGCGCATAGGGATGGATCGAACAAGGGGGCGATGCTCCCTTCTGAATCCCCCAAATTGGAGAGACCTCTTCTGGTTAGTACGACTTAGCGAACCCTGTTCCGGGGTTCCACAGGCTGCATTTGCCGTCGCAGCCAAGCCTTGCGCCCCTCGTCCAACAGGCACATGAGCAGCGCGAACGGCAGGGCGATCGCCCAGGCCTCGGCGCCGATCGACGCGGTCCCGAACAGCCAGTTTCCGGCCGGCGTATAGACGATCCCGAGTATCACCGCCGCCTCCGCCGCAATACCGATCCAGATCAGCGGATTGCCGGACAATCCGAATGCCGCGGCCGAGCGCAGCGGGTCGCGGCAGAGAAACAGATTCACCATCTGCATCACCACGATGGCGGCAAGGCAAGCGGTCGTCGCCTGCAGGTAGAGCGGATCGGATTTGCCGAGCGGCTGCGCATACTCCCAGCCCGCGGCCTGCAGCACGTAGAAATAGGCTGCCATCGCCGCTGCCGCCTCGAGCAGCCCGAGGAAGAGATAGGCGCGCAGGAGCACGCCCCAGGCCAGCAGCGGCTCCCCGCGCCTGCGCGGCGGCCGCTGCATGGCGTCGGCGGCGGGCTTCTCCGCGCCGAGCGCGAGCGCCGGCAGAATATCCGTACCGAGGTCGACCGCGAGAATCTGGATGACGGTGAGCGGCAGCGGGATGCGCAGCAGCACGAAGGCGAGATAGGGAATCAGCTCCGGAATGTTCGAAGTGAGGATATAGGTAAGGAACTTGCGGATATTGTCGAACACCGCGCGCCCCTCCTCGATGGCAGCGACGATGCTGGCGAAATTGTCATCGAGCAGGATGAGGTCGGCCGTCTCTTTCGCCACGTCGGTGCCGGCAATGCCCATGGAAATCCCGATGTCGGCAGTCTTCAGCGCCGGCGCGTCGTTCACGCCGTCGCCGGTGACGGCGACGATCTCGCCCTTCTTCTGTAGCGCCCGGACGATCAGCATCTTCTGCTCCGCGGCCACCCGCGCGAACAAGATGTGCTCGGCGTCGAGCGCAAGCTGCAGCTGCTCCGGCGACATGCGCCGCAGCTCGTCTCCAGTCACCACCTGTGTGCCCGGGGCGAGGCCGATCTCGCGCGCGATCGCCGCCGCGGTGTGCGGATGGTCGCCGGTCGCCATGATGACGCGGATGCCGGCAGCAGCGCAGCGCGCGATCGCCGCGGGGACTTCCACCCGCGGCGGGTCCTCCAGGCCGACCATGCCCGCGAGCGTCATCCCGCGCTCTTCCGCAGGGAGTTCGCCGGAAATTGGACAATGGGCGAAGGCCAGCACGCGCAGCCCCGCCTCCGCCATCTGGTCCTGCGCCGCGAGCAGCCGCGTCTTCACCCTTTCGTCGAGCGGGGCGCAACCGGCATCGAATTGGACGCAGTCGCAGGCCGCGAGCACCGTCTCCAAGGCCCCTTTGCAATAGAGCATGCGGCCTTGCGGTGTGTCGCACAGCACCGACA
>CAZMGP010000036.1:0-51828 GCA_964565875.1 uncultured Enterobacteriaceae bacterium
GGCGCATACGCGAGTTGCTGTACGAGCAGGGCTTCACCATCAGCGGCGCGCGCAACCGCTTGGACGAAAGCGGTTCCGTCAACAGCCGCTCACCGGGGCTGCGCGCCGACGCCGCTAAAGGCGACCTGGCAGGCATCCGGAACGAAATCAAGAGCATCATCGAGTTCCTCGCCAGCGCTTGAGGATCAGCCTGCAGGTCGATCCTGGTTTTCGTGTTCGCCGGCGTGATAAAATCGCAGCACTCGGGGCGTAGCGCAGCCTGGTAGCGTACCTGCATGGGGTGCAGGTGGTCGGAGGTTCAAATCCTCTCGCCCCGACCAAGAATCAAGAACTTAGGAGCGGGCACACCCCAAGTGCCTAAGCAGTGCCTAAGTTTTCCTCGGTGGGAGCGGCAGCCTGGCGTCGTCCAGCCGCTCCCGATATTGATCCAAATAGTGCTCCGTGGTCGTCACCGACGAGTGTACGGCCGCCTTCTGGATGTCGCGGATGTCGTAGCCCATCGACTCCATCACTGAGAGCGCGTAGGGCCGCACATGGCGCGTGGTGATGCCCTTGCAACCCACCGCCTCGACCGCGTCGCGCCACACCTCGTAGAGGCCGTTCTTCGTGTATCCGTCGCCATCGCGCGTCTGGATGATGAACGGGTCGCGGCGCTTTTCCAGTTGCTCCACCTTGCGTCGTGGGCGCAACGATCGCGCGCGCTCGATGCACGCCTTGATCTCCGGCGTAATGAGCATGTCCACGATCTCACCCGATGACTCCTCGGTCTTGGTGGGCTCGAAACGGATGCGCTCGGTTCCGATGTGCGACTCGCGCAGCAATCGAATCTCGGTCGGCCGCTGCCGCGTGAGGTACATGAGTTCAAGGAAGCACTGCCCCATCGGGGCGAGCTTGTCGTAGATCGCCCAATAGAGCGCTGCGTTCAGGCGCCCACGCTGCTTGACCGGCTTCTTCAACTTGATCTCTCGGCACGGATTCACCGTCACGCCGGTCTTTTCCTGGTTGAGCACGCACCAGGAAAAGAACGTCGAGAGCCGCGCCTTGTACTTGCCCTTCGTGTTCTGCTTGCCAGCGAAGTTGTCGTTGATGAACTGTAGGATGTCGCCTGGCTCGACCTGATCCGCATCGAAGTCCTCGAACGAGTGACCGATCACGGCGAACATGCGCTCGTACTCTTTCTTCACGTCGGCACTCAAGGTGCTGAAGTGCGCCTTCTGGAAATCCTCGATCAGGATCTTCATGCTGCGCGCGCTCTTCGGAGTCTCGGCGAGTAGCTTCGCGAGCGCGGTGTGCATCGCCGCCTCGCCCTCCTCTATGCGGCATAGCCTGTGCCAAATCTGCTTCGGGCGCCCGGTCCTCGGGTTGCGCTCGTCCGAGTCTTGAACGTAGAAATAGCTGCCGTTGCTGCGATAGACGCGCGTCGTCTTCATGGTCGTGCTGGCCGCAGCTTGGGGCGCTCCGCCTTGATGGTGCTGCCTCCTTGAGCGGCGCCCGCGCATACGGCGTGGTAGTGGGAGCGCTCCAGGATAACACGATGCGAGCGCGACAGCCTGGCGCGCCAAAACCCCTGCGCCCGCAGCTCTTCGATCTGGCGCTGCGGCTGGGTGAGGTCGCCCGCGATCGCCTTGATCTCGATCTCGGTGAGGAGGATGTCCGTCACCAGATGCACCCCGATGCAACGTGTTTGATGCTTCGTGGTGCCACCTTCTCACCAGTCGTTGCCTGTGTGCCGTTCAGCGGCGGCTTGAGTAGATGAATGTAGAGAGATTCAACGAAGTTGAGCATCTTCTTTTCACATGGAACAAACGACCACGAGTGGAACGAGTGCCGCTCACCACGATGCAAAATCCCATGTCTACTGTGGTCCAATACCCTAGCACCCGCGTTGACAGACTGGCCTATGTAAAGTATCGAACCATCGGCGCCGAGCAGGAAGTAGATTCCGCATCTTTGCACTGGTCGGGGTTCACGGGTTGCGGTGATCTCCTCTTCCGTCATGACGGAAACGCCGTGCTTTTGCGCAGCCTTCAGTAATTTAGCGCGCATTGTTCCATCTCCGTCACGCGGGCTCCAGGTACTTGACCGGCTTGCCGTGTGCGGTCGCGTAGGCGATCTCGCTCCGCGTGGATTCGCCGATGTAGCCGCCGATGTTCACGACGAACACGCTGTCGGCGAGATCGATCTTCCTCTTGTGCAGCTCATCGAAGTGTTCCTTCTTGCCCTCGTGCTCGGCCATGTGGTCGCGCTGCACGTCGGGGTAGCTTGGCGGGAGTAGGTGCAGGCCGAGCGTGATGTAGCCTTCGTCGCGCTCCAGCGTCCACGCGATGCAGGCCATCTCTGCTATGAAGCGCGTGGAGCCGCACAGGCAGACCACCTTCGGGCGATTGCCGGCGCTCTCCCGTAATGTCCGGTGCTTGTCGAGGGACAGAATCACTAGGCCGCCAACCAGTCCGTAGCGTGGTCCGCGCAGAATGTGCGTCACCCTGCGCACGCACGTCTTCCCGGTATAGATGAGCGGAGCGCCCATCGCCATTTCTGATCCTGTATGAGCGGTTTGACGCAGGCGCAGTGTATCGCCCACCGCGAAGTCTCGATCATCCTTCCTTAGCTCGAAGGTCTTGTCGCCGCGATCGACGGCGTCGAACACGTCGGGGTCGGTCTTCAATTCATGGATCATCAAAGCTCCTCGATTGGTTCTCGTGGGAACGTGGGACCATCCGGCAGATACTTCAGCGCCCACGTCGGGTGAAAGATCGTGCTGAACTTGTTGCCGTCCAGGCGCACGCGCAGATGCGGTCCTCGCGTTCCGGTGATGGTGCCCTCCATGAGCTCGCCATCGTGTGCCAGATACTCGACCCGCGCGCCGCGCTTCGCCGGCACGTTGTAGGTCTTCCTGATCTGAGCAAGGCTCATCGCTTTACCCAACCCCAATTCGATGCGATGGAGCTGTAGTACACGAGTCGCTCCTTTTCCATCCTGCGCAGGATCGCGCCCGCAGCAAACGCCGCTCCCTGCTGCTTCATGGTGTGCCCGGGCCAAATAGCATCAGCCACAGAGCTAGGATGAGACACCCCGTGCGCGTCAAGGTATTCGAGAGCGCGCCGCTTCGCTTCATCGTATCCAACCCTCCCCAATATCTTCTTGCTCATGCCGCCTCCGCAACGGTTTGCTCGGGCCAGCGCATCGGGATCAACGAGTAGGGTAGATAGAGCGGGTGGGCCGGCGTGCCATCCTTGTTGAGCTTCAGGTAGTGCGCCTTGCCTGTCCCGTGGCGTTCTATCCACTGATGAACGAACCTTCCCATCTCCAGATATTTCCCGTGTGCGCCCCAGGCGCAGACGACGATCTTCGCTCGCTTCGCGGTCTCGATGATCGCGGAGTAGTTGTCAGGCCCGGACGGGTCTTGTTCGCGATAGAGGAGGGCGGGGTCGGTCGAGCGCAGCGCGAAGATGTTCACCACCTCCAGGCGCCCGTAGCCCCAGGCGCGTGCGCGGCGCTCGCAGCGCTCGACGGTGGGATCGTTGTCGATCTCATCAGCCGTCGAGGGATTGAGCATGCAGAAGGCGATCGTGTCCTTCGTGCCGTCCCACTCACGCCACAGCTTGTATCGATAGCGCCGGCACGGCGAGAACTGCGCGCCGCTCTCGGTGAAGAGATCGAGCATGCTCATGCGGCGTCCTTCGTGGCGGAGAGGAGCTCCTTGAACTGCGCGTAGGTATGCACGCTCCTGATCTCACCGCGCTCGACCCGATCGACGAACATCTGCATCGCCCCGCGCGTGACGCCGAGCTTCACCTGCAATTCATTCTTCCACGCCAGGAGCGCCGCGTGTTCAGATCGCGTCTTAGCGAGCTCCTGCTGTAGGCGCAGCATGTCCGGTATCGTCACCGGCTCGGCCTTCGCATCCGCTTTTTGGTGGCGCATCGAAGAGACGAAGACGAGGAACCACACGATGAGTACACCAGCAACCATGCCAACGATGGCGTAGACGCTCATAGGCTCTTCAGCCATGCCGCCACCTCCTCGTCTGTCATGTAGGGGATGAGCGCCACGTCGGCGTGCGCTATCCAGTGCGGGTCGCGCGCGACGACGAGCATTGTGTCAGGGGGTTGCGCGCGCGAGGAGCGCATGATCTCGATGTGGCCGATCACGCCGTTCACGAGCTTCGCCTGGATGTCGGGCGCCCAGTGGGGATTCAACTTCGCGCACAGCGCGGAGCCTGCCTCGATGTTGACGAAGCCCGGAAGCCCAGTGACAAGATAGCGCCCCACCCACTCGGGGTAGCGGCGGTAGGGGCCGATCTGCTCCGGCGCCGTGAGGGAGATGTCGGTGAAGAGCTGCGCGAGACTCACGCGGCCGAAGAGGGTGGGGTGGTCGTTAGTCATAGTGGTATTTCTCAGGAAGTTCGATGCGGTTGCCGTCGATGTCGGTGAAGAACACGTCGTCCTCGGTGTAGTCGCCTTCATCGAAGGCGCGTTGGCTCACCGTGATCCAGCGCACGGCGATCTGCCCACCTGGCGCGAGGCCCCGGTAGAGCTTCGTCGCGCGCAGCCACATCCACTCTGAGGGCGGGAAGCTGTCCGCGTCGAATAGCTTGCGCTTGTGTGTGTTGAGGTAGGCGAGCTCCAGGGCGTCGGCCTTCGACCAGTCGCCCGCTTGTGCGGCGGCGATCGCCTCGTTCTGTGCGAAGGACATCGTGCCTTCGAGGAAGATTTCGATTTGTCCCATGCTCAGACCTTCATCGGAGCGAGGACGAAGCGCCACTCGCCTTCTTTCAGTTGCAGGTAGGCGACGCCCGTGTCCTTCTTCACGAGGTGCAGTGTCACCGTCTCGTCCTTGGATTCACCGAGCGCGCGCGCGAGGCTCGCAGACGGATAGGCCGCCTGGAAGGCATAGCCCGCCGCCTCGATCTCGTAGCGGCAGGCATCGGCCTTCCCGAGGCTGGAAACGATGAGCTGCGTGCCGGTTGACTCCAGCATCACCGAGCGCAGCTTCTTTAGCTTTGCTTCGCCCGGATCGTCGTAGCTCGCCGCGGCGTTGACGGCGACGAGGAGCTCCTCGCGCGCCACTGCAATCTCGCCCGTGGGCGCCTGGATGAGCGGGCGCCAGTTGGGGTAGGAGGTGGCGAGCGTCTTCACTGTGAGCGTGCGGCTGCCGTTGGTGAAGATCAAGGCCGAGCCCCGCGCCTCCACGCGCTCGGGTTCGAGCGCGATCACGCGCTGCGCGGAGATGGTGGAGATGATGGCGTTCACCGTGGCGCCACCCTCGGGGCTCACGGGGCAGCGGCTCATCGCCAGTCTTCCACCATCCGAGGCGACGGCAACGAAGCGCCCCTCGGCGATCTCGATCGCGACGCCGTTTAGCGCCGGCCGGCTCACGTCGTTCTTCGCGGCGGCCCAGTAGACCGAAGCGAGCACGCTCCCCATCTCGGTCGCATCGAACTTCGCGCGCACCTCGTCGTCCACGTCGATTTGCGGGAAGTCGGCGCCCGGGAAGCACGCGATCTGGTGGCGGGAGCGCCCGCTCTTCACGATCGCCTTGCCTTCCTTCGCCTCGATCGAGATGCCCGGGCCAGCGGTGAGGAGCACGGCGAGCATGCGTGCGGCGGGTACGCAGATGTCCAACTCCTCGCCCTCGCAGGCGATCGCATCGACCGCCTCCATCGCGTCGTCGCGCGTGGTGAGTAGCAGCCTCCCGCCTTCCGGTGAGCGCAGGCGCACCTGGCCGGTGATGCCGGGGAGGGTGGACCCTGACTCCGCGACCGGCCTCACCGCCTCGAAGGCGCGCTTGAACTGTGCGGTTTCAATGTGCATGGAATAGCGACTCCTGTTGTCGTACTGCGTTGATGGGGGCGATGGTGACGACGCGCACGCGCCGGCCGCCTTCGATCCGCTTGTCGCCCTCGATGAGCAAGCCCTGCTGCACGAGCTCGGTGATCCGCGGCCTCACCTTGTTCGGGTCTGCGTATCCCAAACCGGCCATCACTTGCCTGTCTGTTGCCGGGCCGTGGCGCTCGACCCATGCGCGCACGATGGATGCGCGCACGCTCAGGGCCGCGATAGCGGCGCGGTAGCTCTCGATCGAGTGCTCGTGCATCGTGTGGGTGGCGTGGGTGGTCATGCGGCGTTCTCCATTCCTGCGAGCTGCAACGCACGCGCCCCTGCACGATCCCCGAGCTTCTTCATCATGTCGTCTCGATGCAGCGGCGCCGAGCCGACCCGCTCCATGTAGACGATGCGTTTGTCGCGCGTGTTGGTGGGCTTCGGGTTCGGCCTACCCTCCAGCGCAAGCGCGAGACTTTTCGCGTCATCGGCATAGCCGAGCACGTAGTACACGCGCTCGTGGCGCCAGAACACGGCGCCGTTCACGCGGGCGCCCTCTGCACCACGGACTCACCGTGCGTGAGCGCCTGCGTGAGCTCGGCCTTCCTGCGCGCGAGCTCGCCCAGGCTGATCTCCTCGCCGCCCACGTCGATCGTCACGGCGGCGAGCTGGTTGTAGAGAGTGAGCATGGTAGACAGATCGTTCGCTGTCCTTGCTGCCTTGGATACGATGTCGGACAGGGCCATGTCGAGGTGGTTGTTGGAGTCAATCAACTGATCGACTAGGCCGAGGCGCTTGTTCACGCGAGTCGCGAGCTCGTTCGCTGCCTGCTCGGTGGAGTAGCAGTTGATGGCCGAAGGCTCGTAGGGTTTGACGATCTGCATGGAGTGCTAAAAAGGTATGTCGTCGTCCATGTCTTGAAACTGCGCCGCGGGCTTCTTCGCCTGGCCGCCGCTGTTCGCTGGCGCGCGCTGCTCACGACGCTCGCCGCCCCCGGTCTGTCCATCGGGCTTGCCGCCGAGCATCTTCATCTCGTCGCAGTGGACCTCGGTGGTGTAGCGGTCCTGGCCCTCCTTGTCCTGCCACTTGCGGGTGACGAGCTTGCCCTCGACGTAGATCATCGCGCCCTTCTTCAGGTACTCGCCCACGACCTCGGCCAAGCGGCCGAAGAAGGTGAGCCGGTGCCACTCGGTGCGCTCCTGCTTTTCGCCCGTCGCCTTATCCTTCCAGCTCTCGGTGGTGGCGATCGACACGTTCGCGACCGCCTTGCCATCGGGGAGGAACCGCGTCTCCGGGTCTTTGCCGAGGTGCCCGATGAGGATGACTTTATTCACGGAGGCCATCAGTTGCCTCCTTGAGCGACGGCGTCCTCGACCTCGATCCCGTCCTTCGTGAGATCGATCAGATCGTCCGCGCTCGCGAGCTCGACCGCGATGTGATCGTCCGCGGCAAAGGCGCGCGCCTGCGACTTGCTCGCCGCGCGCACGAGGCGGCGCTGCTCACGCTTCGCCTCGAACGACTTGCCGGTTGCGATTGTCACCTTGTAGATGTTGCCTTTCTCTTTAGCCATGAATTGCCCCTGTGGTTACTTGATTTTGGGAAACGCATCGCCATCGGAGATGCGCAGTTGGCGGCACTTCTCGCCCGCCCGGCGTTTGTTCCATGCGACGATGCAAAGCCCGATCAACGGCCAGCGGCGCATGTTCACGTCCTCGCGTTTGGTGGCGCTGATCTTCTCCCTGAGCGCGTACACCGGGTCATCGCGCACGAGCTCCAAGCCCGTGCCCAAGTCCTCGAAGAAGCGCTCGGCTTCGGGCACGCTCTGCAAGCGGAAGAGGTGATAGAGCGCGCCGATCGTCGGCACCGGCACGAGCTTCTTCGCGGCGCTCCTCTCGGCGTAGCGAAGGGCGACCGTGATCTCCTCGCGCAAGGGATCGGCGAACGTGAGGAGCTCCTCGCGCCCCACAGATTCGGAGCGCGTGGGCATCGACTTCAGCTTGTCCGCGATAGGGGAGCCGCGCTTGAAGCGCCGGTTGGAGACCGGGCCGCGCCAGCCGGCCATCCCCTTCTCAATGAAGTAGATGACAGACGCACAGGCCGCGGCGTTCCTGTTCTGCGCCCAGCCGGCGATGCCGAAGATGTCGGCGTGCGTCCTGGAGCGCCCCACGTCCACGGTGCAGAATACGTCCTCATCGAGCCCCCGGGCGACGAGAGACAGGAAGGGCTTGTCCGCAAGGATGCAGGCGCGAAGGCGATGCTGGCCGTCAAAGAGTTGCCCCCGGGCGTTGAACTTGATGGTCTCGCCATTTACCTTCCATCGCCCCTCGTCCATCTCGATCGCGTACTTCAGCACGATCGCCTCCGAGGGCGTGCGGTTGGACACCATCGTGGTCAGCCACTCCGCGGCGAGCGTGGGCGTGATGCGCTCCAGGCGCGCGGGCGGCAGCGGCAGCGAGCGCACGTTCTCCTTCTGCTGCGGGTTCATAGCTTTCCTCCCAGTAAGATGAGCGCGTTCCGGGTCGCGATCGCGCAGGTGCCGCCCGTGTAGGCGGCGGTGAGTAGGGGCTCATCGACCGCGGTGAGCGCCCGGAAGGTGATGTAGGCGAGCACGGCGATCGAGACGACGGGGCCGAAGATCGGGCCGAGCGCCCTCGGCGCGAGCGCGCGCACGGTGGCGTTGCCCTCGGTCGCGACCCCGGTAGCAAAGGAAAGGCCGCTCGTCACCAAGTCCGCTTCGGCGCAGGTGGCGTAGCTCTCTGTCTTGTCGATCGGATCGAGCGCGTCCTGCGGCAGCGTCACGCAGGCGGCGAGCAGAAGCGCGCAAGCGCTGGCGAGGATGGCGCGCGTCACTTCGCCCCCTCGGAGATCATGGCGTCCGCGATCCTGAAGTAGAGCCTCACGCGCCCCGCGATCTGCTCGTCGCCGATCGCGCTGTTAAACGCCCAACCCTCGTCCGCCGCTGCGTCCCCTTGTGCGATCTGGCCGGCGTAGTATTGGCGCAGCGACATACCTGGGTAGCTTTCGGCGTTACCGAAGTGGCTCATCGACCTTTCCGGGTTCGGGAACGCGGGGCCGCCATCATCGTGCGTGCTCATGCCGCCGCCTTCACCGCGGCGACCACGGAGAACATATCGTGTACGGGCGGGAGCTCGTTCGCGGCCGAGGCCGCATCGACGCCGAGCATCATCGTCACCGCGGTCTCGACCTCGTCCAAGAACTTGCGCACCCCGGCTTCGAGCTTCGCGATGTACTCTTCGTCCCGGTACACGCGCTCGACGTAGAGCTGCAAGTGCTCAGGAAAGCGCGGGTCGTAGGAGATGAAGTCGCACCACTTCCTCCCAGTCACCCACAGGCCGCCCTGAATCTGCGGCATGTGCTCCTCCGGCACGAGGACATGCGGACGCTCGGCATCGCCCAGGAGAATCTTCGAGAGGGCTTCGCTCCGTAGGAGCAGCGTGTTCATATGCGTCTCGGGGTTCGGGCACTTGATCTCGATCGTGCCGTCCTCGTCCACCTTGCCGTCGAGGGAGACGCCGCACCACTCGATCTCGGGGTGGTTGATGAAGCCGATCTCCTCCACGTCGGCGTTGGTCGCCATCTCGTAGCGGGCGCGCGCCTCGGGCTCGATCTCGGTGCCGCGCTCCATCGGCTTCGTGGAAAAACTCGCCTTCGGAATCCCGGTCAGGCGTTCGACCACAAGCTGCAAGCGGTAGTCGCGCCGGGCCGAGGTTTCCTTCCCGTCCTTCTTGAAGGCGATGCAGTCGGCAAAGCGGCTGCCGGTCGCGCTGCCGGCGCGTGCGGCGTGCCAGTCTTGGCTGCGCTGCTCGACCGACTCAGTGTTTGACGGCAGCATTGCCCGCCTCCTTCTTCTCCGCCTTCGCCGCGCCGTTCTTCTTCAGCGCGCTCTTCTTCGCGGAGTAGTGCGCCTTCAGCCGGGTGAAGGCTTGGGCGTCGTTGTGCTTGTTGCAGGCGGCGGTAATCTGCTGGGAGATCGCGGCGCAGTCCTCGACCTTCGCGATCGCGTCGATCGCGGCCTTCCAGTCGGCTTCTTCCTTCTGCGGCATGCCGCCCGTCTGGTCGGTCGGACGATCCTCATCGGACTCTTCTCCGCTGACGATGTTGAAGGTCTTCAGCTCCACCGCCTTCATGGCATAGCTCGCGGCTTTGCCCGGGGCTTTGTCGCCCTGGTCGATCGCGTGCGCCTCGAACATCACGCTCACGCGCTCGTTGGGTTCGTCCATGTTCACGAAGCTCACCTCGTAGGTGGCCTCGTAGCGCACGAATGGCACGTTCTTGCTCGTGAAGGTGCCGGTTGCCACGACGCGGCCTGATCCCACCACAAGCGAGATCGTGGTGACGATGCCCGCCTCGATCAGCGCGGCGCGCAGCTTCTCCGTCACCTGATCGTGCGTCACGGCTTTATAGTGCTGGCCGGTGACTTCCTTTTCCTTCTGGATGTACTCCACCTTCCTGCGCACCATGTCGATGCGCTGATAGATGTTCAGCCCCGTAATATCTGCTTTCTCGGTCATCGATTGCCCCTGAGTAGCCGCCATCACTTACCTGGAACCACGTCGTGCGCGCGGGTGGCGGAGGCGCGAAAGACGCGACGCTTGAAAAAGTCGATCCGGGTCTTCTGCCCGATCGAGCGCCGGGCGTGCTCGGCCGCGGCCTTGATCTCGGAGAGCGCCTCGGTGGCGAGCGCCTCGATCACGCGCTCATGAGCAAGCGGCTCGAAGAGCTCGATCTGCGTCATGCGCCCACCTTGCGCGGCGCCTTGGCGACAGGCGTTACCCAGCGATAGCCGCAGAAGAGTTTCCAGCCCTCGCCATCGGCCGCGGTGAGGACGGTGGAGACCACGTCTCGGTGCAGGAGGAAGTCCCGCTCCTCGCACCTTGCGCGGGCGGAGGTCGCGCGCACTTGCGCATCGCGCTCGGCGCGGATCGCCTCCATCTTCACGGCGTCCTGGTGGTCAAGGGTGTTCACCGCAAGCCACAGGGCGGCGACCACGAAGAGGCAGGCGCGCTCGATTTTGCTCATGCGGCCATCCTTGCGCGGGACTCCTGCGCGGACCAGCTCGCGATCCAGTGACCGAGCTGGTCCATGTTCGAGACTTCGCGCACGTCATTGCAGCGTGCGCAGCGCAGCCGCATATTCTGGAAGTCGCCCTCGGCGACCGCGGAGGTGTTGCAGTTATGCCCGAGGAGAATCGCCCCGAGCTGGTGGGCCTTCGCTTGCATCTGATCGTCCCGCCTCTCGGGGGCCGTTTCACTGATCGGCATGGTGTCCTCCAACGCGATAATTGGCATTCTACGCTAAAAATAAAATAGCGGCAAGCGCCAATTCACAATTATTTGCAATTAACGCCGGAGGGGTCGAAGAGACGCAATGCGTCGGCCTCAACCGAACGGACTAATCCAAAAGGTCTAGTACCTGGACTGAGGCTAAGAGGGGTTCAACAACGGTAAGCGCCCTGCTTGTCGGTGCAGGGATGTGGTGCCTCGGTCGCATCGAGGCTCGTGCCTATGTGGGTGACGGCACTGAATGCGAGCCATGCAGCGAGCACCGGGGAGAGGAGGGCGCCCGCGAGAGAGCCTAAGCGTCCGAGCCACGCGCCGAAGGTGACGAGGAGAAGGAAGCTCGGGACGATCGCGAGATAGAAGAGGGCGATCAGCCCGAGCGTCTTGCCTCCAGTGAGGGCAAGTGCGTCGCGTAGGAGGAAGAATGCGCCAACGTGGATCGCGACCCCAAAGAGGGCCGCGATCCAGTTCGATCTTTCAGCTTGCGCGCTGGACGATGCCGGCGACGAAGTGGATCGCCTCGATCTCATTGGCTGAGAGCGTGATGGTGGGGCTCGACTCGTTCACCGAGCCGAAGGCCACCTCGCTCGTGCGTGTGTAGAGGAGCTGGCGCAGGAGACGCCGGCCATTCTTCAGCTTCACCACCACGTCATCACCATTGGCCGCAGTCACGCCCGGCTCGACGATCACGTATTCGCCCGACTTCACGCGTGGTCTCAGCCCATCGCCGCGCACGCGCAGCGCGTAGGCCGTCGCGTGCTTCGTTGGGAACAAGACCGATGTCGGACCTTCATAGGTCTCGTCTTTGATTGAAGAGAGCTCCCCCTCCGAGGTGCCAGAGACTATTTCCACGACGGGCACCTTTCTGAAGCGCACGTCGCCAGGCTGCTTGTGCTCATCCAACTCTCCGTCCGAGAACAGTTCGATCACTTTCACACCGAGCTCCTTTGCGATCGCTCGCAGAGTGCGGTCGGTGTAACCCTGCATCCCACGCTCAAGGCGCGAGATGTTGATCGGATCGCTGCCGATCGCAGCGGCGAGTTGTTCAAGGGTCAGGCCCTTCGCTTTGCGAAGCTCCCTGATCCGCAGCGGGGTAACGGATGTCTTCTTGTGTGCCACTTTTTTTCGACGGTGCCCCTTGACACGCGCGCCGACACGTATCAGCGGCGCATTGTGGCGTGGTATGGGCACGATGGTCAACCGTGAGTTAGATGAGAGCAAGGTGATGGGGAGCGTGAATTATGTCCGCAAGCGATTGCCTGGGACAGAGCGTGAGGCGCCAAGCCTCTTGACACCATTTAGCGTAGCACGCTATAGTGCTCGCACTTATGCAAACCGCGACCACGCCGCTCCGATCACTCCGCCAGAAGCGAAACCTCACGCTGACGGAGGTCGCCGCCGCGGTGAGGACGGACGCAACCAACCTCTCCCGGACCGAGCGCGGGATGCAACGCTCCCCCGCACTCGCGGCTGCCCTGTCAGTGTATTTCAAGGGCGCCATCACCGAGGAGCAGATTCTTTACCCGGAGCGCTTCGATGTAGAAGGGCGTCGGGTTTCGGCGCGCGCGCGGCGCGCTCGTGTTGTCGCTCAAGCATCTGCCTGAGCGCCTGATCGAGATAGTAACCGAGAGGACGCAAGCCCATGCCACTACAAGACATGCTCTGCGCACGCAGCCCGGTGTCCGACCCCTTGGGCAAATGTACTAAGCCGATGGAGACCGCGGTCCCGGAAACCGTCAAGGAGGATGCGAGCGTGTATTGGCATCTGCTCGGGTACGGCTCGGAAGCGGAGTTCTTGCGTGATCTCGTCATGAAGGAGCTCTACGGTTCGTTTGGTCGAGTCAAGAGCGTGGCACAGCGCGCGCTGAAGGGCCACCCGGGGAATCCCCGGGAAATCACGGGCGAAGGGTAGGGCGTCTGAATTTCAAGGCGCCCGGATCGATCAGGTAGGGCGTCACCGCTGCGAGCACGGCGGCCTGGGGGTGTCTCGGTACTGCCGGGCGCCGCGCTGCAATGCGGGGGAGTGCTCAGGGGTAGGTCCGCGGGCTCATGTCTCGGGCAATACCAGCCTCACCACCCTCCGGGGGGTAGGGGGGGCGTGGGGATCAATCCGGGGTCTATGCCTGGGCGATGCTGAAGATTCTGATGGGGTGATGCTGATGAAAAAGGGAAAGAGCAAACGCATTCCTGGGCTGCTATCACGCGCGACGCTCGCCGCGATCAAGCTCCAGTCGGCGGGCATCCCAGCGAAGGGTAACGAAGGCTTCAAAAGCCTTGGATTGAAGATCGCTGATGCACTTGGAATCGATCGCAAAGACGTGGGACACGAGCGGGCGAAGCTATTGATCCTCGAATACACGGGCGTTCCATCAGACAGAAAGGCGCTCAGGGCGTTGCGCGACGCGAAGCGCGCGGCGAACGCACAGGAGCACGAGGAGGACAAGTCGTTCTATCAAACGATCGAATGGAAAAGGCTGCGTTACAAAGTGCTCGTCAAGCATGGCGCGATGTGTCAATGCTGCGGGGCGTTACCCAAACCCGGCAAGCCGCTTCATATCGATCACATCAAGCCGCGCTCGATCTACCCGGAGCTCGCGCTGGAAGAGTCAAACCTCCAAGTCTTGTGCGATGACTGCAACATCGGCAAAGGCAACATCGACGCGACTGACTGGCGAGACGGGGCGACGCTTCAGTGAAGTGTCCGAAGAAAGAATGTGGAGGACGGCTTCTCTCGAAGATCGTGCGGGAGCGCGAAGGCGAGGTCTACCGCAGGCGCTACTGCGACAAGTGCAAATGCGGCGTCACCACCTTAGAGCGGGTCGTGACGCTCAACTCGGGCAACCGGGCGCGGCTAGACATCGGCGCGCGCCGCGTGTTCGACAAGGGCAACTGGTGGGAGCCACGGGCACCGGAGGTGCGAAAGACTAAGGTCGTGGCGCGCGTCAAACATTTCATGGAGGGGCCTGGAAATTGGAACAAGCACAGCTTCGCCTCGTCACGACAGACATGATGGCCGAGGCGCCGCAGCTCCCGGTCGTCGCGACCGAGACCGCGGCAACGGCCTTGCGCGGCACACTGAGGCGCGCGGATGCGGAGATCGAGGAGCTCTTCGTCTTCTGGCGTGATCTGCTCTCAAGTCCTAGGGCACGCCTGGACAACAACCGCAAGAAGAAGGTGGGCGAGCGGCTGAAGGATGGCTACTCCATCGAGGATTTGAAGCTCGCGATCATCGGCTGCGCGCTATCCGAGTGGCACCGCGGCTCGAACGATCGTCACACGCGCTACCAGGACATCGAGTTGATCTGCCGCGACGCGGGCCACGTCGATCGCTTCATCGAGATCGCGGAGCGCGAGGGCCGGCGCATCCAGGCCGAGCGCGAGAAGCGGGCGGCAAAGGAAGAGGAGGCGGCAGCCGGCAAGGCCGTGGACCCCGGGGTGCTCTCGAACTTTCGCGAACTGCTCGACAAGATGCGCAAACGCAATGGTCACTGAGTTCCGCGCGCACGTTGAGGACTACTCGCACCACACGGCCGGCGCTCAGGCGCAGCTCGATCGGCTGAACCACGCGCTCTCTATTGGCGACATCGAGGAGGCGTACATGATCGCGATGGACATCCAGCGACGCATGGCGGGGGTGCTCCGCTACTGTGATGCGAAGCAGGGTGCGCGATGAATGAATATCGCGTCAAGGTAACAATAAAAAACAATCTCCTCTTGTCTGCGATCGAGGCGGCCGGATATAAGACGCAGCGTGACTTTGCGATTGCCTGCGGAATTAGCCAACACGAGTTAGGACTCCTGTTGGCGATGAGGCAGTCGCCAATTCACACACATACCGGAAATTTCAGGCGATCAGCGAGGGCAATCATGGAGGTGCTGGGTGCGTGCCCGAACGATTTATGGACGGAGAGGCAAATGTTCTCTGGGCTGCTCAAAAACACATCTGCCATTTGTGTTTCAGAGAGTGTTGTGAGTGGCATGGTCAACCTACACGAAAATTCGATGCGGCTGCCGTCCCCAGATGAGGTCATGGAGAGCAAAGAGGCGCAGGCAATCACCAACAAATTGCTTAGTGAATTAACCACTATTCGGGCGGATGTGGCGATGCGTAGGGCGGCTGGGGAAACCCTTGAAGAGGTTGCGCGCGCACACGGGCTAACCAGAGAACGCATAAGGCAGATTGAATGCGTTGCTCTACGCAAGCTCACTTATGCAGCTCGGGTAAGCGGGTTGCGGTCTAAAGACCTGGTTGGCGCGCAATCGTGAGCGCTCTCGCAATATCAGGAACCAGACGCCAGGTGCGTGAATTGGTGGACGGCACGCTGGAGGTAAAGATTCACGTCGAGCCAAGATTCAAGGCGGAGTTTCATCGTCTGTTCGCGGAGATCGACATGCCGGTGGCGCTCGCCCCGCTCATGCCGAACTATCAAGCAGCAACCTCTGGCGTGAATAAAGGCGACGGTGGAGGGGATGACTTCGATCCGATGAGAATCGAGTCGCCACCGATCGGGCAGATCGCGACCTTCACCATCAACGACGCCGAGCGGAGAGACATTGGGCGCTCCTCGTGGACCACGCTCGGGCCGCTCTGCCAATCGGCGATCGAGCTCGGGAAGGCTGAGGCGTTCCAGAAGTTCGTGGCGGCGCGCCTGGTCACGCAGCTCGCCGACGATCCGGAGACGAACGTCGCCGAGTTCTTGCGCAGGCAGTGCCAGATCGAATCTCGTAAGGAGATCGATACCAATCCGGTCGCGGCCGGCGTCTTCAAGGACATCATGCGCGACTACCGGGAGTGGCTCCGTGCGGCTGCTCAGTGAGGTGCGGGAGGTGGACGAAAACGCGGAGCGCTTGGCGATCGCGTTGGGCGAGTGCCGCTGCGAGTCGTGCCGCTACGCGGCGATTGAGGATGGGAACGATACGGATTTTGCAGTTTGCACGAACCTCTTGTGCGTCGCGCAGTGCGGGCCGAGGCAAGGTGCGGTGATCGATGGGCGGCCGTTCTACTACTGCTCCAGCGAGCGCTCCGAAAGTCTGGTGTGCGGGAAGAGGGGGAAGCTATGGACGCCCGTGTGAACGCGCTCATCTATCCGCCCACGATGGGCTTCTGGCGCGCGCTCCAGGCGGGCTTGATCCCCGAGTGGCGTAGCGAAGCGTATCTCGACTTCGTGCGCTCTCTCCCGTCCGTGATCTCCGGGCAGACGCCGTGCATCGCGCACCATCTGGTCGGCCACGGGCTGAAAGGGAAGGGCGGTAAGGTCAGCGACATGCTCGCCTTCCCACTCACCGAGGCGGAGCACACGCGATCGCCCGGCGCGCTCCATGTGATCGGCAGCGCGCAGTGGGAGCGCGATCACGACGATCAGCGGATTTTCGTCATGCAGACGCTTATCGAGGCGATCCATCGTGGGGTGTTGGTTCGACAGAAATGATCTTTGTTGGGGACGCATTGGAGGCGATGATGAGCGCAGGGCCGAATGTTGGAATCAATGTCGCATCGAACTTGAGCGTCGCAAGCGCCGCGCACAGAGTCGTTGCAAACCCGATCGGCCAAGCCTACGAGGCCGGCGTCGGCTACGCGCAAACGGCCGCGGTGAGCAAGGTCATCACGAAGATACTCGGCGCGTCCTTGGATGGTGGCAAGACGGCGGTGCCGTTTGAGTCGGTGCCGGAGCTGTTGAAGGAGCTCGATGCGGTCGGGGTGAAGGTGGATTTCAAGACCGAAGCCCACGACTACAGCCGCATCAAGAAGCGCTACATGGTGCTCTCCAACATTCGCCTGGAGATGGACTGATGCGTGTGACGGCGCAGGATCGCAGGCGCGAAGAGGAGCAACACTGCTGCGCGTTCTTCGAGTGGTGCCAGCTCCAGTCCTGCGCGATCCCGGAGCTGAAGCTCATCTACCACATCCCGAACGGTGGCATGCGCCCGCAGAAGACGGATGCGCAGGGGCGCACCTACTCGGTCGAGGCGGTGAAGCTGAAGCGCATGGGCGCGAGGAAGGGCGTGCTCGACTATCACCTACCCGTGCCGCGCATGGTGATGGGCGTGCTTAGGACGGGGCTTTGGTTGGAGTTCAAGTCGGGTGACGGGCGGATGAGCGATGAGCAGCACGCCTTTGCCGGCGCGATGGAACAGCAGGGTCATGTCGTCGCGCTCGTCCGGGACTGGGAGCAGGCGAAGAAGCTCGTGGTGCAGTACCTCGGCGTGCCCGAGCCCGCCATCATCAACGGGAGGAAACAATAGCGTGCAGGACATCCAGGACCGCGTGACGATCGAAGAGAGGATCGGGGAGGTGCTCGCATCGGGCGACCTCTCCGGGGGTTCGCTGAAGGTGGTGACGGCGCTCGGGATCGTCGGGATCACGGAGCCCCTCGCGCACGCGGTCTTTCGCCTCAAGTACGCGAACGTCGCCTCCTCATACCCGCAAGTGCTTGCGGACGTGAGGAGCCTCGCGCGGAAGCTGAACGCCAATCGCAACTGGCGCCTGCGCCGGCAGCACTTGGATGAGATGTCGAAGGTGGTCCTGGACTACTGGCTCTCCGACACCTGCCCCGCGTGCGAGGGACGCGCCTGGCGCGCGGCGGCGGGGACGCCGTACCTCACCGACGACGCCTGCCCCGCGTGCTACGAGCGCCCCGGCAAGCGCCCGTATCCGTGGCGGCTCTTGCGGCCGAAGATCAAGATTAAGGAGAAGGACGCACCGGATCGCAAGCGCGCGCTCCTACATCGTCGCCGGCTCTTCGATGCCTACATCGAGCGGCACAAGGAGCTCCTATGCGAGCTCGAAGCCGTGGAGCGCCACGTAGGCGAACGGGTGATCGGCGCGCTCGCCCGCGACGTGCGCTCGATCAACGCGATCGTGGCGGAGGGGGAACAGGATCGCTAAGTCCGAGCGCTTTGCGCACGCTCGTTAAGTGTCCCACCGCGAGTGGTGTGGATGAGCCTGAGTTGATGATGTGCGTCGAAGAGAGCTGCGCCAGCGAGCGATTAAACTGCGGAACCCACAGGTGGTAGCGAGGACGCAGGGCGAGCAGCACCTCGTCTTGCACGCCGCGCTCCTCGCCCTCAAGTAGCCTGCGCACCTTCGCGGCCATCATGCGCGTAGGCGCTTCGAGTGCGATCCCGAGCAGGATCGCCTGCGCACGATCGCTCACGCGGCCACCTCGCGCAGCGCCTCGAAGTGCCGGCCCACGAAACCCGCATCGAGCTTCTCCAGGTAGCGGGTCGCCTCGTCGCGCGTTATCGAGGACGGCCCCTGATAGCCGATGTATTGCACACTCATCCGACTGCCTCGCCAGTACCACGCGCCCGCATGGTAGTAGGGGCTCAGTCCGCTCTGCGGCTTCGGAGCATTGATCTGTGGATCGGACTCGAAGCGCTTGAGGTGGGCGTTGATCTGTGCGGCAAGCTCCTTCATCGTCGGCCGGTTCATAGCTGCCGCTCCAGCCAATCGACCAGCGCGACGAGCTCGGCGTATGGCGTCTGCGCAAGCGATTGCCTGAGCGCCAAGATGTCGTCCTCCGGGTGGCGTTCGAGCCAGTCCGCGACCATCGAAGGGAACGCCGCGATCTCGCGGCCCTCCAGCATGTGCCCGCGGGACTCAGACAACACCTTGCGCAGGACGGCGATCACCTCGTCGCTCGCCTTCGGGCGGTAGCGCTCGACGATCGCCATGTAGCGATCGGCGATGAGGTTGACGTTGGTCGAGAGCGTGCCCGGGCGCCCCTGGATGGCGCGCTTCAGACCGTCCCCCAAGTACACGTCCTTGCGGTCTTTGCTCATGGGCTGCGATTGTCGCCCGGCCCGGGTGAGACTGGCAAGTGCGCTACGCATTGAGCACCTCCTCGACGTGAGCGACCGCCTCCTCCAGGTTGTCGATGTTATATTCCATCTGCTCGTACTGCTGGCCGCCCTGGAACGATTCGGGGAGGTTGTCCTGCGCCTCCTGCTCCTGGTCGCGCACCTCGGTCAAGATGTCCAGCGCTTCCTGCAAGCGCTCGCGTCGTTCCTTGTTCATTCGTCACCCCCTTTCAGCGCGTAGGCAAGCGCTTCTGGTGTGGGCTCGGTGGAGACACCCAGCCTATCGAGCACGCTCCAGCGCAGCGTCACCCGCTGCGGCCCGCGAATCTGAGCAGACAGCGGAGCGTCGTCGCGCAGCGGTGCGCGCACCTCGATCTCGCGCAGCTTCGGCCGCACCGAGATCACGGTGAGCGGAACACCGAAGAGGGGCTTGTAGCGCTCGGAGACCGTGCGCGGCAGGTGATGGACGAAGAGGCTCATGCCGGGCTTCAAGTCCGCGAAGCGGCTCATCACGCGCTTCGATGCGCGGTTGCTCTCGATGTTCGCGAGCGCGGTGTCGCGCGCAGTGGCCGCGTCTAAGACCGCGCGCAGCTCCTCGCGGCTGCGCATGCGGGTGATGGTGTCGATGAGTTTGCTCATCCTATTCTCCAATGTAGAGGAAATCACCGAAGGGCGGCGCGTAGTGGCCGGGCTCTTTCGTGCTCGATGCCCACAGCACCGGGTAGCCGGGCTCTTCCTTCGGATAAATTCCCATGCAGTCGGTCAAATAAATCACGCACGCCGGGTCGATCCCTTGCTCCTCGATCCAGTCGAAGACCGGCACAAAGCTCGTGCCGCCTCCGCCAGTCGGTCGGTACACCAGTGGGTCGCCCGGCAGGAACTCCTGCGTGCCGTTCTCCGCGATCTCCGCGTCGCAGTACACGACGTGCGTCACCTCGGGCTTGCACTCCTCGATCACGGCGCTCACTTCCGCGGTGAAGGCGGCGAGCTCCACCTGCCCGATCGAACCCGAGGTGTCCACGCCGATCACGATCGGCGGCATCTGCTCCGATTGCAGGCGCGGCAGGTATAGGCCCGAGGCCATGTAGCGCGCAGACGGCAGCCGCCAGGTGTAGTCCAAGGCGGCCAAGTTCTGCACGAAGCGGCGCAGCACCGCCTTCCAATCGACCTTGGGGGCGATGAAGGTCTCGATCATGCGATCCACGCCCGCGGGGGCTTTGCCCTGCGCCTTCGCCGCCTCGTAGGCTTGGACGACCGCGACCTTCCAGTCGGCCTCATCCTTCGCCGCCGTCTCTTTCGGCGCGTCCAACACCTCGCCCTTCGTCGCCGGGTGCTTGGGTGCGCGCGGATCGGTGGGCGCATCCTCGCCAGCGCTTGCGGGATTGTTGCCCGGCTGCGGCTGACCTTGACCGGGCTGCCCCTCATCGCTCGCGTCCGCGCCCGCCTGGCCGGGCGTGCCGGCGCCTGCGCCTGAGCCCTGCGCCTGTTGCTGCTGCTTCGCCTGCTGCGCTTTCTCCTCGCGCATGATGGCGTAGTTCTGCTCCGCGGAGCCGGCATACTTCGGATCGATCGTCTGATCGGGCACGACCATCCCCGCCTTCACGATGATGGGATCGATCGCATAGTCGCAGGCCCAGTTCCACAGGCCCGGCTCGCGGCTGTCGCGCCGCCACGGGTGGCCGTTCGCGCAGTGGAGCACCTCGTGGCAGACAAGACCCCGGAGGTGCGCGTCGTCCTGGGCTTCGACGTAGGACGGGTTATAGAAGAGGTGCTTCCCGTCCACCGCGCAGGTGGGTATCCACCAGGCGCACGCGGGCTTCAGGCGCAGCGCGAGGCTGCCGAAGAAGGGTTGGCGGAGCACGAGCGCCATGCGCGCCTTCGTCAGGCGCTCCAGGGCTCGCTTCTCCATCGCTTTCATTTCGCTAGGCTGCATGTTTGGCCTCCAGTACCTTGATGCGTTGTTCGGCAAATTTGATGAGCTTCGCTTCGTCGGTGACGGCGTCGGGCACCCCGATCGTCTCGACGAAGCGCACCTTGGGGGCGAGCTTCACGAGGTCGATCGCACCCTCGGCGAGCATCTGCCCCAGTACCGCTTCGTCTTCGACGCCGACCACATACACGGTCACGTCGCGCGGCTTCCCTTGGAGCGTGAGCGCGAGCACCTGCGCCTGGCTCATCTTCGATTGGGCATGGACGAAATACTTCATGCGTTCCTCCGATTGGCTTCGCGCAGCATGAGCCGCGCCTGCTGCATCGTTTCGCAGACGCAGGCGTGACCATCCCACGAGCACGACAGGTGGTTGCACTTCCCAGCGGTCTTCGCCCATTCGATGCGTGGGTCCGTTACGCTTACGGGCACCTCATCCGTGAGTGCGCAGCCGAGAGCTGCTGCCTTACGCAGCCGCGCCACGTACACGATCATCCCGGGCGTCACGCCCTGGCCGTAGGCTTCCTGCCTGAGTATCACGTAGCGCATCACAGGCCCCCGAGGAAGGCTTGCATCTTCTTCGCGATGCGGGCGGCTTCCTGCGCCTTCTCCAGGCGCGCAGCGTCGTCCTCGCGGAGCGCCTGCGCCGGGGTGAAGGTGAGGCGCTCGCGTGCCTCTTTCGCGAGCTTCGCGATCTCGCGATCACCCGTGACGTTCAGCCGCGGGATCAGCTCGCAGATGTCGCGCACGTTGCCAACGAGCGTGTCGCGAAAGATTGCATCAGGCGTGGCGAGCTTCGCGGCCATGTGCTGCACAGGCTCAAGCAGCCGCACGGCGAGCTCGCGCATCGCCTGGGCCGTGGCCTCTTCCACTTGGGCGGTGATGTTCGCCTTGATGTCCTCCTCGTGATCGGCCCCGAGCGTCACGCGCCAGTCGGCTTGATCGGGCACGGGGAAGTAGTCGATGCGGTGGGCGAACTTCGCACGCAGCGCGCTCTCGCACGGGTAGTCGGCGTCCTTGTAGAGGCCGTTCAGCTCGTGGCGCGCGTTGTCCTTCAGGCGCGGGTAATCCGCGACGAACGCATCCACCGCCTCGCGCCAGGTGGCTTCGAGCTTTTGCATCTCGGCCGCGTACTCGAAGAACTCGGCTGACGGCAACATCTGCGCGCCGTTCTTCGCCCACGGCAGCGTGTGGGCGTAGTGGAACTTGCGGATCGCGTCCTCGGCTTGTTTGACCGCCTTGTGGCTCTCCGCCTTCGGGTCGATCAAGCACTTGTTGTAGTTGCCGGCGCGCTTCGCGTCCGTCTTGTGGTTCGATGCCACCTCGTTCGAGGCATCCTCGTCGCGCCTGCGGGCGCTCCAACCGGACACCGTGAGGTACACCAACATCGCTTTGCTGGAAATGCTCATACGTCGATCTCCTTGCATGCAGTTGAGGGTTGAGGGGATTACTTGTCGGTCGTGAACGCCTCGAAGATCGACTTCGCCATCGGCGTCGCGGCGACCTTCTGGAACTCCTTCGTGTCGATGATCGAGCGGTCGCGCCGGATCGAGTCGCGCAGCATGAGCGTGGAAAACTCGGGCATGCTCGCGTCGTACATGCGCCGGGCGTAGATAGCGATCGAGCCGAAGTTCTTCGGCGTCGCGCGGTTCGAGAGCGCCAGCGCCACCGCATAGGCGATGCCCGGTTCATCAAGCGAGGGCAGCGGCGCCTGGTCGGGGTCGAGCAGGATGTGGTCGGGGTCCGGTGCCTTCTCCAGCATCTCCAGGAAGCCTTCGTAGGAGACGGCATCGGCCTCGCCCACGCGGCCGGCGAACGCTTGCGGACGCACGTCGGGCGAGACGATCCCTTGCAGGCGGCCGACTGCCGCCCAGTTGCGCGGGCAGGGGGAGTTGGTGATGTCCTGCGTCGCCTCGAACTTGGAGAGCAGCTCCGGCCGCGCCGAGAGGAAGCCGATCAACGAGGTGGGCATGTCGTGATCGAGCGCCCACTCGCGCCAGTCCTCGAACGTGGAATCGAGCTCCAGGATGGTGAAGCGGCTCTTCACCGGCTCCAGGATGCCGGAGACGCCTGCGCGGTCGCTCCTGCGGTTCGTGGCCGCGAGGAACGTGACGCAGTCGGGGAGCTTGTGCCCGCTCACGCGCCGGGCGAGCACGAGCTGCATGAAGCTCGCCTGCACCGCGGGCGATGCCTGGCCCAGGTCGTCCAAGAACCACACGGTCGGCTTCGTCGCGCGGATCGCACGGGCGAGGTCGCCGATGGGGAGGAACGTCGCCTCGTCGCCCTCGCCCTTCCAGGGCAGGCCCTTCGCGTCCGTGGGGTCGGACGTGACGGGGTGCGAGAGGATCATGTCGTGATCCACGTCCGCGCAGGCGGCTTCCGCGATGTCGGTCTTGCCGACGCCGGGTGCGCCTTTGAGCAGCACGGGTTCGCGCGCCTTGAAGCACGCAGCGATGACGGAGCGCAGTTGCTTGGGAGAGACGGTCATTGCCATGTTGAGATGCCCTTTCTTCTGTGGCCCAGTGGCAGGGCCTTCAGTTACCCGGTGGCCGACCGGGCGGCGGTCAAACATCTACTCGACTGCCCCGAAGGGCAGGCGGCTAGGTGCTTTAGCAGCGCGTGAGATGAACTAGGCAGGTATTCACCATCGTTCCCGAGGACTTGAATGCGCCGGCCGGAACCTCTTCTGTCCATGCGTCGTGGAGATCGAGCAGCTCGCGGAACGCCTTCGTGCGCTTGTCTTCGCGGAAGAGCACGCCAGCGGACATGACGCTCGCGAGCCGGCCGCCTGGTTTGAGGAAGTTGACCGCGTGGGTAACGTGGCGAATGTCTGCCTGCTTGCTGAAGGGAGGGTTCATCAGCACACGGTCATAGAGCTTCGTCGGCTCGACGGCCAGGAAGTCGGCCTCGATCACCTGACGGCCGAGCTTTTGCTCGCGCAGGTACGCCGCGTTCGCCGGCATCAGCTCGATGCAATCGACCGGGCCATACTTGGCTGCCTCGATCACGATGGCGCCACGGCCTGCGCTCGGCTCCAGCGTCTCCATGCCCGCATACGGGCTCGCCAGGGCGACCAGGCGCTTCACGAGCTCGGCCGGCGTTTCGTAGAAGTCGTATTCGTCCTTCGGAACAACTACCGACTCGGTGAGAATGATCTGATTGATGCGATCGTCGGCTTCGCCGTTGAATATGTGCGCCTTGGCCGAGCGGTTCCACTTACCGCCCGCGGCCACGAGCACCTTATTCGTGCGCTCGTAGAGCTCGCGATCAAGTTGTCCGCTGAGTTTCAGGGTGTTGCCCTGGACGACAGCCAAGCTCAGTACGGTCAATACATCACGTTCCACTTTCATTCAGCACTGCTCCTTTTCTGTGGCCCCGACGAATCGTGGCCTTCAGTTACCTGGGAGCCGCCCAGGCAGCGGACCTACTTGCACATCCTTTCCCCACGCATGAACGCAGCCAGGCGCCGCGCCTGGGCCACGTCCTTGCAGCGGGCGTAGAGTTCGCCGTCGCGATAGACCTCGGCCTCGTAGTCGGGAAGATCGTCGGGCGGCTCGCCTTTGATCGTCCACTGGCCGAGGTCAAGACTGGGGTGCCGGTAGAGCCAAACATTCCCGGAGAGGATGCCGACGATGCAGTGGCAGAGAATCGGATGTCCGCTCACGGAGCGCGCGTTGTGCAGGAGGAGTGGAACCCGGTGCTGACCCATGCTTGCGCCGACGATGCCGGTGACATCGTTCTCCTCGCCCCACTGCCGGCCGGTCGCGGTATCGCCGTAGAAGAGGCGAATGCGATAGGGGCCGGCGATAGCGTTGCGCGCCCGATCCAACACATCGATCACGGCGCGCGGGGTGAGCGCGTCGTAGTAGACGCCGTTGACCACGGTATCGGTGAGGATCGATGCGAATGCTTGTGCGTTGGTCATCTGCCCTCCCTAAGCTATGGTCAAACCGTCGTTGATGATCCCTTCCAGGATGGTGCCGGCGTAGCGGGGCTCGATCGCGATCCCGCCGCCGAACGTCTGCGCATCCGTGGGCAGGTGCTCGTCGCGCCAGTCACGCGCCGCTTCGCTGACGGCAGTGAGCAGGCACACGCTCCCGTGGTTCGCGAACATAAAGTCGTACGCGGGCTCGGCCTTGGAGTAGTCCATGTTGCAGTCCTCGCAGTGGAACTTGCGAAAGTTGCCTTCGCGCCCGACGAAGGACGCGCGCCCTGTGCAGAGCGCGCAGGCGACCGGAGCGATCGAGGCCATTACGCCACCTCCGGGAACGCAGCGCGCACGGCCTCGATGATCTTGGCGTGCGACAAGGTGAACGAATCCGACAACGTGAAGTAGCGCTGGCCGATGCGTGCGAAGATAGGCGTTATCGGGCCGTAGGTGCGTTCTGACAGCTTGAACGAGTCTGTGGCGCCATGCTGCTGCCAGTCCTCGGGTGGCAGGACTTCAAGCATTTCGATGAAGCGCTCTCGGGTGATTTCTTCGGGCGGCCTGCGGTATGCCTCGGCGCTTGCCTGCGCGACGGTGGCGAGTTCGCCGATCTGAGTGCCGGGGTAGCGTTTGCCGATTTCCTCGACGGTCTCTCCAGAGAACGTGCCAACCAGGACGCCATCAGGGCGCAGCCTGGCGGTGTCGATGATGCCGGGGCGGCCGGGGACGAAGAACACAGGGCGCTCGTAGCTCATTGTTGCCCCCTTGCTTTGTTGATGAGTGAGTACGCTTCCGCGATCGTGGGACACATGCCGTCGTTTTCGTGGCCCGGATGGGACAGATGGGCTACGCGCATGGCTTGGTAGTCTCCTGCGATGCGTTGCAGCGTTTGGATGATTGTCGGGAGCAGCGCAATCGCCTGCGCCATTACCTCTGAGTTGTCGCGACCGTGCTCGTCCAGGCTTTGCACGCGGCAGATGTAGCGCTTGAAGACGCCGTTCTTCTCGGCCTCGACGTAGGTGTACGAAATTGCATTCACCCCCATCTTCTGATGGGTGACGCGCCACGGCGCTGCTGTAAGCGTGATGGGTGGAAGTGGTGTGGGCTCGCGTTTTGCCATGTGGCCTCCTTGTGTAGCCCCGCCAGGGTGGGGGCTTTCACTCCGGGGATCGTCCCCGGTGCCGTGTGCTGCTACCCGTGTTACGCCGACCAGTTTAGCATAGAACGCTAATTCGTGTCAAGTGGTGTTGTGGAATCAATGGCTTAACGCCGTCTTGATCTCGCAAAAAGCAGCCGGAAATCAAGCGCTTTAGGTGTGCAGCGCTATCGTTGCAAAAAGAACTTGACTTTCGACGCTAATCGCGGGAGACTCGCGACAACAAGAACTATAAGGCGCGGTTTTGATGCGGTCGCGCTCGCCCTGAATTTGTGACGCGGCCGTCGAGTGTTTCTCAGGGTTCTTGCTGGTGCTGCTCCTCCCTCCCGCCTCTAGGCGGGCTCGAAGGCCCGGGCCTTGTACCCCCGGGCCTCTTTTTTTGTACGAATCCGGCGCGTCCGAACGGGGTTCCTCCTCCTCCTCCTCCTTCTCCCCGTGGCGCATCTCGCGTCCGCGCCGCCCTTCTTCGGAGTCTCTCTATGCAGCCCGACACTCTCCAGCGCCAGGCGTGGCAAGACTTGAAGCTCCTCGATTCCGCGGTGCGCGCGGCCGGGCAGAGCTTGGCCGACGTGAAGGGCTTTCGCGGCACGGGCGTCCTACTCGTGCTCGATGTGACCGTGGCGCCCGGCGTCGATACGGTGCAGGCGATCGTCGAGGGCAAAGACCCGGAATCGGGCAAGTATTACACCATCGCGCAGACGGCCGCGATCACCGCGACCGGCACGTATCCGCTCGTCGTCTACCCCGGCATCGCCGCGGTGGCGAACGCGCGCGTGTCCGACGTGATGCCGCCCACCTGGCGCGTGCGGATGGTGCATTCGGCCGGCTCGAACTTCACCTATTCACTCGGCGGCAACGCCCTCTAATCATGCGCCGCGCGCTCGTGGCGTTCCTGCTCACGCTCTTCATTGTGGCCCCGGCGCAGGCGTTGCAAGCCGAGAGCGCCGACGAGTGTGTGCTCTTCACCGCGATCGCCGTGTCGGCGCGCGCGCTTTCTGCGCTCGGCGTCGATGCGAAGACGATCACCGCGTATGTCGCCGAGGTCTATCCGATCGTGACGCCCACTCAGGCGCAGATCGCAAAGCGCATCATCGAAGTGGCCCGCACCGAGACGCGAAGCGCAGACGACTTTGCGCGCGCGCTCTTTGGCGCGTGCATGGACCACCAGGGCAATCTCGATCCCATCCTCGGGGTGCGCCTGTAGTGCTCGTCTCCGCCGAAGACCTCGCGCGGATCATGCCGCTTGCCGGCATGCGCGTGCGCACCTACCTCGATCCGCTGAACGACGCGATGGCGAAGTTCGGCATCGACAACGCGCACGAGACGGCGAGTTTCCTTGCACAAATCGCGCACGAGTCGGGGCAGCTCTCGCGCGTGGTGGAGAACCTGAATTACTCGGCCGAGGGGCTCCTGAAGACCTGGCCGAAGCGCTTCACCCCGGAGCTTGCGCAGCGCGTGGCGAGGCAGCCAGAGCGAATCGCAAACATCGTCTATGCGAACCGTTGCGGCAATGGTGGCCCCGAGACGGGGGACGGCTACCGCTATCGCGGACATGGCCTCATCCAGGTCACGTTCAAGGACAACCACCGCGCCTGCGGCGAGGCGCTCGGCTTGAACCTCTTGATCGAGCCCGAGCGGCTGCGTGAACCCGAATACGCCGCAGCCTCCGCGGGCTGGTACTGGCAGGCACACAAGCTCAATCAGTACGCCGAAGACGATGACGTGCGGGACGAGACCCACATCATCAACGGCGGCGAAGCCGGCCTGGCGCAGCGCCAGGCTTTCTTTAATCAGGCGATCAAAGTCCTCGCCTAGACGAAGGAGGTTCACTTGAAAGTCCTCATCACCCCGCTCACCCCGTATGCCGTGCTCTACGTCGCCGGCCAACACACCGGGAAGCTACTCCCGGGCGCCTCGGTCGAGATCGAAGGCGATACGATCGAGCTCAAACCCATCATCGAAGCGGAGCTCTCTGCGCACGCGGGCATCCTCGCCAAGGCGCGCGCGGCGCTGAACAAGATCGAGGCGATGATTTCCACGCATAGCCCCGCCGACGTGCTGACCGAGATGGAAGAGGGCGAGCTGGGCGATCACCTGAGCGGGCTGTACGCACATTTCACCGCCGAGGCGCGTAAGGCGGCGCCACCTGCGATCGATCTGCCGCCTGCCGGTGGCGAGTTCGGCGGGGCCGGCGCAAGCGACACCTTCGAGGCCGGCGCACCGCCTGCCGGCGCCACAGCAAACAACCCCCCGAGCGAAGAAGTACCGGGCGCCGCTCCCTCACAAGGGGATGCGGCCGTCCCGGCTTCTACTGCGGATGCGGGCGCGCAGAACGAGAGCCCGAGCACGTCCGACATCGCACCGTCTACCGACGCCGGCTCCACGCTGGACACCTCGGGGAATTAGCGTGACCACCTCCGTCCTGCTCGTGAATCACGGCCCGGACGAGGTCGAGGTCGCAATCTTCGATGAGGGCGGCCCCACGGGTGAGCCGGGCTCGGTCTCACCCGACCGCCTCTCACACGTCAGAAAGATCGCTGCGCACACCGAGGCGCGCGAGTTCGTGCATACGGGGCGCTACCTCGTGGTGCGCGAGCTGCCGAGGAAAGGCTGATGGGCTTCATCGCACGCTTCCTGCCGAGCCTCGCGCCTGGCCTATCCGCGCTCGCGAACCCGTGGGTGCTGCTGATTGCGATTGCGCTCCTCGCCGTGGGCTTCGCCGGAGGCATCAGGGTGGAAGCCTGGCGCTGGGACGCAAGCCTCGTGGACATCGAGCGCGGCAACGTCGCGCACCTGAAGGACTTCATGCGCCGCGAGGCCAACATCAACGGCGCACTCTCCGATCAGCTCGCCGCGGAGCGCACGCAGTCCGAGATCGATCGGATGAATTTCGATGAGGAGCTCCAACATGCGAAGGATGAGAGGCCGCAAGGCACGATACTCACGGTCCACGCCGACCCCGCAGCTACCGGGGCTGCCAAGGGTGCGGGCGAGCCGGCCGGCAGCGGTCTCTCACTTGCAAGCGCTCGCCTGCGCGTTACTTGCGACAGCGCTTGTATCCGCCTGTGGCACGACGGGCTCGCTCAAGGACTCCCCAGTGCCTACGGTGACTGGCGAGCTGATGCAGCGGCCGGCGCTCCCGATTCCGTTGACGAAACGGAGCTCATCGCCAACGCAGCCGCAAACTTCCGCGTTGCCAACGGGCTCCGCTCCCAGCTCCTTGCCTGGCAGCGCAAAGCCTGCGCCGAAGGCTGGGCAACCAAAGCCCAATGCGTCGGAGTAGGGCAGTGAGGCGCGCGGTGGAGGTGTTCGCCGTCTTCTTGTTCCTGCTCTCGGGTGAGGCGCTCGCGCAAGCGGTGACGGCCGCCCCCTTCTCCATCGACGGCATCAAGGCGCTGATCCCCGTGATCCTCGTCGCCGCCTTGGGAGGCGTGGTGAGCTTCTACCAGAAGGTGCGTACCGGCAAGGCGCGCGTCTTCAACTTCACCGAGTTGATCGGCGAGCTCGTGACGGCGGGCTTCGCCGGCATCCTCACTTATTGGCTCTGCCAGTACGCGAACATCAACCAGTGGGCGACGGCTGCCCTCGTGGGTATTGCCGGGCACGCCGGCTCTCGGGCGCTCTTCGTGATCGAAAAGCTCCTCGAATCGAAGTTCCCTGCGGTGAACCTCAAAGGGGACGGGACCGACGCGGGGAATTAGGCCGTGGCGAGCACGTCGTTCTCCCGGCCGTCGCAGGCGGCGCAGAACCTCTACTCACAATCCATCGCGCACTCCCTGATTGCGGCCGGCTCAATTTCGGCGGCGAAGATCGCGGGCGCCAGCATTTCCAATGCAAAAATTGGCGGGTGGTTGGATATCCGTGACCCCGAGCTCGTGGAGATGGTGCAAGAGAAGGCGAGAGCGATCGATATCGAAATGATCTCCGGGCGTGGTTGGGAGAAGGCTCTGGAGATGTGGCGAGCGCTCAAGCTCGCGATGGCGCTGCACGGCGTGGATGTGAAGCAGCCCGACTTCCCGCGGAAGTGGGATTGGCCCGAGCTCGACGTGATCCAGTCGCTCATCGCCTACGAGAAATAGCTGAAGGCGACGCAGAACGAGCTGCTCTCTAAGATTATGGCGAGGGCGATCACAATCGACCCTCCCTATGTGTGGCGCACGAAAGACTTATGGATCGGATGCGACTATGCCTTGGACCGGCCCTGAGTTCAAAGCGCGTCACGCGCACAAGCTGACCGATGCCCAGGCCGAGAAGGCTGCCGCCCAGGCGAACGCCATGCTGAAGGAAGGCGTGGACGAGGGCATCGCGATCTCCACCGCGATCAAGCACGCGAAGATGGACCACACGCAGCACGGGCTGGAGCGGCAATGAGCTTCGACACCGATTATCCGAAGCGCAAGGACCGCCGCAAGCCCTACCGCGGCTCCAAGGCGTTCGATCGCTCCTGCCGCCACGGCGGCTCGTGCCCCTACTGCGAAGGGAACCGGACGGTCGTCAAGCGCCGCATTGCGGCCCAGGTACGCCTCGCCCAGGAGGATCTAAACACATGAGCAAGCGGTTGCCTCTTTATCAGTGCCACAAGCAGGTGCGCGCGGCGCAGATCGTCGGCGTGAACTACGGTGGCGTGGACCGCGCCCCGAGCCTCGACCTCATTGTGGACACCACGATCATCTCGGTCGATGTCACCGATGCGTGGATCAGGAAGTTTCAGCCCGAGATCGGCGGCTACTACGTCGTCTACGCAGACGGCTACGCCTCCTATTCCCCGGCGAAGGCGTTCGAGGACGGCTACACCTTGCTCGACGATCGCCGCTCGTGGAAGGAGCGCGTGGTCTCCGAGAAGAAAGAGCTGGACGAAAAGCGCGCCCGCCTCTCTGTGTTTATGGCGACGCCGATGTTCGATGAGCTCACGGCCGAGGTGCGCAAAGCGATGCGCCGCCAGGCGTCGATGATGTACGGGTACTCCGAAGCGCTTCAGGAGCGCATCGACGCATTCGAGCGCTGATGCCTGTCCTCGCAAACCCCAGGCACGAGAAGTTCGCGGCTGGGCTGGCTGACGGAAAGAGCCAGGAAGAAGCCTACGTCGCAGCAGGGTACTCGCCGAAGGGCGCGAGCTCTGCGTCGAACAAGCTCTGCAAGGGGAATGCAAGCATTTACCAGCGCCGGGACGAAATCATCGCCCAGCGCGAGATCGACGCGAAAGAAGCCCGAGCGCTCGCCGCCCGGGAAGCAAGTTACGACCGCGCGAGAATCATCCGCACGCTGGAGGAGATCGTCGATCGCTCCATGCAGTATTCCCCCGTCACGGACGACAAGGGCAACGCCGTGCTGGTGCAACTGAAGTCAGGCGAGTTCGCCGCCGCCTACACCTTCGATGGCAAGGTGGCGACGAACGCGCTGAAGCTCTTGGGACAAGAGCAGCCCATCCCGATGTTCGTGAAGCGCGAGGACCGACCGCCCTCGCTCCTTGACGACATTCCCCCGGACATGCTCCGGCTCATTGCCGCGCGCCTCGGCCCGCTTGTGCGCTGGCCGGCTGGGCTGATGCGTATCCAGGACGAAACGATCATTGAACCCGAGCCACGATCTGAGCTGGATCGACCAGCTACCGCCGACAATAAAGCAAGCGCTGGCGCTTGAGATCACCAGCAAGCTCGCGCAGGTCCAGCTTCACTTCTACCGGCCCTACGCGAAGCAGCGCGAGTTCCACCGGGCAGGACGTTCATATCGTGAGCGCCTGTTCATGGCCGGCAACCAACTGGGCAAGACCTTGGCAGGTGGCGCCGAGGACGCGATCCATGCGACCGGCCGCTATCCGGCCTGGTGGGAAGGGCGCGTTTTCAACAAGCCCACCGTGGGCTGGGTCGCGGGCGTCACCTCAGAGCTGACGCGGGATGGTCCGCAGCGCGTGCTGATGGGGCGCGCGAACGCGATCGGGACAGGGATGCTCCCGAAGGACGCGATCAAAGATTACACGATGAAGCGCGGCGTCGCCGATGCCATCGACACCGTCATCATCCGCCACGGCGGCGGCGGTGATGTGCAAGCGGGCGAATCGATCCGCACCTTCAAGAGCTACGACGCAGGAGAGACGAAGTTCCAGTCCGAGACGCTGGACACGGTGAGCTTGGACGAAGAGCCGCCGATCAAGGTCTACACTGAGGCGCTCACCCGCACCAACACGACGAACGGCATCGTGTGGACCACGTTCACGCCGCTGCAAGGCATGAGCGACGTGGTGAGCCGCTTCATCTTGATCGATCCGCTCGATCCCGCGAGGCACGACCGGCATGTGACCAACATGACGATCGATGACGCGGAGCACTTCACCCCGGAGCAGCGCGCCAGGATCATCGCAAGCTACCCAGCGCACGAGCGCGAAGCTCGGGCTCGTGGCGTGCCGATCATGGGATCGGGCCGCGTCTTCCCGGTGGAAGAGGAGCGCATCAAGGTCAAGGCGTTCCCGATCCCCTCGCACTGGGTGCGACTTGTGGCGGTTGACTTTGGCTGGGACCACCCCGCCGCGATCGTGTGGTTTGCCTGGGACCGAGACAACGACACGATCTACGTGATCGATTGCTGGCGCCAGCGCGAGACGCCGATGCCGATCATGGCCTCGGCGATCAAGTCCCGCGGCACCTGGATTCCTGTGGCCTGGCCGCACGATGGCGAGAACGACACGGCGCAAGGCCCGCAGTGCGCGAAGCAGTTGCGGGACGAAGGCGTGAACATGCGCCCGGAGAATGCGAAGTTCCCCGAGCCCACCGACAACAAGAGCGTGAACACGAAGCAGTCTCTCACTTCGGTCGAGGCTGGGGTGCAGGAGATGCTGACCCGCATGCTCGCCGGCACTTGGAAGGTGTTCGATCACCTCAATGACTGGTTCGAGGAGTTTCGGCTCTACCACCGCAAGGACGGCAAGATCGTGAAGGAACGCGACGATCTGATGAGCGCCTCGCGCTATGGGCTGATGGACATCCGCTTCGCCATCACGCAACCCGTTGCAACGAAGATCAACCCCAACCGGCCGGTGAGCTGGAGGACTTAAAGCGTTGTACCCCCCCCCAACCCTAACTGAAAGGAAAGCCATGCAGACAGTGAAGATGCCGATGCCCGGGAAAATGCCGGCGCCAGGAAAGATGCCGTCGCCGGGCAAGATGCCGGGCCACCCGCATTAAGCCATGCCCGTACACCTGCCCCCGAAACACCACATCGTGAATTGCGCGGGGCAGGTGTGTCCTGAGCGCGGCGAATGCCTGCGCTATTTGCGGCACGCCCAGTGGCCGAGGAAGGACTACGAGACGGGCAAGACGATCGTCCAAGCCTGGGCGAGCTATGACATCGAACGGCAGCGCTGCGGCAGTTGCGAATCGAAGCTCGTGCCCGTGGGACAGGTCGCGCGCGCGATGATGAGGGCTGCGTAACGTGAGCGCGCTCGGGCTCCAGGTCCAGGACGGACTCACCGATCAGGAGCACTTGGGCAAGATTCAAGAGCAGGGCTTGACGCCTTCGCAGTTCTTGAACTACTGCCACGACATCCAGCGCCAACCCACCTGGCGCATCCAAGCCGACAAGCACGCCGACTACTACGACGGCAACCAGCTCGACCATCAAACGATGGCGGAGCTGGAGCAAAAGGGCATGGGGCCGCTCATCCAGAACATCGTCGCCCCGATCATCAACGTCGTCCTCGGGATGGAAGCGAAGACGCGCTCGGCGTGGCGCGTGGAAGCCGATTCGGACGACTGGCAGGACATGGCCGAAGCCCGGAGCGCGAAGCTGCACGAAGTGGAGCGCGAGACGCGCGCCGACCGGGCGTGTTCGGATGCCTACGCCGGGCAGATCAAGGCCGGCGTCGGTTGGGTCGAGTGCTGGCGCAACGCCAACCCCTTCGAGTATCCGTACCGCGCGCTCTACGTGCATCGGCGCGAGCTCTTTTGGGACTGGCGCGATCTGTCTTACGACCTCGCTCGTGCGCGCTACCAGATTCGCAAGCGCTGGTACGACGTGGACCAGGCGATCGCGATCATGCCGCAGTACAAGTCGCTCTTCGAGGCGGCGGTGGGCGACCAGTTGCGCATGTATCTCCAGACCGTGCACAGCTCGCTCCAGCTCTCGAACTCGTTCGATCAGATGCGTGGGCTTGATTTCGAGGACATCGAGAACTGGCGCTCGATCGAGCGGCGCCGCGTGTGCCTCTACGAAGTCTGGTATCGCACCTACGTCCGCGGCTACATCCTGCGCCTGCCGAACGCCGACGTGGTCGAGCTCGACATGAAGAACCCGGTGCATGTGGCGCTCCTCTCCCGTGGCATCGCGAAACCTGAGCCCGCTCTCTACACGAAGATGCGCATGAGCGTGTGGTGCGGCCCGGTGAAGCTGATGGACATCGCGAGCAAGAACGACTACACGCCCTACATTCCGTTTTGGGGCTACCGCGAAGACCGCACGGGCGTTCCCTACGGCCTCATCCGGGCCATGATTAGCCCACAAGATGAGGTGAATGCGCGCCGGCAGAAGCTCCTGTGGCTGCTCGGTGCGAAGCGCGTGGTGATGGACAACGACGCGCTGCACCTCGAATCGAACACGATCGACACCATGCTGCAAGAGATCAGCCGGCCCGATGCCGTGGTGGTCTTGAACTCGCAACGCGCGAACAAGCAGGGCTCGTTCTCCGTCGATCACAACCTAGACCTCGGGCAGCAGCAGTTCGAGATCATGAAGGACAGCGAGGACGCCGCGCAGCGCGTGGTGGGCGTCTTCAATTCGCTCCTCGGGCGCGAGAGCGCGTCGGACTCAGGCGTCGCCATCGCCTCCCTCGTGGAGCAAGGCACGACCGCGCTTGCCGAGATCAACGACAACTACCGCTTCGCCCGTCGCCTCGTGGGCGAGCGGTTGGATGACATGATCGTCGAGGACATGATGGGCCAGCAGGTGACGGTCGTCGTGGGTGAGGCCGGCCGACGCAAGACGATCAGCCTGAACCAGCCCGCGGTGCATCAGCCCTCGGGCATGCAGATCGTGCTAAACGACGTGACCGCGGCGAAGGTCAAGGTGGCGCTCGAAGACGTGCCTTCCACCCCGTCCTACCGCCAGCAGCAGTTCACCATGCTCTCGGAGGTGATGAAGGGCCTGCCGCCGCAGTTGCAGGCGGCCATTGCCCCGTTCTACTTCGAGGCGTCCGACCTCCAGAAACGCCGGGAGCTCGCCGACGCTGCGCGTAAGGCGCTCGGGCAGACCGAACCCAAGACGCCGGAAGAGGCGAAGCAGCAGCAAGAGCAAGCGGCCGAAGCCGCCGCGATCCAGCGCGGTCTCGCGATCGCCGAGCTCCAAACGCGGCAAGCCAAGGTCGCCATGCTGCAAGCCCAGGCCGACAAGTTCCGGGCCGATGCCGCGGCCGAGGGCTACGACGACAGCGCACGGCAAGCATTGGAGCAAGAGCTTGCGCGTGTGATGGATAAGGCGCAGCGCCAGATCGACAACCTCACGGCGCAGATTCTCGCCGAGAGGAGTCACGCGAAGCTGCGCGAGCAGGCATTGAAGAACAAGCTCGCCGCGGGTGAATCCGCGGGCGAGGAGAGCGCTGAGACCGGCGAGATCGCCGCGCTGCACGAGCAGATGAATGCGCTCATGCAGACCGTTTCTGACGAGCTCGCGCGGATCGGCCAGGAAGCCAAAGCGAAGAAGGAGACGAAGGCATGAGCCCGTTCCGCGTGATCGTGTGCATTCTAACGTGCTGGATTTGGATTCCGCTAATTCTCCTCGCGTCTCTGTTGTGGCATTGGAAGTTCAACGATGCCGCTTCCATCGTTGCCGGTGTTGCCATCTGGCTCTCCGGCATTCCGATCAACGTGCAATAGGAGCATCACATGAGCTGGAGCGTATTTGCAGTAGGCAAGCCCGCCGCGGTGGCGGCGAAGATCAAACAAGACCTCTCTCGCATCGTATGCAGAGAGCCCGAGGAGACACTGAAGACCAACGCCTGCCAGATGGTCGAGCTGGCGCTATCCGCCTTCCCGCCGAACAGCGCGGTCAAGGTAGAGGCAAGCGGCAGCCAGAGCGTCCCCGACGCAGCGACGCCCGCGGTGGCGCTCAACAACCTCACGCTGAAGATCGGGCCCATTTGGGGCTTCATCGAGTAGGCGAGCACCACACAGAAATTCACGCCACCCGCGGCGACACGCGGGAACCCGCTGGAGACTCCAGCAGCAAGCGCCCGAGCGTGATGAACGTCTCGGGCTTTTTTTCGCATTCCGAGCGATAGAGGAAACATGGCTGATTCCACCCAAGAGGTACGCATCAACACAGGCGATGAGTTCGACCGAATCGTGCTCGAAACGACGGGCGACGACGTGATGGCAATGGCGCAATCCCTTGCCGACAAGTTGGACCCGGCGAAACAGGACGAAAAGCAAGCGGCCGAAGCCGAGGCGAAAGCCAAGGCCGACGCGGAAGCCAAGGCGAAGGAAGAGGCAGAGGCGAAAGCCAAGGCCGATGCCGATGCTGCGGCCAAAGCGGCAGCCGATGCAGCCAGTGCGTCCGCTGGCAAGGACACGAAGGTCGATGGGGTGCTCCTCCGTGACGGCAAACACGTCGCACCGTTCGCGGTGCTGGAGGAAGCGCGTGGTCGCGCATCTGCCGAGCGGGCTGCCCGCGAGGAAGCAGAGGCAAAGGCCAAGGAACTACAGGCAGAGCTGGACAAGTTGAAGGGCGGGAAGACCGACACGGCCGAAGCACAAGTCCTCACCGAGGATTTGCAAAAGCAGATCGCCGCGTTGAAAGAGGCTGCGCCGGAACTGGGCGAAGTGCTCGATCCGCTCGTGAAGACGGTCGCGCAGATGAACGAGCAAGTCCAGGCGTTCCGTGCGCGTGACGAGCAGCGACAGCGTGAGGCAGAGGCCGAGATCAATCGGTCGGTGCAAGACGCGATCGATGCGAATCCGAAGCTCACCTGGGCGCAGTCGCACGATAAGGCCACCTGGAACCGCATCGCGGACCAGGACGCGATCCTGCGTGCAGACCCCGCCAACCGCAATCTCACCTTCTCCGATCGATTCGGCATGGCCGTGAAGGCGGTCGAGGCGATCTACGGCGAGATCAAGCTGCCCGCGGAGTTCCAACCCAACCCCGGCTCAGACAAAGCCGCTGCCGAAGCTGCCGCGAAAGCGAAGGCCGAGGCCGATGCGAAAGCCAAAGCCGACGCAGACGCCAAGGCGAAAGCCGAAGCCGATGCGAAAGCACAGGCAGGAATCCAGCCCGAGGACGCAAAAGCGCGTGCCGAAGCGGAGCTGAAGAGGGCGCAAGAGGCTGGCAACGCCAAGCCCTTCACCCTCACAGACATCCCGGGCGGTACGCCACCGGAGTCAGCAGACCGGGCGCTGGATCAGACAACCCCCGACGAGGTGGCCGCGAAAGTGGACAAGTTCCTCGCTGCGGGTGGTCGCGTTCAGGACATCCCTGGTCTCTTCACCACCTGATGACGGTCGGCCCATAGCGTCCGGGCCAGCCCCTTGAGTCACCGGCCTCTCTAGGCCGGCTTCGTTTTCTCTTCACTCAAGGAACCACTATGGCTCAGACTCAAATCCCTGTCGGGTCGGCGCTCGCGAAGAAGGTCTTCGGCGCCGCGCTCTTCGCCTCCACTCAGCGGAGCCCGACGCTGCTGAAAAACCTCACCGGCAATGCTCCCAAACAGGGCGAAGCCGAGGCGAAGCTGAAAGGGCAGACCACGCCCGACATGCCCGTGATTCGCGTGACGGACCTCTCCAAGTCCCAAGGCGACGCGGTGAGCGTGGACCTGTTCAACATCATCAACCAGAAGCCCCTCGTGGGCGACGTGAACGCGGAAGGCCGCGGCGAGAAGCTGACCTACTCCAGCTTCGACACCAAGATCAACCTGTTCACGAAGGTCGTGGATGCGGGCGGCAAGATGGCCCAGCAGCGCACCGTCTGGAACCTGCGTGGCGTGGCGATGGCCGTGCTCTCGGGTTTCATGCCGCGTCTGGAGACGCAGCAAATGATGGTCCACATGGCCGGCGCCCGCGGCAGCCAGCAAGGGATGGACTGGGTGGTGCCGTTGTCGAGCGACGCCGACTTCGCGAACATCATGGTGAACGCCGTCAAGGCGCCGACCTACAATCGGCACTACGTGGCGAGCGGCACCTCGATCGTGCAAGGCGGCCAGCAGCTCGGTTCGATCGCCTCCACCGACATCTTCAAGCTGGAGCACCTCGATGCGCTGCGCGCGCTGATCGACGACATGGACCTGCCGATGCAGCCGGTCCAGATCGAAGATGACCCCGCCGCGGCCGACGAGCCGATCTATCTCTACCTCGCGACGCCGCGCCAGTACCAGTCGCTCCTCAACAACACCTCGGGGCAAGTGCTCCGCACCTTCCAGCAAAACGCCTGGGTGCGTGCGCAGTACGGCTCGAAGCACCCGCTGTTCCGCGGGGAAGTGGGGCTGTGGAACGGCATCCTGGTGAAGAAGATTTCGCGCTCGATCCGCTTCAACCCGAGCGACAGCGTGAACATCATCACCAGCGCGAACCAGTACACCGCGACCGAATCCGCACAGACCGTGAACGCGGGCCTGGGCGCCGGCAAAGCGGTGGACCGCGGTTTGCTGCTCGGGGCGCAGGCGCTCGTCAACGTGTATGGCCGCAACCAAGGGAGCGAGTATTACTACTCCCTGAACGAGCGGCTCTACAACTTCGAGCGCAACTACGAAGCGGCTGCGGACGCGATGAACGGCAAGTCGAAGGTGCGCTTCTCGATCCCGGACGGCGCGGGCAACAACGTGCCGACCGACATGAACGTGCTCGTTCTCGACACGGCCGTCTCTCTCACCTAATCGGGTTGGCGCCCGGTCCTTCTGATCTCGGGCGCCTCTCGGTTTTCCATAAGGAAACCTCAACATGGCAACTCAAGCTGCTACCGACCTGACGACCAAACCCCGCGTCGGCGGGGAGTGGGGCACGATCAACAAGGTGAAAGGCGCCGTCGCTTTGCCGAGCAACTGGGCAAACGCCGATGTCATTCGTCCTTGCATCATCCCCGCTGGCATGGAAGTCGATGCGATCGAGCTGGCCCTTCCCGCGGCACTGTGCGCGGCGGCCGGCAACGTGAGCGTCGGCTACACGCCGGTCAACTCCGCGGACGGCTCGCTCGCGGCCAGTGCGAACTACTTCAGCGCGGGTGGCAACCTGACCGCGCCGTTCGCTGCGGCCACGAACAGCTTGCGCTTGAAGGCGTTCGCGCCGATCAAGTTCGAGCAGGACGTGTTCCTGGACATCACCGTCCAGAGCGCGCCCACCACGCCGGCTGCGGGCTCGCTCTACGCCGCGGCGGAAGGCGAGTACAAGGGCGCGATGTAACCCACGCGGCACCAACCGAGGCCCCTTCGGGGGCCTCTTTTTAGGGGCGATTGATGAAGACCATTGCGATCAAGTACGTCGGCAAGAAGGACGCCGAGACCGACCACCTCTACGGCACGGGCATCACCTGGACAGGCCACGGTGATGTGCAGCAAGTGCCCGAGGACAAGGCCGCGTTCCTCTTGAAGCATCCCGACGTGTGGGTCGATGGTCGCAGTGCAGCCGCCCGTAAAAAGAGCCCGGTCGAGGAACAGAGCTTCGTGCCCGAGCGCTACCAGGAGCAGGAGGACATGGCACCCGTGCCGGCGAAAGTCCACCTGATGCCGAAGGACGATCTCATCTCCTACGCGATGACGAACTTCGGTGAGCGTCTCTCCCCCGAGATCACCGAAGAGCAGGCGCGGCACGAAGTCGTGCGCCTGATGCACACGCGAGGGTAGGACATGGGCACGATCACCGGCACCGCGATCCTCGCCAACGTGGTCCCCGTGGTCGAAGACCTCAATCGCTCGCGCTGGCCCGATCCCGAGCCCTTGAACTGGATCAACGATGGGCAGCGCTACATCGTCATGCAGCGGCCCGATGCGAACGCGCAGACGGCGAACATCGCGCTCGTTGCGGGCACGAGGCAGTCCCTCCCCGCTGCGGGCCTGCGGTTGATCGATGTGACGCGGAACATGGGCGCAGGTGGAGCGACGCCAGGCAAGGCGATCACGCTCACCGAGCGCGACGTGCTCGACCGCCAGAATCCGAACTGGCACGCGAGCGCGCAAGCCGCCGCAATCGCGCATTACATCTACGACAACCGCGACCCGAAGATTTTCTTCGTGTATCCCGCGGCGGTCGCCGGCATCAACATCGAGGCGATCTACTCCACCTCGCCTACCGATCTCGCGGGGCTCGGCAGTGCGATCTCGCTCGATGACATCTACGCGCCGATCCTCACCGATTACCTCCTCTACCGCATGTACCTGAAGGATGCGGAGTTCGTGGGCGATCCCTCGCGGGCGGCCTTCCACTTGAACGCGGTGAACGCGGCCTTGGGCATCAAGACGAAGATCGATGTCGCCGTGTCCCCGAACCAGAACCTTCCCGGCCACGGCGCGAGCGCCTCGATGGGAGCGCGATAGATGGCAACCGTGACCCTGGACACCTTCTACCCGCACATCTCGCTCGAAGCATCGGGCGCATCCTCGCCATTGATGGATCAGGCGATCGTGTCGGCGGCGATCGAGCTCTGCGAGAAGGCCCTCATCTGGCGCCAGGTGCTCGACCCCATCGGCATTGCGCCGAACGTCGCCGACTACGACGTGGCGGTCCCTGCGGGTGCGAAGCTCGCCGATGTGCTCGATGCGGGGCTTGCGAGCGGCGGCTGGCTTGATCCGCGCAACCTCGGCATGGTGCAAGCGGAGCGCGCCGCCTACGCAGGCGTGCCGCCGAGGACCGGACAAGCACGAGGCTTCCTCCTGACCGATCCCGAGGAGGGCACGATCACGATCGATCCGGTGCCCATCGCTGCGGACGTGGTGACGCTCCTCGCGGCGCTGAAGCCTGCGCGCTCCGCGACCTCGTTACCCAATTTTCTCTACGAGCGTTGGGTAGAAGCGATTGCGGCCGGCGCGAAGTTCCGGCTCCTTCGCATGCCCGATCAGCCGTGGACGGACGCGGACACCGCGATCTTCTACCAGAACGACTTCAATCAGCGCATCTCGGTCGCCGCCAATCGCGCTGCGCGCGCGAACACGCGCATGCCGCTGCGCAGCCGCACCGTGAGCAAACTCGGCTAAGGAATCGCCATGCCGCTACCCACCGTCAACGTCACCGGCCAGGTCGTCGATCCGCAGGGCAACCCCATCGCCAATGCGATCGTCACGGCGAAGCTCTCGGGCGCCGACGTGTACGGCGCGGACTACGTGGCCGCGATCGAGCAGAGTTTCACGGCGGATGTGAATGGGAACTTCACCCTGCCGCTCTTCCCCAATGTGCTCGGGTCGTTGAACACCTACTACACGGTGAAGATGAAGAGCGCCGATGGGCAGACGGTGTATCGCACCACGATCTGCGTGGTGCCCAACCACGCAGCGACGCTCGCGTCTCTGGAGGGCACGGGACCGGCGACGCCATCGAACACGATCCAGTCGATCGAGTACGCGATGAACATCCCCTTTTGGGATCAGACGACGCGGTTCCTGTCGCTCCTGAAGAACTTCAACACCGCGGTCAGGAACTACATCTTCCCCGATGTCTCGGGTACGGTCATGGTCGCCGCAGGTGTGCTCGCGGCCGGCATGGTGGCGATCGATGCGAACGGCGTCACCACGCCGCGCACACTCACCGGCACGGCGAATCAGGTGATCGTCACGAACGGCGACGGCGCCGCGGGCAACCCCACCTTCTCGCTCCCGCAGAACATCCACGCCGCGGCCACGCCTACCTTCGCTGGCATGACGCTCACTGGGCTCACCGGCTACGTGAAGGCGAACGGCGCGGGCGCCTTGACCGCCGCGGCCACGATCCCCTCGACCGATCTCGCGACCGTGACAGGAACGGGCGCCGTGGTGCTCCAGACGAGCCCGACGCTCATCACCCCGATCCTCGGTGCCGCCACGGCGACAACGATCAACAAGATCACCTTCACGCAGCCCGCGACCGGCTCCACGCTCACGCTCGCCGATGGTAAGACGCTCACGGTCAACAACAGCCTGACGCTCGCGGGAACCGATCTCACCACGATGACATTCCCGACGACGAGCGCGACGATCGCGCGGACGGATGCGGGGCAGACGTTCACGGGGACGCAAGCGTTCAGCGGCGTGATACAGGCGAGCAGCGCTGGCACAGCCGTCGCTACAGCGTTAAACAGTGGCACAGCCGGAACTGGACTGTACTTCCCCGCTGGATTCGCCATAGCGGCGGCGTACACGGGAACTGCGGTATTCAATGTGGGGGCCGCATCTAACGGCTTCCGTATCGCCAATACGTATGCGGTGGCGTGGACTCCGGGTGCTGCTGATGGTGCGGCGCCAGACACCGGCCTCTCCCGCGTCTCCGCAGGCGTCGTCGCCCTCGGCAACGGCACCGCAGGGAACGCGAGCGGCACGCTGCAACTGGCGACGCTGACGGCGACGAACATCGGTGGGCACAACCTCACCGGCAACATCACGAGCACGGGCAATCCGTCGCTCAATCTAGGCACTGGCGCGATCACGAGCGGGGCGATCACAACTAGCGGGAATATTGGTCTGAATGTGGCGCTGAGTTCGTGGGGGTTGGGTGGCTACTCTGCGCTCGAACTTGTTGGTGCAGGCAACGCGATCCTGAGCAGCGTGTCCGGTGAATTGATGGCGGTCGGCGGCGCTGTCTATACGTCTGGAGCGCCCTCGGGGTGGAAGTATGCTAACAGCAGCTATGCGCCAGTTCGCTATGCAGCCTTCAATGGCGCGCACACGTTCTATTCCGCTGCGGCAGGAACCGCTGGTAATGCCGTGACGTGGACGACGATCGCCACGTTGAACTCGTCAGGTACGACGTTCAATGGTCAAGTCGGTGTTGGCGCCGCGCCCACTGTGTGGACAGGTAGTGAAATTGGCATTGACTTCAACAATTATGGATCAGTAACTTCGTCGCCTACAGACATGGTGGTTGCTGGTAATGCGTACTACAACGCAGGATGGAAATATCGCGCGAACGGATACGCGCAGCGAGCTTACTTCGCAGGAAATGCCATAGTTCTAAGCATCGCACCAAGCAACGCGGGTGGAGCTGGCGCTGCGCTAACATTTTCTGATGTTGTGACGGTATCTCCGTCCAGCCTCGCCGTGGCGGGTGACATTAGCGCGACGACGTTGAAGAGCCAAACTCTGACGGCTAGAACTTCTTGGACCCCGACCATTTCTATAGGCGGCAGCACTGCTGGCATTACCTATAGCACGCAGTCTGGTGTGTACTCAACGGTTAATGGTTACACGACGGCCACAGTAATCATCACGCTATCTTCAAAAGGCGGTTTGACTGGCGCGGTTGTGTTGACAAACCTTCCGGTATCCGTTGCTGCTAACTCCCCTTGCGCAATTCTTGGAAACAGTATGGCAGGAACCGTAACCACGGAGCTTGCTGCTCTGGCAGGCGCATCAACAACCACGATTTCCCTATACAAATTTTCTGGAGGTGGTTTGAGCAATCTTGACGGAGCAGACCTTACTAATACGTCATCTATTTGGATCACTGTTACTTACGCATCATGATTGAAATGAACGAACTCCTACTCGCCCTCTTCATCGCCACGCAACTAGGCGACGGCTGGACTACGTGGCAAGTGCTGCGCTTCGGCGGCTTCGAGCGCACCGCGTGGATCAAGTTCCTCATGGGCCAGTTCGGCACCTATTGGGCGCTCGTGCTCTACAAGGGCGCAGCCGCCCTAGCTGGCTATTGGCTCTACCACATCAACGAATGGAAGTACCTCGCCGCACTCACGCTCGCCTACGCGGTGCAGGTGTTTTGGAACTGGCGCGCCCTCCAGACGCAGAAGGGCGCCGCGAAGTAAGCGAGCAGCGCACCACGCGAAGCCGCCTGCGGGCGGCTTTTTTATTTCCATCAACCACGGAGAAATCCTCGCATGACCATCGAAGTCACCCTGGAACGAGCCATCGCCGCGCACCGCGCATTCACCCGCATTGGCACGGCGGAGTTGCCGCCGAAAGCGGCCTACCGCGTCGCGCGCCTGATTGCAAAGCTGCGCTCGGAGGAGCTCGCCTTCAACGACGCTCACGCTGCGCTCTTAAAGAGCAAAGGCGGGAAATCGACCGGCGCTGGAGCTGCGCCGCCCGAGCCGCCCAAGCGCGAGAAGGACGAGACGGACGAGGCGTTCGCCGCGCGCGAGGAAGCCTACAAGGCGCTGATGGTCGATCTCACCGAGGAGCTCGTGAAGATGAGCGAGGAGAACGTGAAGATCGAATACGACCCGATCCCGCTCACGCTCTTCGAGAAGACCGAGCCCGTCGATCCCAGCGACCCGAAGGCCAGGGCGCTGAAGTCCAACATCAAGCCGAACGACCTCGCGGACGTTCTCGACTTCGTCGCGGACTCGTAACCCCGTGCGCACCTCCCGGCCACACAGGAGCAAGTGATGGCCGGGATCAGTATCGCCCTCTTCGGTGGGGTGGCGCCCGCGGTCGCGCCGCGCGAGCTCCCGCCCTATGGGGCGCAGATCGCGCTCAACGCAAAGCTGTGGAAGGGCGACCTCCGTCCGTGGCGCGCGCCCCTCTCCATTGTCACGCCATCGAAGGCGGGCACGAAGCAATCGATCTACCGCTTCGGCCAGGACGTGACGAACGAGGCGCAATACTGGTTTCACTGGCTGACCGACGTGAACGTGGCCCGCGGCCCTGTCGCGGGTGATACGAGCGAGCGCACCTACTTCACCGGAGCGGGTCTGCCGCAGGTGACGGACAACTCGATCGCGCTCACGGGTGGCACGCAGTACCCGATGAACTCCTACAACCTCGGGCTGCCGCTGCCGGCCGCCGCACCCACTGTCGGCGTCTCAGGCGGCGGCACCGGGACCGCGGTGCAGAAGGCGTACATCTACACCTACGTCACCGCCTGGGGTGAGGAAGGCCCGCCCTCGCAACCCTCTGCCGTGATCGGTGTGCAGGCCGGGCAAACGGTGAATCTCTCTGCGCTCTCCGTTGCGCCCGTGGGTGCGTACAACGTCGCGACGAAACGCATCTATCGCACGGTGAGCGGCAACAACACCGTGGACTACCGCTTCGTTGCCGAGATTCCGGTGGCGCAGACGACCTACGCCGATGTGATCGCGGACTCGGTGGTGGTGCTAAACGAAGTCTGCCCCTCCGGTGGCAAGGGCGACGGCACCGACTGGCTCATGCCACCGTCTGACATGGCCGGCTTGATCGTGATCGAGAACGGCATCATGGCCGGCTTCTCGGGAAAGATACTCTGCATCTCCGAACAGTTCGTCCCCTCGGCCTGGCCCGTGGCGTACCAGAAGCTCGCGGCCTACCCGATCGTGGGCCTGGGCGCGATCAACCAGGGCGTCGTGGTCTGCACGAAGGCGACCCCATACGTTTGCCAGGGTGTCGATCCGCGCTCGATGACCTGGGACAAGATCGATGCCGGCAAGGCGTGCGTGTCGAAGCGCTCGATCGCGGGCGTGGGCGGGACGGGCGTGATCTACGCCGCGGCCGGTGGCGCGGTGCTCGTGGACACCGGGCTCCCAGGTGGCTCGAAGATCATCACCGACAAGCTGATGGACCGGGACGACTGGCAGGCGCTCGTGCCCTCGTCGATCAACGGCTACGAGTACAACGGCCGCTACTTCGGCTTCTACAACACGGGCACGGTGACGGGCGGCTTCATCCTCGACCCGTCGAGCCAGGCGGGCGCATTGACCTTCACCGACCAATACGCCACCGCTGGCTACAACGATCCGATCCGGGACACGCTCTACCTCCAGATCGGGAACGACATCAAGCGCTGGGACGGCGATCCGGTCAACAACCTTACCTACGATTGGAAGTCGCGCATCGTCCTTCCCGGCAAACCCCAGGTGATGACGGTGGGGCAGGTGGAAGCGGGTTCCTACCCGCTCACGCTCAAGCTCTACGCCGATGGGGCGCTGAAGCACACGCAGACGGTGGCGAGCGCCGAGCCCTTCCGCATCACGAACATGGACCGGGCGCGCGAGTTCGAGGTCGAGCTCTCCGGCTCAAGCCAAGTGAAGGCGGTCTACATCGCGCAGAACATGCCTGATCTGCGCGCGCTGCGTCAGCAACGGGCAACGTAATGGTCGATACGGTGAACGCGACGGTCACGCCGTCGATCCCGTCCACCGTAGGCATCACCGACCCGGCCGCCGCGCGCTTCTGCGGGCGCCTGAAAGAGCTCCTCGAAGTCAAGACCGGCGTCTCTGGAGACCCACTCGATCAGTGGGTCTCGTTTCGCGATCTCTACAACAACGGCATGCTCGTCAACGGGGTGAGCTCCGGCTCCTCCGTCAGGCTGCCGGGCTACACCTCGGCGACGCTCCTGCCTCCAGCGGTGGGCGCGGAGTTCGCTGTTCCCCCGGCTGTCACCAATTTCTCGGCGGTGGCGGCTCTGGCGAACTTCATCCTCTCCTGGGATCGGCCGACTTACCTGAATCACGCCTACACCGAGATTTGGCGCACGGGCACGAACGACATCGGGACTGCGGTGTTGATCGGCACGACGCCCACCTCGATGTATGCGGACAACGTCGGCTTCACGGGAGCCGCGCGCTACTACTGGGCGCGGAACATCTCCACCGCGAATGTCCCCGGGCCGTTCAATGCGACCACGGGCACGGGCGGCACGACCGGGATGGTGGGGAACTCCGACCTCACCGATCTCATCATCACCTCGAACAAGATCGCAGCCGGCGCGATCGATGCGTATTCCAAGTTCGGCACCGGCATCCGCCCGCCCGGCATTGGTGCGGTGCTGCCGACGCTCCCGAGCGCGACCTACCCTGCGGGTGCGCTCTTCGCGCTGACGACCGACTCGAAGCTCTACCGGGTCGATCCGACCGGGAACACCTGGACGCGCGCAGTCGATGGCGCGGACTTGATCGCGAACACCGTCACCGCCGCGGCGATTGCCGCAGGCGCGATCGTCGCAGGCAAGCTCGCGGCGAACGCCATCGTGGCAGGCGATGGTGTGATTGCCAATGCCGCGATCACGAATGCCTTGATCGGTGCGCTCGCGGTCGATACCGCGAACATCGCGAACGGCGCGATCGTGAACGCGAAGATCGCGAACCTCGCCGTCGATGCGTCGAAGATCGCGCTTGCCACGATCACGAATGCGCAGATCGCGAGTGCGACGATCCTCACTGCGAACATCGCGGATGCGAACATCACGACGCTGAAGCTGGCCGGGCAGTCTGTTACGTTCCCATACATTCTCGCCGGGTCCGCAACAACGCTCTCGACCAGCGCGACGACCATACTCACCGCGGCAGCACACACGTTTGGAGATGGCTCGAACAACTCCAGCGTGCTCGTTCTGATAAGCATCGATCTACAGAATAGCTCCTCCTCACAGAAGGACGACATCACGATCGCGCTGGCCGTGGACGGGGGCGCCGTCAAGACGTTTTACTCACTCGTTGACACGACTTGGAGTACGGCGCCCAGGACGCAGACCTTCATCCACAAACTCAGTTTGCTCGGTTCGCACACGCTATCTGTGACGGCGTTGCGAAGTGGAACGACCGGGACGCTCACCGCAACCGCCACGATCTCCTACCAGGAAGCACTGCGCTAATGCTCGTCGCCAACGACGGGTCGCTCGCGGGCCTCTGGTTCGATCTGCATAGCGAAGTGCAGCGATCGCTGGCTGATGAGTGCGGCATGACGCGAGAGCAGTTCATCCGCTGGGCGAACAAGTGGCACCGGCTCCTCGGCGTGTCGATCGATGGGCGCGTGCAGGGTGTCATTGCCTTGGGCGTCGATACGCTGCACGTCGCCGTGGCGAAAGAGATCAAGGGCCGGTGGCTGAGAGACCTCGCGCGCGTGCTGCGCCTCGTGCTCGCGCGCGGGCCGATAGTGGTGAAGACGGATGCGAAAGACGAAGCAGCCTGCGCGTTCATCGAGCGCGCGGGTGGCGTGCTGATCGAAGAGGTCGGCCGCGTGAAGCAGTACCGGATCGAGCTGCACAGCATGTGGTTTGAAAGGAAGCGCCATGAGCGGAATCGTTGACGCCATCTTTGGCACCGGGCAACAAGCCCCCGACCCCAATCCCGGACTAGTCGCGCAGGCGAACGCTTCGGCGGAAGCCGCCAAGACCTACGCGGGTGTGGCCGAGGATCAACTCGCCTGGTCCAAAGACCTCGCGCAGAAACAGATCGACATCGCGGCCCCTGTGGTGCAGCAGCAGACCGACATCGCGAACCAGAATCAAGCGAACGCGATGGACCAGTGGAACTATTACAAGTCCACGTTCCAGCCGGTCGAACAGAAGACAGTGTCCGATGCGATGAACTGGGACTCCCCGGATCGCAAAGACCTCTACGCATCGAGGGCGGGCCAGGACGTAGCCTCGGGCTACGATGCGATGACTTCAACCGCGCAGCGAAACGCCATGCGCTTCGGTGGCTCGCCCGACTCGGGCACCGCACTGGCGTTGACGCGGAGCGCCGGCCTCTCGCGCGCGAAGGATGTGGCCCTTGCCGAGAACATGGCGACGCAGAACATCGATAAAGAAGCGGTGGCGCTCCGATCTGGTGTCGCGAACTTCGGCCGCAACATGCCGAACACCGCGACGAACGCATTCGGCACCTCGCTCAATGCGGGCAGCTCGGCGGTGGGGAACTCTAATTCCACAGGGGCGACTGCGGTCAATATGACCGGCAGCCCGGCGCAGTGGGCGGGGCTATCGACCCAAGCTGGGGCCACTGCGGGCGGCCTCTACAACGATATGTACCAGGGCTCGCTCTCCGCCTACAACACCAACCTGCAATCGAACGCCGCGGTGTGGGGTGGCATAGGCCAGGCGACGGGCATGTGGGCGAGTGGTGGATTCAAGATGCCCGGCAGCTCGAAGGACATCAAGGAAGACAAGGCGCCTATCGATGGCGAGCAGGTGCTCGCGGGCCTGAAGCGCATCCCCGTCGAATCGTGGAAGTACAAGGATGGGGTCGAAGACTCTGGCCGCCACGTCGGACCCTACGCCGAAGATGTGCAGCGCGAGTTCGGGGACGATGCGGCGCCGGGTGGAAAGCAGCTCGATCTCGTCAGCATGAACGGCATGGTGATGGCGGGGCTGAAGGCGCTGAATGCCAAGGTCGATCGCCTCTCGCATGGCCGCATCGGGCTCTCGCGTGTGTCACAGGGCGAGCGCGACACCGAGCCCACTGAGACTGACGAGGTGCGTCGCGGGCGCACGCTCGATGGCGTCTACGCGCGCGTGGACGACGACCCCTCAATGCCGGGCTTGATGCCGATGCACGAGCAGCCGGCGCGTAACGGCCTTCCCCTTCCGATCTACTAGGAGAAAGAACATGGCAAGCGGACTGGGCGCATTCGCAGCGGGACTCGTGGGCGGCTACACGACGGGCACCAGGATCAACATGGAGCACGAGGACATGGAGCGGCGCAAGAAGACTGCCGATCTCCAGGACAAGATGCTCGACGTGCAGACGAAGGCGGCGCAGCACACGCTCGATGAGAAGGAGCAGGAGAACAAAGCCTTCTCCGACCTCGCGAACTACACGCGCAACTTCATGCAAAACGGCGGCAAGATCGCGCAGCCTGGTCTCGCTCCGCAACCCGGGGCCACACCCACGGGTGCGACCCCGGCTCCCGATGCGAGCGCTGCGCACGGCATGAACGCTACGGGCGCGCCGGGAGCAAACGCGGCGCCTGGTCTCATGCCCGTCTCGACAGCGGAGCCCGCGCCCACCGGGGCCCCTGGCGCCGGCATCCAACGCGACGGACCCGGTACGCCCGCCGAGGACATCGGCTTCTCGCTCTATCAGCGGCCGAGCATGCTGCAAGACCCGGCGTATCTGAACGGCGCCGCGCAAGTACTGATGGCCTCGGGCTCGAAGAGCGCGCAGGAGAAGGGGATCAATTACCTCAACGCGGCCTACAACGCGCAGAAGGAAGGGCTGCTCACCGCGGCGAAACTCGCGAATGCGGGAGACCTCGCGGGCGCGGCGCAAGCCTTCAACGCGCGCGGCACGCAGAAGGTCGATCCCGCGTCACTGCACTACACCGATGAGAAGCGCACCACGATCGCGGGCAAGATGGCCGATGGCGCGGACTTCAGTTTTCAGCCGGTGCAGGTGCTCAATATGTTCCGCTCGCCTGACCACCTCGCCGAGGAGGGACTGAAGTACAAAGAGCTCGCCGTCAAGGAGCGCACGGCTGCGGCACAGGAGAAAAACGCCGAGGCCGCATCCAAACGCGCGGACGCCTACGACAAGCTCACCGCCTCGATGGAGGTGTATCGCCAGGCGCAGGCCAACCACCTGAACGGCATGGGCGCGGCGACGCCGAAGCAGACGAACGATCTCATCGCGAAGGGCGGCCTCGCCATGAGGAAGCAGTTGGAGAGCGAGCAGCCGAAGGAGGACGCGAAGTACAACGTGAATGGCATGGTGCGGCTGCTCCCGGACATGCAGGCGGAGTTCGGCCAAGCGGTGCGAAACGGCACCGATCCCGAGATCGCCTACCAGCAGACCTTGAACACCTTCCACGATCGCGTCGCCGGCTTGAATGACGCGCTCGGCAAGATCGCTGCCGATGCGAACAGCAAGTGGACCTCCGCGGGCAAAGACGAGGCGATGACCGCGGGCTTGCAAAAGCTCGTGAGCGAGGGCTTCGCCACGCCCGATGACATCCGCAAGTATCTCCCCGCCACCAAGATCGGCACGGCCGACGCCGAGCGCGTGAAGAGCGCACTCGGGCGCGTCTCGGGCGGGAAAGTCTCCCCTCCACCCACTCAGGCCACAGGCACCGGAAACAAAGACTACAGCTCACTCTGGAGCAAATAGCCCATGAAGCCCTGGAGCGAGGTCGCTGCCTCGCCTGAGTTCAACGCGCTCTCGCTCTCCGACCGCGAGGCCGCGCGCAATCAATACTTCGATGCGGTCGTCTCGCCCAAAGTGGCGGAGGACGAGCGCGCGAATGCGCGCGCGCAGTTCGATGCGGCCACGCGCCCCACGCTCACCGACGCGCCACGCCGGTCTCTGTCGCAGGCCGGCGCCTTCTCCCTCGATAAACCGACATCCACCGGCATCCTCGATAACGCCTGGGACTTCGCCAAAGACACGGTGCTCTCCACCATCGGCCTTGAAGCGGACAAGTCCGCGAGCACGGGCGGGGACTACGGCCGCGCGCTCGGCAAGGGCCTCACCGTCGATGTCGCGCAGACGCTCCAGGGTGCGAATGCCCTTGCGCGGCAGACGCCGCTCGCGATGCTGACCGATCTCGTCACGCCTGCGTTCCTCAAAGAAATGCGCGACTCCGCCGAAGAGGCGATCGGCGCTGCGGTGAACCGCAGGGGGCAGCGACTCACCGCCGAGATGACGCCCGCGTCACAAGCCTCGAACGCGAAGACCTTCTTTAGCGACGAAGCCACCTGGGCGAACTTGAGGAAAGACGGCCTCGCCGCGATGCCGGGCAAGATCGCCGAGCTCGTGAGCCAAGGAAAGTTCTTCGGTGAAGGCTGGAGCGATCCGCAGAAGATCGGGCTCTCCGCATTGGAGTCGCTGCCCGTGTCGGTCGCCTCCATGCTCCCGGTGATCCGCGTCTCGAAGGCTGCGCACGAGCTCGCTCTTGCCAAGGCACTCGCTGCCGGCGCCACGGAGAAAGAGGCGCAGGCGATCGCCACCACGGCGGCGAAGAACGCCGCGTCCAAGGCCGGCGCCTTCTCCGAAGGTGCGACGGGCGCGGGCCAGCAATGGACGCAGACCTACCAGCAAGTGCTCGACATGCCGCAGGCGAAGCTGGAAGAGAGCCCGCAGTACCAGCAAACGCT
>CAZMGP010000037.1:0-50834 GCA_964565875.1 uncultured Enterobacteriaceae bacterium
TGGACGAGGTGACGCAGCAGAATGCGGCGCTGGTCGAAGAGGCGGCGGCCGCAGCGGAATCGATGGAAGAGCAGACGCAGAATCTGGGGCTGGCGGTGGCGGTGTTCAAGCTGGCCGATGCGCCGGCCGCGGGCGCACTCGCAGCTACAACACCAACGCCTGAGCCCGAACGCGAAGCCAAGGTCGAGCCGCAGCCGGCTCCCCAAGCTCGCGGTGAGCGGCGCGGACCGAACCGGGCGAAGAACGTCGCGCGCTTGCCGCTCGCGAAGCCGGCGCCGGCGGCGAAGCTGCCGCGGAGCAAGGCCGCCGGGGCGGAAGACGAGTGGGAAGAATTTTGAGGCTGGTGGCACGGACGGTCCATGCCCAGCGCGTTTCCGCATGGCTGGTGGCCACTCGGACGCCATGGCGCGGACGCAGGAGTAGCACGCAATGCAGATGAACAGTGCGGCGGAACGCGAGTCCGTCGCCACGTCCGGTGAACGCGGCGGTCGCGAGTTCGCCTTCAGCGCGGCGGATTTCGAGCGCGTGCGCCAGCTCATCCACGCCCGGGCGGGAATCGCTTTGGGGTCGGGAAAGAGGGAGATGGTGTACAGCCGTCTCGGACGGCGCCTGCGCGCGCTCGGGCTATGCGACTTCAAGGACTATCTCGCCCTGCTCGAACGAGGCGATGCGGCCGAATGGGAGGCGTTCACCAATTCGCTTACCACCAACCTGACGTCCTTCTTCCGCGAGGAGCATCACTTTCCCATCCTGGCGGATCTGTTGGCGAAGCACAGGCACGAAGGGGAGATTGCCCTGTGGTGTTCGGCGGCCTCGACGGGAGAGGAGCCGTATTCGATGGCGATGACTGCGGTGGAGGCCTGCGGCACGCTCAAGCCGCCGGTGCGCATCATCGCCACCGACATCGATACCGCCGTCTTGGCGAAGGCGGAACGAGGCGTCTATGCGATGGAGCGGGTGGAGAGGCTCGCACCGGAGCGCCTGCGCAAGTTCTTCTTGCGCGGCACGGGCAAATGCGCCGGGCAAGTTCGGGTGCGCGACGAACTGCGCGCGCTCGTCAGCTTCCGGCCGCTCAACCTGCTCGATCCGGGCTGGCCGATACGCGGGCCGTTCCACGCGATCTTCTGCCGCAATGTGATGATCTATTTCGACAAGCCGACGCAGTACGCCATTCTGCGCAAGTTCGTACCCCTGCTGCGCGACGACGGGCTGCTGTTCGCGGGACACTCGGAGAGTTTTCATCACGCCGCCGAACTGTTCCGCATCCGCGGCAAGACGGTATACGAACTCGCAGGGGGCGCTAGACGCGCCTAGCGGAGCCGCGACGTGCTCGCCGACAACCTCTATTTCGACCAGCACTTCCAGCGCCAGGCGGCGAAGATCCTGCCGGGGGAGTATTACGTCACGCACGAGGACATGGTGCTCGTCACCGTGCTCGGATCATGCGTCACGGCTTGCATCCGCGACGTCCAATCCGGAATCGGCGGGATGAACCACTTCATGCTGCCCGATTCTCGGCCGGATCAGGACGGCCCAGCGAGCCTGTCGGCGCGCTACGGGGCGTTCGCGATGGAAGTGCTGATCAACAACCTGGTGACGCTCGGCGCGTCGCGCCCGCGGCTGGAAGCGAAAGTATTCGGCGGCGGCAACGTGCTGCCGGGAATGACTTCGATGAACATCGGCCAGCGCAACGCCGATTTCGCGCTCGCCTTCCTGCGCGCAGAGAAGGTCCGCGTCGTTGCGCAGGACCTGATCGACGTCTATCCGCGCAAGGTCTATTACTTTCCGCACAGCGGCAAAGTGCTAGTGAAGAAGCTGCGCAATATTCACAACGACACCATCTACGTGCGCGAATCGGAATACCGGGCACATCTGGTCAAGGAAGAGGTGGCGGGCGATGTCGAACTCTTCGGTTGACGGGCGCGATCTCGCCACGGCCGGCTGGCGCGCTCGATCGCTCCGCGCCTGGCTGATCCTGCTGGTGTCGGCGCTGGCGTTCCCCGCCGCAGCCGCACTCGGCGGCCTCGCGCTCGCGTTGTTTTCGCGCGGGGAGGCTGCGCTCGGCGGCGGCGCAGTGGCCGGGATCCTGGTACTTGCGTTCGCTCTGCTCTTGGCTTGGCGCATCGCCAGCGGCATATTGCAGCCGGTCGCCGCTCTCGCCGCGCTCACCTCGACTACGACCGGCAGTGGCAGCGGCGGCTGGACCGGCGCCGGCGCGCCGGCGGAAATCGCCGACGCAGACCGCGCCTGGCGGCGCCTGGCGGCGCAGCAGGCCGATGGGCAAAGGGCGCTACGCGCCAGCGACGCTCTGCTGCGACAGGTGCTCGACATGGCGGCGGAGGCGATCATCGCCGTGGACGACAAGGCGCAGGTGCTGCTGTTCAGCCCGGCAGCGGAGAAGCTGTTCGGCTGCAGCGCCGCCGCGGCGCTCGGCGCGGATCTCGGGCGCTTCCTGCGCATCGATGGCTACGACTCTGGACGGGCGCTCCTCGATTGCCTGATGCACGCAAGCGATGCGGCGACCGAAGGCAAGGGCGTAGTGGAAGTCGGTGGCCTGCGCCAAGGCGGGGAAGCCTTTCAGGCGCAAGCCTCGATACGCGAATTCGGGCAGGGCGGCGAGCGCCGCTTTCTGATGACGGTCGAGGACATCGCCGCGCGCAAACGTGACGAAGCGCGGCTGAATGCGCTCGCCAACTTCGATCCGCTCACGGCCTTGCCCAATCGCGCCCTGTTCCATCAGCGGCTGCAGCGGTCGCTGGTGCATGCGCAGCGCTTCAACGAAGGCCTGGCCGTGCTCGTTATCGACCTCGACCGCTTCAAGAACGTCAACGACACGCTGGGGCACGAGGCGGGAGACCGCGTGCTGCAGGCGGTGGCCGAACGCCTGAAAGGCTGCCTGCGCGAGGTCGACACCCTGGCGCGCCTGGGCGGGGACGAATTCGCCGTGCTCGTCGAGCAGGTCGCCGACACACGCATGGTCGGAGCGGTGGCGCGCAAGCTGCTGAAAGCGGTGAGCGAAGTGCTCATGCTGGGAGAGCAGGAGTACCACATCACCACCAGCATCGGCATCAGCACCTATCCCGCCGATGGAGCGGACGGGACGACGCTGCTGAAGAACGCGGACACCGCCATGTACCGCGCGAAAGAGAAAGGCAAGAACAATTCGCAGTTCTACGCCGCGGCGATGAACGCGAATTCCCTGCAGCGCCTGACGCTCGAGACGGGCATGCGTCACGCGCTCGAGCGCGGGGAGTTTCTCTTGCACTACCAGCCCAAGGTCGATATCGCGACCGGCCGCATCACCGGCATGGAAGCGCTGGTGCGCTGGAAGCGGCCGGACGGCGCCATGGTGTCGCCGGCGGAGTTCATACCGCTCGCCGAGGAGACGGGACTGATCGTGCCGATCGGCGCCTGGGTGCTCCGGGCGGCGTGCGAGCGCGATCGGGCATGGCAGCAGATGGGCATGCCGCCGCTGCGGGTCGCGGTCAACTTGTCGGCGCGGCAATTCGCTCAGGCGAATCTGGTGAGCGAAGTGGCACAGGTGCTCGATGCGAGCGGACTCGCGCCGTCTTCGCTCGAGCTGGAGATCACCGAAAGCATGGTGATGGACAATCCGGAGCGGGCGATCCACACGCTGTGGCAGTTGAAGTCCATGGGCATCGCGCTCGCCATCGACGACTTCGGCACCGGCTATTCGTCCCTGGGCTATTTGAAGCGCTTCCCCATCGACAACATCAAGATCGACCGCTCGTTCATCAAGGACATTCCCGCCAACAACGACGATGCGACCATCACCCGCACCATCATCGCCATGACCCACAACCTGCGCCTGAAGGCGGTGGCGGAAGGGGTCGAGAACGAGGCCCAGCTCGAATTCCTGCGCCGGCACGGCTGCGACGAAATGCAGGGCTACTACTTCAGCCGGCCGCTGGCGGAAGACGCGTTTCTCGCCCTGGTGCAGGCGCAGGAGGCGAAGGCGAAGGCGGCGCTCGCGGCGTGAGCGCGCGGGCCGCGCACGCCTGAATGCACATGTCATTGCTCCCGCAACCGAGGAATTAACGATGCAGCCGCAACTACCGAACGCGAACCACGTCCAGCAGCCGAGCCCAGCCGGAGCGCGGCTAGCGGGCGGCGTGCGCAAAAAGATCACCGTCGTCGTGATCGACGATTCCGCCTTGATCCGCAAGCTGCTCACCGAGATCATCAACAGCCAGCCGGATATGCAGGTGCTGGGCGCCGCGCCCGATCCGCTGATCGCGCGCGAAATGATCCGCGCGCTCAATCCGGACGTGCTCACCCTCGATGTCGAGATGCCGAAGATGGACGGGCTCGATTTCCTCGAGCGCCTGATGCGCCTGCGGCCGATGCCGGTGGTGATGGTTTCCTCGCTCACCGAGAGAGGTTCGGAAGTCACCCTGCGCGCGCTCGAACTCGGGGCGATCGATTATGTCTCCAAGCCGAAGATCGACATCGTCCACGGCATCCAGGAGTACGCCGCGGAAATTGCCGAGAAGATCCGCGTCGCCGCCGCGGCACGGCCGCGCATCCGCTCTGCGGCCGCGCCGGTGCGCGCGGAGCACATGCCGGCAGCGGTCGGCAACCGCAGCGTGTCGACCGAGAAGCTGATCATCGTCGGCGCCTCCACCGGCGGCACCGAAGCGATCAAGGATTTTCTGCTGGAAATGCCGCCGGACTGCCCCGGCATACTCATCACCCAGCACATGCCGGAAATGTTCACCAAATCCTTCGCCGCCAGGCTCGATAGCCTGTGCCGCATCAGCGTGAAGGAAGCCGAGCACGGCGAACGCATCCTGCCCGGGCACGCGTTCGTGGCACCGGGGCACTCGCACCTGCTGCTGCGGCGTAGCGGGGCGAATTACATGACCCAGCTCTCCGACGCGCCGCCGGTGAACCGCCATCGGCCTTCGGTCGACGTGCTGTTCCGTTCTGCGGCGGAGCATGCCGGCAGGAACGCGATCGGGGTGATCCTGACCGGCATGGGCAAGGACGGGGCGCAGGGCATGCTCGCGATGAAGCAGGCGGGCGCCTACAACTTCGCCCAGGACGAAGCGAGCTGCGTCGTATTCGGCATGCCGAAAGAGGCGATTGCGGCAGGCGCGACGGAGGAAGTGCTGCCGCTGCGCGAGTTGGCGCATGGCGTGATGCGGCGGCTGCATGCTCTCGGATCCCGCGCGGTACGCGTGTAGCGCGATTTCCCGCGGCCATGGCATGATGCGCCCATGAGCTCGAGCCCGATTCTCGCAGGGGGCGATTACCTGGGTATAACCGAGACAGGCCAATCGCAATTGCCGCAAGCGCGCTCCGGCATCCAGGGGTGCTGAACCGCAGGCGCCGCGATGAGCAAGACGAACCAAGTCCTCCTCGTGCTGTGGCTGGTGATCGCGGCCTTCATCGTCTACCTTTTCGTCGACTTGTCCGTCTCGCGCCGGTCGGTGGAGCGGCGCGCCCATGACCAGGCCCTGACCTACGCCCGTCTGCTCGATCAGCACGCGTCCGCCGTGTTCGACCGCGTCGGCGGCGCGCTCGAGGCGGTGGCGGATCAGCTGCGACCGAGCGACTTTGCCAGCGGGCACCTCGATGCGGTGCGCCAAGGCGAACTCGAACGCGCTTTGCGCAGCCAGCAGCAGCGTACCTATGGCGTCGTCGCCATGCCGCTCGCCAATGCCAAGGGCGACGTGATCGCGCATTCGCTGGGCACGCCGGCGGACATCAACATGCAGGTCCGCGAACACTTCCGGGCGCTGCAGCGGGATCCGCACCTGGTGCTGGCGATATCGGAAACCGTGCGCGGCAGGGTTTCGAACAAATGGGGTTTGCAAATCGGTCGGCGCGTCAATCTGCCCGACGGCAGTTTCGGCGGCATGGTCGGGGCGACCTTGGGCGTGGACGAACTGTTCACCGACTTCTATGCCGCCCTGTCGCTGGGCAAGGACAGCGCCATCACGCTGCGGGATTCCGCCGACCGCCTGCTGGTGCGCTATCCGGTGGTGAGCGAAATGCTGGGTAAGCCGATTTCGACGAGCGGCCCGATCCACGACCGGCTGCTTTCCGGCGATGCCGAGGGAGTGATCGTGACAGCATCGGCGATTGACGGCATCGAACGTGTATTCGCGTACCGCAAGCTCCCCAACTTTCCGATCTACGCCAGCGTGGGCCTATCACTGGAAGAGGCGCTCTCCGGCTGGCAGCGGGAGCGCAATATCGCCGCTTTTGTCACCCTGTTCGTGCTCGCGGCCGGCGTATTCGTCACCGTCGTGCTGCGGCGCAAGGCACAAGCCGACGATCTGGCGAGCGCACTCGCGGTGATCGTCGAGTCGTCGCAAGACGCGATTTCCGCCGCCGACTTCGACGGCATCGTCACCAATTGGAACGCCGGCGCCGAACGGCTATACGGCTACCGCGCCGAGGAGATGATCGGCAATCCCGGGTGGCCGATCATTCCGGAGGATAAGCGCGAGGAATACCGCATGCTGATCGAGGCGAGCCGCAGCGGCAAGGGCGTCATCGATCACGAAACCGTGCGCCTGAAGAAGGACGGCCGGCGCCTCGACGTCGCGCTCACGATTTCGCCGACGCGAGACAGCGAGCAGCGCATCATCGGCTATTCGGCGATCGCGCGCGACATCACCCCGCGAAAACTGGCCGAGAGGGCGCTGCTCGAGAGCGAGAGCAAGTACCGCGAACAGAGCCGGCGCCTGGCCGAGGTGATCTGGGGAACCAATATCGGCACCTGGGAATGGAACGTGCAGACCGGCCAGACGGTATTCAACGAACGCTGGGCGCAAATGCTCGGATACCGTCTGGAGGAACTCGCGCCGACGACGGTCGATACCTGGTTGAAGCTGCTGCATCCGGATGACTTGGCGCGCTGCAACGCCATGCTGCAGCGCTGCTTTCGCCGCGAGATCGAGGATTACGACTGCGAAGCGCGCATGCGCCACAAGGACGGAAGCTGGATATGGATACTCGACCGCGGCCGCGTCGTCGAGTGGACGGCCGACGGCCAGCCGCTGCGCATGTCGGGCACGCACCTGGACATCACCAAGCGCAAACGGGCGGAAGCGGCGCTCGTCGAGAGCGAAGAGCGCTTTCGCGACCTCGCCGAAATGTCCTCGGACTGGATCTGGGAGCAGGACGCGCAGTTTCGCACCGTCTCGGTGTCGCCATCCCTGTATCGCAAGACCGGCCTCGCCGCGGAATCGGCAGTGGGCAAGGCGCGTTGGGAATTGGCTGCCTCGGACGCGAATAGCGCGGAGTGGGTGCGGCATCGCGAAACCCTGGAGCGTCACGAGGCGTTCGACAATTTCGTCTACCTGCAACGCAATGATCTGGGCGAGTTGCGCTGGATATCGGTGAGCGGCAGGCCTTTGTTCGCCCCGGACGGCGAGTTCCGCGGCTATCGCGGGGTCGGCACCGACGTCACCGAGCGCAAGCGGGCCGAGGAAAAGCGGGCGGAGCTGGAAGCCGAGCTGCGCGAAGCGCAGAAGATGGAGGCAATCGGCACGCTTGCCGGCGGCATCGCGCACGATTTCAACAACATCCTGGCCGCCATCCTCGGCAACGCCACGTTAGCGAAGAAGGACGTGGGCGCCGGGCATCCCGCGCGGGTGAGCCTGGAGGAGATCAACAAGGCGGCGGAACGGGCGAAGTCGTTGGTGCAACAGATCCTCGCCTTCAGCCGCCGGCAGCCGCAGGATTTCATCGTGCAGCCCTTGCGCCCGCTGGTGGAGGATGCGTTGCGGCTGCTGCGCGCGACCCTGCCAGCCGGAGTCAATATGCAGACGGAGTTCGCCGAGGCGCCGCTGTGCGTGCGTGCGGACGGCACGCAGATCGGCCAGGTGCTCGTGAACCTGTGCACCAATGCCTGGCAGGCTTTGCCGACCGGCTCGGGCAACATCGAGGTGGGGCTGGACGAAACGGAACTCGACGCGGCGGCCGCGCAGCATCTGGGCGGCCTCGCGCCGGGCAGCTATGCGCGCCTATGGGTCAAGGACGACGGCTGTGGCATGGACGAAGCGACCAAGGAGCGCATGTTCGAGCCGTTCTTCACCACCAAGTCGGTGGATATGGGCACCGGCCTCGGGCTCGCCGTGGTGCACGGCATCGTCAAGGCGCACCACGGCGCGATCGCGGTGGACAGCGCCCCCGCCATGGGGACGCGGATCGACGTCTATCTGCCCGCCGTAGCCGCAGCTGCAGCGACTAGCACTCGCCCCGCGCCGGTGCGCATGGCGACGAACGGCGCGGGAGCGCACGTGCTCTATGTGGACGACGACGAGGCGATGGTGTTTCTGGTGACGCGCATGCTGCAGGACCAGGGATACCGCGTTTCCGGCTATGGCCGCGGCGAGGCGGCGCTGGATGCGGTGCGGGAGCAGCCAGAGGCGTTCGATCTGGTAGTGACGGATTACAACATGCCGGGGCTTTCGGGGCTGGAGGTGGCGCAGGAACTCGCGCTGCTGAGGCCGGACCTGCCGGTAGTGATCACCTCGGGCTACGTGACCGAGGAATTGGCTGCCGGTGCGCGCGCCGCGGGCGTGCGCCAGGTGGTGTACAAGCCGAACACGGTGGACGAGCTGTGCGCGAGCATTCAGCGCCTGCTGGAGACGTCGGCATCCCGACTTTCAAGTTAGTCCGCGTCCGGCCGATAAGCCGGATATGGATGCGCTCGCTACAGCAAGCGATGCGGCCGCTGCGGCGGCCGTTGACGTAGAGCACGAATCCCCTGCGGCGGAAGCAGCGGCCAGCGGCTGCAGCTTCCGCGACATGCGCCTCCATGTGGGCGACCAAATGTCGCTCGAGCCGCGCATGCCCCTGGTCGGCGGAAGGCCGACGGTCCGGCTCGTTGGTTGGCTGGAGGGAACGAGCGTTCTGGTCACCATGCCGCAAAACGCGTCCGGGCGCGTGCCGCTGCAGGAAGGCGACGAGGTCTTGGTGCGCGCCTTCAACGGCCAGAGCGCATTCGGCTTTCGCACCGTGGTGTTGCGCGCCGGTTACACGCCTTTCGCCTATCTGCATCTGGGCTTTCCGCGCAATATCGAGCAGGTGCAGATCCGCAGTTCCTACCGTACACGGGTGGACCTCCCGGCGACCATCGCCGCCGGGAACAAGTCCGGCATCGCCGCCTGCATCATCAACATCGGCACGACGGGCGCGCTGATCGAAACTGCCAAGGCGATAGAGGAGACGACGGGCGCCCTCGGCATCGCCGTCGATTTCGAGCTGCACGGCGCTCCGGTGAGCCTCGAACTGCAGGCCAAAGTGCGCACGGCAAAGAGGCTGGCGCCGAAGGACAGTAGCGAACGCCAGCAACTGGGAGTCGAGTTCAAGGACCTGAAGCCGAACGACAAGCTGGCTCTGGGAAGTCTGCTCTGGTATCGCATGCACGAGTACCCGCATCATGCTACTTGAGCGCAACGGCGAGGGGGCGCCGGCCGCTCCGCGGCCACAGGTGCGGCAGATCTTCCTCGGCCGCCAGCCGATACTCGATCGCAGGCAGCAGTTGGCCGGCTTCGAGCTGCTGTTTCGCAACGGTAAGATGCCCGGTGCGGAGATCCGCGACGACATGGCCGCTACCATGCTGGTGTCGCTGCATGCCTTCAGCGAGTTCGGCGCCAATGCCGTGCTCGGCAGGCACAAGGGCTATGTCAACGTCAACGCCGAGTTCCTGCTCTCCGACATGGTGTTCTCCCTGCCGGCGGAACAAGTCGTACTGGAACTGCTGGAAACCATCGACATCGACGAGGAAGTCGTGGGGCGCTGCGCCGACCTCAAAGGCATGGGCTACCAGCTGGCGCTGGACGACGTGACGCAATACCGCAGCGAATTCGAGCCGCTGCTGAAGATCGTCGACGTGGTGAAGCTCGATTTGCTGCAGATCGAGGCGCAACGGCTGCCGCAGCTGGTGGGCAGACTGAAGCCCTGGCGCGTGCCGCTCCTCGCGGAGAAAGTCGAAACACGGCAGGCGTTCGATGCCTGCATGGCCCTGGGCTTCGATCTGTTCCAGGGCTATTACTTCGCGCGGCCGCAGGTGCTCGAGGGCGTGCGCCTCAACCCGGCGCGGACGGCGCTGCTACAGCTGTTGACGCTGGTGTTGAACGATGCCGAAACCGAGGCGATCGAGCGCGAGCTGAAGCGCCATCCCGACCTGACCTACAACCTGCTGCGCCTGGTCAATGCGGCGGCCGCGGGATTGCAGCAGACGGTCACTTCGCTGCGGCACGCGATCGTAGTGCTGGGCCGCCGACAGATTCAACGCTGGATCCAGCTCGTGCTCTACGCCTCGCCGCATGGCGGCATGGAGACGACCAATCCGCTGATGCAACTTGCGGCCGCACGCGCGCGGCTGATGGAGAATCTGGCGCGCAAGGAGCACCCGGCGGATCAGGCCTACCACGAGCGCGCATTCATGGTCGGCATCCTGTCCCTGCTCGACGTCCTGCTGCAGGCGCCCCTGGGCGAACTGCTGCAGCACCTCAAGCTGCCGCAGGATGCCGAAGCGGCGCTGCTCACGCGCTCGGGGGCGCTCGGCCGGCTGCTGCGCCTGGCGCAGGCACTCGAAACCGACGACCAGGCCATGGTGGTGAGCTTGCTAGCGGAGTTCGTGAGCCTCGAGCCGGGCGACTTGATGCGCGTCGAAATCGAGGCGCTGGCTTGGGCGGGCGAACTTGCCGCCAAGCCGCACTGAGGTGTAACCGGCCCTCAAGTTAACCGTCGGCGTGGCCGTAATCGCTTGATGAGGGGCGCAAAGCCGCCTGCGCTGCGGGAGCGCCGGCGCGGCTTCGCCATGAGCAAGAGACAGCATGGATCAGACCGTCAACGCGTACCAAAGCCTGGCCGAGCGCCTGATGTCGGCCTTGCGCCAGGATGAATTCGTCCTCTTCGGCCAGGCCATCGTGCCGCTGGCGCCAGCGGCGCAGCAGCCGTTCCGCGAAATACTCATCCGCTTCCAGGAGGAAGAGAACAAGCTCCTTCCCCCGGGCAGCTTTTTCTCCATCCTCGAAGATGGCGGCCTCATGCCCTATCTCGACCGCTGGGTGGTGAATCGCGTCGTGCGCTGGCTGCGTACTTCCCTCGCGCTCAAGCCCGAGGCCCCGTTGCCGCATGCGAGCATCAATCTTTCGCCCGACACGCTGACTGATGCCAAGTTCGCCGAATACGCGTGCAAGCACCTGCTCGGTGCGGCCTTGCCCGAAGGCTGCGTGTCCTTCGAGATCAGCTGCGACAGCGCGCTTGGGCAGACCGAAGGCTTGCTGCGGCTGGCCGAGCGGCTGCGGCCCGAGAGCTGCCGCTTCGTCCTCGCGCGCTACGACGGAAGCGAAACAGCGCGGGAACTGCGGCAGCGGTTGGCACCGGAATTCGTCAAGCTGAGCCCGGGTCTGGTGCGGCTCCTGGTACAGGGCGAGGCGGCAATGGAGCGCATCGGCACCATCAACCGCGAGTGTCACGCCGCGGGGGCACGCACCATCGCCGAACACGTGGAAGACGAGCGCACGCTGCAGCAACTGCGTCAGCTCGGGATCGATTTTGCGCAAGGATTCGGCATCGCCGCGCCGCAGCCGCTCGGAGATCCGGGCGGAAATCTTGAGAGGTAGCCCATGAACACAGATGCGAACGTGCTCGAACGCAAAGCCGACCGGGTGGTGCAGGACATCGGCATTCCCCCTTGTCCCGCCATCCTGACCAAGCTGTTGCGCGAAACGCGCGCCGACGAGCCGGATTTCCGCCGCGTGGCGCAGCTGATCGGCGGCGACGTGGCGCTCGCCTCGGCCGTGCTCAAAGTGGCCAATTCCTCGTTCTACGGCCTGCACACCAAGGCGCAATCGGTGCAGCAGGCCTTGGCGCTGCTCGGGCTCAACACGGTGACGCAACTGGTGACCGGATTGCTGCTGCGGCAGGCATTTGCCGGCGGCGGCGGACCGGCGATGGAGCGCTATTGGAAGATGTCGATGGCCACCTCGCTGATCTCGGCATTGCTATGCCGCGAAACCGGTGCGGGCGACAGCGGCGTAGCCTGCACCTTCGGCCTGTTCCGCGATTGCGGCATGCCGGTGATGCAGCAGAAATTTCCCATCTATGCCGATATTTTCGACGGTTCGGCGTTGACTCCGGGCGAGCCGGTGCTGGAGATCGAGAATGAGCGCTACGCGACCAACCACGCCCGCGTCGGGGCGGAACTCGCGCGCAGCTGGCATCTGTCCGAGTCCCTGTGCCGCGCCATCCAATATCACCACGACGTGCTGTATTCGAACGAAATCCTGGCGGGGACGGAGCCCGCTACACTCGATCTGGTGGCGATCGGCCTCGTGGCCGAGCAGCTGTACTGCTCGGCCACGGACGCGGACTGCCACGAGTGGTCGCTTGCCGGCGAATGGGCTCTGTTCGAACTGGACCTCGGGCAAGCCAAGTTCAGCGAAATCGCGGCCAGGGTGAAGACATCGATTAACCATTTGTAGTAAGACCGTCGGCGCGGGTTGACCGAGCCAACCGCGTCGAGTCGATATACGGCCGAAAACCAGGCCTATTCCCCAATTCGACTGGCACCGCCGGGCGAATAATGGGCACGAGGCGGCAAAGCCGCCTTGCGCGCGGGCGGATGCCCGCGGCGCATCCAGCAGCGGACGATGCCCATGAAATCAAGCGCAGACGCATCCAGACTCGTGCTCGCCTTCGATGCCGGCAGCAGCGATGCCGCCGTTTCCGAGCCCAAGGACAGGCAGCAAGCCGAACTCGGCGCGATCAAGCAGGCTGTCGCCCGCCTCGAGGCCGAGGCGAAGGCCACCGCCGCCGCCAATATCAGGGCACGGGCGGAAGCGCGGGCGCGCGAGACGGCCGAGGCCAAGGCGATCGCCGAGACTCAGGCCAAGTCCGCTGCCGAAGCGCGCATGAAGGCGGAAGAAGAAGCTGCCGCCTGCGCGCGCATACGCATCGATGCCGAAAGCCGCGCTGCGGCGACGGCGGCCGAGCGCAGGCAGGCGGAGACGCTTGCGGCCGAGGAGGCCGAAGCGCGGGCGCAGGCCGACAAGCGCGCGACCGAGACTGCGCTGGCGCGGCTGGGCGCGGAGCGGGATCTGCAGACTCGCACCCAAGCAAAGACGGAATTGGAACTCGCCGAAACCGAGCGCATGCAAGCCGAAGCGCAGGAACTGCAGCACCTGCTGCAAGAGATGCAGACGGCTGCGGAAGCGCGAACGCTCGAGGTACAGCGCGAAAAGGAGCGCCGCCGCGCACGGGCTGAAGCGGCAGCGCAGGCATTGGAAGCGAGCAGGCTGCGGGCCCGGGCCGAAATCCAGGCCGAGGAACTCGCCGCGGCACGCTCGAATGCCGAGGACGTCGCTCGCGCAAACGCCGTGCGCAAGGCGCGCAGCGAACAGGAATTGACGGCAGTGGCGAGCGCGCGCGTCGAAGTCGAAGGGAACGAGGCCGAACTCGCCGAAGCGCGGATTCGGGAAGAGGAGCGCCTGCTCGCTCAGGCCAAAGTCAGGCAGGATGTCGCGGCGCAGATGGAGCAGACGCGGCAGGCGCGGCTGCGTCTGGAACGGGAACTGCGGGTGCAGGGCGAAGCCCGGGCGCAGGCGGAAGCCGAGGCCGAGGCGGCGGCCAACGCTCGTGCGCGCGCGCAGGCGCGGGAACTGGCTGCGGTACAGGGGCGGCTCGAGGCGGAACTTGCGGCGAGCAGCAACGCCGATGAACGGGCGCGCGCCGAAGCCGAACTGGAGCGCCTGGCGCAGATTCGCGCCGCAGCGGAGGCGGAGGCGATCGCGGGCCTGCAGACGCGTATTGCGGCCGCGGAACAAGCCATCGCTGCAAGCAACGCTCGCGTGCAGGCGGACGACGAGGCAACGCGCTCTGCCATCGCCAAGGCGGACGCCGAGCGCGACGCTGCGGCGGGCGCAGAAGCGCGCGCCCAGGCGGAGCATCGCGCCACCGAAATGGCACGCGCTCGGGCGCAATTCGAGGCCGAAGCCAACGCCAAGGCGCAGGAACGGCTGCGTTCCGAGCAGGCCCGGCTGGAACTTGCGCAGGCAGAGGAGGCGGCGGCGGCGGAGCGCCTGCACGCGGAGCGCGAAGCCGAACGCGAAGCGCTAGCAAGGGCCGAGGCCGAACAGGCGCTGCTCGAAGCCGAACGCAAACGCGCCAAGGACGAGAACCGGGCGCGGGCGGCGGCGTTGGCGCATGCGCGCGCAGCCGAGGAATGCGCCCAGGCGGCGCAGCAGAGGTCTGCTGCCGAGATCGCCTTGTTGCAGGAAACGCGCAAACGCGAGGCCGCCGAACGCGATGCAGCGGACACGGCGCGCACGAGCAGCGAACTGGAGGCTGAAGCCGTTGCCAAGGCCGAGGAGCGCCTGCGCCTGGAGCAGGATCGACTGCGCGCAGCCGAGCAGGCCGCGGCCGAAGCGCGAACGCGCGCCGATGCGGAGCAGGCCTTGCTCGAAGCCGAGCGCAAGCGCATACATGAGGAGAGCCGCGCCAAGGCGGCGGCGCTGGCACGCGCGCGCGCCAGCGAGGAAGAAGCGAAGGCCGCGCAACTGAAGTCGGCTGCGGACATCGCGTTGCTGCAGGAGACGCGACAGCGCCAAGCCGCCGAGGAAGCCGTGGCGAGGCAGATCGAGGAACAGGCGGCGGCGCAAGCCGCGGTGCGGGCGGCGGCGGTAGAACGGGCGGCGCTGCTCGAGCGGGAATGCGCGGCGGAAAAGAAGAGAATACGCGAAGAAAAACGGGCGGCCCAGGCGGCGCGCGAGCGCATGGAAGAAGAACGTCGCCTCGCGGCTGCGGCGCATGCGCGCCAGCTCGCTGAGGCACAGGCGCTGCAGGAAGCGCAGGCACGCGCGGATGCCGAGCGCGCGGCGCAGGCCGCCGCGGAAGAAAGACTGCGCGCGGAAGCGGAGGCGGCACGCATCGCGCGCCGCGACGCCGCAGCGCTCGCGCGCGGGGCGAGGGCGCTGCGCCACAGCGCAATTTGCGCCCTATGGTTGAAGCGCGCGGCAGTGGGCGTGTTCGCCGCGACCGTCATCTGGGGAGGAGCGCGCTGGTATACGGATACGTTCGCCGCACCAATCGCGCTCGCTGCAACAGCGCCGGCACCGGCGCAGCTCGCGTCGAGCGCGGTTACGGTCACGCCGGAGAACGGCAGTGCGCTCGGTCTGAAAATGGCTTACGCGCTCGACGCGTCTTCCGAGTAGCCGAGCGCATCGTCTTCCGCAGTTCGTTGTCCGAGCGAAGATCGATCGCGGCGAGGGCGCGGTTGATCCGCTCAGTTCGTGACGCAACGCAAATGCGCGCGGGCGGAGCGAACGAGAATAGAGTCCTGGTGCGCGCGAAGGCCGAGATGCACCGTGCGCACTGCGGCCTCCCATGGCACAGTACCCTCATCATCTGTTGCGGCATCGCGTGCTCTACGATGGCACGCCTGTCGTCATTCGGCCGATCCGTCCGGAAGATTCGGGCATGGAGCAGGAGTTCACCCGCCACCTTTCCGACGATTCCCGCTACTTCCGTTTCATGGGCTCGCTGCGCGAGCTTTCTGACAAGAAGCTGAAGTCGTTCACCGAAATCGATTACGAACGCCAGATGGCATTCGTCGCGATCGTCGAGCGCGAGGGACAGGAAATGGAGATCGGGTCCGCGCGCTATGCAGCGACCGAAACGCCGGGCACGTGCGAATTCGCCATTGTCGTCGACGACGCCTGGCAGGGAACCGGAGTAGCGGGTCTGCTGATGATTTCCCTCGAGGATGCAGCGCGCGAGCGCGGCTTCGGCATGATGGAAGGCATCGTGCTGGCCGGAAACTACAAGATGCTCAAGTTCGCGCGCCAACTCGGCTTCAGGAGCCGGCGCGTCGCCGGTGAGGCGGACATCCTGCACATCGCGCTCGCGCTGTGACGCCGCGTCGCGCGGCAGGGCCGCGCGGTCGCGGCGGACTATGATCTTCGTCAAACCGCAGCGGACACGCGAGACTACGCTTCAAGCGTCAGACCGACGCGCCCGCGCAAACGCAGGCGCAGCGGTGCGAAGCGGAGGGACGACTCCATGTCCAGCGATAGCGTCGCGACGGTGCCCGTCGAATCCATCCCCGGCTATCCAGCCGGCCACGCGGTCGTGCCCAATATGGTCGATTACGCTGCGACCCGCGCGGCGTTTTCCTGGGACGCGCTGCGGCGCGACTTGCAAGGCTTGCCCGCTGGCGGACTGAACATCGCGCACGAGGCGGTCGACCGCCACGCGGCGGGCGCGCTCAAGGACAAGGTGGCCTTGCGCTGGCTGGGAAAGAGCGGCGTAACGCGTGATTTTTCCTATGCCGAATTAAGAGGGCTATCGAATCGCTTCGCCAACGCGCTCGCACGGCTGGGCGTGGCCGCAGGCGAGCGCGTCTTCGTGCTGACCGGGCGCATTCCGGAACTGTACATGTCCGCGCTCGGTGCCTGGAAGAACCGTTGCGTGGTGTGCACCATGTTCTCCGCCTTCGGCCCGGAGCCGATCCGCGCGCGCATGGCGCTGGGAGATGCGCGCGTGCTGGTCACGACGCACACCCTCTATCAAAGAAAGATCGCGGCGATCCGCGACAGCCTGCGCGGATTGCGTCATGTACTGCTGGTCGCCGAGGACGGCGAGGACGCGGCGATCGCAGGGACGCTCGATTTCGCGCAGTTGCTGCGGCAGTCAGATGAAAGTTTCAGCATTGCGCGTACCGATCCCGAGGATCCGGCGCTGCTGCATTTCACTAGCGGCACGACCGGAACCCCCAAGGGCGCGGTGCACGTGCACCAGGCGGTCGTCACTCACTACGCGACGGGCAAGCTGGTGCTCGACCTGCACCGCGACGACGTCTTCTGGTGCACCGCGGATCCGGGATGGGTGACGGGCACCTCTTACGGCATCATCGCGCCGCTGGTGAGCGGCGTCACCAGCATCGTCGACGAAGCCGATTTCGAGGCCGAGCGCTGGTATCGAATCCTGGAAGAGCAGCGCGTGAGCGTTTGGTACACCGCGCCGACTGCCATCCGCATGATGATGAAGGCGGGGCTCGCACCGCTCGCCGGGCGCAAGCTCCCCGCCCTGCGCTACCTCGCGAGCGTCGGCGAGCCGCTCAATCCCGAAGCCGTGCGCTGGGGTGTGAGCGCGTTCGGCCTGCCGTTCCACGACAACTGGTGGCAGACGGAAACGGGCGGCATCATGATCGCCAATTTTCCCGCGCTTGACGTGCGTCCGGGGTCGATGGGCATGCCGGTGCCGGGCATCGAAGCCGCCATCGTCAAGCGCAGCGCAGACGGCAGCGTGGCGGCGGTCGATGCGCCCGGGGTCGAAGGCGAACTCGCGCTGCGTCCGGGCTGGCCGTCCATGTTCCGCGGCTATTTGAACGAGGCCGAGCGCTACGCCAAGTGCTTTGCCGGCGGCTGGTACCTGACCGGCGACCTCGCACGGCGCGATGCCGACGGCTACTTTTGGTTCGTCGGCCGCAAGGACGATGTGATCAAGACCTCGGGCCACCTGATCGGCCCGTTCGAGGTCGAAAGCGTGCTGATGGAGCATCCCGCCGTCGCCGAGGCGGGCGTCATCGGCAAACCCGATCCGGTTGCGCTCGAACTGGTGAAGGCCTTCGTCTCCCTGCGCAGCGGTCATGCGCCGAGCGATGCGCTGAAGAAAGACATCATGGCGCATGCGCGCAAGCGCCTGGGCGCGGTGGTCGCGCCGAAGGAAATCGATTTCATGCAGAACCTGCCCAAGACCCGCAGCGGCAAGATCATGCGGCGCTTGCTCAAGGCGCGCGAACTGGGGCTGCCCGAGGGCGATGTCTCGACCTTGGAAAACATGTAACCGTCAGATGGAGAAATTGCTGATATGAGCCTGCAGCGGACGAACGTGGCGGCAGCGAATGCGCGCGAGCACGCGCTCGAGCTGCTGCGGCAGATGCTCCTCATCCGCCGCTTCGAGGAGAAGGCGGCGGAACTCTACAGTGCCGGCAAGATCCGCGGTTTCCTCCATCTCTACATCGGCGAGGAAGCGGTCGCGGTCGGCGCCATGCAGGCGCTCGCGCCCGAAGATGCGGTGGTCGCCACCTATCGCGAACACGGTCAGGCCCTGGCGCGCGGTCTGCCTGCCGGGAAAATCATGGCCGAGATGTATGGCAAGGTGAACGGCACCAGCCGCGGTCGTGGCGGCTCCATGCACATCTTCGACGTCACGCGGCGCTTCTACGGCGGCTATGCCATCGTCGCGGGAGGCCTGCCGGTTGCGGTGGGCCTCGCGCTCGCCGAGAAAATGCAGGAACGTAACGGCGTGGTCGCGTGCTTCTTCGGCGAAGGCGCGGTGGCCGAGGGCGAATTCCACGAGTCGATCAACCTCGCAGCGCTGTGGCGCCTGCCGCTTCTTTTCCTGTGCGAAAACAATCTGTACGCCATGGGTACGGCGCTTGCGCGCTCGGAGTCGCAGACCGACATCCATCTCAAGGCGCAGAACTACAACGTCGCCGCCGAGGCCGTCGACGGCATGGACGTGCTGGCGGTGGAATCGGCCGCGCAGCGGGCGGTGGCGCAGGTGCGTCGCGGCGACGGACCGTACTTCCTCGAGTTGCGTACCTTTCGTTATCGCGCGCATTCCATGTCCGACCCGGAGCTCTATCGCAGCAAGGAAGAGGTCGCCCAATGGCGCGGACGCGACCCGATCACGCTCTATGACGCCTATCTGCGCAGCCAGAGCTGGCTCGACGATGCCGCGCTGAAGACGATCGAGACCGACATCGCAAACGACATCGACTGGGCGGTGGCCGAAGCCGAGAAGGGCGCGTGGGAGCCGCTCGCCGATCTTGCCCGCTTCGTCTACGCGGAGGTCGCACCTGCCGCGAGCGTGGTGGTGACTGCATAGGAGCCGCCGTGGCCAAGATGACCTATCGCGAAGCTATCCGCAGTGCGCTGCGCGAGGCGCTGCGCGCCGACGCGCGCGTGTTCCTGATGGGTGAGGACGTAGGCAAGTACGGCGGCGCGTTCGCCGTCAGTCACGGCCTGCTGGACGAATTCGGCCCGAAGCGCATTCGCGATACGCCGCTGTCCGAGTCGACGTTCGTCGGTGCCGGCATCGGTTCGGCCCTGGGCGGGATGCGGCCGATCGTCGAAGTGATGACCATCAATTTCAGCTTGCTTGCGCTCGACCAGATCGTGAACAACGCCGCCACCCTGCGGCACATGTCGGGGGGGCAGCTCGGCGTGCCACTGGTCGTGCGCATGGCCACTGGCGGCGGGCGACAACTCGCGGCGCAGCACTCGCACAGCCTGGAAGGCTGGTATGCGCACATACCCGGCGTCAAGGTGGTGACGCCGGCGACCGTCGCCGACGCGCGCGGCTTGCTGCTCGCCGCATTGAAGGAGCCCGACCCGGTTCTGATATTCGAGCACGCCACGCTGTATCCGCTGGATGGAGAAAGCGAGGACGGCACTCCGATGGAAATCGGCCGCGCGGCGCTGCGCCGGCGCGGCAAGGACGTGAGCCTGATCACTTACGGCGGCGCGCTGGGCAAGACCGAGCGTGCGGCGGCAAAGCTCGCCGAGGAGGGCATCGAAGCCGACATCATCGACTTGCGCTCGCTGCGGCCGCTCGATACCGAGACGATATTCGCTTCGCTCGCACGCACGCACAAGGCGGTGATCGTCGAAGAGGCGTGGAAGACGGGAGGTTTCGCCGCCGAAGTCAGCGCCCGCATCATGGAGGACGCGTTCGATGCGCTGGATGCGCCGGTCATTCGCGTGTGCGGGGCCGAAGTGCCCATGCCTTACGCACCGCACATGGAACAGGCGGCGCTGCCGCAGCCGGAAACCATCGCCAAGGCGGTGAAGGAGCTGCGCTAGCCATGGCGGAGTTCCTCATGCCGCGCCTGGGCGCCGACATGACCGCGGGGAAGGTGGTGGCCTGGCTCAAGCATCCGGGCGAGCACATCAAACGCGGCGAGATCATCGCAGTGGTCGAAACCGACAAGGCCAACGTCGACGTCGAATCCTTCGTCAGCGGGGTGGTGGAGAGAATTCTGGTCGAAGCGGGCGGCGACGCGCTGCCGGTCGGCACGCCGCTTGCCTTGATCCGTGCGGAAGAGGGCGCAGAACTGCCCGCGGAAAAAGGCGCTCCCGTCGCGCCCCCGGTCGTGCCGCCGATCGCACCTACCGTCATCGCCTCGGCCGCTGTGGCGGTTGCAGCACCGGCGTCCGTTGCCATTGCGCTACCAGGTCCCGCCGCGGGCGAACACCTGCGCATCTCGCCCGCAGCGCGCAAGCGCGCGCAAGAGCTTGCGCTCGACGCGAGCGGAATCGCGGGCACGGGTCCGGACGGACGCATCACCCTGGCCGATGTCGAGCGTGCCGCGCAGGCAACGAAACCCGTGGGCAAGCCCGCCGACGGCGCAGGCGAGCGCGCGCGGCGCATGCGCGATGCCATCGCCACCTCCATGGCGCGTTCCAAGCGCGAAATTCCGCACTACTACCTCGCTTGCACCATCGATTTCGCCAAGGCGACGGCGTGGCTCGCTGCGCGCAATGCCGGCTGCGCCGTGACCGAGCGCTTGATCTACGCGGTGCTATTGATCAAAGCCTCGGCGCTGGCGCTGCGCGAAGTCCCCGAGCTGAACGGTTTCTGGATCGATGGCCGCGCGCAGCAAAGCGAGGCGATCCACACCGGCATTGCCATATCGCTGCGCGGCGGGGGGCTCGTCGCGCCTGCGCTGCACCACGCCGACCAGCGCTCGCTCGACGATCTGATGCGCGGTTTTCAGGATCTAGTGAAGCGGGCGCGGGCCGGATCGCTGAAGAGTTCCGAAATGACCGATCCCACGGTGACCATCACCAGCCTGGGCGAGCGCGGCGTCGAATCGGTGTTCGGCATCATCACGCCGCCGCAGCTCGCGCTGGTCGGTTTCGGCACGCCGCTCGAGCGACCCTGGGTGGTCGAAGGCAAAGTGGTGGCGCGTCCGCTCCTCAGTGCGACGCTGTCCGGCGATCATCGCGCGACCGACGGCCACCGCGGCGCGCTTTATCTTGCGGCGGTCGACCGCCTGTTGCAGCAGCCGGAGGCTTTATGAACGACAATGAAATTCGCGAGCGCGTGATCAAGACCCTGTCGGACATCGTGCCCGAGCTCGACGCGGCGACGCTCAAAGCCGACAAGAGCCTGCGCGACCAGCTCGACATCGATTCCATGGATTTCCTCAATTTCCTCATCGCCCTGCACCAGGAGTTCGCCGTGGATGTTCCGGAAGCGGACGCGCCCAAGCTCGGTTCGATCGACGCCTGCGTCGCCTATGTCGCAGCGGCGCTGCGGCAGGCCGCGGGGGCCTAGAGCGCGCTGGCGCGAGGGCGAGGCGATGGGGCGGCGGGCGGTAGCGCCCATCGGCGCGAGCGGGACGTAGCAGCATTGAATTCTCCTTCCAGCATTCAAACCGAAGTTTTGGTCATCGGCGGCGGTGTCACCGGCACCGCGCTCGCGCGCGACCTGGCCTTGCGCGGCGTCGCCTGCATATTGGTCGAACGCGAAGACATCAACGCCGGTGCCTCTGGGCGCAACCACGGCCTGCTGCACAGCGGCGCGCGCTACGTCGCCGGGGACCGCGATGCGGCAATGGAATGCTGTGCCGAGGGCGCGATACTCAAGCGCATCGCCGCGCAGGCGATCCAGGATACGGGGGGCTATTTCATCGCAGTGCAAGGCGACGACGAGCGCTACGTCGCCGATTTTCCCGCTTTTTGCGCCCAGGCCGGAATCGCTGCACGGGCGATCGAGCTCGCCAGCGCGCGCGAGCTGGAACCGGAGCTCTCGCCGCGTGCCATCGCCGTATACGAGGTGCCGGATGCGTCGATCGATCCGTTTCGGCTTTCACTCGAAACCATGGCACATGCGGAAAAACTCGGCGCGCGGCTGATGCGGCACGCGCGCGTCGTCGGCTTCGAGCGCGAGGGCAGGCGCATCCGCGCCGCACGCGTCATGAACCTCGCCGACGGCAAGGAAGTGCGCATCGAGGCGGCGCAGGTGGTGAACGCCGCAGGGGCCTGGGCGCGCGAAGTGGCGTTGCTCGCCGGCGCGGCCATAGCAATGACTTACTCGAAGGGCACGCTGCTGGTGACGCACGAGCGCCTGGCGCGACGCGTGCTCAACCGCCTCAGGCGCCCGGCGAACGCCGACATCGTCATGCCCGGAGGCACGGTTTCCATCGTCGGCACCACCTCGACGCGGGTCGATGCGCCGGACGGCGTCTACCCGACGACGGCCGAGGCCGACCTGATCGTGCAGGAAGCCGCGCCCATGCTGCCGGCGCTCGCAGGGGTACGCTATATCCGTGCCTACGCCGGGGTGCGACCGTTGGTGGGCGCGCCGGGCGGCTCCGACGGCCGCAGCGTCTCTCGCGGCTACGCGCTGTTCGATCACGAGCGCGACGGGCTGGAGAACTTTGCCAGCATCACCGGCGGCAAGCTCACCACTTGCCGCTTGATGGCCGAGCGCGCCGCGGACCTCGTCTGTGCCCGCCTCGGTCTGGCGCGACCTTGTGTTACCGCCACCACATCCTTGGCGTTCGCTGCGGAATGCGATTGGACCGAGCCAGGGCGCTCGGCGCGCGAGTGGCTGCGCTCGCGCGCAGCGGGCGACGAACTGCTGTGCGAATGCGAGATGGTCGCGGCGAGCGCGGTCGACGCCATCTATGCCGCACTGCGCGCACGCGGCGATACGGCGACGCTCACCGACATCGGGTTGCGCAGCCGCCTGGGCAAGGGGGCGTGCCAGGGAGGTTTCTGCAGCGTGCGCACCGTGGCTCATCTTTTCCAGCACGACGATTTTCGCGCGCAAGCGGGCCTTGCCGAAATCATAGCCTTCGTCGGTGAGCGCTGGCGCGGGCAGCACGCGGTGCTGTGGGGCGAACAGCTTGCCCAGGCCGAATTGATGGAAGCTCTGCACTGCGGCTTGTTCGGCGAGGAGCTGCACGGGCAGGAACCGGTCGCCGAGCGAGGCCGGACGCCGCAATGAATTCCGCGCGCGAAGCCTGCGACGTCGCCGTGATCGGCGCCGGCATGGCGGGAATGGCGGCTGCGCTGTTCGCGGCAGAACGCGGACTTTCCTGTGTCCAGATCGGCAACGGCGGCGGCATCCTGTTTGCGAGCGGACTGCTCGATCTCTTGGGCGTGCACCCGGTGGCCGAGCGTCGGCCTTGGGTCGATCCTTATGCTGGCTTGAGCGCACTGCGCAGCGACCACCCGGAGCATCCGCTCACAAGGGTCGATGCCGCTGCGATTCGCCGCGCGTTCGAAACACTGCTCGCCGCGCTTAGCGCGGCAGGCCTTCCCTACGCGGCACTCTCCGACAAGAACCGGGGCGTGCCGACCTCTGTCGGCACGATCAAGACCACCTTCGCCATCCCGCGCTCGATGGTCGCGGCCGCGGATGCCCTCGATCAGCGCCTGCCTTGCCTGATAGTCGATTTCCGCGGACTGCGCGAGTTCAGCGCCGGCCAGATCGTTGCGGCCTTGAATGGCAGTTGGCCGGGGCTGCGACAGCAGCGGATCGAGTTTCCAGGTAGCGAAGCGGCGGGCGAGCTGTACTCGGCCCATGTGGCGCGCGCGCTGGAGTCGACGGAAACGCTGGCGCGGACGCTAGAGCGCGTGCGGCCCTTCTTAGGCGATGCGCGCGCGGTGGGGTTCCCGGCGGTGCTGGGGCTCGCACGCTCGGCCGCCGTACATGCGGCGTTCGAAGCGGGGCTCGGAGTGCCCGTGTTCGAAATCCCGACCATGCCGACCTCGGTACCTGGTTTGCGTCTGCAGGGCGCACTGGAAGCGGCGAATGCGGCGCGCGGCGTCATTCGCCGTCACCAGGCGAACGTGAGCGCACTGCGTTTCGACGGCGAAGGAAATACCGCCGTGCTCGAAGTCGACGGCCTGCCGCGGACCGAGCGCATCCTCGCGCGCACGGTGATCCTGGCGACCGGGCGCTTCAGCGGTCGCGGGCTTGCGGCCGAGCGGGACCAAGTGCGCGAGCGCCTGCTGGGCTTGCCGGTGCGACAGCCGGCGACGCGCGCGGACTGGCACCAGCGCGAATTCCTGCACCCGGCGGGACACGCGGTGAACCGCGCCGGCATTGCGGTCGATGCCGCGTGGCGAGCGCTCGGCCCCTCGGGCAAACCCGCCTGGGAGAGGCTGCATGCCGTCGGCGCGATTCTCGCCGGCCAGGACTGGATGCGGGAAAAATGCGGCTCAGGACTGGCGGTCGCGACCGCTTGGGCGGCGACCGCGCAGATCGCCCGCGAGCTGGGGCGGGACGGCTAGGGGCGCCATGTCGACCGAACTCTTTCAGCACCTGCTCTACATTGCCCTCGCCCTGGGCGCAGCAGGTACGCTCTGGCGCATCTCGGACTGGCTGCGCGTGCGCATCGGCAGCGACGCGCGCAGCGTCACCACCGCCACTCGCCTGGCGGTAGCAATCCGCGGCACCGCGGCGGTGATCGTGAGCCGACGACTGATCGACATCGTCCGGGCGCTGATTCTCGACGTGCTGCTGCAAGCGCGGCTATATGCGAGCGACAAGCTGCGCTGGATCGCGCATTTGCTGCTGGTGATCGGTTTCATGCTGCTCCTCCTCATGCACGCCCTCGCACCCCTGCTGACGGTGCGCTTCTTTCCCGCTTATCAACCGACGCTCGATCCCTATCTCTTCCTGCGCAATCTCGCCGGGGCGATGGTGCTGATCGGCGTGGCGCTGATGCTAGTCGGGCGAGCGCGCGGCCGCCGCGGACTGCCGCGCGCGCGCCGTCCGCAGGATGCGGCCTTCATGGTTTTGCTCACGACGGTGCTCGCGAGCGGATTTCTGCTCGAAGCGGACAAGATCGCGTCGCCGCGTGCCTTCTACCGCATGGCCGGGCAATATGCCGGCAGCGCCGATCCCGCGGCGCTGGAGCCGCTGCGCAGATTGTGGGCGAGTGAATTCGGCGTCGCATTTGAAGATCTGCAGCCGCTGGTTGAAGACGCGCGCGCTCGAGGCCGAGAACAGCACGACAAGTCCTGCTCCTTCTGCCATGCCCGACCCGCGTCGGCTTTCGTCTCCTACCGCATGGCGCAGCTCGTCGCGCCGGCGATGAGCGTGCTCGATGCCTTAGGCGCAGATAAACACCTGCGCACGCTCCACCTCGGCGCCTGCCTGCTCGCGCTCGCCACGCTGCCGTTTACCCTGTTCTTCCACGTGTTCGCGAGCCCGGTGAGCCTGCTCGCGAATGCCGCGGCGCGGCATCACGGCCTGTCCGCCGCAGCGCGCGTTTCGCGGCGCGGGCTTGCCTACGATGCCTGCGTGCGCTGCGGACTATGCGATTCCACCTGCTCGGTGGCCACGCTCGCGCGCCATTTGGGCAACCCGCAGCTGCTTCCGGCGCACAAGTTGAATTCGACGCGCGCGCTTGCCAGCGGCCACTTGCTGCGGGCAAGCGGCGTGGAAGGCGACGTCGTTCCCGAGAGTGCGCTGCGCGCGGCGGACGGTGCTTTTCTCTGCACCGATTGCGGACGCTGCACCCGGCAATGTCCGGTGGGAATCGATCTGGCGGACTTGTGGCCGGCCGCAAGACAGGAGTTCGCTCGCGCCGAACTCGCGGCGCCGGCGCAGTGGCTGCAGGCGCGCCCGGCATACGCCTGGGCGCAGTCCCTGGAACTCGCGCCCGGCGCGCAGGATGCGTTCGCTGCCGGCTACCGCTCGGCACCGCTGTCTGGCGATCGTGCCGCATTCGCGCGCTGCGTGCAGTGCCAGACCTGCACCAACGTTTGCCCGGTGGTGGCGCGCGGCGCGGCGTACGGCATCGACGTGACACCGCAGCAGGTGATGAATCTGCTGCGGCTGGGGCTGCGCGACCTGACGCTCGGCACGCGCATGGTGTGGGATTGCGCGACCTGCTATCAATGCCAGGAACACTGTCCGGAGGGCGTGCGCGTAGCGGACATCATGTACGAATTGCGCTCGCTCGCGGTGGAGCGCCTCGCGCCGATCCGCGGCCGCATGGAGCCGACATGAAATACGCACTGTTCCTCGGCTGCAAGATTCCGTCTGACCTGCCTGCCTACGAACGTTCGACGCGCGCGGTGCTCGACCGGCTCGGCGTCACGCTGGTGGACCTTGCATTCGACTGCTGCGGCTACCCCGTGCGCAGCGTGAGCCGAGACGCCTTCGTCGTGGCGGCGGCACGCAACCTCGCTCTCGCCGAGCGGGCGGGGCTCGACATCCTCGCACCCTGCAAGTGCTGCTTCGGCACCCTCAAGCACGCGATGCACTTCATGCAGGAGGACGCGGATTTGCGCGGGCGCGTCGATCGTGCGCTCGCTGCCGAGGGCTTGAGCTGGGCGGGGAAGATAGCGGTGGAGCACCTGCTGACGGTACTCGCGCGCAGGGTCGGCACGGACGCGCTAGTCGCGGCGGTTCGCGTGCCGCGTACCGGTCTGCGTGTGGCAGCCCAGTACGGTTGCCACGCGCTGCGGCCGAGTAACGTGACGCGCTTCGATCATCCCGGCGCGCCTACGATTTTCGAAGATCTGATACGCGTTACCGGAGCAAGCGCCGTCGACTGGTCGCAGCGCTTGGACTGCTGCGGCGATCCGTCGCACCAAGCGAACCCGCCCTTGTCCAAGGCCATGACCAGGGTGAAGATCGCATCGGCCGTCGAAGCAGGCGCGGCAGCGATCTGCACGGCTTGCCCGCACTGCCATTTGCATTTTGACGCCGCTGCGGCGGGAGCGCCGACCATGCGCACGCTGCTCTATACCCAGCTTCTCGGCCTCGCCATGGGTTTGCCAGAGTCCGCGCTTGGGTTGTAAGCTTCGCTCTGGGCCGCATTGATAATAATCAAACGTGAGGTACACGCGGCCGCTAAGCTGATTGCGTACCTCATATTAGGGGAGACAAGCATGCTGAACTATCCGAAAGTTCTGGGGCTCGCGCTCGCGGCGAGTTCCTTGGTTGCAGGTCTTGCCGTAGCACAACCCATCGAAGACGAATTGATGCTGATCACGCCGGTGGCGAAGACGCTCACCGACCCGTCGCTCGCCGAATTCACCAAGTACGCCAAGGAGAAATGGAACATCACGGTGAAGGCGAGTGCACTCGCGGCGGGCACCCCGGTCGCCTACGGCCAGATCGTCGAATGGAAGGGTCGGCCGCAGGTCGATATCTTCTGGGGCGGGGAGAGCGCGTTGTTCGACAAGCTCGCCGAGCAGAAGCTGCTGGCGAAACTCGAGGTGCCGAAAGCGGTGATGGACGAGATTCCCGCCACCATCGGCAAGCCGCGGCCCATCTATTTGAAGGATCCGAAGGGCTTCTGGACTGGCACCGTGCTCGAGCCCTACGGCATCGTCTATCACCCGAAGGTGCTGCAGCGCCTGGGCGTGCCCGAGCCCAAGGATTGGGACGATCTGCTGCATCCGAAGCTGAAAGGCAACGTCGCACAATGCGCGCCGACGCGGTCTTCGAGCAGTCACGCCACCTACGAGGTGATCCTGCAGCGCGACGGCGATCAGAAGGGCTGGGAATGGCTGAAGCGGCTGGGCGCGAACACCGGTCTATTCACCGCGCGCAGCCGTGACGTGCCCTCGGTGGTAGCGAAGGGTGAATTCGGCGCCGGATTTGCGGTGCCGAGCTATATGGCGTTCGAAGACAAATTGGCGGGCTTCGACCTCAAGTTCGTCGCGCCGAAGACCGCCTGGATCACGCCCGAGCCGATCGCCGTACTCGCCGGCGCAAAACATCCGAAGGCGGCGGCGGCGTTCATCGAATTCATGCTGTCCGAGCGCGGGCAGAAGGTCGCGATGGGGCGCGGCGTGTTCCCGATCACGCCGAAGTTCAAGGTGCAGGGGGCACCGGGTTCGACGGCGGAGATGGCGGTAGAGTTCACCGGTGGCATGCGCTCCTATTTCGATCGCGAAGTGACCAACATCTACGACGACGACAAGGCGCAGGGACGCTACGAAGCGGTCAACAATACGTTCCGCAAGGAAATCGAGTCGGTGATCGAGGAACTGAAGAAGAAGTACTAGACGCGCGCAGCACATCGACTCGCCCATGCGCGTCTCCGTTCGCAACCTGACCAAAAGGTTCGGTCAGAACGAGGTCCTCAGCCGCACCAACCTCGCGGTCGAGGAGGGTGAAATGTTCACCCTCCTCGGTCCTTCCGGCTGCGGCAAGACGACGCTGTTGCGGCTCATCGCCGGCTTTTACGCCGTAGACGAAGGCGAGGTCTGCTTCGACGACCGCCGCGTGAACGACGTACCGCCGCACGAGCGCGGCATCGGCATGGTGTTTCAGAACTACGCCCTGTGGCCGCACATGACGGTGTTCGACAACATCGCCTACGGCCTGAAGTTGCAGAAGGTCGTCGCCGCCGACATCGCCCGGCAGGTGACCGGCGTGCTGGAGAAGGTGAAGCTCGCGGGCCTGGGCGAGCGCTATCCGGGCCAGCTCTCCGGGGGGCAACAGCAGCGCGTGGCGCTGGCGCGCGCGCTGGTGCTCAATCCCAAGATCCTGCTGCTCGACGAGCCGCTATCCAATCTCGATGCCAAGATCCGCATCCAAGTGCGCGCGGAAATCCGCAAGCTGCAGAAGGAACTGGGCATCACGACGGTGTACGTGACCCATGACCAGGAAGAGGCTTTGACGCTATCGGACCGGATTGCCGTGTTCAATCTCGGCAAGATGCTCCAGGTGGGGCCGCCCAAGGAACTGTACGAGCGGCCGGCGAACCGCTTCGTCGCCGATTTCATCGGAATCAACAACTTGATCGAAGGCGAGGTCCTCGGCGCGAACGAGGCGGATCGGAGCCTGCGGGTGAAGACGGCAGTAGGCGAAATCCTCGCCTTGGCGGATGGTCGCGTGAAGCCGGGCGAGCGCTGCATCCTGTGCGTGCGTCCGGAAAACGCCAACATCGACGGCGACAGCCCGAATGGGCGCAATCTTCTGCGCGGCCGCGTCGCTTTTGCCGCCTATCTTGGCAACGCCTTGCGCTATGACGTGGAAGTCGCGCCCGGGACGATATTCAAGGTCGATATCAAAGATCCGTGGCATCACCGGGAGCTGGCGATGGGCAGCAGCGTGAGCGTCAGTTTTCCGGTGACGAGTACGGTGGCGATTCCGGCGGAGCGATGAAGCTCCCGCGCAGCTCGACCGCGGCACTCGGCTTCGCCCTCATCTGGGCCTTCCTCATCGTATTCGTCCTGTTCCCCCTCACGCGGGTGTTCTACGACGCATTCACCGACGAGGCGGGGCGTCTCACGCTGGTCAATTTCTACGAGTTCTTCACCGACAAGTTCTACCTGCGCTCGCTGTGGCAGTCGCTCGCGCTCGGCCTGGCGACGGTGATCACCACTTCGGTGATCGGCATCGCCGTGGCGTTTCTCATCGTGCGCTACGAGTTTCCTTACAGAAATCTGTTCTCCTATCTCACCATGCTGCCGATGATCCTGCCGCCGCTGGTGGGGGTGCTCGGCTTCGTCTTCATCCTCGGGCGCGCCGGCACGTTCAACGTGCTGATCATGGAATGGTTCGATCTGCTGCACCCGCTCAACTTCATGTACGGCATGCACGGGGTGCTGCTGGTGGAAACCGTGCACCTGTTCCCGATGATGACTTTGAGCATCCTCGACGCGCTCGCCAAGGTGGATCCGTCGCTGGAGGAAGCCGCGCAGGGGATAGGGGCGAAGGGCTGGCGGCGCTTTCGCGACATCACTTTCCCTTTGATGACCCCCGGCTACGTCTCCGGCGCCTTGCTGGTATTCATCTGGACCTTTGCCGACTTTCTCACCCCGCTGGTGTTGGGCGTGCAGGACCTGCTCGCCGCACAGGCCTACCTCAACATCGTGCAATTCGTCGACCGGCGCATTTTCCGCATGGGTATCGTGATTTCCGCGCTACTGGTGTTGCTCGCCATCGCCTTCGTCATCGCGGCGCGGCAATACGTGGCAATCAAGGATTACAGCTCGCTCGCTTATTCGCGGGTGGAGCGCCGGCGGCTGCACGGCATGAAGAGCACTCTTGCGGTGGGATTTCTCGCCCTGCTCATGCTCATTTCCTTCATTCCCCAGATCGGCGTGATCTTCGCCGCCTTCGGCCGGGGCTGGGCGCTCACGCCCATCCCCGAACACTGGACCTTGGAGGCGTTCAAGCAGGTGAGCATCGACACGCCGAAGTTCATCGTCAATTCCTTCGCCTTCTCCGGCCTCGCGCTGGTGCTGTGCCTGATCGTCGGGGTGCCGATGGCATGGATACTGGTACGCACGCAAGCGCCGGGACGCAACTCCATGGACGCGCTGACCACCCTGATCCTCGCCATCCCCGGCACCGCCGTCGGTATTGCTTACGTGCGGGCTTTCAACTTTCCCCTGCCTTTCGTCGATATTCCGCTGACGGCGATGTGGATCATTCTGCCCCTGGTGTTGGCGGTGAGGCGGCTGCCCTATACCGTGCGCGGCACCTATTCCTCGCTGCTCCTCGTGCATACCTCAATGGAAGAGGCTGCAGCCAATGTGGGCGCGACCAAATTGCGCACCTTCCGCGACATCACGGTACCGCTGGTGTGGAAAGGGATCCTGGTCGGCGCGCTGTTCTCCTTCATCACTTCCATCCAGGAGGCCTCCGCCTCGATCTTCCTTACGCTCGGCGGCTGGGAGATGATTCCCTTCGGCATATTTACTTTTTACATCGCCGGCTCGCAGAGCCAGGCGGCAGCGCTCGGCGTCATCCTGATCGTACTGTGCGCGGCGAGCCTTTATCTCGTCAACCGCATCGCCGGGACGCGCGTCGGCGGCCTGTTCGGGTAGGCGAGCCCCCCGGCCGGCGCCCATTGAGCCATGTCGGCCCTGAACCTGCTGCTGCTGGTGATCGCGGTGGCACTGCTGTTCGACTTTCTCAACGGCTTCCACGATAGCGCCAACGTCGTCGCCACCATCATCGCCACCCAGGCGATGAGCGCACGCGGCGCGCTGGTGCTCGCGGCGCTGGCGAATCTGCTCGGCCCGTTCCTGCTGGGTGTCGCAGTCGCCGAAACCGTGGGCGCGGAAGTAGCACGTGCCGAGGCGATCAGCATTGCGGTCGTGCTGGCGGCGCTCGCCGCGGCGAGCCTGTGGAATCTGGCTACCTGGTATTTCGGCATACCCGTGAGTTCGTCGCACGCCCTTATCGGCGGCATCGTCGGCGCCGTCGCCGCCGCATCCGGATTTGGCGCGATCCAACTGCAGGGCTTGTGGAAAGTCGCGATCGCGCTGTTCGTCTCCCCCTTTCTCGGTTTCCTCGCCGCGCTCGGTGTGATGCAGACGACGCTGTGGCTGCTGCGCAATGCGACGCCGCGGGCGAGCACTGCGCTGTCGCGGCTGCAGATCCTCACCGCTTCCGCGCTCGCCATCAGCCACGGGGCGAACGATGCGCAAAAGACCATGGGTGTGATCGCCATGGGTTTGCTCGCGCTCGGCTTCACGCGCGAGTTCTACGTTCCCTGGTGGGTGGTGGTGCTGAGCGCCTCCGCGATCGCGCTCGGCACCGCACTGGGCGGCTGGCGCATCATCCGCACCCTGGGCGCGCGCTTCTATCGCATCCGCCCGATCCACGGCTTCACCGCTCAGTTCGCCTCGGCAGTCGTGATCCTGGCGGCTTCGCTCGCAGGCGGTCCGGTGAGCACGACGCAGGTCGTCAGCATGAGCATCGTCGGCGCCGGGGCGGCGGAGCGCAAATCCAAGGTGCGCTGGTCGGTTCTGGGCGAGATCGCGGTGGCCTGGATGCTGACGCTGCCGGCGACGGCGCTGCTCGCGCTGCCGTTCTATTACCTAGTCGAAGCGATGCTGCGAAACGGAGGCTAGTGATGGGCTGGTTCGACGCGAACGTGAAGGAAGAGAACAAATTCATCGCTATGCTGATCGGCCAGGCAGCGAAGTCGGTCGAGGGCGTGCAGTATCTGCTGCGCACGGTCGAGCAGGTGAACGCCGCGACGGTCGACACCCTGCACAGCCTGGCGGAAGACGCAAGCGAGCTGCGCCGCGTGCTCATCGACGAACTGCACAAGACCTTCGTCACGCCGCTCGACCGCGAGGACATCTTCAATCTGTCGCATTGCTTCGAGGACATGGTGACCTATGCGCTGACGACGGCCGAGGAGATGAACATCCTCAAAGTCGAGGCAGACGACTTCATCCGTGAGATGCTGCGGCTGGTGGGGGAGGAGGCGCAGCAACTGGAACTCGCGATCCTGCGCCTGGCAAAAAATCCGCGCGTCGCCGGCGACCATGCACGCGAAGTGCGCCTGCACGAGCGCAAAGTCGAGCGCCTGTATCGCACGGCGATCAAGGAATTGTTCGCGCGCGCGACCGATCCGGAGCGGCTGCTCGAGCTGTTCTATCGGCGCGAAGTCTATCGCCACATCTCCAACATGTCCGACCGCGCCGATTCCGCCGCCAACGTATTCGGCATGGTAGTGATGAAGCTCACCTGATCCGGTTAGGCGCGCCCGGCTCAAGTCCTCCTGATTTTCGTCCGATATAGGTAGCAGCGCAGCCGCCGATCGGCAAAGGCGGGCGCTTGCCCGTCTGGTGTCTGCGCAAAAGGGCGATAAGGGCGGACAAAGTGCCACTATTCCCTGCGTGCCCGTGCGCAGCTTGGACGCAATATCGGTGTTGAAAAGGTAGGTTCGAAGAACCAGCAGGAGAATGCGATGGACGCCTATAACGCACTGTTGATCGTGCTGCTTGCCGGCAGCTTGACCTGTTTTTGGCGAGCCTGGCGCAGCGGCGAATTCCTCGATGTAGCGGCGACGCTTCGCCGCCGCGCGGAGCAGTCCGCGCTTCGGCTGCGCTAGACGCCGGTCGCTTCTGCCATCAGCCGCCGCCAGCGCTGGTAACGGCGGCGAAGGGCTTCGTCGCTCACCGGAGAAAATACCTGCTCGGCTGCGGTGCTCGTCCACGACTCGGGGCAACCGGCAGCAAGGTAGGCGATGCCGCGCGCCGTGGCTTCCGGGTCCTCGCGCCGATGCACCGCCAGTCCGCTCACCGCAGCGAGCCTGCGGCATAAGCCGTCTATCATGGAGACGCCGCCGCTTACGCGTATGCGTTTGGCGGGCGGCAGGTAGTTCGCCATTTCGTCGATATTCGCCTGCAGCAGAAACGCGATGCTCTCCACGATCGCCACCGCCTTTTGCGGGGTCTCGCCTTCGTCGACGAAGCGCGAGGCAAAATCGGGCTGCCAAAACGGCCCGCCCAGTCCCGCGATGCCGTTGAGAAACAGCGGCGGTTCGATCGAGGCTTCCAGCCATGCCGGCAGCGCCGTCGCCGGATCGTCGACCCCGAGCGCAGTGCGCATCCACTCCAGTGCGGTGCCGGCGCCATTGACGTTGCCTTCGACGGTGTAGACGGTCCGTTTTCCGTCGTCGAGGATGATGCCGGTGAGTTGGCGGGGGACGTAGCCCGGGTCGCGCGTGAGCACGCGCTGCACGAAGGCGCTGGTGCCGATGTTGATGTAGGCGCAGTCTTCCTCCGGCCAACCGAATGCGAACACCGCTGCCGACTGGTCGCCGTTCACCGCCGTGAGAGGGACGCGCACACCGCCGACCGAAAGCATGCCGTACGGCCGGCAGGTCGGAACGCTCTTGGGCAGGAAGCCCTGCGGCAGTCCAAACAGCGCCAGCAGCGCGGGGTCCCAGTCGCGTGCCTGTAGATTCCACAACTGGGTGCGAGCCGCACATTGCGGGTCGGCGACCAACGGCCGCTCGTCGAGCAAACGGAAGGCGAGAAACGCCGCCTGCGGTCCCCAACAAAGCGTTCCCGCCGCGCGCGCCGCTGCGACGGCCGGAAGGTGATCTAGCGCCCAGCGCAGCTTGCTCGCGCCGTAATGCGCCGACAGGAAGAGGCCGGTCTTGCGATGCACTTCTTCGCCCTGCAGCTCGAATTGCCGCAGCCAGCGATGCGCGCGCCGATCCTGCCAGGAAAAGAGCGGCGACAGCGGGCGGCCGTCGCGCCGATCCCAGCATATGCAGCTCGCGCGTTGGCTGGCGAGCCCCGCCGCCGCCAGCTCGTGTCGGCGTTCGCCCAGCGCGCCCACAGCCTGAGCGGCTGCGTCGAACACCGAGGCGACCATCTCGTCGCCGTCCTGCTCGGCCCAATCGGCCTGCGGCCGAAGCAGGCCGATTTCCCGCACGCCGCTCGCCAACGCCTGTCCACGGTCGTCGAGCGCCACCGCGCGGCTCGCATGCGTGCCTTGGTCGATGGCGAGATAAAGGGGGCCGGTCACGGTGCTTGTCGTCTTGTTGGCCAGGCTGGGCGCCATGTGCTTTGTGCGTTTCCGCAATCCAGTATAGACGAGCGGTGCGACACCCGCCCGTTGATTGTGAGCCATTACAGATGGGTTTCGCTCCCAGCAATCTGCCTCGCGCGAGGCGAGCGGCGCGCCTTTGCTATGGGGTGAACGCCGTAGCTTGGCTAGGGTATTTCCCGTACTGACAGCCCTTATCGCAGCTATTACAGTCGACTCGCAGCCGACGCGGCGGGGCTGCTACGGACGACTACGTCCGCAAAACAGCGCCTGCAGCGCGCGCCAGCCAAAGGGATCAGCATGCGCATCTTGCTGGTTGAGGACGATCCGGGAATTGCGCGATTTCTCGCCAAGGGACTGCGCGAACAGACGCACGCGGTAGACGTCGCGGCCGACGGCGAATCGGCTCTGTTGTTCTTCCTCGACAACGACTACGAGTTGGCGATAGTCGACGTCATGCTTCCCAAGCGCAATGGAATCGAGTTGTGCCGCGAAGCGCGGCGCCACGGCAGTTGCGTGCCGGTGTTGATGCTGACCGCGCGCGATGCGGTGGAGGACCGGATCGCGGGGCTCGACGCCGGTGCAGACGATTACCTGGTGAAACCCTTCGATTTCGGCGAACTTCTCGCGCGCATCCGCGCCCTCGCGCGGCGTCACGGCCAGATTCGGCCCGAGCGCATCATGGTGGAAGACCTAGTGATCGATGTGGCGGCGAAGGAGGCGCGGCGGGCAGGCCGCCGGTTGAACCTCACCGCCAAGGAGTACGCCCTGCTCGAATACCTCGGACGGGAGCGCGAGCGCGTCGTCGGACGCGAAGAGATCGCAGAACACGTCTGGGACAGCGGCTACGACCCGTTCTCGAACTTGATCGAGGTGTACGTCAACCGCCTGCGGCGCAAGGTCGACGACGGCGCAGCGACGCCGCTGATCCACACCCGCCGCGGCATGGGCTACGTGCTTCAAGCCTGCGCTGCGGACGAGGCGCGGCACTGATCTTATGCTGCAATCGGTACGCCTGCGGCTGACGCTCTGGTATGCACTGGTGATTGCCTTGATCCTGACGGTTTTCGGGCTCGCCACCTACTTCGTGGTCGTGCAGGAAACGCAGGCGCAGACCGATACGGATTTGGCGGACATGACGCGCTTCTTCACCGAAGCGGTGGAGCACGAGCAGCGCGAAGACCAGGCGCAGACCGCGCATCCGCCGCGGTCGCTTGCGGCGGTCGTCCGCGACGAATTCGAAGACCTGCGGTTCCATGATTACCGCTTCGCGGTGTACGACGGCAGCGGCAAACTGATCGTGCACTCCGAAGCGTTCGGCTCCGAGGGGGAGCGCGCCCGTTTCGAAGCTTTGGTCGCGCCTTCCAGCCAAATGGCGGAGTTCCTCGAGGCGACAGCCAAGGACGACGCCGTGTACGCCACCTTGCTCCAGGAGCAGGAGCAACTGCGTGCGATAGCGAGCCGATTGCCATCCCTGCAGGAGCATCCGACGGTGATCCTCATGCGATCCCTGCAGCACCAGAACGACGTGCTCGAGGACTTGCGCGACGCCTTTCTGCTTGCGATTCCGCTCTCCCTGTTGCTCACCTGCTGGGCGGGTTACCTGCTCGCGCGGCGCGCACTCGCGCCGGTGGTTTCCATGGCGGAACAAGCCGAGCGCATCAGCGCGGCGAATTTTCACGAGCGATTGCAGGTGCGCAATTCCGAGGACGAGCTCGGCCGCCTGGCTGGCACGTTCAATCGCCTGCTCGGCCGCGTACAGGCCGCCTTCGATCAGCAGCGGCGCTTCATGGCGGACGCATCGCACGAATTGCGCACCCCTCTTGCCATCGTGCGCGGCGAGGCTGACGTCGGCCTGGCGAGGGGCGAGCGCTCCGAGGCTGAATACCGCGAAATCCTGGAAGTCATCCGGCGGGAAGGGGCGCGCTTGACCCACATCGTCGAAGACATGTTCATGCTGGCGCGCGCCGATGCGGGGCAGCTACCGCTGATGCCGGTCGATTTCTACTTGGACGAACTGGCGCAGGACTGCGCCCGCGCGGTGCGCTCGCTCGCGGCGCGGCGCGGCGTAACGGTGAGTGCCGAGGCCGATGCAGAGATGCCTTTCTGCGGAGACGAGCGCCTGTTGCGGCGCATGGTACTCAACTTGCTCGATAATGCGATCAAGCACACGCCGGAGGGCGGCAGCGTGCGCCTGCAGTGCCGGCGCCAGCCGGGGCAGTACCGCATCCTCGTCGCCGACGATGGAATCGGCATTCCGCTGCACGCGCAAAGCCATATCTTCGAGCGCTTCTACCGCGTCGAAACGGCTCAGGCCCAGCTCGATCGGCTGCGCTCACGCCGCGGCGCGGGCCTCGGGCTGCCGATATCGCAGTGGACGGCCCGCGCTCACCGCGGCGAGCTGTCGCTGCTGCGCTCGGATTCCAGCGGCAGCGTATTCGCCGTCTCGCTGCCGCTTCCGGCCGCGCTCCTTACCGCAACTTAATCTGCCGTTTAGCCTCGCTTGGCTATCATCCTCCGCGCCGGTCGGGGTAGTGCCGGGGCGCGTGCACGCCCGGCTGCCGCTGGCGACGCGAAAGAGAGCTTCAGTTCCGTGTCGATGCCCCAGGAAACCAGGATGGCCAAGTTCGAAGACATCGCATCAATGGAATACGCTGACGGCAAGCGCGTCACGGTCCAGATGGAAAAGCAGGGGGATGCGCTCGAAACCGAGCTTGCCGGCGAGGAAGCCAGCACGCCCGCGAATCTGTACCGCGTCTGCGTGCAGGGCAGAGCCATCATCTACTTCAATACCTACGAAGAAGCGATGAATTTCGCCCTGGAAAGGACCCACGCAGGCAAGAAGCAGGGCGCAGCCAACGGCTTTTAACGCCTGGCCCCGAGCAACCAAGGGCGCCGACGCGTCAATCCGCTTTCGCGCCCGAGATTTCGACCACTTTCTTCCACAGCGCGCGTTCCTTGCGCGCCGCCGCGCTCATGTCCTCGGGGGTGCCGGGAAGCGCGTCGAAGCTCACCTCGCGCAGCCGTGCGACGAAGTCCGGTTTCTGCAGAACCGCGACCAACTCGCGGTTCATGCGATTGATCACGTCCGGCGAGGTCTTGGCCTGCGCGACCAGGCCGAACCAGGCGGAAGTGGTCATGTCCGGATAGCCTGATTCGGTGACCGTCGGCACCTCCGGCAGCTGAAACCAGCGCTTGGGCGAGGTCACTGCAAGCGGTTGCAGCTTGCCGGCGCGGATTTGCGGCAGCAGTTGCGGCAGGTTGTCGGTCGTGAACTGAACCTCGCCTGCGATGAGCGCCATCATCGCCGGTTGGTTGCCGCGATAGGGCACGTGCAGCAGATCGATGCCGACGTTGGCCTTGAACAGCTCGTTCAGAAGATGGCCGGCGCTGCCGATGCTCGAGCTTGAATACGACAGCGGATGCGTTTTGCCGTAATCGGCGAGCTCTTTCAGCGTGCGCACCGACAAGCTGGGAAGCGTGACCATCACGTTGGGCGTCTGGCCGATCAGGCCGATCGGTTTCAGATCGGCATCGGGGTCGTAGCCGAGCTCGCGGTAGAGGTATTGGTTGATCGCCATCATGGGTAGCGACGCGACCATGAAGAAGTGGTTGTCCGGCGCCGATTTGACGAAGTACGCCGCTGCGACGCCGCCGCTCGCTCCGCCGCGATTTTCGACCACTAGGGGTTGGCCGAGCGATTCGCCGAGCTTTTGCGCGAGCAGCCGCGTGAGAATGTCGGTGGAACCGCCGGGCGGGTAGGGCACCAGAACGCGGAGCGGATGGCTGGGCCAAGCTTGCTGCGCCTGTGCGGCGAGGGATATGCACAGGGCGAGCGCGCACAAGATGGCCTGCAGTGCACGGTAGGGACGCATCGGCAGCAATGGTGTCACGTGAAACTCCGTGGTCATACGGGATTCGGCTTGCCGGCGCGGATCAGGAAAAGACTTCCACCCGACCGCGATATTCCGACGGCGGGATGCCGAGGTTCTGGCGGAAGAAGCGCGTGAAATGATTCGCCGCCGAGAAGCCGAGCGATTGCGCCAGGGCGTGAATCGCCGTCTCGCCCGCGCCCAAGCGGCTGAACGCTGATTCCATGCGCAGCGCGTTGAGATAGAGCGCAGGCGACACCGAAGTGCACTCCTTGAACAGATAGAAGAAGTGCGGCCGCGACAGGCTGCACAGGCGCGCGAGTTCGTCAAACGACAGGCCCGTATCCAGATGCTCGTTCATGAAGCGGATCGCACGCTTGATGCGCGCATCCGACGGCCGGCGCAAGTTCGAGCGGTGGATTTCCATGCGGTCGCGCCAGCCCGAAAACTCGTAGATCACCGACATCATCAGTTCGTATAGCGCGATCTCCCAGCGGGCACGCGATTTGGCGTCCGGCCGGGGCTCGAGCATGCCCGCGACCAGGCGATCCGCAAGGGCGCGCACTTGCGGCGGTATGCGCACACAGGGCTGGGGGAAGAAGCCTTGTAATCCGCTCACCGCTAGCCGCGCGTCCATCCCGGCGAGCCATGCCGGTTCGATGTAAAGCGCGAGCACGGTCGAGCGCTTGGCCGTTTGCCGGTGGACCTTGGCGTGCGCTTCCCAGGCATTGACCAGGAGCAGCGTGTCCTGCGCCAAGGGAAACAGGCGTTCGCGCACCTGGAAGGAAGTGTCCGCCCCCTCGGCCTTGATGAGCACGTGGCACTGAGGATGGCTGTGCGTCACCAGGTCCTGGTCCGAATCGAGCAGAGCAACCCGGCCGAAACGGCCCTGAAACAGCTTGCGCGCACTGGTCATCGCGAAATTATAGGGGTTGGCCGTCGCGCATGCCAACGGCGTATCCACCTAGGCGGCCGGCGCTGAACGCAATAATCAGACTCCGCGGTAGGCGGGCGGCGCCGTTACCGGGCATGATGCGCCCCATGAAAGCCGCTCCGTTCGAATACGCGCGCCCCTCGACCTTGGCCGAAGCCTGCAGCCTGCTTTCGACGCATGGTACGGACGCCAAGCTCATTGCCGGCGGCCAGAGCCTGGTGCCAATGATGGCCATGCGCCTGGCACGGCCCGCCTGGCTGATCGACATCGCCCGTCTGGCCGAACTGCAGGGTATCGAAACGCTGCCAGCTGCGTCAGCCGACGGGGAACTACGCATCGGCGCCGGCGTGCGCCAATGCGTGGTGGAGCGCGATGCGAGCACACAGGCGGGCGCGCCGCTACTCGGCCGCGCCTTGCGCTGGGTAGGGCACGTGCAGACGCGAAACCGCGGCACCATCGGCGGCTCGATCGTGCACGGCGACGCGGCGGCGGAATTGCCCTTGGCGGCTTGCGTACTCGATGCCGTGCTGGAGTTGCGCGACGCGGACGGCACGAGCGAGGTTTCGGCGCGCGAGTTCTTCCTCGCGCCGCTGGTTACGTCTATCGCACCGGAACAGTGCTTAGCCGCGATCCGCTTCCCGCTGTGGCGCGGCCGCTGGGGTTGTGCGTTCGAGGAGGTGAGCGTACGCCACGGCGATTTCGCCCTGGTTTCCGCCTGCGCGCAGCTGGAGATCGACGGCGACGGCCGCTGCCTGCGGGCGGCGCTGGGGATCGGCGGCGCGGCGCCCGTGCCTCTCGCGCTGCCGGAGCTCGCCGGAGAGCTCGTAGGCAGTCGCTTGGACGAGGCCGCCATCCGCGCTGCGGCAGCGACCGCGGCGGACAGCGTCGACCCCGAGGGTGATTTGCACGCGAGCGCGGATTACCGGCGGCATCTCGCGCGCGTGCTGGCGGAAAAAGTGCTGCGCGCAGCGCAGCAAGATGCCCTGAGCAATGCAGGCGAGTGCATACCATGAGCGAAAAGTTGTACAAGATTTCGATGCAGGTGAACGGGCAGGTGCGCGAGGCCATGGTGCCGGCGCGGCTCACGCTGGCGGATTTTCTGCGCGACACCCTGCGGCTCACCGGCACGCATACCGGTTGTGAACACGGCATTTGCGGCGCCTGCAGCGTGCTGCTGGACGGCGTCGCCGTGCGCTCCTGTCTCGTTTTCGCGGTGCAGGCCGACGGCGCGCGGCTGACCACCATCGAAGGCTTGGCGAAACCCGACGGCACGCCGGGCGCGCTGCAGGACGCATTCTGCGAAACGCACGCCCTGCAATGCGGCTATTGCACGCCGGGAATGATCCTCGCGGCGCATGCGCTGCTGGAAACGAATCCCCGGCCCAACGAACAAGAGATTCGCGAGGCGATCGGCGGTAACCTTTGCCGCTGCACCGGCTACCAGCAGATTGTCGACGCGGTGCAAATCGCCGCGGAAAAGATGGGGAAGGCTTCCACGTGAGCACGCCTGCACCCACGCCATTTCGCTACATCGGCAAGAAGCGCCGTGCCAAGGAGGATCCGCGCTTCGTCACCGGGCGCGGCCGCTTCGTCGCCGACATCGCCCTGCCGGGAATGAAGCACGTCGCGCTGGTCACCAGTCCGCACGCCGCCGCCCGCATCAAGGCGATCCATGCCGAGGCCGCGCTCGCGCTGCCGGGGGTGCACTATGTGCTGACGGGAGAGGAGCTGTGCGCCGGCGTGGAGCCGGTGCTGCCGGGGGTGGATGCGCCCAAGGTGACGCGCTATCCGCTCGCGCGCGGCGTCGCGCGCTACGCCGGCGAATGGGTCGCCGCCGTGGTCGCCGATACGCGAGCACTGGCGGAAGACGCGGCGGAAAGAGTCGTCGTCGACTACGAGCCCATCGCCTACGTGCTCGATCCGGAGAAGGCGCTCGAAGCGGATGCGCCGCTGGTGCATCCGGCGCACGGCAGCAACGTGCTCTATCGCCGCAAATACGTCTGGGGAGCGGTGGAGAAAGATTTTGCCCACGCCGAGCAACAGGTCTCCTTGCGCGTGCGCTGGGCGCGCAGTGCCACCGTACCGATCGAAACCTTCGGCGTCGCCGCGCAGTGGGACGCGGGCCAGCAGCTGCTCGACGTGTGGGCCTCGATCCAGATGCCGAAGTACCCGGACCAGACGGCGCGGGCGCTGCGCCTGCCGGGCAATGCCGTGCGCGTACATTACGACGTCGATGTCGGCGGCAGCTTCGGCGTCAAGCGCGGCCTCAAGCACACCATCCTGGTCGGCTACCTCGCGCGCAAGCTGGGCATGCCGGTGCGCTTCATCGAGGATCGTCTGGAGAACATGCGCGGCGGGGACATGCACGGCCCGGACCGCATATTCGACCTGAAGCTCGCGTTCGATTCCGACGGCACGATACGCTCGCTCAAGATCCGGGCGCTGGACGACGTCGGCGCCTACGCCGGGCGCTCGCCGCTGCAACTGGGCAAGCCGGTGGGCGCGATCGTCGGGCCCTACCGGATCGCGAGCGTCGAGTACGAGCCGATTTCGGTGATGACCAACAAGACGGCGCAGGAGGCGGTGCGCGGCTTCGGCCAGTCGCCGACCAATTACGCCCTGGAATCGGCGCTGGACGCGGTGGCGCGCCACCTGGGCATGGACCGCATCGCGTTACGCAAGAAGAATTTCATCCGCAAGGACCAGTTCCCCTACCTGATCCCTAGCGGCACGCGCTACGACAGCGGTGACTACCACACGGTGCTCGACAAGGCGCTCGCCGCCGCGAATTACGAAGCGCTCGTCGCTGCGCGCGATGCGGCAAGGAAGGCCGGAAGGCTCGCCGGCATAGGCATATCGAGCTGCCTCGAGCCCTCGGGCGCAAATTCTTCCTTCGAGCCGCTGTTCAATCCCAAGAACGACACCACGACCTGGATGGACTCCTGCCTGGTGCGGGTCGATCTGTCCGGCGCGATCACCGGCGTGATGAACACCTCGAGCTCGGGCCAAGGCCACGAGACCTTGGTGGCGACGGTGCTGGCCGAGGTGCTCGAGCGCGACCCCGAAGGAATCCGCGTGGTGCACGCCGATTCCCTCAACGCACTGCCCTCGAATAGCCCGGTCGGCAGCCGCATGGCGATCATGCTGGGCGGCGCGGCGGCCGGCGCGGCGAAGAAAATCAAGGCGACGCTGCTGGCGATCGCCGCGCATAACCTCGGCCGAGACGAATCCGAGCTCGAATACCGCGACGGCAATATCAGCGTGAAAGGCGATCCCGGGCAGGCGCTCAGCTGGGATCAGCTGGTCGCGATAGCGCACCGCAAATTCCACAAGCTGCCGCCGGGGATGGAGCCCGGCCTGCAGGCCAAGTTCGTGTGGGAGGTTCCCGGCGGCGGCGGCTTGCCGACCCCGGACGGCAGAGTGCAGATGTATCCTTGCTTTTCCTTCGAAGCGCATGTGGTGCTGGTGGAAATCGATCCGGACACAGGGCAACCGAAGCTCACGCGCTACGTCTGCGGCCACGACTGCGGCGTGATGATCAGTCCGGACGTCGTGCACGGCATGACTTACGGCGGGATCGCCCACGGCATAGGTGCGGCCTTGTACGAGAAGTTCGCCTTCAGCGACAACGGCCAGCTGCAGAGCCAGACCTTCATGGATTACCTGATCCCGAGCGCACTCGAAGTGCCGCCCGTGACCATCGTAGACCATTGCACCCCTTCGCCTTTGACCTCGTTCGGCCAAAAAGGCTCGGGCGAGGCCGGCTATCTTGGGGCGCCGGCGGCGATCGCCTGCGCCATCAACGACGCCCTGCAGCCGCTCGCGGCGTCGATCCACGAACTGCCGATGACGCCGCTCGCGATCTGGACGCAGCTGCAGGCGGCGCGAGGCAAGGCGCGGTCCGGGACCGACTGAAAACTAGGAGGAGAAAATGCGAATGAAGCGAATTGCCGGACGGATCGGCCTACTTTGTGCAGCCTGTCTGCTCGCCTCGGCTGCCTCGGCGCAGAACTGGCCGACCAAGGCGGTGCGGGTGATCGTGCCTTTCACCGCGGGCAGCGGCACGGACATCGCCGCGCGTACCGTCACCGAGCGCCTCGCTGTACAACTGGGTCAACCCTTCGTCGTGGAAAACCGCGCCGGGGCGGGCGGCACCATCGGCCAGGCTCTGGTGGCGAAAGCCGACCCGGACGGCTATACGATCCTGATTCATTCCTCGTCGCAGACCGTCACGCCGTCCACCTATCCCAGTCTGCCCTTCGACACCCTCAAGGACTTTGCCGGCATCACCATGCTGGCGAACATCCCCAATGTGCTGGTGATGTCGCCGGCCAAGGGCATCAAGTCGGTGGCCGATCTGGTGGCCCTAGCCAAGGCGAAGCCGGGAACGCTCAATTACGCCTCCGCCGGTGCGGGCAGCGCGACGCAGTTGAATGCCGAGCGCTTCCGCTTGGGCGCTGGCCTCGACGCCGTGCACGTACCGTACAAGGGCACGCCCGAGGCGCTCACCGACCTCGTCGCAGGCCGCGTCGACTACTATTTCTGCCCGGTGGTGAACGCCTTGCCTCTGGTGAAGGAGGGCAAGTTGCTTGCGCTCGCAGTGGGATCGAGCCGGCGCTCGTCCGCGTTGCCGGAGCTGCCGACTACGGAGGAGGCGGGGGTGCGCAATTCCGCCTACAACTTCTGGGTCGGCATGTTCGTGCCGGCCAAGACGCCGCGCGACATTGTCGCCAAGTTGCACGCGGAAACCGTAAGAGCGCTGCAGTCGCCCGAGCTCAAGGAGCGCTACGCCAGGCTCGGCGCGGAGACCCAAATCTTTACCCCGGAGCAGTTCGACGCCTATTTGCGCGACGAAGTGGCGTCCAATGCGGCGCTGGTGAAAGCCGCCCATATCAAAGTGCAATAGGGAGTCTCTTACGATACGAGGGGATACCTCCCCTCGTGCTCCCCTAATTCAGCCCGTTGCAAGAGTTGCTTTGCAACGGCCTCTAAGGAGAAGGCGACAGATGATCATCGATATCCACGCGCACTTCCTGCCGCGGCTGCTGTACGAGCGCTTCGGTGCGGAAAGCGACAAATTTCCCGCAGTGGAGCTGCTGCGCGAGGAGAAGAGTTTTCGCATGCGCTTCGCCGGCGGCGAGGCGACGCGGCCGATCTCGCCCAGGCTGTCGGACCTCGGCGAGCGGCGTGCCTGGATGGACAAGAACGGCATCGACCACCAGTTGGCCGGCGGCTGGCTGGACAGCTTCGGCTACGAGATTCCGGCGGTGCAGGGGCTGGCGTGGAGCCGCTTCATCAACACCTGCATGCGCGAGGCGCTGGCCGAACAGAAACGCTTCACGCCGCTCGCCACCGTTCCGCTGCAGGACGGCAAGCTCGCGGCCCAAGTGCTGGCCGAAGCCATGGATGCCGGCTTCGGCGGCGTGATGATCGGCACCTTGCCTAAAGGTCTGGGCGGCCTGCTCGACGATCCGGGGCTCGATCCCTTCTGGCAGGCGGCTTCCGAGCTGCAGGCAGCGGTGTTCCTGCATCCGATGTTCCTCTGCGGTGAGCCGCGACTTGCCGATTACGATCTGGTGAATGCCATCGGCCGCGTCGCCGATACCTCCATCGCCGTGGCGCGGCTCTTGTTTTCCGGGCACCTGCTCAAGTTCTCCGGGATGAAGCTGGTGCTCTCCCACGGCGGCGCGGCCCTGCCCATGGTGTTGGGGCGGCTTGCGCGGAATTTCACCATCTCCCAGGGCAAGTACTCCGATCCGCGCAAGGGATTCGAGGCCTTGTATTTCGACAGCGTGGTATTCGACGCCGATGCGCTGCGCTTTCTCGCCGCCAAGGCGGGCGCCGCGCGCATCATGCTCGGCTCGGACATGCCTTTTCCCATCGGCGACATGGAGCCGTGCAAGGTGGTGCAGGCGGCGGGCTTCGGCGAGCGCGAGCGCAGCGCGATCCTGGGCGGCAATGCGCAAGGGATTTTCCGCATTCGCCGCGATTGCTGGTGCCGGAACTAAGAGGCCATTTCAGAATTACCGAAATGGCCTCCGATTTAGGGGAGCATGAGGGGCCGAGGAAGGGGTGGGGCCCTTCCGTTCCCAGCCGGGCCGCGAAGCAAATCCCCGGAGGGGATATCCCCTCATTTTGTAATAAGCTCTGAGGAGGCGAACTTGGCGCTGGAAGTAAAAGGCGAATACGCGTTGCCGGTGGGGCAAGGCGAGTTGTGGCGGCTACTTAACGATCCGGACGTGCTCGCGAAGATCATACCCGGCTGCAATACCGTGCGCGCGCTGGGTGAGGACCGCTACGAAATGGGGCTGAAGCTGCAGGTCGGCAGTGTCAGCGGCGAGTACATGGGCAGCGTGGCGATTTTCGAAAAGCGCGAGCCGGAGCACTACCTGCTCTCAGTGGAAGGGCAGGGATCGATCGGCTTCATGAAGGGCAGCGCGGCCTTCGACCTCGAAGCTCAGGGCGAAGCCGATTCGCTCTTGCGCTACGCGGGCAGCGCTGAAGTCGGCGGTGTGGTGGCGGGCGTCGGCCAGCGCGTGCTATCGGGCGTGGCGAAGTTCCTCGCCGGCCGCTTTTTCAAGGCTTTGGAGAAACACATCAAGGAATCGAAGGTCGAAGCCGGTGCGGCGTAGGCGCGCTGCGAGCACAAGGGAGGCAGGACGATGCAGGACATCGGATTCATAGGTCTGGGCTTGATGGGTGCGCCCATGGCAGCACACCTGCTCGAGGCGGGTTACCGGCTGCGCGTCTACAACCGCAGACGCGCCAAGGCGGAACCGCTCATCGAGCGCGGTGCGCTCTGGTGCGAATCGCCTGCCGCGCTCGCCTCGCAGAGCGAAGCCGTGATCACCATCGTCGGCCTGCCCGCCGACGTCGAGCAGGTGTACTTCGGCGGACTGCTCGATCACGCCAAGCGCGGCGCGCTCTTGATCGATATGACGACCTCCGCGCCCAGTCTTGCCGTGCGCCTGCAGGCGGAAGGCGCGAAGCGCGGGCTGCGCGTGCTCGACGCGCCGGTGTCGGGCGGGCAAGTCGGCGCGCGCAACGCCACCTTGGCGATCATGGTCGGCGGCGCTGCGGCGGACTTTGCCGCGGCATCGCCGCTATTTGAGAAAATGGGGAAGAAAGTGCAGCACTGCGGCGCAGCGGGCAGCGGCCAGCGCATGAAGCTCACCAACCAGATCCTGCTCGCGTCCAACCTCACCGGGCTCGCAGAGGGGCTCGCCTTCGCGCGCAAGGGCGGCCTCGATCCCAAGCTCGTGCTGTCGACTCTTGCCGAAAGCACCGGCGCGAGCACCATGCTCAAGTCCTACGGCGAGAAGATCTATGCCGGAGACTACGCACCGGGCTTCATGGTCGAGCATTTCATCAAGGATTTGAGCATCGCGCTCGCCGAAGGGGATGCGCTGGGGCTGGACCTGCCCAGCCTGCGCAATGCGCTCGGACAGTTTCAGCGCCTGCGCGGCGAGTTCGCCGCCGCGGCGCAAGGCATGCAGGCGATCGCGCGCCTGTACGACTGAGCGCAGTACTCAGCGCAGCAGCGAAGCGTCCACCATGGCGCCGGCGCTGCCGAGGTAATTGCGCGGATCGAGCAGGCTTTCGAGCTCCGCCTGCCCGAGCTGAGCGCCGACCCTGGGGTCGGCAGCGAGGATGTCGATGAGCGCGCGGTTCTCTACCACGGCGATGCGGCAGGCATCGTAGACTAGGTCGTGCGCGACCTGCCGCCCGAGCTTGGGCGCGAGTGCCATCATCACGGCCTCGGCGACGACGAGGCCCGACGTGAGATCTAGATTGCGCTGCATGCGCGCCTCGTCCACGCTCAATCCTTCCAGCATCAGTTTCGCTTGCCTGAGTGCGCCCGAGGTGGCGATGAAGCATTCGGGCAGGGCGATCCATTCGGCGTGCCACGGCCCGGTGGCGCGCTCGAAATCCTGCACCATGGCATCGAGCATCAGGGCGCAGTGCTGGCGCACCAGTTTCGCCGCTGCAGCGATCAGCTCGGAAGAAATGGGGTTCCTCTTTTGCGGCATGGTGCTGCTCGCGCCGCGGCCGTGCGCGAAAGGTTCGAAGGCTTCGCCGAATTCGGTGGACATGAGCAGCATCATGTCGCCCGCGATCTTCGCGAGCGAACCGGTGAGCAGTCCCGCGAACAGCACCGCCTCGGCCAGGCTGTCGCGTGCCACGTGCCAGGTGATCGCGGCTTCGCCCAGTGCCAGCTCGCGCATCAGCGCCGCGCGCACGGCGAGGCCTTGGTTGCCAAGCGAAGCAAGGGTGCCGGCGGCGCCGCCGAACTGGCCTACAAGAACCCGCGGCTTGAGCTGCGCCAGGCGTTCGCGCTGGCGCACGAGCGGCGCACGCCAGACCGCAGCCTTGTAGCCGAAGGTGACGGGAAGCGCGTGCTGCAAGTGCGTACGCCCGGCCATCGGCGTATCGCGGTAGCGGCGCGCAAGCCCTTCGAGAGCGTCGAGGACGGCAGCCAAATCGCTCTCGATCAGGGCTAGCGCCGAGCGCAATTGCAGCACCACGGCGCTGTCCATGATGTCCTGGGTGGTCGCGCCCCAATGGACGTAGCCTCCGGCGTCGCCGCTGCAGGCCGCCGCGAGTTGATTGACCAGGGGCAGGATCGGATAGCCGACGTTCTCGGTTTCGTGCTTGAGACGCACGACATCGAGGAGTTCGAACTTGGCCTTGGCGCTGATTTCGCGCGCGGCCGCCGCGGGGATCATGCCTATGCTCGCCTGCGCCCGCGCGAGCGCAGCTTCGACTTCGAGGCAGCGCGAGAGATAGCCGGCATCGGAGAAGACGGCGCGCATTTCCGCCGTGCCGAACAAGTCGCGGAAGAGTTCGGAGTCGAATACCGTCGAAGTCATGCTTGGCCCTTGTTCTCCAATTTCCGCTTCAAAAGGGCTGCGTCAGTCACTCCCGCGCGGCGCTCTAGCCGGGCAGGACCTTTGCGGGGTTGAATAGCCCCTTCGGATCGAGCGCCTGTTTGATCGCGCGCATCAGAGCAAGCTCCGCCGGCGACTTGTACTGCGCCATTTCGGCGATTAGATACTGGCCGATGCCGTGCTCGGCGCTGAAGGTGCCGCCGAGTCCGATGGCGATGTCATAGCTGATCCGATGCACTTCGTCGACTACCGCCTGCTGATCGGGGAATGCATTCCAGACATCGATATCGAATAGCGTCACGAAATGCAGGTTGCCGTCGCCGAGATGCGCGGCGATGACGATGCGGATGCCGGCAAAACGCGCCTCTAGCGCCGGGCAGGCGCTGCGCAGGAACTCCGGGATGCGCGAAACCGGAACCGCGATGTCGTGGGTGACGCCGCGGCCCGAGCTTCTATTGGCTTCGGTGATACCGTGGCGCAGCGCCCACATGGCGGCGCGCTGAGCTTCGCTCGACGCGATGGCCGCATCGATGAGCAGCCCGTCGGCAAGCGCCGTCTCGAGTAGCCCCTCCAGGCTCGGGCGCAGTCCGTCGTCGCTCGCAGCATCCCCCAGTTCCACCAGAATGTGCCAGGGATGGGTTGCATCCACCGGGCTCTGGCGTTCGGGCGCATGGCGTAAAACATTTTGCAGCTGCGCGCAATTGAGGAGCTCGAAGGCCGTCAGCTTCTGGCCGAGCGCGGACTGAAAGCGTGCCAGCAGTTCCACCGCCGCGTCGATGCTCGTCGGCGCGAGCCAGGTTGCGAGATGGCGGGTGTTGAGCGGATGCAGCCTCAGCGTCGCGGCGGTGACGATGCCGAGCAGTCCCTCGGAGCCGATGAATAAGTGCTTCAGGTCGAAGCCGGAATTATCTTTGCGCAGGCCACGCAAGCCGTTCCACACCGTGCCGTCCGGCAGCACCACTTCCAAACCGAGGACGTTTTCACGAGTGTTGCCGTAGCGCAGGACGCCGGTGCCGCCGGCGTTGGTCGCGATATTGCCGCCGATCTGGCACGAGCCTTCCGCGCCCAGGCTGACCGGATAATAGCGGCCGGCCTCGACGGCGGCACGCTGTACCTCGGCGAGCACGCAGCCGGCCTCCACCGTCATGGAATTGTTGGCTATGTCGATTGCACGGATGCGCCGCATGCGCGCGAGGTTCACCACCACGCCGCGCTCGCCGGCAGTGGGCACCGCGCCGCCGCACAGGCTGGTGTTGCCGCCTTGCGGTTGCACCGGAACGGCGTGCTGCGCGCACGCAGCGACCACGGCCGCGACTTGTTCCGTGCTGGCCGGGCGTACCGCACACAAGGCGTCGCCTTTGTAGCGGGCGCGGAAATCGGTCAAGTAGGGGGCGAGCTCGTCCGCAGCAGTGACGATGCCGGTGTCGCCGACGATGTGCGCGAGCGCGGCAACGAGGGGATTCATCGCGCATTCACCGCCGCAGATCGACGCCGCAGGCGGTGCTCAATCGCGCAGCAGGGCGAATTTTCCGTCCTTCACCGTCACCAGGACGCGGCCGCGCGCATCGAATCCGGAATGATCGGCAGGCGTCATGTTGTATACGCCCTGGGTGGCGACGAGTTCCTTGGTCGCTTCGAGTGCGTCGCGCAGGGCGATGCGGAATTCCGCCGTGCCGGGTTTGCCCTTCTTCAGCGCCTGCGGAACGGCGCGCTGCAACAGCAGTCCCGCGTCGTAGACGTTGGCGCCGAAGGTCGCAGGAACGCTGCCGTAGAGTTTCTTGTACGCCGATACGTATTCCTGCGCGAGCTTCTTTGACGGCGCCGAGTCGGGCATTTCATTCAACACCAGCATCAGGCTCGCAGCGAGAATGGCGCCTTCGACCTTCTTGCCGCCGATCTTGATGAAATCCTGCGACGCCGCCCCATGGGTCTGATAGATCTTGCCTTTATAGCCTGCATCCACGAGCTGCATGTGGGGCAAGGCCGCGCCCGCGGTGACGCCGGCGATGAACACCGCGTCAGGCTTGGGCGCCATCACCTTCGCCACCGGGCCGACTACGCTCGTGTCCTGCCGGTTGTAGCGTTCGTCCGCGACGAGCTTGATTCCCGCCTTCTGCAACAGCGGCACCATTGCCTTATGCCAGCTCTCGCCGTAAGGATCGTTGTAGCCGATGAAGCCCACGGTCTTGACGCCGGTCTTGACCATATGGCCGATCACGGCTTCGCCGATCAGATCGTCGTTCTGCGTGGTCTTGAACACCCAGCGCTTCTTGTCGTCCATCGGCAGCACGACCGCCGTGGTCCCGACCGGGGCGAGCATGGGCGTCTGCGCCTCGGCCATGAACTGGAGCACGCCCATGGCATTGGGCGAGCCCGACGGACCGATCAGGGCATCGATGTGATGCTCGGTGAGCAGCTTCTTCGCAATCTGCGCGCTTTGCGTGGAATCGCTGGCGTCGTCGTAATAGAGATACTCGACGTTGAGATCGCCCATCTTCTTCGGCAGCAGCGCCACCGAGTTCTTCTGCGCGATGCCGACGAAGGCGATCTGGCCGGTGGCCGATGTCATGACGCCGATCTTGATCTGGGCCTGCGCCGAAATCGACAGCGCGAGCGCCGCCAGCATTCCCGTTATTGCACTGACTTTCATTTCTGCCTCACGTCTATGGTCTATGAATTACCTAGGCGCGAATTTACCCTACGCAGCAGACGCGCGCCAGTGCGGGGCGATGGAAATGCGACGAATGCGTCTGTTGCGGCGCGGCCTGCTCCGCGGTCCGGGCCCGTGCCAGAATGCTAAGAACCGGTTTCAAAATGAAGTCTGAGACTGCTGTAGCCTGCGCCAGCATA
>CAZMGP010000038.1:0-50338 GCA_964565875.1 uncultured Enterobacteriaceae bacterium
TGCGGGTCATTTTTAAATGGAAACCCCGGGTCAAATTTGGGTGGAAATCAACAGTGATGAATGTCATTGGCTTTGAAGAAGCATATTCGGCTTCGATGACCATTCTTGCAGACACTGGACTGCCAGTGAAAGTTGCCTCGCCAGCTGGCCTAATGCTGTTGAAGATCTTTGCCTGGGAGGATCGCAAGTATCGCGAACCCGGCAAAGACGCCATGGACATTCGACTGTTGCTTACGCGCTACGAACCAGTGGCCGGAAGAAGCCTGTGGGACATAGAAGGTCTTCTTGAAGCCGAAGATTACGATGCCGATCGCGCCGCTGCACGGCTACTTGGCCGAGACATCGCCGCGATATCATCGACCCGTTGTAGAGATTTGCTGTTTCGCATCCTCGAGCGAGAGCTTTCAGCTGATGCTTCAGAGCATCTGCTCGACGATCTAATACGTGCTAGGCAAGCTCCGCATTTAGCCGATGAAGCAGACTACCGCCAAATGCGTTTGCTCTTGGCAAGTTTCCGAGCAGGCCTCAATGATTGAGGCATACCCGCACACTACGCCCAACCACAAAATCGCCGGCTGTACCGGGCCAGCATGCCAGTGACTTCTTCGTTCGAGGCGTACCGCCTCGCTCCCTTCACCGAATTAGCCACAACATTCTAGAAGCGAATTTTCCAGAAACTGTCTGTCAATTCAGAATTCATTGGTCAGTCATGCCGAGCGCACCATTGGAATTACTTCCGCGCCGGCCTTCAGCCTTTCTAGATAGTCTGCCCAGTGTTGCATCATTGCACGACGCTCCTTGATGAACTTCGTCCGGTTGTACGCGGCCCCCAACGAACCTGGAACGCGGTGCGCAAGCTGATGCTCGATTACATCCGGAGTGAAGCCCAATTCTTGGTGCAGAATCGTTCTCGCCATGGCGCGAAAGCCGTGCCCCGTAATTTGCGTCTTCGTGTCGTAGCCCATGCGGCGCAATGCAGCGTTCACCGCCGCTTCACTCATTGGTTTGTTCGGATCGCGCCCCGGAAATACGTTGCGGCGCTTGCCCGTCAATTCGCGAAGCTCGCGAAGGATCGACACCGCTTGTGTCGCCAGTGGCACCAAGTGCTCTGTCTTCGTCTTCGTCACCAAATATCGCCATTCAGCCTTATCCAGGTCGAACTCGGCCCACTCCGCCCTACGCAGTTCCCCCGGGCGAACGAAGAATAATGGCGCCAAGCGCAAAGCGCACTGAACAATAAAGGTTCCACGGAACGCGTCGATCGCGCGCAACAATGCGGCAACCTGCGTCGGCTCGGTTAGCGCTGGGAAATGCTCATGCGTTAGCGGACCAAGTGCACCACGCAAGTCGCGGCAGGGGTCACTTACTACCCGCCCAGTCGCAACACCATATCGAAATACCTGCCCACAGTTTTGAAGCGCTCTGTGCGCGGTATCGCGTGCTCCACGACCCTCTATCCGATGTAACACCTTTAGCACTTCGGGCGGAGTAATTTCTGATATCGGCCTGCGTCCAATCCAAGGAAAGACATCGTTCTCTAACCGCTTGATGACTTTTTCCGAGTGCGATTCGGCCCAGCCCGGCGTGTACTTTGCAAACCACTCTCGAGCAACTACCTCAAAGCTGTTACTCGCACTTTCAGCTCTCGCAGTCTTTTGCGCTTTACGGTTTTCGCTAGGGTCAATGCCGTTCGCCAAAAGTTTGCGGGCTTCATCGCGCCGCTCTCGTGCGTCCTTCAAACCAACGGCAGGATAGATCCCGAGAGACAGACGTTTCTCTTTGCCGTCAAACCGATATTTCAACCGCCATAGCTTGCCGCCGGCCGGCGAAACCTCGAGGTACAAGCCGCCACTATCAAACTTACGAAACGGCTTCTCGCTAGGCTTGACCTTGCGAATCGCGGCATCAGTTAGCGTCATCGGGTCACCTTTTGCGTAACGGCACGAGTTGCGTCTAGAAACGAAACCAATTCAACCGTCTCGGCTACTGTCAGCGCTAGATTGCGTTTCCCGAGCTGAATCGACAATGCACCCTTGTTGTCGAGCAGGAACCGCGTCGCTTGGATTCGCCTTGCTGCATCGGCGACTGTTCGTGCCTTCTCCGCTTTGCGATGCGCGCTCGGGTCCACACCCTGCGCTAACAACTTGCGCCCCTGGTCGCGCAGCAAACGCGCTCGAGCAAGAGATACGTCGGGATACACGCCAAGAGAAAGCTGATTCTCTCTCCCCGCAAAACGATATTTCCACCGCCACCATTTACCACCCGTGGGCGCAACCAAGAGGAACAGCCCTCGCGTGTCGAAAAGCTTGTATTGCTTCTCGGCTGGCTCGCTTTTTCGGATAGCAGCGTCGATCAGAGGCATTTGGGGGCATCCAATTCGGCCCGTGGGGCATAATCTACAAATAATGCCCCCGCGACCACATGGACTTCATTGTATAGCGGCCCACGGCATTGGACAAGAAAAAGGCCGGAATCTTTGATTTTGCTAAGCTTTCCGGCCTTAATTGGACTTGCTTGGACAACTGAGTGGTGGAGTGGAGGAGGATCGAACTCCCGACCTCCGCATTGCGAACGCGGCGCTCTCCCAGCTGAGCTACCACCCCACAGAGGGGCGCATTTTAGCCCTAAACGGCCCTCGCGACAATGGCGGATTGGCGCCCCGGCGGCGGCGGAGATATGATGCGCCTTTTGCCTCACCCCGTCCGGGAGCCCGTATGCAGATCAATCCGCCTTTCGGCTATAAGGAAATCGTTCCTCTCTATAAAAACAATAAGGTATCGCTGCCCGCGCCGGGGGCCTTGCCCGAGTTCTGCACCAAGATCAACGCGCTGCCGATGAGCTACAGCGAGTTCTCGATCGCCTGCCGCGACTATCCTCTGGTGTTCGCTACCGGAGACAGCGGCAAGACCTACGCCCCGGTAGCGGTGCTGGGCCTCACCGAGGGCGAGAACCTGTTTCTCGACGGCGGCGGCTGGGACAAGTCGGTCTATCTGCCCGCCTACATTCGCCGCTACCCCTTCTGCATGGCGCGGGTGTCGTTGGACAACGTGGAGCAGACCGAACGCATCGTGTGCGTGGAAAAATCCTATCTCGACGACAAGGGCGAGCTGCTGTTCGAAGCCGACGGCAAGCCGACGCCCAAATGGCAGCCGACGGAGAAACTGCTGCACGAGTACGAAAACGACCTCGAGCGCAGCCGCGAGATGGCCTCCATCGTCGCCGACTACGCGCTGCTCGAACCCTTCACCCTGCAGGCGCAGCCGAAGATCGGCGGCCCGCTGAATCTGTTCGGCATGTATCGCGTGGACGAGAAGAAGCTCGAGTTCCTGAACGCCGCCCAACACAAGAACCTAATCAAGAAGGGCATCATGGGGCGCATCTATGCGCACCTGATATCGCTCGACAACTTCGTCAGACTTCTTGATCGGAAATTAGGTAAGGCTGAGGGAAGTGCGTGACGCAGGCTGTGGCGATGACTGTTGCGACGTAGGCTCACATCGCGCGCAGCGCGATGTTATGCCGGAGCCATAATTTCGTGCGCCTCCTCGATCGCAAATTAGGCAAGGCAGCGGGAAACGCTTAACGTCGTAGGCCTGTCCTTGATCCCTCGGGGGCCTCGGGCCGATCACACTCCGCGCGAAGTTCGATCGCGGCGCCCCCGCTCCAACGTTACGCAGACGCGGCGCGCTTGAGCCTATCGCGCACGCCCTGCCATTCGGCGGCCTCGGGCGGCGCCTCCACCAGGATCGCCGCGCAGCCCATGGCGTCGAGCCGGCGCAGCGAAGCGTAAAGCTCGTGCGCGTAGGCCGCCGCCTCGCGCGGCGCGATGTGCCAGATCACTTCGCGCAAGCCCGCGGGCGGCTCGACTCGCGCGAGCACGGCGAGCTTCTTCCCCGCGAGCGCCGCGAGCCGCTGCGGCAATTCGTTCGTAGCGGCCAGATATAGCGGCGTAGCCGGCGCGTAATGGCTCGCGAGCGCGCCCGAGACGCGCGGCGCTCTGGCATCCGGTAGTGCGACTTCCGTGCCCAACGCTAGCGCCAATTCTTCGCGGGTAATCCTCCCGGGCCGGAGCAGCACCGCGCGCCCGCGCGACAAGTCGACGATGGTCGATTCGATGCCCACCGCGCAGTCGCCTCCTTCCAGCACCAGGTCGACCGCGTTGCCGAGTTCCGCGCGCACGTGCTCGGCGGTGGTCGGACTGATGCGGCCGAACTTGTTCGCCGAAGGCGCGGCGATGCCCGAATAATGCTTGCCGCCCTCTTCGCCCGAAAATGCGCGGAGCAGCGCGAGCGCCGTCGGATGCCCGGGAACGCGCAGGCCCACGGTGTCCTGGCCGCCGGTGACGCAGTCGGGCACGCCGGGCGCGCGCTTCAAAATCATGGTGAGCGGGCCGGGCCAGAATTTCGCCGCGAGCGTGCGCGCCTCGGCTGGAATGTCGATCGCCCAGCGCGCGAGCCACTCTGCGCCTGCGATATGCACGATGACGGGATGGTCCTGCGGCCGCCCCTTGGCGGCGAAGATCTTCGCCACGGCGGCGGGGTTCGCCGCGTCGGCGCCCAGGCCGTAGACGGTCTCGGTCGGAAACGCGACCAGGCCGCCCGCTCTCAGAATCGCGGCGGCGCGCGCGATGTCTTCCGCCGCCGGATTCACCGTGCTACTTGCCCGTGAGCAGCCGCAGCGCCTCGCGGTATTTCTCGGAGGTCTTGGCGATGATGTCGGCGGGCAGCCGCGGCGCGGGCGCTTTCTTGTTCCAGGGCTGCTTCTCCAGCCAATCGCGCACGAACTGCTTGTCGAACGAAGGCGGGCTCATGCCGGTCTGGTACTGCGACATCGGCCAGAAGCGCGAGGAGTCCGGAGTGAGGATCTCGTCGATGAGGTAGACCTTGCCGTCCTTGTCGGTGCCGAACTCGAATTTGGTGTCGGCGATGATGATGCCGCGCGTCGCGGCGTATTCGGCCGCCTGGGTGTAGATCTTGATCGCGGCTTCGCGCACCTGGCGCGCCGCCTCCTTGCCGATCGCCTTCTCGGCTTCTTCGAACGCGATGTTCTCGTCGTGCGTGCCCATCGGCGCCTTGGTCGAGGGTGTGAAAATGGTCTGCGGCAGCTTCTCCGCTTCCTTCAGCCCTTTGGGCAGCGCGATGCCGCAGATGGCGCCGGTCTGCTGGTAGTCCTTCCAGCCCGAGCCGATGATGTAGCCGCGCACGATCGCTTCGATGGTCAGCGGCTTGAACTTCTTCACCACCATGGCGCGGCCGCGCACCTGCTCGCGCTCGTTCGCGGCGACCACCGACTCCGGATCGATGCCGGTGATGTGGTTGGGCACCAGGTGGCCGAGCTTGCCGAACCAGAAGTTGGACATCGCCGTCAGCACTTCGCCTTTCCCCGGGATCGGATCGTCGAGAATGACGTCGAAGGCGGACAGGCGGTCGGACTGGATCACCAGCAGCTTGTCCTCGCCCACGGCATAGATGTCGCGCACCTTGCCGCTATGCAGGAAAGGCAGACTCTTGATCGAAGTTTTCAGGAGGGTGCTCATGGTTTTGGTCGACTGTGGTTGATGATCGAAAAAATCGGCAATGCCTGGAGAGCGGCTCTGCGCTTAGAGTTCCGGGAGTTTCGCCTTGGCGACGCTCTCCGCCTGTTTCTTGCGGAAAGCCGCGAGCTTCTGCGCGAGCGAGCGGTCTTCAAGCGCCAACATGGCCACGGCAAAGAGGCCGGCGTTCGCCGCGCCCGCCTCGCCGATGGCGAAGGTCGCGACCGGAATGCCCTTGGGCATCTGCACGATCGACAGCAGCGAATCCAGGCCCTGCAGGTATTTGGAGGGCATGGGCACGCCGAGCACCGGCAGCGTCGTCTTCGAGGCGACCACGCCGGCCAAGTGCGCGGCGGCGCCCGCGCCGGCGATGAAGCACTTCGCGCCGCGCTTGGTGAGGTCGGCCATCCATTCTTCCAGCAACTCGGGTGTGCGGTGTGCCGACAGCGCGCGCGCCTCGTATGCGACGCCGAAGTCCTTCAACTGCTTCGCCGCTTCTTTCATCACCTCCCAGTCGGAGGTGCTGCCCATCACTATTCCTACTGTCGCCATCCCGACGCCTCCCTCACCTGTTTCAAAGTATAACGACCGCTCTGTCGGCGTCCGGCCGCAATCGCGGGCGGTCGCATCCCCGCAAAGCGGGGCCCCTGCTTCCTGCTCATGCGGCTACTTGACTACTTGAGCGAGTTCACCTTTGGAGTAGCGCGCAGCCATCGCTTCGAGCGCCACCGGTTTGATCTTCGAGGCCATGCCGGCGCAGCCGAACTGTTCGTAGCGCTGCTTGCAGACGGCCTTCGCCGCCTCGCGCGCCGGCTTCAGGTATTCACGCGGGTCGAACTTCGATTTGTTCTCGTTCATGAACTTGCGGATCGCCGCGGTCATCGCCAGGCGGATGTCGGTGTCGATGTTCACCTTGCGCACGCCGTGCTTGATGCCCTGCTGGATCTCCTCCACCGGCACGCCGTAGGTCTCTTTCATCTCGCCGCCGTTCGCGCGGATGATGGCCAAGAGGTCCTGCGGCACCGAGGAGGAGCCGTGCATCACCAGATGCGTGTTGGGGATGCGCTTGTTGATTTCCTTGATGCGGTCGATGGCGAGGATGTCGCCGGTGGGCTTGCGCGTGAACTTGTATGCGCCGTGCGAGGTGCCGATGGCGATGGCGAGGGCATCGAGCTGCGTCTTCTTCACGAAGTCGGCGGCCTGGTCGGGGTCGGTCAACAGCATTTCGCGCGTCATCTTGCCTTCCGCGCCGTGGCCGTCCTCCTTGTCGCCCTTCATGGTCTCGAGCGAGCCCAGGCAACCGAGCTCGCCTTCGACGGTGACGCCGAGCTTGTGCGCCATGCCGACCACCTTGCGCGTGACGTCGATGTTGTAGTCGTAATCCGAAATCGTCTTGCCGTCTTCCTTGAGGCTGCCGTCCATCATCACGCTGGAGAAGCCGAGCTTCATCGCCGATTCGCAGATCGGCGGCGACTGGCCGTGGTCCTGGTGCATGACGACCGGAATCTTGGGATAGCTCTCGACTGCGGCGATGATCAGGTGCTTCAGGAACAGCTCGCCGGAATATTTGCGCGCGCCGGCCGAGGCCTGCATGATCACCGGGCTGTCGGTCTCGGCTGCGGCCTCCATGATGGCCTGCACTTGCTCGAGGTTATTGACGTTGAACGCTGGCAGGCCATAGCCGTTCTCGGCGGCATGGTCCAGCAGTTGGCGCATGGATACGATGGGCATGATGGGTGTTCCTTGGATTGGGCGTTGAATCGAGCCGGTAGAGGTACTATTTTACCGCGATCCGGATCGGAGGGCTCGCGTGCGGCGCGAGAAACTCAGAGCTTCGCGTGCTCTCCGACCCGCACGATCTTCATGGTATTGGTCCCGCCCGCCTTGCCGATCGGCTCGCCGATGGTGAGGACGATGAGGTCGCCCTTCTCCACCCTTCCTTCGCGCAGCAGCACGTCTTCCGCCTCGGCAAGCAGTTCCTCGCGGTCGTTGCCGGTGTAGTTCACCGTCAGCGGATAGCTGTCGCGAAACAGCGTGCAGCGGTAGCGCGTGGCGGTGCGCGTGGTGAGCGCGTAGATCGGCACGCCACAGTTCAAGCGCGACATCCATAGCGCTGTCGAGCCGGACTCGGTGAGCGCGGCGATCGCCTTTACCTTCAGGTGATAGGCAGTGAACAACGCCGCCATCGCGATCGACTGGTCGACGCGGGTGAACACGCGGTCGAGAAAATCGCGGTCCAACGTCACCGGCGCCGAGTGCTCGGCCTCGACGCAGATGCGGCTCATCGCGGCGACGGTTTCCACCGGGTAGAGGCCGCTCGCGGTTTCGGCGGAGAGCATCACCGCGTCGGTGCCGTCGAGCACGGCGTTGGCGACGTCGGACACCTCGGCGCGGGTGGGCACTGGGCTTGCGATCATCGATTCCATCATCTGCGTGGCGGTGATGGTCAATTTGTTTTGCTCGCGCGCCAGGCGAATCATGCGCTTTTGCAGCGCCGGCACGCTGGCGTCGCCCACTTCGACCGCCAGATCGCCGCGCGCCACCATGATGCCGTCGCAGGCGGACAGGATGTCCTCCAGCGCACCCGGCTCCACCGCTTCGGCGCGTTCGATCTTGGCGATGACCAGCGCATCGCCGCCCGCCGCGCGCAGCAACTGCCGCGCCATATACAAGTCGGCGCTCGACTTGGGAAACGACACGGCGAGGAAGTCGACCTTGATCGTCGCCGCGGTGCGGATGTCGTCCATGTCCTTGGTGGTGAGCGCCGTCGCCGTCAGCCCGCCGCCGCGGCGGTTGATGCCCTTGTTGTTCGACAGCACCCCGCCGTGATGCACGCGGCAATGGATGGCATTGCCCTCGACCTTCTCCACTTCGAATTCGATGCGGCCGTCGTCAAGCAGCAGCACGTCGCCGCGGGCGACGTCGCGCGGCAGCTCCTTGTAGTCCAGGCCCACGCAGTGCTCGTCGCCCAGTTCGCGATCGGCGTCGAGCACGAAGGCATCGCCCGCCTTCAGCGTGACCTTGCCGTCCTTGAACTTGCCGATCCGGATCTTCGGCCCTTGCAGGTCGGCCATGATGCCCACGGTGCAGCCGGTATTGCGGCAGGCCTCGCGCACGACCGCGGCGCGGCGCGTATGGTCCTCGGCCGTGCCGTGAGAAAAATTGAAGCGCACGACGTCGACGCCGGCGCGGAACATTTTCTCGAGGATATCCGGGCTGCTCGATGCGGGGCCCAGGGTGGCGACGATCTTGGTGCTGCGCGTCATGTCGAAAGAAACCTTTTTTTGTTACGCGATATGGCCAAGCGAACGCGAGTTTCGAGTGTAACACCATCGCGTAGGCCGGCTTTTTGCGAACGATCAAATCGCCGCGTGCGCGGCGAGCCGGCTATTTGCAGCGCAGGTTCTCGACCGGCGGCGCGAGCGCGGCGCTGCAGTCGCGCTCCACCACGCTGCGATCCTCCGCCATTTCCGGCGGCCGGCGCCAATCCGGGCCGCGGAAGCCGAACTGCTCCTGCATGCTGACGATGAGATAGCCGAGCATCACCAGCCCGAAATAGGCGCCGGGGCTCACTTCGGCCTGGACCGCCGCGGTCTGGTAGGACGTGCCCACGGCAGGCGCGGAACCGGGAAGCGTGGGCGAGCTGCCGGTGCGCAGGCCGATGCTCGTGCTCGCGCAACCGGCGAGCGTGCTGAGCGCCGCTGCGGCTGCGATCATCCGCTTCGTCTTTGGCCAGCTCATGCTTCGATTCTAGTTCTCCCAAGTTTCGACCACAACGCGTGCGGTTCGCTCCCGCGTGCGTCCCGACATGAGGCATTCGCCGCACGACGCCGCGAATTGGTGCATGCATGCGCCGGCATGCACCAAGAACGACCGGGGTCGCGCTGCACTCTTTAAGTGCGCACGCCGTCGCTGGCGCGATCCAAGCGTCGTCGAATCAGCCGCTTATGCCGCACTGCCGGCCTCTGGCACACGCCGTGCTAACGAGCAGTGCACGTGACTCTCGCATGCTCAGGGAGAGCGCAATCAGAAGACTTTTTCCAACCCAAACTACGGAAGGGAACATTATGGAACGGCGAAATTTCGTGAAACACTTGGCGGCGGGCACGGTCCTCGCGGCTGCCTCCCTGCTTCCAGGCCGGTTTGCGCTTGCGGCCGACACCATCAAGGTGGGCGTGCTGCATTCGCTCTCGGGCACCATGGCGATCAGCGAGACGGTGCTGAAAGACGTGACGCTGATGGCGATCGACGACATCAACGCCAAGGGCGGCGTGCTCGGCAAGAAACTCGAGGCGGTGGTGGTCGATCCGGCCTCCAACTGGCCGCTGTTTGCGGAAAAGGCGCGCCAACTCCCCACCCAGGACAAGGTGGCGGTGGTGTTCGGCTGCTGGACCTCGGTGTCGCGCAAGTCGGTGCTGCCGGTGTTCGAGGAGCTGAACGGGCTCTTGTTCTACCCGGTGCAGTACGAAGGCGAATAGCTGTCGAAGAACGTGTTCTATACCGGCGCCTCGCCCAACCAGCAGGCGATCCCCGCGGTCGAGTACCTGATGAGCAAGGAAGGCGGCGGCGCCAAGCGCTTCGTGCTGCTCGGCACCGACTACGTCTATCCGCGCACCACCAATAAGATCCTGCGCGCCTTCCTCCACTCCAAGGGCATCGAAGACAAGGACATCGACGAGAAGTACACGCCCTTCGGGCATTCCGATTACCAGACCATCGTCGCCGACATCAAGAAGTTCGCCGCGGGCGGCAAGACGGCGGTGATCTCCACCATCAACGGCGATTCCAACGTGCCCTTCTATAAGGAACTGGGCAACGCCGGCCTGAAAGCGAAGGACGTGCCGGTGGTGGCCTTCTCGGTGGGTGAGGAAGAGCTGCGCGGCGTCGACACCAAGCCGCTGGTCGGTCACCTCGCCGCCTGGAACTACTTCATGTCGCTGAAGAACGCGGAGAACGACGCCTGGAAGAAGCAGTGGGCCGCCTATGCCAAGGCGAAGAAGCTGCCCAATGCCGACAAGCCGCTCACCAACGACCCGATGGAAGCCGCCTGGATCGGCATCCACATGTGGAAGCAAGCGGTGGAGAAGGCGAAGACCACCGACGTCGACAAGGTGATCGCCGCCATGGCCGGCCAGACTTACAAGGCGCCCTCGGGCATCACTTCGACCATGGACCCGAAGAACCATCACCTGCACAAGTCGGTGTTCATCGGCGAAGTGAAGGCTGACGGCCAGTTCAACGTGGTGTGGAAGACGCCCGGCCCGGTCAAGGCCGCGCCCTGGAGCCCGTTCATCGCCGAAAACAAAGGCAAGAAGGACGAGCCCGTACTGAAGACCGCATCGAAGTAAGCGCTAGCAGCGCCGGCCGCGGCAATCCCGCGGCCGGCGCACCCAGACATCATGACGATCTTCGCCCGCACTTTCGCCGCCGCGCTGCTGCTTAGCTGCGCGCGGCTGGCCTTCGCGCTCCCGCCCGAGCTGGTGCTCGCGGTTGCCGCGGGCGAGGGCGATGCGCGCATCGAGGCAGTCGATAAGCTCGTCGCCTCGGGCGACCCCGCGGTGGAGGGCTACTTCCAGGCGCTGCTCGATTCCAGCGTACAGGTTGCCGGCGGCAAGCGCGTGCTGGTGGTGAAAGACGGCGCGGCGACCGATGCCGCAAGCGGCGAGAAAGTGGCGCCGCTTCCCGACGGACTCGAGGATGCGGTGGTGAACAACCGCCTGCGCGGGGCCCTGGACTCCGCCCTCGCCGCCTTGAAGCTCGGCTCGAACGAGCGCGCCACCCGGCTCGCAGCGGTGAAAACGCTCGCCGACGGCGCGGGCGAGGAAATGCTGCCTTTGATCGGACGTGCGCTCGCGCGCGAAGCCGATCCAGAAATCAAGAAACTGCTCGCGCTGGTGCAGGCGAGCATCCAACTGCAAAGCGCCGATGCGCAAGTGCGCATGACCGCGGTGCGCGCGCTCGCAGCGAGCGACAACCCCAACACCAAGACCCTGCTCCTCGGCCTGCTTGCGAAGAAAGGGGACGCCTCCGCCGAACCCGACGCCGCCGTGCGCGCTGCGGCCGAGGCTTCGTTGAAGGCGGTGCAGTCGCGGCTCTCCAGCGCCGAGCGCGTGGCGCAGGTGTTCACCGGCGTGAGCCTCGCCTCCATCCTCCTGCTCGCCGCGCTCGGGCTCGCCATCACCTATGGCCTGATGGGCGTGATCAACATGGCGCACGGCGAGCTGATCATGGTCGGCGCCTACGCCACCTATGTGGTGCAGAACTTGTTCCGCGGCCATGCGCCTGCGATCTTCGATTGGTATCTCGTCGCCGCGGTGCCCGCGGCTTTCTGCGTCGCGGCCCTGGTGGGCATGGCGCTCGAGCGCAGCGTCATCCGTTTCCTCTACGGCCGGCCGCTCGAGACGCTCCTCGCCACCTGGGGCATCAGCTTGGTCCTGATCCAGGCCGTCCGAACGCTGTTCGGCGCGCAGAACGTCGAGGTGGAGAACCCGAAGTGGATGTCCGGAGGGTTCGAATTGCTCGCCAACGTCGTGCTCCCCTGGAACCGCGTCATCATCATCGGCTTCGCCGCGGCGATCCTGCTTCTCACCTGGTTCCTGCTCGCGCGCACGCGCCTGGGCCTGTTCGTGCGCGGCGTGACGCAGAACCGCGGCATGGCGGCCTGCGTCGGCGTGCCGACGGCGCGCGTGGATACCCTCGCCTTCGGCCTGGGCTCGGGCATCGCCGGCCTCGCCGGCTGCGCCCTGTCGCAGATCGGCAACGTCGGCCCCGACCTGGGGCAGACCTATATCGTCGATTCTTTCATGGTGGTGGTGCTGGGCGGCGTCGGCCAGCTCGCCGGCACGGTGTACGCGGCGCTCGCGCTCGGCATGGCGAACAAGTTCCTCGAGGGGCTCTCAGGCGCGGTGCTCGCCAAAATCGCCATCCTCGCCTTCATCATCTTCTTCATCCAGAAGCGGCCGCAGGGCATGTTCGCCCTGAAGGGCCGCATGGCCGAGGGCTAGCGCATGGGCCCGTTCGCGCAGCACATTTCTTCCCTCTACGGCCGCCGCGGCTGGATCGCGCTCGGCGTCTGCGCGCTCGTCCTCTTCGTCGCCTTCCCGGTGGCGAACCTCGTCCTACCGAAGGGTAGCGCGTTCTACGTCTCCGACTACACCGTGGCGCTCGCCGGCAAGATCATGTGCTACGCCATCGTCGCCTTGGCCATGGACCTGATCTGGGGCTACACGGGAATCCTGTCGCTCGGTCATGGCCTGTTTTTCGCGCTGGGCGGCTACATGATGGGCATGCACCTGATGCGCATGATCGGCCGCGAGGGGCAGTATCAGAGCGACCTGCCCGACTTCATGGTGTTCCTCAACTGGAAGGCCTACCCCTGGTACTGGAGCTTCACCGAGCATTTCTGGTACGCGGCGCTGCTGGTGGTGCTGGTGCCCGGGCTGCTCGCCTTCGGCTTCGGCTTCTTCGCCTTCCGCTCGCGCATCAAGGGCGTGTATTTCTCCATCATCACCCAAGCGCTCACCTTCGCCTTCATGTTGCTGTTCTTCCAGAACGACACCGGCTTCGGCGGCAACAACGGCTTCACCGATTTCAAGCGCATCCTGGGATTTGCCATCGCCACGTCACAGACGCGCATGGCTTTGTTCATGATCACCGGTGCCGTGCTCATCGCGACGCTGCTCGCGGCGCGCTACCTCGTCACCTCCAAGCTGGGCCGCGTGCTCACCGCGATACGGGATGCGGAATCGCGCGTCATGTTCTCCGGCTACAACCCGGTGCACTACAAGCTGTTCATCTGGACCGCTTCCGCCGTACTCTGCGGCATCGCCGGCGCGCTCTACGTGCCCCAGGTCGGCATCATCAATCCGAGCGAGATGTCGCCGGCGAACTCGATCGAGATCGCGATTTGGGTGGCGGTCGGCGGCCGCGGCAGCCTCCTCGGCGCCATCCTCGGCGCCGCCATGGTGAACGGCGCGAAGAGCTGGTTCACCGTCGCGTTTCCGGAGTATTGGCTGTTCTTCCTCGGCCTCTTGTTCATCCTGGTGACGCTCCTCCTGCCGCAAGGCTTGATCGGCCTGGCTGCTCCTTTGAAGAGTAAGCGCGCATGAATGCTTCGCTCACCCTCGATCCGGAAGCCTTCAGCGGCGGCGAGGCGGCCACCGGGCGCGTGCTCAGTCCCGGGGTCGACGTCTCGCACGGTGCCATCCTGTATCTGGACGACATCAGCGTCAGCTTCGACGGCTTCAAGGCGCTCAACCATCTGTCGATCATGATCGAGGACGGCGAGCTGCGCTGCGTCATCGGCCCCAACGGCGCCGGCAAGACCACCATGATGGACGTCATCACCGGCAAGACGCGGCCGGACGCGGGCACCGCCTTCTTCGGCCAGACCATCGACCTCACGCAATTGACCGAGGCGCAGATAGCCCACGCCGGCATCGGGCGCAAATTCCAGAAGCCGACGGTGTTCGAGAACCACAGCTCGTTCGAGAACCTGGAGCTGGCGATGAAAACCGACAAGCGCGTGCGCGCGAGCCTCAATGCGCGCCTCGACTCGGGCCAGCGCGACCGCATCGCCGCGACCCTCGATCTGATCCACCTCGCAGCCGAAGCGCACCGGCCGGCGGGATTGCTCTCGCATGGGCAGAAGCAGTGGCTGGAGATCGGCATGCTGCTCATGCAGGAACCGCGGCTGCTCCTGCTCGACGAACCGGTCGCCGGGATGACGGATGAGGAGACCGAGCGCACCGGCGAGCTGTGCCAGACGCTCGCCGGCAAGCACTCGGTGGTGGTGGTCGAGCACGACATGGATTTCGTCGCGCGCATCGCGCGCAAGGTCACGGTGCTGCACGAGGGCAGCGTGCTCGCCGAGGGCAGCATGGCCGAGGTGCAGAGCGACGAGCGCGTGATCGAAGTCTACTTGGGACGCTGAACGTGCTGGCAATCAAGGGCCTCAACCAATACTACGGCGGCAGCCACACGCTGCGCGACCTGAGCTTCGACATCCCGGAGGGCTGCACCGCGCTCCTCGGCAGGAACGGAGTGGGCAAGACGACGCTGCTCAAATGCCTGATGGGTCTCGTGCCCGTGCGTTCCGGCGCGCTCGAGTTCCACGCCAAGGACATCACCGCACTCACGCCCGATGCGCGGGCGAAACTCGGCATCGGCTATGTGCCGCAAGGGCGGGAGATCTTTCCGCGGCTCACGGTCGAAGAGAACCTGCGCATGGGCCTGGCGACGCGCAGCCGCAGCGAACCGATCCCGGCAGAGATTTTCGACATGTTCCCGGTGCTGAAGGACATGCTCGGCCGCCGCGGCGGCGACCTCTCCGGCGGCCAGCAGCAGCAGCTCGCCATCGGCCGCGCCTTGGCGATGCGGCCGAAGCTCCTGATCCTGGACGAGCCCACCGAAGGCATCCAGCCGTCGATCATCAAGGACATCGAGCGCGTGATCCGCAAGCTCGCCATGCAAGGCGGCATGGCGATCCTACTCGTGGAGCAGTATTACGATTTCGCCCGCTCGCTCGCCGATCACTATGTCGTCATGTCTCGCGGCGAAGTGATCAGGCGCGGCGCGGGCGCGGACATGGAGCGCGACAACGTCAAGGCCTGCCTCGCGCTATAGTCGGAGACATGGTGAATGCGGAAGCCGCTTGGGAGGCAAAGCTTGCGCTCGAATACCGCCTGCGCGATGGGCGAACGACGCTCGCACGGCGCGAACATTGCGGGCCGCTCGTTGTGCAGAAGCCGCTCTACCCGGAAGGCGACGCGGTGTGCCACAGCATCGTCGTCCATCCGCCGGGCGGAATCGCCAACGGCGACGAGCTGAGCCTGGAAGTGAAGTTGCAGCAGGGCGCGGCGGCGCTGCTCACCACACCCGGTGCGGGCAAGTGGTACAAGAGCGCAGGTGCCGAGGCGGGGCTTACCCAGCGCTTCGAACTCGCGCAGGGCAGCGTGCTCGAGTGGCTGCCGCAGCCGGCGATCGTGTTCGACCGCGCGCGCGCCGCGGTCAAGACGGAGTTGCGCCTGGCGCAGGATGCGCTCTACATCGGCTGGGACATCGCCTGCCTCGGCCGCACCGCCGCCGGCGAGCGCTTCGCCTCGGGCGAACTGCGTCAGCGCATCGAACTGTGGCAGGAAGACGAGCGGCTGTGGTGCGAATATGCGCGGCTCGCGGGCGGCGACCCGATGCTCGCCTCGGAGGCGGGGCTCGCCGGCCGCACGGTGTGCGGAACAATGATCGCCGCAGGCAGGGAAGTGGATAAGGCCGTGCTCGGGGAGTGTCGCAGCGTCGCGCCCGAAGAAGGGGAAAGAACGGGCGTGACGCTGCTGCCGCGCGTGCTGCTCGCGCGCTACCTCGGGCATAGCGGCGAAGGGGCGATGCGCTATTTCGCCGCGCTGTGGAGCGTGCTGCGCCCGACTCTCGCAGCGCGTATTGCGGTGCCGCCGCGCATCTGGGCGACGTAGGAGAAAGAAAGATCATGGAACTGACGCCACGTGAGAAAGACAAGCTGCTGATCTTCACCGCAGCGCTATTGGCGGAACGCAGGAAGGCGCGCGGGCTGAAATTGAACTACCCCGAGGCGGTGGCGTTCATCAGCGCCGCCATCATGGAAGGCGCGCGCGACGGCAGGAGCGTGGCCGAGCTGATGAGCTACGGCACCACACTGCTTGCCCGCGACGAGGTGATGGAAGGCGTGCCGGAAATGATTCCGGAAATCCAGGTCGAGGCGACCTTCCCCGACGGCTCTAAGCTCGTCACCGTGCACCATCCCATCGTTTAGGAGGGCGGACGTGATTCCAGGCGAAATGAAAGTCCGCGCAGGCGAGATCGCGCTGAACGCGGGACGCAAAACGATCAAGCTCAAAGTGGCGAACAAGGGCGACCGGCCGATCCAGGTCGGTTCGCACTACCACTTCTACGAGACCAACGAAGCCCTGGCCTTCGACCGCGAAGCGGCCTACGGCATGCGGCTCAACATCGCCGCCGGCACCGCCGTGCGCTTCGAGCCGGGGCAATCGCGCACGGTGGAACTGGTCGAGCTCGCCGGCGCGCGCAAGGTCTACGGCTTTCGCGGCGCGGTGATGGGAGAACTGAAATGACTTTGATGATCGGCCGGCAGGCGTATGCGGAAATGTTCGGCCCGACGGTGGGCGACCGGGTGCGGCTCGCCGACACCGAGCTATGGATCGAAGTGGAGAAGGACTACACCGTCTACGGCGAGGAAGTGAAATTCGGCGGCGGCAAGGTGATCCGCGACGGTATGGGCCAGAGCCAGCGCACATCCAAACATACCGCAGACACGGTGATCACCAACGCCCTCATCGTCGATCACTGGGGCATCGTCAAGGCCGACATCGGCATCAAGCACGGACGCATCGCCGCGGTGGGCAAGGCGGGCAATCCCGACATCCAGCCTGCGGTGAACATCGTCATCGGACCGGGCACCGAGATCATCGCCGGCGAAGGCATGATCGTCACTGCGGGTGGCATCGACAGCCACATCCATTTCATCTGCCCGCAACAGATCGAAGAGGCGCTGATGTCCGGCGTCACCACCATGATCGGCGGCGGCACCGGTCCGGCGACCGGCACCTTCGCTACCACCTGTACCCCCGGCCCGTGGCACATCTTCAGCATGCTGCAGGCGGCCGAGGCGTTCCCCATGAACCTCGGTTTCCTCGGCAAAGGCAACGCAAGCCTCAAGCCCGCGCTGAAGGAACAGGTCGTCGCCGGCGCCATCGGTTTGAAGCTGCACGAAGACTGGGGCACGACGCCCGCCGCGATCGATTGCTGCCTCGCGGTGGCCGACGACATGGACGTGCAGGTGGCGATCCATACCGATACGCTCAACGAATCGGGATTCGTCGAGGCGAGCATCGCCGCGTTCAAGGGTCGCACCATCCACACCTACCACACCGAGGGCGCGGGCGGAGGCCACGCGCCCGACATCATCCGCGTCTGCGGCGAGGCGAACGTGCTGCCTTCCTCGACCAATCCGACGCGGCCCTACACCGTGAACACCATCGACGAGCACCTCGACATGCTGATGGTGTGCCATCACCTGGATGCCGCGATCGCCGAGGACGTGGCCTTCGCCGAATCGCGCATCCGGCGCGAGACCATCGCCGCCGAGGACATCCTGCACGACCTCGGCGCCTTCAGCATGTTGTCCTCCGACTCCCAGGCGATGGGCCGAGTGGGCGAGGTGATCATCCGCACCTGGCAGACGGCACACAAGATGAAACTGCAGCGCGGCGCGCTTTCGGGCGACCCGAGCGAAAACGACAACCGCCGAGTGAAGCGCTATATCGCCAAGTACACCATCAACCGCGCCATCGCCCACGGCGTAGCGGATGCGGTGGGCTCGATCGAGGCGGGCAAGCTCGCCGATCTCGTCCTGTGGCGGCCCGCCTTCTTCGGCGTGAAGCCCTCGCTCATCCTGAAAAGCGGCATGATCGCCGCCGCAGCCATGGGCGACCCCAACGCCTCGATCCCGACGCCGCAGCCGGTGCACTACCGCAACATGTTCGGCGCCTACGGCGGCGCGCTCGCCACCTCGGTCAGCTTCGTATCGCAGGCGGCGCTCGAGAATCCCGCGGTCGCCGCCCTCGGACTGAAAAAGCCGCTGCTGGCGGTGAAGAACACGCGCGACATCGGCAAGCGCGACATGGTGCACAACGACACCCTGCCGAGAATCGAAGTCGACCCCGAAACCTATGCCGTGCGCGCCGACGGCGAGCTGCTCGTCTGCGAGCCGGCAAACGTGCTGCCGCTGGCGCAGCGCTACTTCCTTTTCTAGCGGCGATGTCGCAAGCGCTCACCCTGGTCCGCCGCGCGCCGCCCGTGGCTTCGCCCTACGGCGAGCTGCGTCTTCCCTACGAGCTGCGCATGAAAAGCCGGCTGCGCACGCGGCTCGTCTCGGGCGAAGAGGCGATCGTCTCGACCGAACGCGGCGCGCTGCTGCGCGGCGGCGAGTTCCTCGCGAGCGACGACGGCCGCGTGGTGCGTGTGTCGGCGCTGCCCGAGAACGTCCTGCACGTCGTCTGCGCCAATTCCTTCGAGCTCGCGCGCGCCGCCTACCACCTCGGTAACCGCCATGTCGCAGTCGAAATCGGCGACGGTTTCCTGCGCATCCTCGCCGATCACGTCCTCAGCGACATGCTCGAGCGCCTGGGCGCGAGCGTAGAGGAGCGCATCGCGCCGTTCGAGCCGGAAGCCGGCGCCTACGGCGGCCACGCGCACGGCGAGGCGCAGGGCGGCAAGATCCATCACTACGGCGAACATGGGCACTGACCTCGCACTCGCCCGCCTGCTGCAGCTCGCGAGTCCCACCCTGCCGGTGGGCGCTTACAGCTATTCGCAGGGCCTCGAATCCGCGGTGGACGCCGGCATCGTTCGCGATGCGGCCAGCGCCGAGCGCTGGATCGCCGACGTGCTGCGTTACGGCGTCGCGCGGCTGGAAGCCCCGCTCTGGTGGCGGCTGCACGCCGCCTGGACGCGGCACGATCTCGAACAGGTCGCGCATTGGAACGATCTCTTCCGCGCGAGCCGCGAGAGCGCCGAGCTGCGCGCCGAAACCCTGCAGATGGGTTATTCCTTGCAGCAACTTCTGGTCGAAACCGGCGGCTTCGACGAGCATAGGCGGCAAGCGCTGGCGCGGATCGAGGACATCAGCTTTCCCGCCGCCTTCACTTTCGCCGTGGCCGAGTGGGAGATACCGGCACGCAGCGCCCTCATCGCCTATCTCTGGGCGTGGCTCGAGAACCAGGTGATGGCGGCGCTGAAGGCCGTTCCGCTCGGTCAGACCGACGGCCAGCGCCTGCTGCTCGCGCTCGCCGCGCTCCTCGCCGAGATCGCCGATCGCGCCGCTTCGACGCGGGACGACGATCTGTGCAATTATGCGCCGGGGTACGCCATTCTCTGCAGCCGGCACGAAACCCAGTACAGTCGCCTGTTCCGTTCCTGAAATACGCCCAAGAAATGAGCAATCAAGCTTCCGCCATCGAAGGTACGCGCGCCAATCCCCTCCGCGTCGGCATCGGCGGTCCGGTGGGATCAGGCAAAACGGCGCTTACCCTTGCGCTCTGCCTCGCGCTGCGCGAGCGCTACCGGCTCGGCGTCGTCACCAACGACATCTATACGGAAGAAGACGCCCAGTTCCTGGTGAGGAACGGCGCCCTCGCGCCGGAGCGCATCATCGGCGTGGAGACCGGCGGCTGCCCGCACACCGCCATCCGCGAGGACGCCTCGATCAATCTCGAAGCCGTGGCGCGTTTGAACCGCCGCTTTCCCGACCTCGACCTCGTGTTCATCGAATCGGGCGGGGACAATCTCGCCGCCACCTTCAGCCCCGAGCTTTCCGACCTGACCCTCTACGTCATCGACGTCGCCGCGGGCGACAAGATCCCGCGCAAAGGCGGGCCGGGAATCATCAAGTCGGATCTGCTCGTCATCAACAAGATCGACCTCGCGCCCCTGGTCGGGGCTTCGCTCGACGTGATGGCGCGCGACGCGAAGAAGATGCGCGGCGAGCGCCCATTCGTGTTCAGCAATCTCAAGACCGGGCAGGGGCTCGCGGACATCGTGCGCTTCGTCGAGCGCGAGGGTCTGCTGCGTTGAACGCTCTTCCCAACGACTGGCTCGCGCTCCTCACCATGGTCTACGCCCTGGGGCTGCGCCACGGCATGGACCCCGACCACATCGCCACCGTCGACGGCATCACCCGCGCGAACGCAGCGCGTAAGCCCGGTCTCGCGCGCTGGGCGGGCTTCTTCTTCTCGGCGGGCCACGGCGCGATCGTCATTCTGGTCGCGGTGGGCGTCGGCCTCGCCTCGCACGCATGGCAGGCGCCCGCCTGGCTCGACGCGGCGGGCGCCTGGATCTCGATCGGCTTTCTGTGTCTGCTTGGGTTTGCGAACCTCTATGGCGCACTCGCCACGCCTTGCGGCCAGTTGGTCGCACCGGCCGGCTTGAAGAGCCGGCTGTTCGGCCGCCTCGCGCAGGTGAGCCATCCGGCGCTCATCGCCGCGGTCGGCGCGCTGTTCGCGCTGTCGTTCGACACCGTGAGCCAGGTGGCGCTGTTTTCACTCACAGCGAAAAGCCTCGCCGGCTGGGGGTTTTCGCTGCTGCTCGGCGTGGTCTTCATGCTCGGCATGATGACCACAGACGGCGTGAACGGCTTGTGGGTGGCGAAGCTGCTCGCCCGAGCCGACCGCCGCGCGCTCGTCGCCTCGCGCACCATGGGACTTGCCATCGCCGGGCTGTCGCTGCTGGTGGCGAGCTACGGCCTCGCGCGCCTGTTCGCACCCGCCATTGCGGCGCCCGCGCCCGCGCACGAGTTCGCCCTCGGCTGCGCCGCGGTGGCGATCGTGGCGGCAAGCTTCTTCATCGGCTTGCGCATCGAATCGCCCTCGCTGCGGCGCCGCTGACGCGAGCAGGTCGCGATTCAATGCCGACAAGTCCAGCTTGCTACACGTAGCCCAGCCACGCCCAGTAGGTCGCCGCTAGAACGAGCACCAGCACATAGCCCACGACCGTGAGCGCGAGCCCGGTGCGCACGAAGTCCTTCGCGGCGAAGGTCTCGGTGCCGTAGGCCACCATGTTCTGCGGCGCGTTCACCGGCAGGATGAAGCCAAAGCTCACCACGAACTGCAGGATCATGGTCATGCCGACCACGTTCAGCCCCGGCGTCTGCACCTGCTGCAGCACGCTGATCATGATCGGGATCATGGCCGAGGCGAGCGCGGTGGCGCTGGCGAATCCCAGGTGCACCACGATGAGGAACAGGGCGAGCAGCGAGAGCACGGCGAACGCGCTCGCGCCTTGCAAGCCCATTCCCTGCACGATGAGGTTGGCAAGCCAGCCCGCCGCCTTGGTCTGCAGCAGCGCGGTGCCCAGGCTGATGCCGACGCCGAAGAGCACGATCGTGCCCCAGGGAATCTTGCCCTGCGCACTCTTCCAGCCCATGACGCCGATGCCCGGCAGGAACATGATGGCGATGGCGGCGACGGTGGTCGAGGATGTGTCGTAGGGATGCAGTACCTTTTCCGTGGCCCACAGGCCGAGCAGCGCCAGAGTAATGGCGAGGAGCTTCTTTTCGCTCGTCTTCATCGGCCCCATTTCGTCGAGCGCCTTGGCGATCGCCTCGCTGCCGCCGGCGATCTCCTCGGTTTCAGGCGGCATCATCTTCATCATCACGAAGTAGAGCGCGATCGACATCAGCACCGCCCAGGGCGCGGCGGCGATGAACCAGTCGAGCCAGGTGATGGTTTGCTTCAGGGTCTTCTCGATGAAGCCGATGGCGACCATGTTCTGCGCCGCGGCGGTCTTCACGCCCACATTCCAGATGGAAGCCGACTGCGCGGTGGCGATCATCAAAATGCCGGCGAGGCGGGAATTCCGCTCGACGCCGAAGGCGAGGATGATGCCCATCATGATCGGCACCAGGCAGGCGACGCGCGCCGTGGTGGAGGGCACGAGGAAGGAGAGCACGATGCCGACCAGAATCGCCCCCATCAGCACGCGGTTGGTGCGCGCACCGACGCCGGAGAGCACGACCAGCGCGATGCGCTTGTCCAGCCCGGTGATGGTCATCGCGGCAGAGATGAACAGCGCCGCGGCGACCAGGGCCAGCGCGGTGTTGGCGAAGCCGCCGAGCGCGAGGCCGAGGCCGGCCGCGGTGCCGAGTAGCGCCTCGGGTTTGGCCGGATTGGGCGCGAGGCCGAGCAGGAAGGCCATCAGCGCGACGATGAGCACGGCGCTGACCGCGTAGTCCACCGCCTCGGTCATCCACAAGATGACGGAGAAGAGCAGCATGCCTAGCATGATCTGTCCGGCGAAAGGCAGGTCCTTGGGCGTAGGCAGCAGACAGACGACGATGAGCGCAGCAAACGCTGCGGCGAGTCCCCAATAGTGCGTTTCGGCTTGCGGCGCGGCCGGCTTTGCGCTCGGCTGGATGGCGATGGTGCTCATGTTTCCCTCGTCTAGTTGTCCCCCTTTAGACGAAGGATGCGCCTCCAGCCGCGGCGCACTATGATTTTGGTCAAACGCGAAGTCGCGTCGCACGCCGCCGGCCTGCGACGCGGAAGGGTCCTGCTGCGGACTGCATCGGTCCGGGCGCGGACCGATGCAGTCTGTCCGCAGCGCGCTATTTGCCGATGATGTCGCCGAAGCGCACCCATTCCTTGCCGTCGAAGCGGGCGAGCTGCTCCGCCTGGATCGGCGCGAAATCGGTCGGGCTGGTGTTGAGCTTGATGCCGGGCAGCATGACGTCGAGCTGCAGGTCCTTGATGTTCGCCGCCTGCTTCATCACGTTCTCGCGCGTGAGGTTGTCGCCGCACTGCTTCAGCACCTGCACCAGGGTCTGCGCATTGCCGTAACCGCTCACGTTACCGCCATCCTTGAGATCTCCGTCGGGGTAATACTTGCGCATGAACGCACGCCAGGCATTCATGCCCGGGTCGTCCTTCCAGGCGGGATCGAGCGGATCCTTGAGGTACTCGGTGGTGATCAAGCCGATCGATTTTTCCAGCCCGGCCGGGATCAAGACCGAGCCGATCGAGGCGGAGACGTTGTTCAGATACTGCACCGGTTTCCAGCCGATATCGTAGGCCTTGCGGATGGCCATCGCGGCGAACTTGGGCGTGGTGATGTTGAAGAACACATTCGCGCCGGAAGCCTGCAACTGCACGATCTGCGAGTCCACCGTCGGGTCGCTGGTTTCGTACGAGGCCCTGGCGACGATCATGCTCTTCGCCTTGGCGCCCAGCCCGTCCTCGAAGCCCTTCAGGTAGTCCTTGCCATAGTCGTCGTTCTGGTAGAGCACGGCGATCTTGGCGTCGGGCTTAGTCTGCAGAATTTGCTTGGCGTAGATGGCGGCCTCGTTCTGGTAGTTCGGCTGCCAGCCCATGGTCCAGGGAAAATGCTGCGGGTCGTTCCACTTGGTTGCGCCCGTGTAGACGAACAGTTGCGGCACCTTCTTCGCGTTCATGTACTTCTGGATCGCGGTATTGGACGGCGTGCCGAGCGGGCCCCAGATGAGCAGCACTTGGTCCTGCTCGACCAGGCGCCGCGCCATCTCCACCGTCTTCGGCGGGCTGTAGCCGTCGTCGACGCTGATGAAGTTGATCTTGCGCCCGTTGATGCCGCCTTCGTCGTTGATCTTCTTGAAATAAGCCGCCGCGGCCTTGCCGATAGTGCCGTAGGCGGACGCCGGTCCGCTGTAGGGCATGGTGTTGCCGATCTTGATTTCGGTGTCGCTCGCGCCGGGATCGTATTTCTTCTGCGCCAGCGCGCTCGATGCGCCGAGCGCTAGTCCGACTATTGCTGCTGATACCAACAAGTGCTTGCTAGACATGGTTCCCTCCTTTCGTTGTACTGCACTGGACTGAAGTTCGAGTCTTGTCACTCCCTTTCTTTTTTCGCTTTTATTCTTGCCCAGCCGATGCGGATGGCGCCCGCCACGCCCACCGGCATGAGATAGATGAAGCCGATCATGAACACGCCGTAGATCGCCCAAGGCGCAGCCTTGGACAGCTGGTCGGCGATGTTCGGCACGAACTGGATGAATATCGCGCCGTAGACCGCGCCCGAAATCGAGGCCAGGCCGCCGATGACGATGCCGACGAGGAAAGTGATCGAGAGGAAGATCTGGAAACTGTCGGGCGCGACGAACTGCACCGCGATCGCGCCGAGCGCTCCGGCGATGCCGGTGTACATCGCGGAAACGCCGAAAGCGAGCGACTTGTACAGCGCGCTGTTCACGCCCATCGCCTCCGCCGCGATCGGATGATCGCGGATGGCGATGAGCGAGCGCCCGACGCGGCCGCGCAACAGGTTCCAACCCAGCAGGAACATGAGCAGCATCACTGCCAGGGTGAAGAAATACAGCCATTGATCTTGGTTGACCGGCAGGCCGAAGGGCGGATCGGGCTTGATGATAACGATGCCCTGCACGCCGCCGGTCCAATGCTCGAGATGCTTGTCCTTGAGTATCTGCGGCATCGATACGCCGAGCGCGAAGGTGGCGAGCGCGAGATAGAGGCCCTCCAGGCGCAGCGCCGGCAGGCCGAACAGGAATCCGACGCCGAGGCAGACGACTCCGGCCACGGGCACCGTCGCCCAGTACGGCAGGCCCCAGCGATCCATCATGACCGCGGCGACGTAGGCGCCGATGGCGTAGAACGCACCGTGGCCGAGTGAAATCTGGCCGTTGTAGCCGGTCAGGATGTTCAGACCGAGCAGCGCGATGGCGTAGACCAACACCAGAGTCAGCTGAAAGGTGTGGTAGCTGCTCACCAGGAAGGGCGGTGCGCAGGTCACGGCGAGCAGCACCATGGCGGCGGCCAAGCGCCGCGTGTAGCCGGTGGAACGGACCGCGCCGGAGGCGATCGCCTTGGGTGCCGCGTCGAGCGTGGATTCCTCTATCATGGTCTCGTACCCGCTTTCATACCCGCGTCACGTGAACCCGGCCGAACAGGCCGGAGGGGCGGATCACCAGCACCGCGACGATTAACACCAGCGCGAACGCCAGCTTGAGCTCGTTGCCGATCACGTAGGCGCCGAGCAGATTCTCCAGCACACCGACGATGAAGCCGCCGAGCACCGCGCCGCCCGGGTTGTCGATGCCGCCCACCAGGGCGGCGGCAAAGGCGTAGAGCAGGATGCCCGACATCATGTTCGGGTCCAGGTACACCACCGGTGCGACCATCATGCCGGCGACGGCGCCGATCGCGGCGGCAAGCCCCCAGCCCAGCGCGAGCATCCAGCCGACGCGGATGCCGACCAGGCGGCTCGAGTCCGGATTCTGCGCCGCCGCGCGCATGGCGAGGCCGAGCGGCGTATAGCGGAAGAATCCGTACAAGAGCAGCAGCACCACCAGGGTGACGCCGATCGCGCCGATTTGATGCGAGGAAAAGAATAGCTCCCCGAGGTGCACCGGTTCCTTCGGGAACGGGCTCGGGAACACCTTGATGGTGTAGGTGTAGATCCAGCCGGCGAGGCTGTTGAATATCACGAGCAGCCCGATGAACACCACCACCACCGAGAGCACGGGCGCCCGCTCCACCGGGCGCACGATGATGCGCTCGATCAGCACGCCCAGCGTAAACGCGATGGCGATGGTGAGGAAGAAGGCCGGCCAATAAGGCATGCCGGCGTTGATCAAGGTCCAGGCGAGGTAGGTGGAGAACATCGCGATCTCGCCCTGGGCGAAGTTCACGTGGTGCGTCGCCTGGTAGATCATCACCAGCGCGAGCGCGACGCTGGCGTAAATACCGCCGGTGGCGAGTCCGGCGAATACCTGATTGAGGAAGGCGTCCATGCGCAGTTCCGCGTCAATAACCCAGATACGAGCGCCGCACGGCGTCGTCGCGTTTGATTTCGTCGGCGCGGCCCGAGAGCACCACGCGGCCGGTTTCGATCAGGTAGGCGTGGTCGGCCAGGTCGAGCGCCATCGCCGCGTTCTGTTCCACCAAGAGGATGCTCACGCGCTCGCTCTGGTTGATCGCGCGCATGATGTCGAAGATTTCGCGCACGACGAGCGGGGCGAGCCCGAACGAAGGTTCGTCGAGGAGCAGCAGACGCGGGCGCAGCATCAGCGCACGCGACACCGCCAGCATCTGCTGTTCGCCGCCGGAGAGCGTGCCCGCCTGCTGGTGACGCCGCTCCTTCAACCGGGGGAAGTAGCCGTATACGCGCTCGAAGTCGCGCTCCACCTCGCGCCGGTCGCGGCGCACGTAGGCGCCGAGACGCAGGTTCTCCTCCGTGGTGAGGTTGACGAAGGTACCGCGGCCGTCCGGCACGTGGCCGATGCCCAGGCGCACGATGTCCTCGGTCGCGCGGGCGTCGATGCGCTCGCCGCCGAAGCGGATCTCGCCCTCGGTCGCCACCGTGGCGCAAATCGCGCGCAGCGTCGTCGTCTTGCCCGCGCCGTTGGCACCGAGCAGCGCCGTGATCGATCCTTCCTCCAGCGCGAAGTCGATGCCGTGCAGCACGCGCGTCGGTCCGTAAGCCGCGCGCAGCTTCGATACTTCGAGCAGCATACCCATCAGTCGCTGTTCCCCAGATAGGCCTGCACCACCTCCGGATGGTGTTGCACCTCGGCCGGCGTGCCTTCGGCGATCTTGCGCCCGAAGTTGAGCGCCACAACCTTGTCCGAAATGCTCATCACCAGGCTCATGTGGTGCTCCACCAGCAGCACCGTGACGCCGAGCCGCGTGCGGATGTCGCCGATGCGCTTGCCGAGCGCGCTCACCTCCTCGTGATTGAGGCCGCAGGCCGGCTCGTCCAGCAGCAGCAGCTTGGGTTCGGCGGCAAGCGCGCGCGCGAGTTCCACGCGCTTTTGCGTGCCGAAGGGGAGCTCGGATACGCGCTTGTCGGCGACGGCTTCGAGTTCGAGCAGCGCCACCAGCTCGCGCGCGCGCTCCGCGGTGGCCCGCTCCTCGCGCGCGACCCGCGGCAGGCGCAGGGCGTTGGCGAGAAAGCCGGTGTGCGTGCGCGAGTGCCGCCCCAGCATGACGTTGTCCAACACCGACATGCTGCGGAACAGGGCGAGGTTCTGGAAGGTGCGGCCGATGCCCGCGCTGGCGATGGCGTGGCGCGGAATGTCCTGCAGCGGGCGGCCGTCGAACACGATGTCGCCGCTCGAATAGCGATATAGCCGCGACAAGCAGTTGAACAGTGTGGTCTTTCCCGCGCCGTTCGGTCCGATGAGGCCGGCGATCTCGCCGGGCGCGACCTCGAACGAAACCGCGTCGAGCGCGACGATGCCGCCGAAATGCACCGAAACGCCCGATACGGCGAGCAGGCTGCGTCCTGCATCGGTGTGCTGCATCCATCCTCCTCGCGCCGGATTCGGCTGTTTCGCCGATGTCGCCGGCCCTACTCGCTGCGCGGCTTCAGTCTTTGCCGAATGGCGCGCGGCGGCCCCGCCGATTCTCGTTGGATCGCCTAGCTTCCAGGAGCCGCCATGCTTCCACAAATCCTCTGCGGCGTAAAGGGTGAACGAGGCAGCCCCGGCCGCGTTGTCAGCGTTTACCCTGCTGCGGCCGAGCTGCCGGGCCGCAACCTCGGCTAGCCGCTATTGCGCAGGCCCGCCGTGAGCCCGTTGATGGACAAGTGAATGCCGCGGCGGGTGCGCTCGTCGGTGTCCCCGGCGCGGTAGCGGCGCAGCAGCTCGATCTGCAGGTGGTTCAAGGGGTCGAGGTAGGGGACGCGGCTGCGGATGCTGCGCGCGAGTTCGGGATTGGATTCGAGCAGCGTCTTCTGCGCCGTGATTTCGAGCAGATAGGCGACCGAGTCGTTCAGCTCTTCGCCGATGCGCGAAAGCACCCGCTCGCGCAACGCGGCGTCCGGGAGCAGCTCGGCGTAGCGCGAGGCGATGGACAGGTCGGTCTTGGCGAGCACCATGTCCATGTTCGAGATGACGGTACGGAAGAAAGGCCAGCGTGCATACATCTGTTGCAGCGTTGCCATGCCCTGCGGATAGGCGGCGAGCCAGGCGCGCACCGCGCTGGCAAATCCATACCATCCGGGCAGCAGCACCCGGCACTGCGCCCAGCTGAACACCCAGGGAATGGCGCGCAGGTCGGCGATCTCCCAGGCCGTCTTGCGCGAGGCCGGGCGGCTGCCGATATTCAGCTCCGCGATTTCGGAGATCGGCGTGGTCATGCGGAAATAGTCGGCGAAGCCCGGCGTGTCGTACACCAGCCGCCGGTAGGCATCATAGGCATAAGCGGAGAGCGCGCCCATCACCTCTTCGTAGCGCGCGAGCTCCTCCGGCAGGCGCGCGTGCTCGAGCAGACTTGCTTCCAGCGCGGCCGCAACCAAGGTTTCCAGGTTTTCGCGCGCGAGCTGCGCATCGGAATACTTGCTGGCGACGATCTCGCCCTGCTCGGTGAGCCGCAGCATGCCGTCGACGCTGCCCGGCGGCTGGGCGAGGATCGCCTCGTAGGCCGGCCCGCCGCCGCGGCCGACCGCGCCGCCGCGGCCGTGGAACAGGCGCAGGCGTATGCCGTGGCGGGCAAAGGCCTCCACCAGCTTCGCCTCGGCCCGGTACAGCGCCCAGTTCGCGGTGAGATAGCCGCCGTCCTTGTTGCTGTCGGAATAGCCGAGCATCACTTCCTGCACGCGTCCGCGCGCTTCCAGCCACGGGCGGTAGATCGGGTGCACGAAAGCGTTGGACATCACGTTGGCCGCGCGCCCCAGATCGGTGATGGTCTCGAACAACGGCACGATGTTCACGGCAAGCCGCGGCGCAGTGCCCGGCACCAGCAGTCCGACTTCTTTCAGCAGCAGTCCCACTTCGAGCAGATCGCTCACCGACTCGCAGTGGGAAATGATGTAGTTCTGGATCGCGGCCGGGCCGAAGCGCTCGTGGATGTCCGCCGCCGCCTGCAGGATCGCGAGTTCGGAGCCGACGGTGGCGCCGTATTCGAGATGGCGCGAATAGAGCAGCCGCGGGTTGGCGAGTTCGCGCTCGAGCAGCACCATGCGCTCGGATTCGGGCAGGGAGGCGTAATCCTCGTGCACCCCGGCTGCGCGCAGCAGTTCCGCCGTCACCTGCTCGTGCACCGAGGAATTCTGGCGCAGGTCCAGGGCGGCGAGGTGAAAGCCGAACACCTCCACCGCGCGCGCGAGCGGCTCGAGCCGGCGCTCGGCGAGCGCCGCCGAGCCGTGCGCGGCGAGCGAACCCGCGATGGCGTCGAGGTCGGCGCGCAGCTCGGCGCTGGAAGCGTAGGCCAGCCCTTTTGCGTGCGGCTCGCGCGGCGGCACGTAGCCGCAGAATTCGCGTGCGGTGCTCGCCAGGCGGGCGTAGATGCCGATCAGCGCGCGCCGGTACGGCTCGTCCTGGCGAAAGGGCGAGCGGTCGTCGGCGGCGTCGGCAAGCGCGGCGAGTTCCGGCGTGACGCTCACCAGGCGGGCGGCGATGGACAGCTCGCCGCCGAGCCGATGGACTTCCTCCAGATAATGCGCGAAGGCGACTTGCGATTGGCGCGCGATGGCGGTGCGCAGCACCTCGGCGTCGACATAGGGGTTGCCGTCGCGGTCCCCGCCTATCCAGGAACCCATGCGCAGCACCGCCGGCAGCCGCAGCGCCGCGCCGCCGTGGTGCGCGAGCGTCTTCTCCAGATCGGTGTACAGGCGCGGGATCTGCTCGAGGAACACGTCGCGGTAATAGGCGAGCGCGTTTTCGATTTCGTCCACCACGCGCAATCGCGTGAGCCGCAGCAAGGCCGTCTGCCACAGCGTCAGGATGCCGACGTAGAGTTCCTGCACAAGCTCGGAGCGCTCCTCCGGCAGTAGCTGCTCGCGGTCGCGCCGTTCGAGCAAGCGCGCGATCCGACGCTCGCAATCGAGCGTGCTCTTGCGCTTCACTTCGGTGGGATGCGCCGTCAGGACCGGGCTCACCAGCGCGCCCTTGAGCCAGGCGGAAAGTTTCTCGCCGCTCGTGCCTGCTTGCGCAAGCTGCTCGAGCGCATAGGCGAGGCTCCCGCTCTGCGGCGGCTCACCCAGCCGCGACGCCGCGCGGCGCTTGCGCTTCTGGTGGCTGTCTTCCGCGATGTTCTGTAAATGCAAGAAGTAGCTGAAGGCGCGCACGACATCGAGCGTCTGCCGCCGCGTCAGGCCGTCGAGCATGCGCGCGAGCTCGGCACGCACCGCGCCCGCCTCGTCCGTCCCGGCGCGGCGAAAGCGCACCGCCGTCTGGCGTATGGTCTCGATCAGCGCGTAGCCCTCGTCGCCGGTGCGCTCGCGCAGCACCTCGCCGAGCAGCCGCCCGAGCAGGCGCACGTCCTCGCGCAATTCGGATTCGAGGTCGGGTGGATCGTTCATCGTCCCGGTCTCGCCAGCGCGTGATCGCCGACGAAAGGATTGGAGGCGCGCTCTTCACCGATAGTCGAGTTTGGACCGTGCCCGGGGATGAACGTCACGTCGTCCCCGAGCGGCCAGAGTTGCTCGACGATGGAACGGATCAGCGTGTCGTGGTCGCCGCGCGGCAGGTCGGTGCGGCCGATCGAGCCGGCAAATAGCACGTCCCCCACCAAGGCGAGGCGATAAGTCGAGCTAAAAAATATCACATGGCCCGGGGTGTGACCCGGGCAGTGACGCACTTCGAGCGCCTCGCTGCCGAAGCGCACCGTGTCGCCGCCGGCGAGCCAGCGCGTCGGCGTGAACGCGGAGAGCTGCGGGAAACCGAAGCGCGCCCCCTGGTGCGGCAAGCCGTCGATCAGGAAGCGGTCGGCTTCGTGCGGCCCCTCGACCGGCAGGCCGAGATCGTCGGCGAGTTGCGCCGTGCCGCCGCAATGGTCGATGTGGCCGTGGGTCAGCAGTATCTTCTCCAGTTCCACTCCCTGGCGCTCGACTGCGTCGCGTATGCGCTCCAAATCGCCGCCGGGATCGACCACTGCGGCCTTGTGGGTCCTCTCGCAGATCAAGAGCGAGCAGTTCTGCTGGAACGGCGTGACGGGAATGATCGCGACTTTCACTGGACCTCGGGCGATGCGCGGAGAGTTTGCAACGGCTTCGATTTTACCCCTTCGCCGCAACCCGGCGCGCCGCGATCGGCGCCTGCTCGGAGTGAGATCGGCCCGAGGCCCCAAGGGGCTAAAGGCGGGCCTCCTACAGCATTTCCAGGCTGCGCGCGCCGCCGGGGGGAGGAAACAGCCGGTCGAGCTCGGCGCATTCGTCCTTGCCGAACGCATGCTCGAGCGCGCCCAGGTTCTCGCGCAGCCGTTCGCGCCGACCCGTCTTGGGAATGACGATGACGTCCTCGTGCGCGAGCAGCCAGGCAAGCGCAACTTGAGCCGGCGTCATGTCGCGCGCCTGCGCGAATTCGCGTAGCTTGCGGTTGGCGGCGAGCTTGCCCTGCTCGATGGGCGAATAGGCCATCACCGGCACGCCCCGCTCGCGCAGCCAAGGCTGCAGATCCCATTCGATGCCCCGGCGCGTAAGGTTGTAGAGTAGTTGGTTCACCTGCACGCCCTTGCCCGCCGGCACGCGCACGAGTTCGCGCATGTCTTTGAGATCGAGATTGCTCACGCCGTAATGGCGAATCTTGCCCGCCTGCTGCAGCCGCGCGAACGCTTGCATGGTCTCGGCGAGCGACACCGCGCCGCGCCAGTGCAAGAGGTACAAATCGATGCGATCCGTTTTCAGCCGCTGCAAGCTGCGCTCGCAGGCGGCGACCGCTCCCTTGGCGGAAGCGTTGTGGGGATAGACTTTGCTCACCAGGAAGACTTGCTCGCGCCGTCCGGCGATCGCCTCGGCGATGAGTTCCTCCGAGCGCCCCTCGCCGTACATCTCCGCGGTATCGATGAGCGTCGCGCCCAGGTCCAGCCCCAGGCGCAGCGTGGCGATTTCCTCCGCGCGCGTTTGCGGGTCGTCGCCGATGTTCCAGGCACCTTGGCCGTAGGCCGGCACGCGTTCGCCGCAGGGCAGCTTGACGGTCTTCATGCGCACTCGTGATGGATGCAGAAGAATGAGCTTACCGTAAGGCGCTCGGCTGCGCGAACCTGCCCTTGCGCAGCCTGCGCTACGCCCGCACCAATCGCAGCAGAGTGATTTCCGAAGGCGCGCCCAGGCGCAGCGGCGGCCCCCAATAGCCCGCGCCGCGGCTGACGTAGACCAAGAGTTTCCCCACCCGATGCAAGCCCGCGACAAAGGGCTGCTGCAGACGCACGAACAGGTTCCAGGGCAGAAACTGCCCGCCGTGGGTGTGGCCGGAAAGCTGCAAGTCGAACCCTGCCGCCGCGGCGGCGAAAGCGGAGCGCGGCTGATGCGCGAGCAAGATGCGCGCGCCGGCGACGGGTGCCCCAGAGATGGCTTGTCCCGGATCGCTCTTCTGTGCCGGCTCGAAATGATGCGCGCTGTAGTCGGTGACGCCAGCCACCAGCAGCGCTTCGCCCTCGTGTTCGAGCAGCGCGTGCTCGTTCATCAATACGCGCAGGCCCAGGCGGCGCAGCTCGGCGACCCAAGCATCGGCGCCCGAATAGTATTCGTGATTGCCGGTGACGAAGAAGCTCCCGTGGCGCGAACGCAGCCGCGCCAAAGGCGCGACATGCGCGGCGAGGCGGTGCACGCTGCCGTCGACGAGGTCGCCCGTCACCGCGACCAGGTCTGCCTCGAGCGCATTCACCGCCTCGACGATGGCGTCGAGATAGGCGCGCTTGATGGTGGGACCGACGTGGACGTCGCTCACCTGCGCGATGCGGAATCCCTGCAGGCCGGCGGGCAGGTCCGCGATCGGGATGTCGCGCACGCGCACCTCCGCCCGCCGCCGCGCGTTTACGAATCCGACCAGGCTGAAGACGGCGGCAAGCAGTGGTACGGCGCCGGCGCTCCACATCGTCAGTCGTGCAGGCAGCGCCCCGAGGGGCGCGAGCAGGTCGAGCGCCGACACGGCGAGCAGGCCTGCATCGCGCGCAAGCGTCAGTATGAACAGCGAAGACAGCGCCCCCATCGAGAGAAACGCCACCCAGGCCAGTGCGTCGGGCAGGCGGCGCTCGGCGCGGCGCATGAACACCGCGAACGTCATCGACACCGCCATCACGGCGAGTACGAGCGCCAGCGCCGCGCCGGCATAGGCATGGTGCAGCTCGGGAAGGAGACGCCAAGCCACGTAGGCGAAGACGAGCAGGATCAGGCCGTAGAGACGCAGCATGGCGGATGTCCGAAGCGATAACGCGGTGGCGCGGGGCGGGTTTGCCTTAGATGGAGGCGTATTCGCCGTAATGCAAGGGCGCGCTTGGCACCCCTAGCGGCGAGCCAAGCGTGCGGCTCGCGTCGCTCGCCTACCGACGAGCTTCAGGGCGTTTTCGCCGCGGCAGTGGCGGTGGCTGCCGCGAATTCGGCGATTTTCGCGCGCACGCTCGCGACGCTGTCGGCGCCTGCCCGCTCCCCGGCGAGGATCGCCAGATTGCGCGCCTGGAAATCGGTGCCGCTCATGCCGTTCACGTTGGGACGGATCACGACGTCTGCGGCGAGCAGTTCGTGCGCGGCGATGGTGTGGCCCATGATGTTGAAGGTCTGCAGCAGGATGTCGAGCGAACTCGAGGTCTTCGCGAATTGCGGCTTGTTCGAAATGTCCACGGCGATGACCACGTCCGCGCCGAGTTCGCGCGCCACTTTCACCGGTATCGGGCTCACCAGCCCGCCGTCGACGTAGTCGCGGCCGTTGATGCGCACCGGCTGAAACACGCCCGGCACGCTGCTCGAGGCGCGCACCGCCATCCCGGTATTGCCGCTGCGGAACACGATTTCGTCCCCCGATTGCAGGTCGGTGGCGACGATCGCGAGCGTGCGCTTCATCTTCTCGATCGGGCGGTTGCCGAGCGCCTTGTTGACGTAGTTCTGCAACGCCTCGCCCTTGATGATGCCGCGGTCGGGCAGTGTCCAGTCGCTGATTGCGCCGTCGTCCATCGCCAGCGCCAAGCGCTGCAGCTCGAAGCCATCGATGCCCGCGGCATAGAGCGCGCCCACCACACTGCCCGCGCTGGTTCCAACCACGATGTCGGGCACGATGCCCTGCGCTTCGAGCGCCTTGATCACGCCCACATGGGCGAAGCCGCGCGCCGCGCCGCCGCCGAGCACCAGCGCGATTCGCGGGGCAGCCTTCGCTTTCGCCACCGGCGGCGCCACGGGCGTGGGCAATTCGTCCACCTTGGGCGCCACTGCGGCGCAAGCGCCGAGGACCAGCGCGGCGAGGCAGGAGAGGAGGAGTTGGCGGGACTTCATGCTATTCGGGTTAATGCTGAAACGCGACTGCGGACAGAGGCGCGATTTTAGCTTATGCCGAGGGCAAAAAACTCCGAAATAAGCAAGGCCCTCGCGGCGCGCGGCTTCACGCCCGCGGCGAAGGGGGCTCGATCGCGGTCAGCACCACGGTGTCGATGTCGCCGAGATCCTCGTAGCGCTCCGAGCTGCGTTCGCTGCGATAGCCGGCCAGCTCGCCTGCCAGTCGGTGATACGACGCGCTCATCAGCAGGTATTCGGGCGCGTGCACGCTGTTCTTGAGCAGCCGGTGCACCACGATCACGTCCTCGCCCGTCAGCTCTTCGAATTGCCTGATGCGTCGGATCGCGACCGGCCCGTGGTGCAATACCGCCTTCAGCGTCAGCTCGCGGATGTGCTGACAGGCGTCGCACGGGCAGTTGGCCCGGTCGCGCGCAAGTTCCTCGCACTTGGCGCGGAATGCGCCGAAGAAGGCCGCAACCTGCTCGATAACGTCGCGCGCGGCGGCGGCCGGCGCAGCGCCCATGTCGGCATAGAGGAAGACCGCGTCCCCCTCGAACTTGTTGAGCGTCAGCGGGAACTCGGCGCGCTCGACGATCGCCTCGAGCAGCTGCGATACGATTTCCTGCGCGTGCAGCAGCGCCGTCTTGTGCACGCGGATGAAGCGAGTGTAGCCGCCGATGTCGGCGACGACCAGCGCGAGGTTCTTGACGCTCATGATCGCTATCGATGCCCGCCGAGCCAGACGCGACGGGCTTCTCCCGGGTTCCGCCGCCCTAGCGCAGTGCCGCGTTCAGCTTTTCCAGCATCGCCGCGCCCGGGCACAACTCTTTCGCGCCCAGGGTATTGAACGGCGCCTCGACGGTGTTCAGGTGCGCGTGCAGGTCCTCGGCCTCGGGCAGCACGTAGAGCAGCCCGGTGACGAGTTCGCCCTTCGCCTGATGCTCGGCGATGTAATTGAGCGCCTTCACCCGGTCGAGCGGATCGTATTCGGCATGGGTCTTCCGCAGGCGCAGGATCGAGCCGTCGTGCTGCGGGACGTCGACCAGTTCGCCGTCCTTGTAGTCGACCGCGATCGCCTCGCGCGTCGGCCAGAAGTCCAGGCGGTTCACGCTCTCGTTGTGCTCGCGCACATAGTCGTAGCTCTTGGTGCTGCCCTCGTGGTTATTGAATGCGACGCAAGGGCTGATGACGTCGATGAAGGCCGAGCCCTGGTGCGCGAGCGCACCCTTGATGAGCGGCACCAGCTGGCGCTTATCGCCGGAAAAGCCGCGCGCGACGTAGGTCGCGCCCAGTTGCAGGGCGAGCGACACGGTGTCCACCGGCGCGTCGCGATTCACCGCGCCGCGCTTGGATTTCGAGCCCGCGTCGGCGGTGGCGGAGAACTGGCCCTTGGTGAGGCCGTAGACGCCGTTGTTCTCCAGGATGTAGGTCATGTTGACGCCGCGGCGCATGACGTGCGCGAACTGGCCGATGCCGATGGAGGCGGAATCGCCGTCGCCCGACACGCCCAGGTAGAGCAACGCGCGGTTGGCGAGGTTCGCGCCAGTCAGCACCGAGGGCATGCGCCCGTGCACGGTGTTGAAGCCGTGCGAATTGCCGAGGAAGTAATCCGGCGTCTTGGAGGAACAGCCGATGCCGGAGAGCTTCGCCACGCGGTGCGGCTCGATGTCCAGCTCCCAGCACGCCTGGATGATGGAGGCGGAAATCGAGTCGTGGCCGCAGCCGGCGCACAGCGTCGACACCTTGCCTTCGTAGTCGCGCCGTGTGTAGCCGAGCTTGTTCTTCGGCAGCGTCGGGTGGTGCAGTCTGGGTTTGGCGAGGTAGGTCATGCCGCCTTATCCTTTTTGATCGGGCGCACGTTCAAAGCCGCGACCACCTGCGCGATCTCGCCGGCGATGAAGCGCGCCGTGATCGGCGTGCCGTCGTAGTGCAGCACCGGGATCAGGCTCGCGGGACTGATGCCCGCATCGTTGACGAGCAGCGTCTTCAACTGCGCGTCGCGGTTCTGCTCGACCACGAACACCTTGGAATGCGAGGCGACGAACTCGGCCACCTCCTCCGGGAAGGGGAAAGCGCGCACGCGCAAGGCGTTGACGTAAATGCCGCGCTCCGCCAGGAGCTCGAGCGCCTCGTCCATCGCGGGGCTGGTCGAACCGTAGAAAATGGCGCCGAAGCGCGCCGGGTGCTTCGCCGGCGAGAGCACGGGCTTGGGCACCAGCGACTTTGCGGTCTCGAATTTCTGCAGCAGGCGCTGCATGTTGTAGACGTAGTCAGGTCCCGCCTCGGAGTAGATCGCGTAGGCGTTCTTGCTCGTGCCGCGGGTGAAATAGCCGCCGCGGGTGGGGTGCGCGCCGGGATAGGTGCGGTACGGAATGCCGTCGCCGTCGACGTCCTTGTAGCGACCGAAATCCTTGCCCGCCTCGAGTTCCGCCGCGCTCATCACCTTGCCGCGGTCGTATTCGCGGCTGTCGTCCCACTCGAGCGGATCGCACAGGCGCGTGTTCATGCCGATGTCGAGGTCGGTCATCATGAACACCGGCGTCTGCAGCCGGTCGGCGAGATCGAGCGCCTGCGCCGTAAACTCGAAGCACTCCTTCGGGTCCTGCGGAAAGAGCAGCACGTGCTTGGTGTCGCCGTGCGATGCGTAGGCACAGGCGAGCACGTCGGACTGCTGCGTGCGCGTCGGCATGCCGGTCGAGGGGCCGCCGCGCTGCACGTTGATGATGGTGACCGGGATCTCGGCGAAGTAGGCAAGCCCGATGAACTCGGTCATCAGCGAAACGCCCGGGCCGGAAGTGGCGGTGAAGGCGCGCGCGCCGTTCCAGCCGGCGCCGGTGACCATGCCGATCGAGGCGAGCTCGTCCTCGGCCTGCACGATAGCGAACTTGTTCTTGCCCGTCGCCGGATCGACGCGCATCCGCGCGCAGTAGCGCTGGAAGGCCTCGGCCACGGAGGAGGAGGGCGTGATCGGATACCAGGCGCAGACGGTGGCTCCGCCGTACACCGCACCCAGCGCCGCCGCGCTGTTGCCGTCCATGAAGATCTTCTTGCCTACCGCGTCGGCGCGTTTCACTCGCAGGCCGATCGGGCACTGGAGGTGGTTCTTCGCGTAGTCGTAGCCCATCTGCATGGCGGTGACGTTGGGCTTCAGCAGCTTTTCCTTGCCCTTGTACTGCTCGCCGATCAGCTCGGCGATCGCGCCCGGGTCCATGTCGAGCAGCGCGGCCAAGGCCCCGACATAGATGATGTTCTTGAACAGCTGCCGCTGGCGCGAATCGGTATAGGTCGCGTTGCAGATGTCGGTGAGCGGCATGCCGATGACGTTGATGTCGTCGCGGAACTTGGACTGCGGCAGCGCGCGCGTGTTGTCGTAGAAGAGGTAACCGCCCGGCTCGATCTCGGCCAGGTCCTGGTTCCAGGTCTGCGGATTCATCGCCACCATCAGGTCGACGCCGCCGCGGCGGCCGAGCCAGCACTTCTCCGTCACCCGCACTTCGTACCAGGTCGGCAGCCCCTGGATGTTGGAAGGGAAGATGTTGCGCGGCGAGACCGGCACGCCCATGCGCAGGATGGAACGGGCGAACAGCTCGTTCGCCGAGGCCGAGCCCGAGCCGTTGACGTTGGCGAATTTGACGACGAAGTCGTTGACGGCCTCTAAGCGCTTCGTCATGACAGCATCTCGCAGCAAATCACAGCAAATCCTTTCTCGTGCGCCTTGCACTCCAGCGAGGCCCGGCGGCAAGTCGCCTGGGTCGCATCCCCGCTACGCGGGGCCCCTGCTCCTAGCTCTTGCCGCCCCGATAATGTTTTTGCTTTCATGCGGGCAGAGGCTCCTTCGTCGGCTTCGGCGTTCGCGCGCGGCAGCCCGGGCCGGCGTGGGTCATCTTGAGCAGGAATTTCTGCATGTCCCAAGCCCCGGTCGGGCAGCGCTCGGCGCACAGCCCGCAATGTAGGCACACGTCCTCGTCCTTCGCCATGACGCGGCCGGTCTTGAGCGTATCGGAGACGTAGAGCGCCTGCGCAAGGTTCGTCGCCGGCGCTTTCAGCCGCGTGCGCAGCTCCGCCTCTTCGCCGTTGATAGTGAAGCTGATGCAGTCCATCGGGCAGATGTCGACGCAGGCGTCGCATTCTATGCACAGCCTGGTCGTGAACACCGTCTGCACATCGCAGTTGAGGCAGCGCTGGGCTTCCTTGAAGGCGGTGGCGCGGTCGAAGCCCATCTCGACCTCGACCTTGATGTCCTTGAGCGTCTGCTTCGCGTCGCGCCAGGGCACCTTGTAGCGCTGGTCGAGCGCGACTTCGTTGTCGTAGCTCCACTCGTGGATGCCCATCTTCTGCGACATCAGATGCGCCATCGGCGCGGGCCGTTGCGACACGTCCTCGCCGCGGCAGAACTTGTCGATCGACACCGCCGCCTCGTGGCCGTGGGCGACCGCCCAGATGATGTTCTTCGGGCCGAAGGCGGCGTCGCCGCCGAAATACACCTGCGGCAGCGAGGACTGCAGCGTCGCCTTATCGAGCACGGGCAAGCCCCATCTATCGAAGGCGATGCCGCTGTCTTTTTCGATCCAGGGGAAGGCGTTCTCCTGGCCGACCGCGATCAGCACTTCGTCGCATTCGAAATGCTGGTCGGGCTCGCCCGTGGGCCTCAAGCTCCGCCGGCCCTCCCCGTCGTACACCGCCGCGACTTTCTCGAACGTCATGCCGGTGAGTTTGCCGCGCGTATGGGTGAATTCCTTAGGCACCAGATAGTTGAGGATGGGAATGCCCTCGTGCATGGCGTCTTCTTTTTCCCAGGGCGAGGCTTTCATTTCCTCGAAGCCCGAGCGCACGATCACTTTCACGTCCTCGCCGCCCAGGCGCCGGCTGGTGCGGCAGCAGTCCATGGCGGTATTGCCGCCGCCCAGCACGATGACGCGCTTGGCGACCTTGTTGATATGGCCGAAGGAGACGTTGGCGAGCCAGTCGATGCCAATGTGGATGTGCTTCGCCGCCTCCTTGCGCCCGGGGATGTCGAGGTCGCGGCCGCGCGGCGCGCCGGAACCCACGAACACCGCGTCGTAGCCTTCGGCGAGCAGCGCCCGCATGCTGTCGATGCGCGTGTTCGCGCGGAACTCCACCCCCAGCCCGAGGATATAGCCCACTTCCTCGTCGATCACTTCCTCGGGGAGCCGAAAGCGCGGAATCTGGCTGCGGATCATGCCGCCCGCCTTGGCGTCGCCGTCGAAGACCACCACGTGGTAGCCGTGCGGGGCGAGGTCGCGCGCCACGGTGAGCGAAGCCGGGCCGGCGCCGACGCAGGCGACGCGCTTGCCGTTCTTCTTCTTCGGCGCCGCGGGCAGGCGCAAGCGGATGTCGTCCTTGTTGTCGGCCGCGACGCGCTTCAGCCTGCAGATCGCGACCGGTTCCTTGGTCTCGGCTTGCGCGCCCTCGGCCGGCGCCTCTTCCACCCGGCCGCGCCGACACGCCGGTTCGCAGGGACGGTCGCAAGTGCGGCCGAGGATGCCGGGGAAAACGTTCGATTCCCAGTTGATCAGATAGGCGTCGCTATAGCGGCCTTGCGCGATCAAGCGGATGTATTCAGGAACGGGCGTATGGGCGGGACACGCCCACTGACAATCTACGACCTTATGGAAGTAGTCCGGTGCGCCAATATCGGTTGGCTTCAATCCTTCTGCTCCTTGTTCTGGTCTACCTCACCCGCCGCGCTGGACGCAGGCAGGGGGCGCCTGGGAGCGCGTGATTCTACTCTCGACGCGGCGGGGTGAAAAGCCTCTTTTCCCCCAGAAAACGTGGGATAAACAGCTACTTCTTCCTCCGGCGGCGGCGCGCGAACCGAGGCTCTCCGCCCGCAGCTAGACCGCCGCACGGACGGCCTCCCGCGCCCGGCTTTGCAGCCGGCGCAATTCGGCGAGCGGCCGGGTATTCAACACGTCCTCGGCCGAGAGCCAGCCGCGGCGCGCCTGGCCGATACCGAAGCGCAGGTGCTCGAAATCGAGCGCGCTGTGCGCATCCGAACTGATCGCGACCGGCACGCCTTCGTCCTTCGCCATGCGGCAATGCACGTCGAGCAGGTCGAGCCGCTCCGGGTGCGCGTTCAGTTCCAGAAATCGCCCGCGCGCCGCCGCCTTGCGCACGACCCGCAGCATGTCGACGTCGTAGGGATCGCGCCGCTCGATCAGGCGACCGCTCGGGTGCGCAAGGATGCTGAAGTGAGGATTGTCCATCGCCTTCAGGATGCGTTCGGTTTGGCGCTCGCGCGACAGGTGGAAATCGCTGTGCACCGCGCCCACCACCAGATCGAGGCGGGACAGCACGCTGTCGGGCAGATCGAGCGTGCCGTCGGCAAGGATGTCGACCTCAATGCCTTTGAGCAGCGTAATGCCTTCGAGTTCGGCATTGAGCCGTTCGATCTCGTCGATTTGGCGCTCCAGCGCGCGCGGATCGAGGCCGTGCGCGAAGCGCAGCCGGCGCGAATGCTCGGTGATGGCGAGGTAGGAAAGGCCGCGGGCCGCGGCAGCCGCGGCCATCTCCCTCATGCTGTTGTGGCCATCGCTTGCGCGGGTGTGCACGTGCAGGTCGCCGCGCAGATCGACGAGTTCGACCAGGCGCGGCAGCGTCCCTGAGCGCGCGGCTTCGATCTCCCCCCGCTCTTCGCGCAGTTCGGGCGCGATCCAGGCAAGTCCGAGCGTGGCATAGACCGATTCTTCCGTCTCCCCGGCAATGCGCTTTGCGCCGCGGAAGACGCCGTATTCGTTGATCTTCAGCCCGAGCGCCTGCGCCAGGCGCCGCAGAGCGATGTTGTGCGCCTTCGATCCGGTGAAATACTGCAGTGCCGCGCCGTAGGATTCGTCGGCGACGATGCGCGCGTCCACTTGCATGCCGGAGACAAGAAGCACGCTCGCGCGTGTATCGCCGCGGGCGAGTACCTGCTTCACCTCGGCATAGGCGGTGAAGCGATCGATCGCCTGCGCCGGCGCGGCGGCGGTGACGAGGATATCCAGGTCGCCGACCGTCTCGCGCATGCGGCGAAAACTTCCGGCGATCGCGACGCGGCTGATGCCCGGGCCCCGGCGCAGGTAATCGACGTAGGCCTCGGCGTATTGCGCGGCGACGGCGAGCTTGAACCGACCCGGGCGCTTGAGCAGCGCCTCGACCTCGCGCAGGATGTTCGCCTCGGTCTTTTCGCCGAAGCCGACGAGCCCGTGCAGGCGTCCGTCGCGCGCAGCACGATAAAGCTGCTCCAGCGTGTGCACGTCGAGATCGCGGTACAGGCGCTGCACACGCCTCGGGCCGAGGCCGGAGACGTGCAGCAACTCGCTCACGCCTGAAGGCAGCTCGCGCTTGAGCCGATCCAGCAGGCCGCAGCTCCCGCTGGCAGCGATTTCGCGCAACTTCGCCTCGAGATCGGCGCCGATTCCCGGCAGCTTGGGCAATTCGCCGCCTGATGCGAGGCGCGCGGCCAGATCGAAGGGCAGCGCCTCGACGATGCGCGCCGCATTGCGATAGGCGCGGATGCGAAAGGGATTGGCATCGCCGATCTCGAGCAGATCGGCGATGCTCGCGAAGACGCGTCCGATGTCGGCGTTGTGCGGAGCCGGGGCTGGCATGCCGCTACCTCGAGTAATTGCGCGCCCGGCTCACATGTCCATGTCGGCGGCGGCAGGCAGCGGCACTTCGTTCTGCAATTCCGCCACCATGCAGTCGGTCGTGAGGATCAGGCCGGCGACGGACGCGGCATTCTGCAGCGCCGAGCGCGTGACCTTGCACGGATCGAGCACGCCCATTTCGACCATGTCGCCGTACACTCCGCTGTTGGCGTTATAGCCGAAGTTACCGCCTTTCTCGAGGACGCGATTGACGACGACCGCGGGTTCCTCGCCGGCGTTGAGCACGATCTGGCGCAGCGGCTCCTCCAGCGCGCGCAGCACGATCTTGATGCCCGCGTCCTGATCGTGATTCGCACCGCTGAGCGCGCTGATCGCCTGCCGCGCGCGCAGCAGCGCCACCCCGCCGCCCGGCAGCACGCCTTCTTCCACCGCGGCGTGGGTCGCATGCAGCGCATCTTCGACGCGCGCCTTGCGCTCTTTCATTTCTGTTTCGGTCGCGGCGCCGACTTTGATCAGCGCCACCCCGCCGGCGAGCTTGGCGGCGCGTTCGCGCAGCTGGTCGCGGTCGTAGTCGCTCTTCGCGTCCTTCTGCTCGCGGCGGATGACGGCCAGGCGGGCCTCGATCGCGCGCTTGTCGCCCGCCCCGCCGATCAGCGTGGTGTTGTCCTTGTCGACTTCGACGCGGCGCAGGCGCCCGAGCTGCTCCGGTCGCGCATGCTCGAGCGTGAGGCCGCGCTCTTCGGCGACGACCTCGCCGCCGGTGAGCACGGCGATGTCCTCGAGCATCGCCTTGCGCCGGTCGCCGAACCCGGGCGCCTTGACGGCGCAGGCCTTCAGCACCCCGCGCAGGCTGTTCACCACCAGCAGCGCGAGCGATTCGCCTTCGATCTCCTCGGCGATGATCAGCAGCGGCTTTCCCGCCTGAGCCACTTTTTCCAGCAAGGGCAGCAGGTCGCGCAGCCCGGAGATCTTCCGGTCGCACAGAAGCACGAAGGCGTCCTCGAGCACGCAGCGCTGCTTCTCGACCAGGTTGATGAAGTAGGGCGAGACGAAGCCGCGGTCGAACTGCATGCCCTCGACCAGCTCGAGCTCGCTCGCCAGGCCGCGTCCGTCCTCGACCGTGATCGCGCCGTCCTTGCCGACTTTCTCCATGGCGTTGGCGATCAGCTCGCCGATGCTGCCGTCGTTGTTCGCCGAGATCGCCGCGACTTGTGTGATCTCGTTGCGTCCGCTGCAGGGCAGCGCGAGCCGATGCAGTTCGGCCACCACCGCCTCGGTGGCGCGGTCGATGCCGCGCTTCAGGTCCATCGGATTCATCCCCGCAGCGACGTATTTCATGCCTTCGAGCGCGATCGCCTGCGCCAGCACCATCGCCGTGGTGGTCCCGTCGCCGGCCACTTCCGAGGTCTTGGCCGCGACTTCGCGCACCATCTGCGCGCCCATGTTCTCGAAGTGGTCCTTGAGCTGGATTTCCTTCGCGACGACCACGCCGGAATTGATGATGGTCGGCGCACCGAAGGCGCGCTCCAGCACCACCGTGCGCGCCTTGGGGCCGAGTGTGACCTTCACCGCGTTGGCGAGCAGCGCCACGCCGCGCATGATGCGCACGTGCGCGTCCTCGTGGAATATGACTTGTTTCGCCGTCATCGGCGCCTCTCCCCGGCTCCGGTCCTCGCGCCGGCGCCGTGCCGGCGCAGGTGGCCGTTCAGTTGCGCACCGGCTGCAGCGAACGCCTCGCGCAGCGCAGCGTAGATGTCCTCGCCGTGTTCGCGGCTGACCACCACCTCGGTCCCGGGAAGCGCGATGTTGAGGCGCACTGAATACTGCACCGGCTGCGGGTGCCGACGCGCGAGCGTCTCGGCCACCACGTGGCAGCCGAGCAAGCCGTCGCACAAGCGATCCAGGCGGCTTACCTCGTCGCCGATGTAGCGCTCCAGCGAGTCGCAGCGGGCGATGCCGCGCAAGGTGAGCTGCACGGGATACTGCATCACCTCTCCCGCCGGCTCAGTTGTAGTCGTCGTAATACAGGCGCGAAATGCGGCTGTCGTCGCCAGCGACGATGCGCTGGCAATCGAGTTCATCGTCGGCCGCCTGCGTGAGGTCCTGCTCCCAGGCGTCCGGCGGCGGCGGCGAGCGCTTGCGCGCCGCCACGTGCCTAACGCTGCGCTTGAGCGCCGTCTTGCGCGGCCTGCCGGCTTTCGATTTGGCACCCATCTGGCCCTCCCGATTCAAGTTCGGACCATGCTAGCGGCTCCTCTTTTCTTGCCCTTGATAATGGTCACAGAAGGATTTCGTCGCGCGCAGCGCGCAAGCTGCAGCTTGTTTGATTTGCGTCATGCCGTTGCGGTCCGATTTGCGCTTTGCTGATCAATGGCCGGCCGGCACCCAGCCCGCGCCGATTATTCCCGGACGAGGGAGGACGCATAGATGATCAGGAACAAGCCGCTACGCCGCAGCCTCGGCGCGCTGCTCGTCGCCTTGGGAGCGCTGCTCATTTGGCTGCCCTACGATCTGCTGAGCGGAGTCCTGCTCGTGATCGCGGGCAGCGCGCTGGAGTTGATCGGCCTGACGCTGGAAAAGAACGGCACGGCTGCGCCCGGAAACCGACTCCAGGGCGGGCCGCCCACCAAGCCTACGGCCGGCTAGTGTCGCCGCTGCGCCTCGCGCCGCTGCTCGGCGCGGATGGCCATCGCCAGCGCAGATAGCTCTTCGGCGAGCACCGAAATCAGGTCGTCCATGGCGACGATGCCGAGCAGCTTGTCGCCGGCGTCCACCACCACCAGGCGGCGCACGCCGCCCGAGCGCATTTGCCCCAGGGTTTCGAACAGTCCGGCCGTCTCCTTGATGGTCGCCGGCCGCTCCGACATGATGTCGCCCACCGTGAGCGTGCGATAGTCGACGTCCGCCGCCACCACCTCCACCACCATGTCGCGGTCGGTGACGATGCCCACCGGCCGCCTGGCGGCCGCGTCGTCTTCGGTCACCACCAGGGTGCCGATGTGATGGTCGCGCATCAGCCTAGCGGCTTCTTGCACCGGCGTATTGGGCTCGGCCACTACCACCACTCGACTGCAGATTTCACCGACGTTCATGCCTGTCCCCGTTATCCGAACTCGCCGCGGCGTTTGCCGTGTAGGCGAGACTGAATCCAGTATGCGCGACGTTGATGCCGCAGCTTTGACTTTGGTCATAGGGGCGCAGCGAGCTCCTCGACCGCCAGCGCAGGGCCGGGAATCCGCGATTTCCCTATAATGCGGGTGTCGCGGCATAGGCCCAACTCGACGCCGCGGCGACCGGGGAGATCCATGTTGCAGCACGATGCGGTCCGGCACAGGGGCGCGGTTGCGCCGCGGCCCCAGCTCGCGCGGCGCCTGCGCCTTCTGGTCCTCTGCCTGGGCGCGCTCGCCGGACTCGCCGTGGCCGCGGGCACAGCACTCAGCCTGTGGCACATGCATCAGGAAATCACCGAGCAGGCCGAAGACCATCTGCGCGGCATCGTGCAGGTGCTGGGAGAGCAGACCCTCAGATCCGCGCACGCGATCGACGCCATCTTGCGCACCGCGACCGAAGACGCGCTGCGCTCGGCCAAACGCGACGGCATAGCCCCTACCGCGCAGCTGCATCTGCAGTTGCGCGAGACCATCGCGCCTACCCCCTACGTGCGCGCACTCATGGTTACGGACACAAACGGCAAGCTCGTCGCCCACACCTCGCACTTCCCGCCGCCAAACGACGCGGAGGAGATCGAATTCGTGCGCAATATCCGCGACGCGCGGCTGACGCGGCGCGGACCGCTGCAACCGATCGTGCGCAGGCTGGAAGACCAGCGCGGCATCATGATGAGCCGCGCGCTGGAAGACGCGGACGCGCAATTCCTCGGCGTCATCACTGCCGTGGTCGACCCGGACTATTTCCTCGGCCCGCAGGGCTTGCCGGAACTCGGCCCGGACGGCGTGATTCGCCTGCTGCGCGGCGACGGCCTGCTGCTCACCGGCTACCCCATGGCCATCGCGGCGGCGGCGAAGAACTATCGCAATACCGCCCTGTTCAGCGAGGGAATTGCGGCGGGCAATACGCTCATCCACCACGTCGGCATCGTCACCCACATCCCCCGGGTGAGCGCCGTCTATCAGCTCAAGGACTATCCGTTGGTGGTGACGGCAACCACCTCAGTCAGTTTCATCTTGCGCACCTGGAACCGCAGCGCCTGGCTGTTCGGCAGCATGGCCGCCGCCACCGAGCTGCTGCTCGTCTTGATCACCCTGTGGCTCGCGCGCCAGTTGCGCATCGACGAGGAGCTGAAATCCAAGGTGATGGAATCGCAGGAGCGGCTGAATGCGATCATCCAGTCCGCCATGGATGCCATCGTTACCGTGGACGAGCGCCGCCGCATCGTGCTGTTCAACGCTGCCGCGGAGCAGATCTTCCGCTGCACGAGCGAAGAGGCGATCGGCGCAGACATCGGGCGCTTTCTCCCCGACTTCCAGCAGGAACCGGGCGGGCACCTGGTCGAAATCGACGACACCGGCGCGACCATGCTCACCAGCGGCGAGCACCTCGCGCTCACCGGCGTACGTGCCGCGGGCGGGCGCTTTCCGATCGAAGCCTCGGTATCCCAGGTGCGCCTGCACGGAACCGAATACTCAATCGTCATCCTGCGCGACGTCACCGAGCGCAAGCGGGTCGAGGCGGCATTGCGCGAGAACGAGCGGCGCTACCGCACGCTGTTTTCCAAGGCGATGGACGGCATCCTGCTGCTCGACGCCAACGGCGACGTCGTCGACGTGAACGAATCCTTCGCGCGCATGCACGGCTATTCCGTCGACGAACTGCTGACCCTGAACTTGCGCGATCTGGATACGCCGAAGACGCTCGCGCTCGCGCCGGAGCGCATGCGGCGCATTTTCGACGGGGAGACGCTCGGCTTCGAGGTCGAGCATTACCACAAGGACGGGCATATCCTGCCGATGGACGTGGCGAGTTCGGTCGTCGACATCGACGGCAGAAGATATTTCCTCGCCTTCCATCGCGACATCACCGACCGCAGGCGCGCGGAACAGGAAATCCGCCGCTCGCAGGAGCAGCTGCGCGGCCTGTCCAAGGCCGCCAACGAGGCCCTCGAGGCCGAGCGCCGGCGCACCGCGCGCGAACTGCATGACGAGCTCGGGCAGTCGCTCACGGCGCTGAAGATGGACCTCGATTCCCTGCGCAGCGCCCTGCCGCCGGAGCTACCCGACCTCGACGGCCGTGCGCAGGCGATGCACGCGCTGCTCGACGGCACGATCGCCGCGACGCGGCGCATCGCCGCCGATCTGCGGCCCTTGATGCTCGACGACCTCGGGCTCGCGGCAGCGCTCGACTGGCTGACGCAGAATTTCTCTAAACACACCGGCATCGCCACCGATCTCGTCATCGACGACTCGGTCGCCCAGGTGCCGGAGCCGATCGCCTCGGCGCTGTATCGCATCACCCAGGAATCGCTCACCAACGTCGCGAAGTATGCCCATGCGAGCGCCACGGAGATTCAGCTCGAGCGCGACGGCGAATGGGTGCGCCTGTCGGTACGCGACAACGGCCGCGGCATCGCCGCGGCCGACCAGGAAAAACGCGGCACCTTCGGCCTGCTCGGCATACGCGAACGCGTCACGCTGCTCGGCGGCGACGCGACGATCAGCGGCGAGCCCGGCCGCGGCAGCGAAGTCCAGGTGCGGATCCCGCTCGCCGCCGCAAGCCAATCGGAGACCATTGCATGACGCGCATCCTCATCGCCGACGACCACGCCATCGTGCGCGACGGCCTGCGCCGCATCCTGCAGGGCGCGCCGGGGATCGAGGTGGCGGGGGAAGCGGTGAGCGGCGACGAGGTGATGGCGCGGGTGCGCGAAGGCGGATTCGAGCTGCTGCTGCTCGACATGTCGATGCCGGGCAAGAGCGGCATCGAGCTGATCAAGTGGGTGAAGGCTACGCGGCCGGAGCTCGCGGTTCTGGTCCTGTCAATGCATCAGGAAGAGCAGTATGCGGTGCGGGCGATCCGCGCCGGTGCCTCCGGCTACGTCACCAAGGAAAGCGCCTCAGCGCTGCTGGTCGCGGCGATTCGCAAGGTGGCGGGTGGCGGCCTGTACATCAGCCCGGGGGTCGCAGAGCAGCTCGCGCTCACGCTCACGCAGCAATCGGCCGCGCTGCCGCATCAGACCCTGTCCGACCGCGAATACGAGGTGTTCGGACGGCTGGTGAGGGGAGATAGCGTATCGGACATTGCGGCGCACCTGCATTTGAGCAGCAAGACAGTAAGCACTCACAAGGCGCATATCTTGGAAAAGATGAACATGGATAGCGTCGCCGACCTGGTGCGCTACGCAATGGAACACAAGCTGCTCGACAGCAGCAACGGCTAGCAGCGGCGCCCATCCTAGGGCGCATAGGAATCGCCCTACCCCGTTTCCGCGGAATCCTAGGCGCAGTTTCAGCCAGCCCCTATGGTGAGCGCTAGGGGCGCATTCCATACTCGGCCCAAGGAATCGAGGACGGTCCACGGGCATGCAAGTCGCGGCACAGCAACACCCCCTCCTGATGGTGTACTTGGTCGAAGACTCGGCGCCGATACGGGCGCGCCTGGCAGCGACCATTCGGGGGATCGAAGGAGCGGAGCTGGTGGGCGAAGCCGCCACGGTCGGCGCGGCCATCGACGGCATCCGCGCCACCCATCCGGGCGCCGTGATCCTCGACCTGCAGCTCGAGGACGGCAGCGGACTGGAAGTGCTGAAGGCGGTGAATCCCGCGGCGCAGCCGCTGCATGTCGCCGTCCTCACCAACTACGCCACCGACCAGCACCGGCGCGCCTGCATTGACGCCGGCGCGGAATATTTTCTCGACAAGTCTTCGGAATTTCCGCGCATCCGCGAAATCCTCCAGGCATGGAGCGGCCTGAGCGGAGAAGCCGAGGCTCGCCATTAGAAGACGACTGAAACGAATCCGCACCTCAATCTTAGGGAGCAGAACATGACCGGCGAAATGTTGCACCACACCGCGCTCGACTTTGCCGCAGCGGACGCAAGCGCCACGCCCGCGGCGGAACGCGAAGGGGTTCAGCTTTCGGTGCGCGAGCTGACGCGGCTGCTGAAGATCGAGTGCCCCAACGAAGCCTGGCTCGCCCGCACCTCGTTCCCCCTGCGTCGGGTACGCGAAGGCGAATCGCTGGTGCGCGCGGGCGACAAGTTCCATTCGCTCTACGTGGTGCGCTCGGGCTGCTTCAAGACGGTCTATACGGATTTCTCCGGCAGCGAGCAGGTGCTGGCGTTTCCGATGTGCGGCGATCTGATGGGCGCCGACGGCATCGATGGCGGCCACTATTGCTCCACGGCAGTGTCCCTGGATACCAGCGAAGTCGCCATCGTGCCCTTCGCCTGCCTCGCGCGGCTGATCTGCGAATGCCCGAGCCTGGAAGCGCTGCTCTACCGCGTGCTGAGCCGCGAGTTGGTGCGGGTGCAGCACATGGCCTGGACCCTGGGCACACTCGGCGCCGAGGGCCGCGTCGCAGCGTTCCTGCTCGCGCAGTCGGCGCGCCTAGGCGCGCTCGGCTATTCGCGCTGCTCCTTCAATCTGCGCATGACCCGCCAGGAAATCGGCAGCTATCTCGGCCTGAAGCTGGAGACGGTGAGCCGAGCGCTCTCGGCGCTGAACGCCGACGGCATGATCCAAGTGCACCAGAGGAGCATCGACATCCTCGATGCGGAAGCGCTGCGCGGCGTGGTCGACCCGGCATCGGGCATCGCGGCGAGCTTCCTGCCGCCGCTGGTTTCGCCTCCCGTGCAACGCCGCAGCGACAGCGGCAAGCGCGCGCGCAAACCGCGTCCGCCGTTCGAGGTCGGGCTCGGCTTCAGACAACTCGCCGCGGCCTGAGGTTGCGGGCGGGCTTTAACGACCAACAAAGGAAGCCAGCATGTTCAAGCACATTTTGGTTCCGACCGACGGATCGACGCTGTCGCTGCGCGCGGCGAAGAATGCAGTGCGCTTCGCCAAGGCGCACGGCGCGCGCATCACCGCCTTTTACGCCGCGCCCGAGTATCACGCCAACGTCGCCGGGGATTACATGCCCGCGAATTTCGTGCCTCTCGCCGTATTCGAAAAGCAGGTGGAGAAGACCGCCGCCAAGTACCTCGGCCAGATCGAGAAACTCGCGCAAGTGGGAAAGGTCGCGTGCTCGACCCTCTACTTGAGCAGCGATTCGCCCTTTCAGGCGATCATCAAGGCGGCGAAGTCGCGCAAGTGCGACCTGATATTCATGGCCTCGCACGGGCGCAGCGGCATTTCCGGCCTGCTGCTCGGCAGCGAGACCAACAAGGTGCTGACCCACTGCAAGCTGCCGGTGCTGGTCTATCGCTAGCTGCCGCACGCGGCGGCCGCGGCGCTGAGCGGCCCGAGACATAGGTGACAAAGCGTACCGGCGGTGCGCGTCAAGGTAG
>CAZMGP010000039.1:0-14401 GCA_964565875.1 uncultured Enterobacteriaceae bacterium
GAAAGAAGATGAGCGTAGGACTAGTCGGTCGCAAGGTCGGCATGACCCGCGTTTTCACGGACGAAGGCGACTCCGTTCCGGTGACCGTGGTGGACGTGTCGAACAATCGCGTGACTCAAATCAAGACTGCGGCAAGCGATGGCTATGCTGCGGTTCAGGTCACGTTCGGCAAGCGCCGGGCCACGCGCGTGAACAAGGCTGCGGCGGGCCATTTCGCCAAAGCTGCGGTCGAAGCCGGCCACACGCTGAAAGAGTTTCGCGTCAGCGAAGAGCAACTCGCCAACCTGAAGTTGGGCGGCCAGCTCGGCGTCGACCTGTTCCAGGTCGGGCAGATGGTGGATGTCACCGGAACCTCGCACGGCAAGGGTTATGCCGGTGTCATCAAGCGCCACAACTTCTCCTCCAACCGTGCGAGTCACGGCAACTCGAAGTCGCACAACGTCCCCGGTTCGACCGGCCAGGCGCAGGACCCGGGCCGCGTGTTTCCGGGAAAACGCATGCCCGGCCACTACGGTGCCGTGAAGCGGACGACGCAAAGCCTGGAAATCGTGCGCATCGATGCCGAGCGCCAGTTGCTGATGATCAAGGGCTCGGTTCCGGGTGCGAAGGGCGGCGATCTGCTGGTGCATCCGGCGGTCAAGGCGGTGGCGAAGAAGGTAGCAAGCGCGCCGGCGAAGGGAGGCAAGAAATAATGGAACTGAAACTGATCGACGCGAAAGGGGTGTCGGCCTCGACTGTGGCCGCCTCGGACGCGCTCTTCGGCCGCGACTACAACGAACCCCTGATTCACCAGGTGGTCGAGGCCTATCAGGCGAACGCACGGCAGGGTACGCGTGCGCAGAAAGGGCGCAGCGATATCGCCAAGTCGACGCGCAAACCCTGGCGCCAGAAAGGCACCGGCCGCGCGCGCGCCGGCATGGCCTCCAGCCCGCTGTGGCGCGGCGGCGGCAAAATCTTCCCGTCCATGCCGGACGAGAACTTTTCGCAGAAGCTCAATCGCAAGATGTACCGCGCCGGCGTGGCTTCGATCCTGTCGCAGCTCGCGCGCGAAGACCGCCTGAAAGTGGTGGAGAACTTCACCGTAGAGGCGCCTAAGACGAAGCTGTTCCTGCAGAAGGCCAAGGACATGGGCGTGGCGGACTCGCTACTGCTCATCACCGACGAGCTGAACGACAACCTGCTTCTGTCGTCGAGGAACTTGCCGAATGTTCTGGTGCTGGAAGTGAGCGAAACCGATCCGGTGTCGCTCATCCGCTACAAGAACGTGATCCTGACCCGCAAGGCGGTCAGCAAATTCGAGGAGATGCTGGGATGAGCACGCCACAAGCAACCAAGACCCCGGCGATCAATCCGCAGCGGCTGATGCAGGTGCTGCTCGCTCCGGCGGTGTCGGAGAAGAGCACGTTCGTCGCCGAGAAGAACGAGCAGGTGGTATTCCGCGTCGTCGGCGATGCGACCAAGCCCGAGATCAAGGCGGCGGTAGAGCTGCTGTTCAAAGTCGAAGTCGAGAACGTACAGGTCGCCAACGTTAAAGGCAAGCAGAAGCGCTTCGGCAAGCTCGCCGGACGGCGTAAGGGCTGGAAGAAGGCTTACGTCTGCCTCAAGCCCGGCCAGGAAATCAACTTTCACGCGGCGGAGTAGAACATGGCACTCGTCAAAGTAAAACCCACTTCGCCGGGCCGCCGCGCCCTGGTGAAAGTCGTCAATCCCGAGCTGCACAAGGGCAAGCCGCATGCACCGCTGCTCGAGCCGAAATCCAAGCGCGCCGGTCGCAACAACAGCGGCCATGTCACCATGCGCCATCAGGGCGGCGGGCATAAGCAGCACTACCGCGTCATCGATTTCAAGCGCGCGAAGGACGGCATCGCCGCCCGCGTCGAGCGCCTGGAGTACGACCCCAATCGCAGCGCGAACCTCGCGCTGCTCTGCTACCTGGACGGCGAGCGCCGCTACATCATCGCCCCCAAGGGCCTGACTGTCGGCAGCCAGCTCATGTCGGGTTCGGAAGCCCCGATCAAGCCGGGCAACACCCTGCCGCTGCGCAATATCCCGGTCGGCACCACGGTGCATTGCGTCGAAATGCTGCCGGGCAAAGGCGCGCAGCTTGCGCGCGCCGCCGGCACCTCGGTGCAGTTGCTCGCGCGCGAAGGCAGCTACGCGCAGCTGCGCCTGCGCTCGGGCGAGGTGCGCCGCGTGCACATCGAATGCCGCGCCACCATCGGCGAAGTCGGCAACGAAGAGCACTCGCTGGAGTCGGTGGGCAAGGCCGGACGCGTGCGCTGGCGCGGTGTGCGCCCGACGGTGCGCGGCGTCGCCATGAATCCGATCGACCACCCGCACGGCGGCGGCGAAGGCAAGACGGCGGCCGGCCGCGATCCGGTCAGCCCCTGGGGCACGCTCACCAAGGGTTATCGCACGCGCAAGAACAAACGCACCAGCGGCATGATCGTCAGTCGCCGCTATCAGAAATAGAGGATAGGACATGGGACGTTCAATCAAGAAAGGCCCGTTCGTCGACCACCATCTGATGGGCAAGGTCGAGAAAGTGCGCTCTAGCGGCGACAAGCGCCCGATCAAGACCTGGTCGCGTCGCTCCACCATCCTGCCGGATTTCGTCGGGTTGACGATCGCCGTGCACAACGGCAAGCAGCACATTCCGGTCTACATTTCGGAAAACATGGTCGGCCACAAGCTGGGCGAGTTCGCTCTCACCCGCACGTTCAAAGGCCATTCGGCGGACCGCAAGGTCGCCGCGCCCGCAGGCGGCGCGCCTGCGCCCGCCCCGGCGGCGAAGAAATAGGAGTGACGAGCATGCAAACTAGAGCCAGCTTGCGCGGCGCTCGGATCTCGGCCCAGAAAGGTCGTCTGGTCGCGGACCAGATTCGCGGCCTGGCCGTAGACAAAGCGCTCAACGTGCTTCAGTTCAGCCCGAAGAAAGGCGCCCAGATCATCAAGAAAGTGCTGGAGTCGGCCATCGCCAACGCAGAGCACAACGACGGCGCAGATATCGACGAGCTGAAGGTGCAGACCATCCACGTCGAGCAAGGCGCAGTGATGAAGCGCTTCCACGCCCGCGCCAAGGGCCGCGGCAACCGCGTGAACAAGCACTCCTGCCACATTTTCATCACCGTGGGCGACGAGGTGAAAGCCAAACGCGGCGCGTCCAAGGCCGCAGCCAAAGTGCGCGCGGCCGATACCGCGGCCAAGAAATAAGGGACAGTCATGGGACAGAAAATCCACCCGATCGGGTTCCGCCTCGCAGTCAACAAGAGCTGGGGATCGCGCTGGTACGCGAACAGCAGGAATTTCGCCGGCATGCTGAACGAGGACCTCAAGGTCCGCGACTACCTGAAGAAGAAGCTGGCGCACGCCTCGGTCGGCCGCGTGGTGATCGAGCGCCCGGCGAAAGATGCGCGCATCACCATCCACAGCGCCCGCCCCGGCGTGGTCATCGGCAAGAAGGGCGAGGACATCGAAGTGCTGAAGGCCGATCTGCGCCGGATGCTGGGCGTGCAGATGGTGCACGTCAACATCGAGGAGATCCGCAAACCCGAGATCGACGCGCAGCTCATCGCCGACTCGATCGCGCAGCAGCTGGAAAAGCGCATCATGTTCCGCCGCGCGATGAAGCGCGCGATGCAGAACGCCATGCGCCTCGGCGCGCAAGGGATCAAGATCGAAAGCTCGGGCCGCCTGAACGGCATCGAGATCGCGCGTAACGAATGGTACCGCGAGGGCCGCGTGCCCCTGCACACCCTGCGCGCGGACATCGACTACGGCTTCGGCGAAGCGAAGACGACTTACGGCGTGATCGGCATCAAGGTCTGGGTGTACAAGGGCGAAACCGTCGGCAGGAACGAGCAGCCGGCTGCGGCACCGGCCGCCGGGCCCGAGGAAGCACCCGCGCCGAAGAAGGTGAGAAAGGCGCCCGCCCCCGCGGCCAAGGCCGATGCCGCGAAGACCGAGGGTGAAGCCAAGCCCAAGGCGGCGCCGCGTGCGCGCAAGAAGCCCGCCGCGGACGACGCCGCGAAGCCCGAGACCGAAGCCAAGGCAGAGGGAGCCGCGGCCGACGCCGCCAAGCCCGCCAAGACCAAGACGGTCAGGCGCGTGACGAAGAAGACAGGAGCGTAAGATGCTTCAGCCAGCCAGAACCAAATATCGCAAACAGCAGAAGGGTCGCAATCGTGGCATCGCCACGCGCGGCAACAAGGTCTCCTTCGGCGAGTACGGCCTCAAGGCGACCGCCCGCGGGCGCCTGACCGCACGCCAGATCGAAGCGGCGCGGCGCGCGATGACGCGCCACATCAAACGCGGCGGGCGCATCTGGATCCGCATCTTCCCGGACAAGCCCATTTCGCAGAAGCCCGCCGAAGTGCGTATGGGCAACGGCAAGGGTAACCCCGAGTATTTCGTCGCGGAAATCGTTCCGGGCAAGGTGCTCTACGAAATGGACGGGGTCGACGAAGTGCTCGCGCGCCAGGCGTTCCGCCTAGCGGCGGCGAAGCTGCCGATCGCCACCACCTTCGTACACCGGCTAGTGGGGTAAGAGATGAAACCGAGTGAACTGCGCGCCAAAGACATGGCGCAACTGAACCAGGAACTGAACGATCTGCTGAAGGCGCAATTCAGCCTGCGCATGCAGATCGCGACGCAGCAGCTGGCCAATAACAGCCAGCTGAAGAAGACCCGCCGCGACATCGCGCGGGTGCGCACAATCATTGCACAGAAGGCGGCAAGCAAATGAGCGATACCCAGACAGCCAAGGTCGTGCGCGCCCTTACCGGACGCGTGGTCAGCGACAAGATGAACAAGACGGTGACGGTGCTGATCGAGCGGCGGGTGCGTCACCCGCTGCTTGGCAAGATCGTGACCCGGTCGAAGAAATACCATGCGCACGCCGAGACCAACGAATATAAGGTCGGCGACGTAGTCATGATCGAAGAGTCGCGGCCTATCTCGAAGACCAAGTCGTGGACGGTCACCAAGCTGGTGGAGAAGGCCAAGAACATCTGAGGTCGCAGAAGCCTTGCCCGGACGGGCAAGGTTGGATATAATTGACTGTTTTCGCGTTTCCGCCCGGCCGCAACCGGCCTGGCGCTCAACCCAAACGGGTTCCAAGACTGGCCGCAAGACGCAAGTGGTCCAAGTTGGAAAGGAAATAAATCATGATTCAGATGCAAAGTGTTTTGGATGTGGCCGACAACACCGGCGCACGCGCGGTCATGTGCATTAAGGTCTTGGGCGGTTCCAAGCGCCGCTATGCCGGCATCGGCGACGTGATCAAGGTCAGCATCAAGGACTGCGCCCCGCGCGGCCGCGTCAAAAAGGGCGAGGTCTACAGTGCCGTCGTGGTGCGCACAGCGAAGGGTGTGCGCCGCGCCGATGGTTCGCTGGTGAAGTTCGACTCCAATGCGGCGGTGCTCTTGAACGCCAAGCTCGAGCCGATCGGCACGCGCATTTTCGGGCCGGTGACGCGCGAACTGCGCAACGAGCGCTTCATGAAGATCGTGTCGCTCGCGCCCGAGGTGCTGTAACCGAGGCATTCGACGCGGCGTGAAGTCGCGCCGCTTCGCAACGCTCCCAGGTCAGGAATAGAGGAATCGAAGGCCATGCAAAAGATTCGCAAAGGCGACGACGTGATCGTCATCGCCGGCAAGGACAAAGGCAAGCGCGGCACGGTGCTGCGTCGCGTCGACGACCGGCATCTGCTGGTCGAGGGCATCAATCGCGCGAAGAAGAACCAGAAGCCCAATCCGATGAAGAACCAAACCGGCGGCATCGTCGATATCGATATGCCGATCGACATCTCCAACGTCGCGCTGTTCAACCCGCAGACGCAGAAAGGCGACCGGGTCGGCTTCAAGACGCTGGAGGACGGTCGCAAGGTCCGTGTATTCAAGTCCAACGGCGAACTCGTGGACGCCTGAGAGAGCAAACGCTATGGCACGCTTATACAGTTTCTACAAGGAAAAAGTGGTACCCGATCTGGTGAAGAAGTTCGGGTACAAGAGCGCGATGCAGGTACCGCGCATCGAAAAGATCACGCTCAACATGGGCGTCGGCGAAGCCGTGAACGACAAGAAGATCATGGACAACGCCGTCGGCGACATGACCAAGATCGCCGGGCAGAAGCCGGTGGTGACGATGTCGAAGAAGGCGATCGCCGGCTTCAAGATTCGCAAGGGCATGCCCATCGGCTGCATGGTGACCCTGCGCGGCGCGCGCATGTACGAGTTCCTCGACCGCCTGGTGAGCATCGCGATTCCGCGCATTCGCGACTTCCGCGGTCTTTCTGGACGCGCGTTCGACGGCCGCGGCAACTACAACCTCGGCGTGAAAGAGCAGATCATTTTCCCCGAGATCGAGTACGACAAGATCGACGCCCTGCGCGGCATGAACATCAGCATCACCACTAGTGCGAAGACCGACGAGGAAGCGAAGGCGCTGCTCGCGGCCTTCAAATTCCCGTTCAAGAACTGAGGATTGCCCCATGGCAAAGATCGCAGTCATCAACCGTAACGAAAAGCGCCGCAAGACGGTGAAGAAGTTCGAGGCCAAGCGCGCCGCGCTGCTCGCCATCATCAACGACTTCTCACAGCCGGAAGAAGAGCGGATGGCGGCGCGCGCCAAGCTGCAGCAGCTGCCGCGCAACGCCTCGCCCACGCGGCTGCGCAACCGTTGCAAGCTGACCGGCCGCCCGCGCGGCGTGTATCGCAAGTTCGGCCTGGGTCGCAGCAAGCTGCGCGACATCGCCATGCGCGGCGAGATCCCCGGCGTGACCAAAGCCAGCTGGTGAGAGGAGACAGAGTATGAGCATGACAGATCCGATCGCCGATATGCTGACGCGCATCCGCAATGCACAGCTTGCGGAAAAGCTGTCCGTGTCGGTGCCTGCATCGCGGGTGAAGGCGTCCATCGCCCAGGTGCTGAAGGACGAAGGCTACATCGAGGATTTCAAGTTGCGCGAGGAAGACGGCAAGGCCAGCCTGGAGATCGCGCTCAAGTACTACGCCGGCGAACCGGTGATCGAGAAGATCGAACGCGTCAGCCGCCCGGGATTGCGCATCTACAAGGGGCGCGACGACATTCCCAAGATCATGAACGGTCTCGGCATCGCCATCGTCTCGACCTCCAAAGGCGTGATGACCGATCGCAAGGCGCGCGCCAGCGGCATCGGCGGCGAAGTGCTGTGCATCGTGGCTTAAGGGGAACGGAAAATGTCACGTATCGGAAAACGACCCATCCCCGTGCCCAAGGGCGTTGAGGTCACCTTGTCCGCCGAACAGATCGCGGTCAAGGGGCCCCTGGGGACGCTCACGCGGCGTCTGAGCAGCGACATCCGGCTCGAGCGCGAAGGCGACAATCTGTTGTGCCAGGTCAACAACGGCTCGGCGCAGGCGAATGCCATGTCCGGCACCACGGTCGCGCTGGTCGCGAACATGGTCGAAGGCGTGACCAAGGGTTTCGAGCGGCGCCTCGCCCTGGTGGGCGTCGGTTATCGCGCTCAGGCGCAGGGCGACAAGCTGAACCTCTCGCTCGGTTTTTCGCACCCGGTGGTGCACCAGATGCCCAAGGGCATCAAGGTCGAGACGCCGAGCCAGACCGAGATCGTCCTCAAGGGGATCGACAAGCAGCAGGTCGGCCAGGTAGCAGCGGAAGTGCGCGCCTATCGCGGACCCGAGCCGTACAAGGGCAAGGGCGTGCGCTATTTGGGTGAGACGGTGGTCTTGAAAGAGACCAAGAAGAAGTAAGCGGAGCGTGAGCCATGACAGATAAGAAACAGGCGCGGCTGCGCCGGGCGCGCGGATCGCGTGCCAAGATCTCGGAACTGAACGCGGTGCGCCTCGCCGTGCATCGAACCAATTGCCACATCTACGCGCAGGTGATTTCCGCGAGCGGCGACAAGGTGCTGACCGCCGCCTCCACGCTGGAGAAGGAAGTGCGCGCAGCCGTGGCCAACGGCGGCAACGTCAAGGCGGCCGAGGCCGTGGGCAAGCGCATCGCCGCCAAGGCCAAACAGCTCGGCATCGAGAAGGTGGCGTTCGACCGCGGCGGCCTGCAGTATCACGGCCGCGTCAAGGCTCTGGCCGAAGCGGCGCGCGAAGCCGGGCTCAAGTTCTAATCGGGGAAGAATATGGCGAAGATGCAAGGCAGGATGCAGGGCAAGATGCAGAGCCAGGACGACCGCGGTGACGGCCTGCGCGAGAAGATGGTTTCGATCAATCGCGTCACCAAGGTGGTGAAGGGCGGCCGTATCCTCAGCTTCGCCGCGCTTACGGTGGTCGGCGACGGCGACGGCGGTGTCGGCATGGGCAAAGGCAAGTCACGCGAAGTCCCGGTGGCGGTGCAGAAGGCGATGGAAGAGGCGCGGCGCAAGATGATCCGCGTCAGCCTGAAGAACGGCACGCTGCACCATGCGGTGATCGGGCGCCACGGCGCGGCCAAGGTCTACATGCAGCCTGCCTCCGAAGGTACCGGCATCATCGCCGGCGGCGCGATGCGCGCCGTGTTCGAAGTCATGGGCGTCACCAACGTGCTCGCCAAATGCATCGGCTCGGGCAGCCCCTACAACGTGGTGCGCGCGACGCTCGACGGCTTGAAGTCGATGCGCGCCCCGTCCGAAATCGCCGCCAAGCGCGGCAAGTCGGTCGAAGAGATCACGGGTTGAGGCAAATCATGGCGGACAAGAAACTGAAAGTCACTCTGGTGAAGAGCGTGATCGGCTGCAAGGCGGCGCATCGCGCGACGGTACGCGGCTTGGGTCTGAAGCGTGTCAACCAAACCGTGGAACTGCAGGACAGCCCTGCCATCCGCGGCATGATCAACAAGGTGTACTACCTGGTGAAGTGCGAGGCATAAATGCAGCTTAATTCGATCAAGCCCGCAGCAGGTGCGAAGCACGCGCCGCGCCGCGTCGGCCGCGGCATCGGCTCCGGCCTGGGCAAGACCGCGGGGCGCGGGCACAAGGGACAGAAAGCGCGCTCCGGCGGTTTTCACAAAGTCGGCTTCGAAGGCGGGCAGATGCCGCTGCAGCGGCGCCTGCCCAAGCGCGGCTTCAATTCCCTTTCGCGCGGCCTGACGGCGGAAGTGCGCTTGTCCGACTTGCAGAAGCTGCCGATCGATGTCATCGATCTGAAGGCGCTAAAGCAGGCCGGCGTGGTGCCGCCGGCGACCGAAGCGGCGAAGGTGATCTTGTCGGGCAAGCTCGAGCGCAAAGTGAGCCTGTCGGGCTTGCGCGTGACCAAGGGCGCGCGCGCGGCGATCGAAGCCGCAGGCGGCAGCGTCAGCCTGCCGGCCGCCAAGGCGCCGGCCGAAGGCAGCAAGAAGGCGAAGGCGCTCGCGGCCGCGATCGCGAAGCGCAAGGCCCGCGCCGAAGCGGCGAAGGCCCCGGCCGCGGAGCCGGCGGAAAAGGCGAAGCCCAAGGCCAAGGCGGCGAAGCCTGCGAAGGCGGGCGCTGAACCTGCGGCCAAAGAGAAGGCCAAACCGAAGGCGAAAGGCGACAAGGCTTAAGCCCCCGGAAACGAGATGGCTACCCCCAATCAAAGCATCGGCAAGAGCGGCAAGTTCGGCGACCTGAAGAAGCGTCTGCTGTTCCTGCTCGGCGCGTTGCTCGTGTTCCGCATCGGTGCGCACATTCCCGTGCCGGGGATCGACCCGAACGTGCTCGCCGATCTGTTCAAGTCGCAGCAGGGTGGCATCCTGGGCATGTTCAACATGTTCTCGGGCGGGGCGCTGTCGCGCTTCACCATCTTCGCGCTGGGGATCATGCCGTACATTTCGTCCTCGATCATCATGCAGTTGATGACGACCGTGTCGCCGCAGCTGGAGCAGCTGAAGAAGGAAGGACAGGCGGGCCAGCGCAAGATCACCCAGTACACGCGCTACGGCACGGTGCTGCTGGCGATGTTCCAGGCGACGGGCATCTCCATCGCGCTTGAGTCGCAGGCGGGACTGGTGCTCGAGCCGGGGTTGATGTTCCGTTTCGTCACGGTCACCACGCTTGTTACCGGCACCATGTTCCTCATGTGGCTGGGCGAGCAGATCACCGAGCGCGGACTGGGCAACGGCATATCGATCATCATCTTCGCCGGCATCGCCGCGGGGCTGCCGAACGCCATCGGCGGCACGCTGGAATTGGTGCGCACCGGCGCCATGCATCCGCTTACCGCGCTGCTCGTCGCCGTGGCGGTGGTGCTGGTGACCTGGGGCGTGTGCTTCGTCGAGCGCGGCCAGCGCAAGATCCTGGTGAATTACGCCAAGCGTCAGGTCGGCAACAAGATCTACGGCGGCCAGGCCTCGCACCTGCCGTTCAAGCTCAACATGTCCGGCGTGATTCCGCCGATCTTCGCCTCGAGCATCATCCTGTTCCCGGCGACGCTCGTCGGCTGGTTCGGCCAGAGCGACAACGCGCGCTGGCTGCGCGACATCGCCGGCACGCTCTCGCCGGGGCAGCCGATCTACGTCATGCTCTATTCGGCCGCGATCGTATTCTTCTGCTTCTTCTACACGGCGCTGCAGTACAACCCGAAGGACACCGCGGACAACCTGAAGAAGAGCGGGGCGTTCGTTCCCGGCATCCGCCCGGGCGATCAGACGGCGCGCTATCTGGAGAAGATCCTGACGCGCCTCACGCTCGCCGGCGCGATCTACGTGACGCTTGTATGCCTGCTGCCGGAATTCCTGATCTTGAAATGGAACGTGCCGTTCTACTTCGGCGGAACCTCGCTCCTCATCATCGTCGTCGTGACCATGGACTTCATGTCCCAGGTGCAGGCCTACATCATGTCGCACCAGTATGAAAGCTTGTTGAAGAAGGCGAATTTCAAGGGAGCCGGATTCCCGACCAGGTGAGGGAACAGGCCGAGGTGCGCTTGATCCCAGGCACGGAGATCGATAGAAGCGACAGATGGCGAAAGAAGATGTAATCGAAATGCAGGGGGAGATCGTCGAGAACCTCCCCAACGCGACCTTCAGGGTGAAGCTCGAAAACGGGCACATCGTGCTGGGACACATCTCGGGAAAGATGCGCATGCACTACATCCGCATCCTGCCGGGCGACAAGGTGACGGTGGAATTGACGCCGTATGATTTGACACGAGCGCGGATCGTTTTCCGCGCGAAGTAGCCCGGGTGCGTACCCGAGCGCAGTAGGAGAGGACCATGAAAGTACAGGCATCGGTGAAGAAGATTTGCCGCAACTGCAAGGTCATTCGCAGAAAGGGCGTGGTGCGGGTGATCTGCACCAACGCGCGGCATAAGCAGCGTCAGGGATGATCGTCTGGTAGAAATGATGAGATCAAGTTATAATTATCAGTTTTCCGGAGTGCGCTAATGGCCCGTATCGCAGGTGTCAACATTCCAAACCACCAGCACGCTGAGATCGCGCTCACCGCGATCTACGGCATCGGGCGGCCGCGCGCGCGGGCGATCTGCGCCGCTGCCAAAGTGGCTAACTCGGCGAAGATCAAGGACCTGTCGGACTCCGACATGGAGCGCTTGCGCGAAGAGGTGGGCAAGTTCGCCGTCGAGGGCGACCTGCGGCGCGAGGTCTCGATGTCGATCAAGCGTCTGATGGATTTGGGCTGCTATCGCGGCTCGCGACATCGCAAGGGCTTGCCCGTGCGTGGCCAGCGCACGCGCACCAATGCGCGCACGCGCAAAGGCCCGCGCAAGGCCGCGATCAAGATGAAAGCGGCGGCGACCAAGACCTAAGCCCGGCATCGAAGCAAAGATAGAGGAAAGCATAAATGGCTAAACCCCCGAGCACCGCCGCATCGGCGCGTGTACGCAAGAAGGTGAAGAAGAACGTCGCGGAAGGCGTTGCGCACATCCACGCGTCGTTCAACAACACCATCATCACCATCACCGACCGCCAGGGCAATGCCTTGTCCTGGGCGACCTCCGGCGCTGCCGGCTTCAAGGGTTCGCGCAAGAGCACGCCCTTCGCCGCGCAGATCGCCGCCGAGCAGGCCGGCAAGGCGGCGCAGGAATGCGGCGTGAAGAACGTCGAAGTGCGCATCAAGGGCCCCGGCCCGGGGCGCGAGTCGGCGGTGCGCGCGCTCAATGCCATCGGCCTGAAGATCACCAGCATCAGCGACGTGACGCCGGTACCGCACAACGGCTGCCGCCCGCCCAAGCGTCGGCGCATCTAAGGAGACTGCAACGTGGCCCGCAATCTAGATCCGAAATGCCGCCAGTGCCGTCGCGAGGGCGAGAAACTGTTCCTCAAGGGCGAGAAGTGCTTCACCGATAAGTGCGCTGTCGAGCGCCGCGCCTACGCCCCAGGCCAGCATGGCCAGAAGAGCGGCCAGCGCCTGTCCGATTACGGCAAGCAACTGCGCGAGAAACAGAAGATCCGCCGCATCTACGGCGTGCTCGAGCGCCAGTTCCGCGGCATCTATGCCAACGCCGCCAAGGCCAAGGGCATCACCGGCGAAAGCCTGTTGCAGATGCTGGAGTCGCGCCTGGACACCGTGTGCTACCGCATGGGCTTCGGCGCCTCGCGCAACGAAGCGCGCCAAGTGGTGCGCCACAACGGCATCAAGGTGAACGGCAAGCGCGTCAACATTCCGTCCTACCAGTTGCGCACCGGCGACGTCGTCGAAGTCACGGAAGCTGCGAAGAGCCAGCTGCGCATCAAGGGGGCGACCGAGGCCGCCGCCTCGCGCGGCTTCCCCGAGTGGCTGCAAGTGGACACTGCTGCGATGAAGGGCACGTTCAAGGCGAACCCGCAGCGCAGCGAGCTGCCGTCGACCATCAACGAGAGCCTGGTAGTCGAACTGTACTCGAAGTAATCGTTAAAGCTTTCCAGAGGAACTTCCATGCAAAGCAGTGGATTTCTGAAACCGCGCATTATCGATGTGCAGAGCATCGCTCCGAATCACGCCAAAGTGGTGATGGAGCCGTTCGAGCGTGGCTACGGCCACACGCTAGGCAATGCGCTGCGCCGCGTGCTCCTGTCATCGATGCCGGGTTTCGCTCCGACCGAGGTGCAGATTTCCGGCGTGCTGCACGAGTACTCGACCATCGACGGCGTGCAGGAAGACGTGGTCGACATCCTGCTCAACCTGAAAGGCGTGGTGCTCAAGCTGCATAACCGCACCGAGGCGCTGTTGACGCTGAAGAAGAAAGGCGAGGGCCCGGTCACCGCTGCCGACATCGAGGCGTCGCACGACGTCGAAATCATCAATCCCGAGCACGTGATCGCACACCTCTCGGCGGGCGGCAAGCTCGAGATGCAGATCAAGGTCGAGCGCGGCCGCGGCTACGAGCCGGGCAACGTGCGCGCCGCTCCGGAAGAGACCAAAGGCATCGGCAAGATCATCCTCGATGCGTCCTTCTCGCCGGTGCGCCGCGTGAGCTACGCAGTCGAGTCCGCGCGGGTGGAACAGCGCACCGATCTCGACAAATTGATCATGGACATCGAGACCAACGGCGTGGTCGAGCCCGAGGAGGCGATCCGCTATGCGGCGCGCGTGCTGGTGGACCAGCTCTCCGTGTTCGCCGCGCTCGAAGGCACGCCGATCGCGAGCGAGCCGGTGAAGGCGCCGCAAGTCGATCCTATCCTGCTGCGCCCGGTGGACGACCTCGAACTGACGGTGCGCTCGGCCAACTGCCTCAAGGCCGAGAACATCTATTACATCGGCGATCTGATCCAGCGCACCGAGACCGAACTGCTGAAGACGCCGAACCTCGGCCGCAAGTCGCTCAACGAGATCAAGGAAGTGCTGGCATCGCGCGGCCTGACCCTGGGCATGAAGCTGGAGAACTGGCCGCCCGCCGGGCTCGAAGTCGCGCGCGCCTGAACCGACGTCGGCGGAGGTCGCCGGCAGGGAAAGTCAAGAAACATCGCCCTCGGGATGAGGGCAGAACCGAAAAGGCAAGATCATGCGTCACCGCTTAGGACTGAGGAAACTCAACCGCACCAGCAGCCATCGCCTCGCGATGCTGCGCAACATGACCAATTCATTGCTCAAGCACGAAGTCATCACCACGACTCTGCCGAAAGCGAAGGAACTGCGCCGCGTGGTCGAGCCGATGATCACGCTGGGCAAGACCGCCACGGTCGCCAACCGACGCCTCGCGTTCAACCGCCTGCGCGATCGCGACATGGTGGTCAAGCTCTTCAACGAGCTTGGTCCCCGCTACGCGAAGCGGAACGGTGGCTACCTGCGCATTCTCAAGTACGGCTTCCGTCAGGGCGACAATGCACCCATGGCCTTGGTCGAGCTGATGGATCGTCCCGAACCCAAGGAAGAAGCGACCGAGGAAAAAGCCAAGGCTTGAACCTTCAAGCCTTCGAACAGAGAAGCCGGCCAGCGCGCCGGCTTTTTTGTTATAGGGACCGCCCGCGGGTAAAGCTTTCGCGGGCTGTTTCAAAGCTCGTGCCTCGCGATGCGCC
>CAZMGP010000039.1:14501-48187 GCA_964565875.1 uncultured Enterobacteriaceae bacterium
GCCTGCCAATGCGACGTGATTTAAGGACCGCCCGCGGGTAAACCTTTCGCGAGCTCTTTCAAGGCTCGTGCCTCGCGATGCGCCGCCTGCCAATGCGACGTGATTTAAGGACCGCCCGCGGGTAAACCTTTCGCGAGCTGTTTCAAGGCTCGTGCCTCGCGATGCGCCGCCTGCCAGTGCGACATGATTAATGCGCCGCAGTAATCCGTATGGGCCTTGCGGGCCATCGGGCACGTCGTGCATCGAAGGGCGCTACAATGCGGTCATGGCGATCGTACTATTCACTGACTTCGGCTCTGCCGATATCTACGTCGGTCAGGTGAAAGCGGTGCTGCAGCGCCTGGCACCCGGCATGGCGGTGATCGACCTGCTGCACGATGCGCCTGCGTTCAATGCGCGCGCCAGCGCGCATCTGCTCGCCGCGACGATCGCTCATTTTGCGGAAGGCAGCGTGGTCATGGCGGTGGTCGACCCCGGTGTCGGCAGTGCGCGCAGCGCCGTGGTGATGCACGCCGACGGTCGCTGGTTCGTGGGGCCGGACAACGGCTTGCTTTCCGTGGTTGCGGCGCGCGCCGTCAAGGGCGACTGCTGGCGCATCACCTGGAAGCCGAAGCATTCCTCGGCCTCGTTTCATGGGCGCGACCTGTTCGCTCCCGTCACGGCGACGCTGGCGCTGCAAGGCGGATTGCCCAAGGATTGGTTCGAGCACACGGGCAAACTGGAGGTCGAACTCGGCGGCGAGGACCTTCCGGAAATCATCTACCTGGACCATTTCGGCAACGCGCACACCGGCATCCGTGCTAGCGGCATCCCGCGCGATGCGCAGCTTGCGGTCGGCGCGCATAAGCTGCCCTACGCACGCGTCTTCTCCGAAGCGGCCGCGGGCACCGGCTTCTGGTATGAGAACAGCCAGGGTCTGGTGGAAGCCGCGGTCAACCAGGGCAATGCGGCCCAACAACTGGGTTTGAACATCGGCGACCGGCTCGCCTGGGCCTAAGCTTCGCGCGCATCGCGTCGAAGGGCGAGCGCGTCGCTGCGCTTGGCACTAGCCCTTTGCCAGGGCCGCCGCCATGCATTTGCGATGCTCGCTTCGACTGCCTGCGCCCTTGCACGACTGCAGCGCAGTGTTGTGCGTCTCGCAGCGTTCTAGATTGCGCGCCTTGGAGCAATCGCGCAGCTTGGGCGGGGCAAACTTCGCCCCCGGCGGTGGCTGGTGCATGCACTCCCGCCATTCGTCGCCGATCTTGTGCTTGCAGGCCTGGATGTCCTTGTTGAGGGATTCGCAGCGCGTTCGGTCTTTGACCTTGGAGCAATCCATCGGCAGCGCGCCTGCACTTGCGCCCTGGCCCTTGGGCCCAGGTTGCGCATTGACGGCGAAAGCGAGGCTCGCGCCGGCGAGCGTGGCGAGAAAGAACGTGAGCAAGTATTTCATCGGCTCTCCTTCCAAAGATCGGGGCGCTCGGCGCGGAATTTGCGCATTGGCACCCTCTGCAAAGCGCGGGGCAGGCACCTAAATTACGCTCCTGCCCCGCTGCCGCTTTGACTTTGGTCACGCAGAGCCGACTGGATCAGCCGAATCTAGGAAACCTCTTAACATATTTTGCCATGCCTCACGAACTAGACAGGGTTTCCTCCGATGTGGGGGATTTACAAGGGGGCATCGCCCCCTTGTTCAAATCTCCCCTAGAACTCGAGCTTTTCCCCGGGCTTGATCGGAAACACCTTGGTCGCCGTCGTTCCCAGCGCCTGGATGTACTCTTCCGGCGTTCCCTTCAACTGCGGAATGGTTCCGTAGTGGACCGGCAGCGCGTATTTCGGCTTGATCCACTCCCGCGTGGCGAAGGCCGCGTCCTTTGGGCTCATGACGAAATGCCCGCCGATAGGCACGATGATGAGATCGGGCTTGTAATACTCGCCGATGAACTTCATGTCGCCGAAGAGGCCGGTGTCGCCCATGTGATAGATCTTGAAGCCGTTCTCGAGCTCGATGATGAAGCCCACAGGCTCGCCGCCGATGTGGCTCTCGTCCTTGCCCGTCGCCGGATTCTTCCAGATGATTTCGGAAGAGTGCTCCGCGTGCGTAGCCGTGATCTTGATGTTCGGTCCGAGCGGCGTAACGGTTCCGCCCTTGCCGAAGCGAATCGACAGTTCCGGCGGCAGCACCCCGAGCGTGGTCCACACCTGATTCAATCCTGCCGGACCGTAGACGGGCGCGTTGTTCTTCTTCGCCAGCGCCGCTGCGTCTGCAGTATGGTCGAAGTGGCCGTGAGACACGAGGATCAAATCGACCTTGCCCAGGGCGTCGAGATTCTTGTATTCCGCCGGGGTCTTCGGATTGGAGGTTAGCCAGGGATCGAGCACGATCACCTTGCCGCCGGGAGTCGTGATTTTGATTGTGCTCTGGCCGAGCCACTGGAGCTGAACCTTGCCGCCTTGCGCCCAAGCCGTGCTGACAGCGAAGGCAAGCCACAGGCTCAATACACACTTCAAGAATTTCATCTTTCCCTCCTTCCTGTTATGACGGCGAATTCGCCGGGCCTCGTTTATAGCATAAGTATCACCCGGTAATCATTGACATTGGTCCGGGTCGGACCGGTCACGACGAGTTCGCCCAGCCCCTGAAAGAAGCCGTAGCCGTCGTTGTTCGCGAGCAGTTTCTTCGCCGATACGCCCGCCTGGGCGGCGCGCGCGCGAGCGTCTGGGGTGAGGACGGCGCCGGCATTGTCCTCCGAGCCGTCGATGCCGTCGGTGTCGCAGGCGAGGGCGTAGACCCCCGGCATGCCGTCCAACTCAACTGCGAGCGAAAGCAGGAATTCGGAGCAGCGGCCGCCGCGGCCTTTGCCGCGGACGGTCACCGTGCATTCACCGCCGGAGATCAGCGCCACGGGCGCCGCGAACGGTTCGCCGTGCGTGCGGATCTGGCGCGCGAGCGCCGCGTAGACCTTCGCCACCTCGCTCGCCTCGCCGGTGACGCTGTCGCCCAGAACCGCCGGGTTAACGCCTTGGCTGCGAAAATAGGCCGCCGCTGCCTGCAGCGAGCCCTGGGCCGTGGCGATGACGTGATTCTGCACCCGCGCAAACAGCTTGTCGCCCGGCTTGGGTGTTTCGCCGATTTCCCCGGCTGCGCCGCGCTGCAAGCGCATAAGCACCGACGACGGGGCATCGACGCCATAGCGTCGGATGATGTCCAAAGCGTCCTGGTAGGTGCTCGGATCCGGCGCGCACGGACCCGAACCGATGTGGGTCGGATCGTCCCCGGTGACGTCGGAGATGATCAGTGCGACTACCTGTGCCTTGCACGCGGCGGCAAGTCTGCCGCCCTGGATGCTGGAAAGGTGTTTGCGCACCGTGTTCATGTCCTGGATCGGCGCACCACAGTGCAGCAGTTCCTTGGTCGTCGCCTTCAGTTCGTCCATGCCGATGTCTTCGGTGGGCAGGCTCATCAGGCTGGAGCCGCCCCCGGACATCAGCACGAGCAACAGGTCATTCGCCCCCAAGGACTTCGCGCGGCGCAGGATCTCCTGGCTCGCCTTCTCGCCGCTTTCGTCCGGCACTGGATGTCCTGCCTCGATCACCTTGATGCGGTTGGTGAGCAGTCCATGGCGATAGCGTGTGATTACAAGGCCATCCAGCGGTGCGCTCGCCGGCCAGTGCTGCTCGACCGCCAGCGCCATGGCGGCCGCCGCTTTGCCGGCGCCGACCACCAGCGTTTTCCCGGCAGGCGGTTGCGGCAAGTGCTGCGGAACGATCTTTAGCGGATCGGCCGCGGCAATGGCGGTAGAGAAACTTTCGGTGAGCAGGGTGCGTGGATTCATGGTCGCGGAACGATATCAGCTTTCCGCCACCCTCGCCACGCGGAGGCGCTGATCCTGCGGACTTAACGTTCCATCATCGCCAGCGCAAGCTTAAATAGCTCGCTCTCGGGATTGGCGAGTTCTTCCACCACGGTGAGATGGTTGCGTCCGGGCATCGGGATGGTGCCGGCGAAGGCGCTGCGCCACACCTGCGCGATAAGCGCATTCTGGCGCTTGAACTCGTCGCTCTCGTCGCCGCCCACGGCGGTGTACAAAGGCGCACTGGTCGCGGGCGGCATGGACACCGGGCTGAGTTTGCGCGCGAGCGCTGCATCCAATTTCAAGTCGGCGTTCACGAACGGCGCCTGTGCGAGCGGAGCGAGGTCGTAGATGCCGCTGATGGCGAGGGCGCCCTTTACCAGATTATAGGGAAGCTCCGGCGTGTACACGTTCCAGCGCGCCGCGAGCATCATCGCCGTCAAGTGTCCGCCAGCCGAGTGCCCGGCGACGTAGAGCCTGCCCGGATTGACGCCATAGCGCACGCCGTGGTGCCAGAGCCAGGCGAGCGCGAGCAGGTTCTGCTTGACGATATCTTCGATGCCGATTTGGGGGCACAAGCCGTAATTCGGTAGCGCGAGCGTTACGCCATGGGAAGTGAAGGCCGGCGCAAGATAGGAGAAATCGCTCTTGTCGAGCGAGCGCCAGTAGCCGCCATGGATGAACACCAGCAGCGCTTCGCTGCTTCCTTGCGCGGGAAAGATGTCGATGCGCTCCGCCGCGCTCGGTCCGTAGGGGATGTCCAGGCGGCAGGCAGCGTTAGCGCGCACCTCGCGCGAGCGCGACTTCCAGCGCTCGAAAATCTGCGCATGATCGGGAATCATCGCGCGGGCGTTGTATTGCGAGTCGTAATAGCCGCTATCGGCCTCGATCATGACGTGCTCCCCTGCGACCGCCTATTTCCGTACTTCAGCTATTTAAGCCCTTGGGCCTGAGCTCCCGCAGCTGATCCCAGAGCTCGACCGCTTGACCTTTGGCGAGGTGGTTGCGCACATAGAGCGCCACGGATTCCTCTTCGATGAATCCGGCAGAAGACTTGGCCTGCAGGATGTTCTCCGGCATCTGCGGCCTGGCGATGACGAAGCCCTGGATGTAGTCGACTCCGACTTCGGCCAGAGCTTCGACCGTCGCTAGGTCTTCGGTCCATTCCGCTACGCTCTTCATGCCCAGATTGCGCGCGAGCTCGACGATCGCTTCGACGATGGCGAGATTGGCCGGATGGGTGTTGACGCCGAGGATGAAATTGCCGTCGATCTTCAGGGTATCGGCGCGCAGTTCCTTCAAATAGGAGAACGAAGTGTAGCCGGCGCCGAAATCGTCGAGCGCGACCTTGGCGCCGAAATCGCGCACCTTGTCGATAAAGCGCCGGGTGTTCTCCAGATCGTGCAAGGCCACGCTTTCCGTGATCTCGATGCAGAGCTTGCCTACGGCGCGGCCGTGTTGTGCCAGCATCGAAAACGCGTCCTGCATGAATCGCTCGTCATTCAGCGACGCGCCGGAGAGGTTCATGCAGGCGAAGCGCGTCCGGTCGAGTTCGTCGAAATGCTCGTCCAGCCACTGCAGGGTGTTGGACATCACCCAGCGATCGATGACCGCGCTGCGCCCGTTGTTCTCCCCGGCGGCGATGATCTTGCCCGCCGTGGTGATCGAATTGTCCGGTTCGCGCATGCGCAACAGGATTTCGAAGTTGAGCGAATCGTAGGGCGTGCGCAGGGACATGATGGGCTGCATCATCAGGAACAGCCCTTCGGGCACGACGCCGGTTCCGAGGCGCTCGATGAAGCGCAATTCCTCCTGCCGCTCCTTGAACACTGTTTCGTTCTTTTCGTACACCACCAGATTGTTGTGCAGGCCCTTCTTCGCTTCGCGGCAGGCGCGGTCCGCTGCGGACAGCGCGTCCTTTACATCGGTGTCCGCGGCTACCTCGATCAGTCCGATCGAGCCCCGCACCTGGAACGCCTTGTCGCCGATCTGATAGGGCTTTGCGCCTATCCATTCGACGATGCCGCGGCAGATCGCAGTCGCCGTGCGGATCGGCGTGTTGCGGAACAAGATCACGAATTCGTCGCCGCCGATACGACCGAGCGCGTGGCTGTCGGCGAGCATTTCGCGCACGCGATCGCACACTCTCCTGAGCACCTCGTCGCCCGCCACGTGTCCGAACAAGTCGTTGATCAGCTTGAAGCGGTCGAGGTCGAGGTAGGCGAGTGCGAGCGGTTGCCCGGCGGCGAGAGCCTTTTTCGCCGCAACGAATGCTTCCTCGATGCCGTGCCGGTTGAGCACGCCGGTCAGCGGGTCATTCTCTGCGAGGAAAAGTAGGCGCGCCGTCGCTTTGGCGCGTTGGGTGATGTCCTGCAGCGAACCTTCGATCTTGTCGTCGGCGAGCGTCGCCTTGACCAGGAAGCGCCGAGACTTGTCATCTTCCTCGACGCAATCGCGTACCTCCATTTCCTCGCCCGTCTTGCGCCAGGCGATGTCCTGCAAGCGCGCCCAAGCGCCCGGCTCGAAATGCTGGCTCCAGGTTTCCTTCTTCCCCCGAGACAGATCGACGCCCAGCATCACCTGCAGCGCGGGGTTGCCGCGCAGGAAGTTGCCGTTGGCGTCGAGCGTGAACAGTCCGATCGGGATCGCTTCATAGGTGTCGTGGAGTTCGGATTGTGCCTTTACCCGCTCCAGCCTCTCCTCGCGCATTTGCTGGGCAATAGCCAGTGCGGCCATCAGACTTGAGGCGAGCGCTGCGGTTACGCTATTCACGGCGGCAATCAACGCTTTCGCACCCAAAGACGCGGCAACGATTTCGTAAATTGTGGCGAACAGCGCAATTCCAAAGGACGCGCTATACAGAATGGCGACCGCAGAACGAGTAATCAGGACGATGCGCGCGAGGAAGAATACGAGCACAACGCTTAGAAATGTAGCTATCACCCAAAGGAAAGGCAGGAACTTGGAGAAAGGTAAAGCAATCGCGAAAGCAGTCAATGGCAGGAAAGTCCATTGTGCAAACCGCAATAGTGGCAAGTAGCCCACGCGCTTTAGATCGTCCTTGAACAACGCGGTAAACAGGGAGTACGTCAGCAGATAGCACGCTGTCGCGGTCAACTTCCGAGTCAGCAATATCCAGTCGGACGGTATATCGCGTTCCAACCATTGCGTATCCCATCCTGCAGATACGGCGGCTAAGCGCAAGTTTGCAATGAGCCACGCGGAGAACAGTACATAGATCCATTCGCGGTTTATGAGAGCGGTGAGCAAGACAAATAGGGCGAGAACGATCAATCCGCCGTCCAATAGTCCCGAATCGCGATGAAACTTTCGCTCCGACACTTCGAATTGGTCTTGTGGCCATTGCACGACGTTTATTCTTCCGGGGCCGGCAAAGGTTCCCACACATACGACGTTCATTCCAACTTGAGATTGTTGTCGAGCCAACTCGAGAACAAAGCCAGCCTTTCCTCCCCGCAGTCGTCCGACTGCTTCGGAACGGTTTGCCATTCCAAGTTCGTCGAGCCCTGCAGCGCTCCAGCAGGTCACATCCTGTGCGTGTCGGGATGGAAATTCGACGGCTGTTTGTTCCGAATTCTTCGCGGGCTGGACCGCGAAAGTGAACCAAAACGGAGACTCGGACAGCCTAGTATCGAGATGATCGACCAAGGGTCGAGTTGCCAATTGAGCAAGGGCTTGGGCGGGCGAGGGTGCATCGCCGGATTGCTCGAACGCGCGGAATGCAAGCGTCGTATTTCCACTAATGACGTATTCGCTTCTCCACGCAAGCAGCGCGACAATCGATGCCAGGCCGATCGCCGCAGGTACGGCGTAAATAGACATACCGCGCAAGAAAGAATCAAGCGCGGCATTCGCCCGCTTCGTCCATTCAGAGCGCAATATCGAATGAATCGGTGTCATCCCATCATATCGGCAATGTGCCGCAAAAACTTGATAATACTGCTTTGGTCCGAAATGCTGGTGTTCCGTGCTCTATCCCGGTACGTCGCAACGACTAGACAACGAGGCGGCGATGCGCAAACAGCGCATGCCGCCCTGAGTCTTACGCACCGACCGCGAGCCTTCTCGACATCTCAGCTTTTTGCGGGACAGCATCCCAAGCCGAAATCTCTGCATCACTGAGGTCGATGTCGGGATGATGGGTTTCGACCATTAGCTGATGCAGCGGGTGGCGTGCATCGCTCCATCTTTGGGCCGCAGTGTCAACTTCAAATCCGAGAACGCGATGAGGAATGTTGTTGAAATGCCGCATCGGGATGATTTCACCCGGGAAGATATCCGTGAACAATGCAGCTTCGTATTGTCGGTCGACGGGCGGACGTGCGCCGATTATCATCCACTTAATGCCTATTTCCAGACTGTAGAGATAGAACGCCTTGCACAATAACATCTTGACCACACGACCGGTACGGCCCAAGTCGACACCTAATCTGGTCGCCTCGGCCAGCCGCCTGCCCTTCAGCCACGCAGGAAGCGTTACGCCCTGCTCGATGGAGAGCGGGCCGAAGCGGTTGGTTTGGATGCGCATGGTGCCGATCGGCGAGCCGTCCATCTTGGATTCCGCCAACAGGACCACCGAACCAGCGTCGTAGTCGTTGGGCTCCGGCACCCTTAGCCGCTCGCCCAATGCCGGCATATGGCGCCCATATGCCGCTTGGCGGATGGCGACGGCCTTGCGTAGCGCTTCGTCGTCGCGGACCACACGGATCGTGAACGGCAGACGCTCTATCTTCTTGGGCGCCTTGCTTAACAACTTCTCCCTGGCGCCAACGACGATAGCATCCTCCAATGCTGCGGCATGCTCAATTGCTTTCATCTCCTAACTCCCCCTGATGTAGACACTCGGCGCCGTCCGTTGCGAACGGCGATTGCCCGGCAGGTTCATATGTCGAAAGACGCGGCGCCAATCGACGCCGTGCCAATCGCCGGGATCAGCCGCATGCCAGATCGGCGCGCGACCGGATCTGGCAGCCTGATGCGTGGATAGCTACAAAAGTCTTATCAATCATGATGCTGCACGGTACCACGGCTGGCCGCGTGCCTCAACACCGGTGGCCGGAGTGCACGCATCGGACTTGCCGCAGCGGCGGCGATTTGTGTCACGCACCTTGCGTGCGATGCAGGAGCAGCAACACGGCTGGCTGACGCACGCGCCTGCGCTCGTGTCTTGATTTTGCGCAACGCCTGCCACCGTCTTCTGGCATAGATTGACCCGCAGGCAACAATCCGAGGCTGCACCGGTGCTCCCCCTCAAGTACATCGAAAACCGGACCTACGACGAAATCAAGATCGGAGATTCGGCTTCGCTCACGCGGACCCTCAAACCGGAGGATATACAACTTTTCGCGGTCATGTCGGGCGACGTCAATCCCGCACACGTCGACCCCGAGTACGCGAAAAGCGGTCTGTTCCGCGAAGTGATTGCACACGGCATGTGGGGCGGCGCCCTGATCTCTACTGTGCTCGGCACCCAGTTTCCCGGGCCGGGCACCATCTACGTCGACCAGACCCTGCATTTCACCCGCCCCGTCGGCTTAGGCGACACGGTCACCGTGACGCTGACGGCCACGCGCAAGTTCGATCACAACCATCACATCATTTTCGATTGCCTGTGCACCAATCAGGACGGGCAGAAGGTGATCGGCGGCACGGCGGAAGTGCTCGCCCCGACGGAAAAGGTGAAGCGCGCGCGCATGGAAATGCCGGAAGTGACGATCGTCGATCGCGAGGCGCGCTACCGCAATCTGCTCGCGCGCGCGCAGGGCATGCCCCCTGCGCTGATGGCGGTGGCGCATCCTTGCGATGCCGAGTCGCTGGGCGGAGTGGTCACGGCGGCGGCCGCCGGCCTGATCGTGCCGATCCTGGTCGGTCCGGCGCAGAGAATTCACGCCATCGCGCGCGAGAACGACTTCGACCTCGGCGCAATGGAGATCGTCGACGTCGCGCACAGCCACGACGCGGCGGCGCAGGCCGTGGCGCTCGTGCGCTCGGGACGCGCCGAAGCGCTGATGAAGGGCTCGCTGCATACCGACGAGCTGATGGCGGAAGTCGTCGCAGCGGGCACGGGCCTACGCACCGAGCGGCGCATCACCCACGTCTTCTTCGCCGACGTGCCGACCTATCCGCGCGCGCTGCTCATCAGCGATGCCGCCGTCAACATCGATCCAACGCTGGACGACAAAGTGGACATCGTGCAGAACGCGATCGACCTCGCGCATATCCTGGGAGTCGCCGAGCCAAAAGTCGCGATTCTCGCCGCCGTGGAGACGGTGACCGCCAAGATGCGCGCCACCATCGACGCCGCCTCGCTGTGCAAGATGGCTGATCGCGGCCAGATCCGGGGGGGGATACTCGACGGTCCGCTTGCCTTCGATAACGCCGTGTCGCTGGTCGCCGCGAAGACCAAGGGCATTCGTTCGGCTGTCGCCGGCCGCGCCGACATCCTCGTGGTGCCGGACCTCGAATCGGGCAACATGCTCGCCAAGCAGCTCGAATATCTCGCCGAAGCGCTGCTCGCGGGCGTGGTGATCGGCGCGGCCGTGCCCATCGTGCTCACCAGTCGCGCCGACAGCGCCGAGGCGCGCGCCGCGTCCTGCGCCATCGCGCTGCTCATGGCGGACGCCAAGCGCAAGAAGCTAGCTTGAGCGGAAAGGCGGTGTTGGCGCGACGGATTCGAGCCGTCGCGCCCTTGCCGGCTTCATGTTTTCGCCAGCCGCTCGAGCTCGCGCAGCACCGCGTCGCCCATGGCGCGGCAGCCGATCGGGCTCTTGCCGGGCTCGCAAATGTCGGCAGTGCGCGCGCCGGCTTCCAGCGCCGCGCCCACCGCGCGCTCGAGAAGCGCTGCATCCTGCGGGCGCGCGAGCGACAGCCGCAGCAGCATGGCGATGGAAAGAATGGCGCCGAGCGGATTGGCGATTCCCTTGCCCGCGATGTCGGGCGCGCTGCCGTGCACAGGTTCATACAGTGCCGCGCGGCCGCCGTCGGGGCGCGCCGCGCCGAGCGAGGCCGAGGGCAGCATGCCGAGCGAGCCCGCGGTCATGGCGGCGCAGTCGGAGAGAATGTCCCCGAAAATATTGTCGGTGAGCATTACGTCGAACTGCGCCGGCGCGCGCACGATCTGCATGGCGCAGTTGTCGACATACATGTGCCGCAGCTCGACGTCGGGGAACTCGGCGTCGCGCAGCGCCTGCACTTCCTCGCGCCAGAGCACGCCCGCCTCCATCACGTTCGCCTTGTCCACCGAGCACACTTTGTGTTTGCGCGTGCGCGCGAGCTCGAAGGCGAAGCGCGCGATGCGGCGGATTTCGCCGGTGGTGTAAGTCTGGGTATTGAAACCGCGGCGCTCGCCGTTCGCGAGCGTCTCGATGCCGCGCGGCTGACCGAAGTAGATGCCGCCGATCAACTCGCGCACGATGATGAAATCCACGCCCGCGAGCAGGCGGTTCTTGAGCGAGGAGGCGTCGTAGAGCGCCGGGATGGTGACGATCGGCCGCAGGTTGGCGAAGAGCTCGAGCATGCGACGCACGTGCGGCAGTCCGCCGGCGACGCGCGCGGCACGCGGTATGGCATCGGCGTCCATGCCGCCGACCGCGCCGAGCAGGATCGCGTCGGCCGCGCGGATCGCCTCTTCGGTCGTTGGCGGAAGCACCAGGCCCAACGCGCGGTAGGCGCCGGCGCCGTAAGGATGTTCCGCGAGTTCCAACTCCAGACCGCGGCGCGCGACGAACCATTCGAGCGTACGGCGTGCCTCGGCAATGACTTCGGGGCCGATGCCGTCGCCCGGCAGGATGGCAATGCGTTTCTTCGTCACGGTGTGGCTCCTTTCTTTTCCCTACATGTGGCGCGGCAGGCAGCGCCTGCGCAGGCGCCGCGTATTGTGGCACGCCACCGGTGTCGACGAACGATTTGGACCAATTCCAATACGAGCGCCTGCGGCAGTTTCGGTATATCGTAGCGCCCAGTCCGCCACACTACGAAGCGGCAATTCAATGGAGGAGTACATGCTGGGCACCGCGCGGCGAGCGTTCGCCGTTTTCATCTTCTTACTCGGCGCAAGCTCGCTTGCCTGGGCGCAGACCTACCTCGACCGGCCGTTGCGCCTGGTCGTCGGTTTCCCTCCCGGCGGCAGCGGCGATTTCCTTGCGCGCATCATCGGCGACGAACTCTCGCGCGAGCTGGCGCAGCCGGTGGTAGTCGACAACAAGCCCGGCGCGGCCTCCAACATTGCGGCCGAAGCGGTCGCGCGCGCGCCGGCCGACGGTTACACCGTTCTGCTTGCCGGCAACTTCAGCCATTCGATCAATCCCTGGCTGTACAAGCACCTCTCCTGGGATCCGCACAAGGATTTCACCCCGATCAGCGAAGTCGCGCTGATGAGCATCATCGTCTGCGTCACGCCGCAGCGGCAGATTCACAATATGAAGGAGCTGATCGCGAAGGTGAAAGCGGAGCCGGGCAAGTGGTTCTATGCCACGCCGGGCGCGGGGACCTCGCAGCATCTCGCCGGCGTGCAGATCAATCAAATCGCGGGGCTGGACATGCAGCACGTGCCATTCAAGGGCGGGGCACCTTCGCTGCAGGCCGTGCTCGCCGGCGACGTGCAGGTGATCATCGGCACGACGCCGGTGGTGCTGCCGCAGATCCGCGCGGGCAAGCTCGTGCCGCTGTCCTTGATTACGCGCGCCGCCTCGCCCATGGTGCCGGGCGTGCCCGGCGCGGAAGAGGCGGGCATAGCGGGCATGAACCTCGATAGCTGGTGGGGCATCTGGGGGCCGGCGAAGCTCAAGCCCGAGGTGACCAAGCGCCTGTATGCCGCGATCACCAAGGTGATGAAGCTGCCGCAGGTCGCGGAAAAGCTCGCGCGCGAGGCGATGGAGCCGCAAATCTCCGCCTCCCCGGAAGAGTTCGCCGCCTATGTGCGCAAGGATCACGCCATGTACGAACCGATCGTCAAGGCCTCCGGCGCGAAAGTCGATTGAGGCCGTGCGCTCCAAACGCAGGCGTCGATGTCTATAATACGGCCCGCCCAGCGCGGCACCGTGCACAGCGCGCCGCGAGAAACGGAGCTTGCAGTTCGGCCCGTCGCCGAGCTGCCGATGCCAGAAAAGAGAATTAGAAGAATGACAGAACAGGCCATACCGACGCTGCACCAAATCATCGCCGCACGATCGCATGTCTACCGACACCTGAAGCCGACGCCGCTCTACCGTTATTCGGGCTTGAGCGCGCTCGTCGGTGCCAACGTCTGGGTGAAGCACGAAAACCACCAGCCCTGCGGCGCCTACAAGGTGCGCGGCGGACTTAATCTCGCTGCGCACTTGAGCGAGGAGGAACGCAAGGCGGGGCTGTTCACCGCGTCCACCGGCAATCACGGCCAGAGCATCGCTTTCGCCGCGAATGCGCACGGGCTGCGCGCGACGGTCGCCGTGCCCGAGGGTGCGAACCCGGGCAAGGTGGCGGCCATGCGCGGCCTCGGCGCCGAGGTCGTGTTCTGCGGGCCGAACTACGAAAGCGCCGCCGAGTGGATCATCGCGGAGGCGAAGGCAAAAGGCGGCAGGCTGGTGGGCGCGACCGAGGACCTGCTGATTCACGGCGTGGGCAGTTACGCCGTCGAAATCCTCGAGGAACTGCCTCGAGTCGACGCGATCATCGTACCGGTGGGTGCGGGTAGCGGCGCGTGCGCGACCAGCATCGTCGCGAAAACGATCAATCCGGCGATCGAGGTGATCGCGGTGCAGTCGGCGCAGGCGCCGGCGATGCAGTTGAGCTGGAAGGCGGGAAAGCCGGTGAGCGCCGCGGCGCATACCGTAGCCGACGGCCTGGCGCTTTCCGTCCCGTTCGAGAACACGCGCCAGATCCTGCAGCGCTATCTCGACGATTTTGTCCTGGTGGAAGACCGTGCCATCGAAGAGGCCGTGGTGTCGCTGCTCGAGCATACCCACAACCTCGCCGAAGGCGCGGGCGCCGCGCCGCTCGCCGCCGCACTCAAGCTCAGGCAACGCCTCGCCGGCAAGAACGTGGTACTGGTGATGACGGGAGGGAATCTTTCCATCAACCGCCTGCGCCAACTGCTCGCCCATCCGGGAGAAACCGTCTGCTGAGCCCCGCCCGGGGTTCTGCCTCCGCGCGGAAATTGGCGCTAGAATTTCAAGGATGAGCGCGAAGGCGAATCGGGAAAAGAATGTCCTCGGCGGGCCCTTGCTTGCCTGCAGCTACGATCCCTTGACCGGGTACTTTCGCGACGGCTGCTGCGCCGTGCACGGTGCCGAGGGCGTGGCGCATCTGGTTTGCGTCAAGGTGACGCGCGAATTCCTCGAGTTTTCGCAGGCGCACGGCAACGATCTCAGCACGCCGCGGCCGGAAATGCGCTTTCGTGGCCTCAATCCCGGGGACCGCTGGTGCCTGCACGTGCTGCGCTGGATCGAGGCGTGGGAGGCGGGCAAGGCACCGAAGGTCGTGCTCGAGGCCACGCACGAGGACGTGCTGAAGCTGGTGCCGCTGCGCGCGCTCAAGCGTTACGCGCTAGAACTGCATTAGAACTGCGCCATGGCCGGCGCGACGTCGAGCGCGGACGCGACTAGCGCTGGCAGATACCCGGTCATGTCAGCGGAGACCGGCCAAGCGAACTCCAGCTTCTCGCGTTCCTCGGTTGCGTCGGCGAGCGATCGCCTGCGTCTTTTCACCGGCATGGCGAGCGTGCGGCAAGCGCGCCCGAATTCGTTTGCGTCCTTGCACTGCGGGCGAATTGCAGCCGCGAACTCCCATTCGGATTCGTCGAGAGCGTAGATGGCGTAGAGCGAAACATCGGCGTCGATAGCATCCATTGCGGGTCCCCCCGATCAGCGGTTCGACTTCGGAACGTTCGCCTGGGCCGGCTAGAATCCCGCCCCAGCGGACGCGGATTGCGTGCCCAGTCTAGTTACCCCGGCGGCGGCAGACAGTTAGGCAATACCCGAAATCGACTCGGGTGAATCCTGTAAGAAGATTGCGCCGTCCAGGCTGCTCGTTGCAGGCGTTTCTTCCGCAAGGAACCTGCCGAAGATGCCCGTCGCTGCTGGCTCTACGAGGATTGGCCCGGCTAGCGTTCGCCGCTTTTCTCGGGCGCGGTGAGGGCGAAGCGCCAGGCTTCTTTTTCGTCGACCAGCCAACCGCCGGTGGGCGGCGCGAAGTGGGTGCCGAGCACCAGGACCGACCGGTTGGCGTAGCGGGAAAGAAAGCTGCGGCGGGTGCGCCGCGCCGCCGCAGGGTCGACGTCGAAGTTGTTGGCGAGGTCGGGTTCGGCGCACTGCAGCGGATGGTGCATGAGGTCGCCGGTGATCACCGCTTCTTCCCCGCGCGAGGAGATGCGCACGCTGACGTGGCCGGGCGTATGTCCCGGGGTCGGCTCGAGCCGCACTTCGTCGGTCAGTCGGTGATCCATGTCCACCAACTGGGCCAGGCCGGCGTCGAGGATGGGCTTCACCGAATCGCCCATGACGTCGCCGTCGCGGTGCTCTGCGGCGGTGGAAGACCAGTGTTCCCACTCCTTCTTGCCGAAGAGATAGCGCGCTTTGGGAAAGGTCGGCAGCCATTTGCCGTCGACCAGGCGCGTGTTCCAGCCGACGTGATCGACGTGCAGATGGGTGCACAGAACCGTGTCGATGCTCTCCGCCGGGAAACCGGCCTGCGCGAGATCGGCGAGGAACGGCCCCTGCAGCAAGCTCCAAGCTTTGATCGAGCGCGGCTTGTCGTTGCCGACGCAGGTATCGACGATGATGCGGCGCCCGCTCGACTCGATGACGAAGCTGTGGATCGAACCGAAGAGGCGGCCGTCTTCGTGGGCGAAGTGCGGCCGCAGCCAGGCGTGGCGCTGCACCAGCTCCGGCGAGGAAGCCGGGAACATGAATGTGCTCGGGAACGGCGTGCCGCCGAGTTCTGCCACGCGCGTGATGCGCACGGCGCCGACCTGCCAGCGGAGGAAAACGTCTTCGTTCATGTTTGTCTTTGCGGAGGAAAGGGGATGTGCCCGATCGCTCATGCCGGCTGCAGCCAGCCGATCACCGTTGCGCGCAAGCCCGCGATGAAGCGATCCCAAGCATTGGGATTTTGCACGATTTCCGCGCGATAGAACGAGGGGCAGAGGACGGCGGCATGCGCGACTTCGCCGCACAGGCCGCAGCCCACGCACTGGTTGTTGACGTGCGCGACCGGATCCACCTTCAGCGGATCGCTCGCGGGTTTCACCGTGAGCGAAGGGCAGCCCGAGAGCCGGATGCAGGAGTGGTCGCCTGAGCAGGTGTCCTCGTCCACGCCGAAGCGCGTTCTTACCACGCGCTTGCCCGCACCGAGCAGGCGCGACACGATGGGACGGATGCGGCGCTGGCGCTCGAGCTGGCATTCGGCCTCGGCCATGATCACCTTCAGCCCCGGTTCCTGGGTGGTGAACGCCTCCTTCAGCGTGCGTGCCATTTCGCCGACGCGGTAGGTGTACACCGTGCGCAGCCATTTCACGCCTGCACCCTTCAGTGTGTTCTCGATGCGCTGATCGGCGTGCAGCACCGGGCTTTGCTGGGCGAGTCGCTCGCTCTCGTCGTGGGGCGAGGAGATCAGCTCCTGCGTGCCGGTCGCGGAGGTGTAGCCGTTCTTCATGATCACCAACACCGCATCGCCGCCGTTCAACAGATTGGACGCGACGCCGGAGAGAAAGCCGTTGTGCCAGAAGCCGCCGTCGCCCATGACCGCGAGTGGCCTGCCTTGCAGCATCGGACCGACGCCGGCGCCGCTCGCCAGGCTCATGCCGTAGCCGAGGATGGAGTTGCCGAGCGAAAACGGCTCGAAGGTGGCAAACGAGTGACAGCCGATGTCGGTGCAGACGTGCGCCTTGCCGACCTCGCGCTCGGCGAGCTTGATCGCCGCGAACACCGGCCGCTCCGGGCAGCCGATGCAAAACGACGGCGGGCGCGCGGGCAGCGGCGCGCCGAGGGACTCGATCGCGCGCTTACGCGTCGCATCCAGGTTCTCGAGCCAGGCAAGCCCCGCCTCCGCATCCAGATGCGCCGCGTGCTGGGCGAGGAAACACGACAGCCCGCGCACCAGTCTGTCTGTGGTGTATTCGCCCGCCATCGACATCAGATCCTTGCCGTGCAGCAGCGTCCGCGCGAGCAGTTCGCTTCCGCGCCGCGCAGCCGCGCGCCGGAGAATCGCCGCCACCTCCTGTTCGATGAACTCGGGCTGGCCCTCTTCGATTACCAGCACGGCATCGCGGCCAGCGCAGAATTCCTCGATCTCCTCCGGCACCAGCGGATAGACGACGTTCAAGGCCAAGATGGGGACGTCGCTCGCGCCGAAATCATCCGCCAGGCCGAAGATCTTCAATGCGCGCAACAGATTGTTGTAGAGGCCACCCTGGCAGATGATGCCGATCGTCTGTTCGCGCCCGGGGAACACTTCGTTCAGCCGCCGCTCGCGGACGAAGGCGCGCGCCGCGGGTAGGCGCACGCCGGACTTCAGCTTTTCCTGGACGAAGGTCGCGGGCGGATGGGCGATACGCTCGTAGCTGAACTCGGGCGGCCCGGCGAGGAGATTGCGCGTCGAGATCGCGGGCGCTCGGTTGTCGCGGGCGACGAAGCTGCCGTGCACGTGGCAGGCGCGGATGCGCAGGTCGAGCATCACCGGCGTGTTCGAGGCCTCCGACAATTCGAACCCTTGCTCGACCAGGTCCACGATCTTGGCGAGATTCGGTCGCGGATCGAGCATCCAGATGGAAGATTTCATCGCCACGGCGTGGGTGCGTTCCTGCGCCACGCTCGCGCCTTCGCCGTAGTCCTCGCCCACCACGATCAGCGCGCCGCCGGTGACGCCCGCGCTGGTGAGATAAGTGAGGGCATCGGAGGCGACGTTGGTACCGACAATCGATTTCCAGGTGACCGCGCCGCGCACGGGATAATTGATCGAGGCACCGAGCATGGCGGCTGCCGAAGCCTCGTTGGTGCAGGCTTCGACGTGCACGCCGAGTTCGTCCATGTAGTCGCGCGCCTGGACCATGACGTCGAGCAGATGCGACACCGGCGCGCCCTGATAGCCGCCGACATAGGACACCCCCGATTGCAGGAGCGCCTTGGTGACGGCGAGGATGCCCTCGCCATGAAAGGTTTCGCCCGCGCCGAGCTTGAGCGACTCGATTTCCTGAGTGAACTGTCGTTCCATGTTCAGGCCGCCTTTTGCGCTACGGAACGGCGCATGAACTTGATCGGCTTGGCTGTGGGCGGCAGCGGTGCGATGCCGTGGCCGGAGAGCGTCTTCTCCAGGGTACGCCCCTCGGCGTCGGCGAGCGCTGCCTCGCGCACAGCGCGCACCGCCTGCGCCCGTTCGCCCGCGTTGGCAATGTTCGGCTTTTCGACCAGCGTCTCGAAAATGCGCAGAAAATTCGCCTTGCCGCGACGATTGGTATCGCCATAGCCTTTGATCAGGCGAGCGCAGAGCGCGATTTCGAGCGCCAGGCTCGCGTCGTTGGCGGCGCGGATCGCAGCCAGCCAGCGCTCGATCAGCACCTGCTCTTCGGCGTAGCGCGCGCTTCTCCGTCGCAATGGCCGCAGGCTCGCGAGCGCGCGCAACAGCAGAAATCCGGAGATGGAGGACGATTTGATGTGCACGCCGACGTTCAGCTTCTGCGCCAAGCCGCGGCGCTCGGCGAATGCCATCAGGCGCTGCGATAATCCGGGCGGAAGCAGGGCGGCGACTTCCTCGATGCCGGGTTTCAGGTATTCGACGATGTGCACCGGTTCGTGCGCCTTCGCCTGCACCTCGGCGCGTACGCGCTCGAAGCGGCTCTTGCGCGATTTCAAGTCGGCGACGCGGATCACGTCCTCGTAGCACATCCACAGCGCGAGAAAGCGCGCGGTCTCGACCGTCAGCTGATAGCCACTCGCCTCGCCGCCCATCTGTTTGTCGAGGGTGGTGATCGCCTCGATGCGCTCGTGGTAGAGCATGGCGTACTTTTCGTCCTGATAGTCGCGCACCCGGGCCGTGCCGGTGGCGATCATGGCGTGGGTGGCGGCGGGAAAATCCATCCGCTGCTTCTCCTGCGGACCTTCCGTCGCAGCAGGCTCGCGCGGCTTGTCGGCCGCTGCGGCAAAGCCCAGGGCGAAGCCGCGCAGGCTCGCCTCGGCGCCCCGGCCCCCCGCGCGGATCGCCTCCTCGCAGCGCGCGCGAGAGAGCGGCAGCACGCCGGAACCGGCGAGCGCGCCGAACAGCACGGCATTGATCAGCGTGCCGGACTGCTGCGCGAGCGCCTGGAAGTCGGCGAGGAGGGCGCGTTTGGATAGCGCCCGCGCGCTGTTCAGCACGCGTTCGTCCTCGTAGCGGCCGTCGCCCATCTGCATCTTCTCCATCACGGTGTAGATGCGGTGGGTGGAGGCGATGAGCGTGGTGCGCGCAGGCGTCACGTAGCCGTTGGCGATGGCACGACCCGCCTCGAGCAGTTCGGAAGCCAGCATCACGTCGACGTCGCAGGCGGTGGGCGCGAGCGGCATTACCGGCTGCCGCTCGCCGAGTTCGCTGCGGCGTAAAGGATAGAGCTCGAGGTAGTAAGTCGTCGCCCCGGTGCGCTGCGCCACGCCGGGTATGGAGGTGCTCTGCACCGGATAATCCTCGGCCGTCGCGGCGGCGATGATCCAGTCGGCGAGCACGCCGCCGCCTTCGCCGCCCAAGGCGGCGATGAGTAGCGTCAGAGGTCGTAGTTCCATCTCAGCCCCCGCTCATCGTTCGAGGGGGAAAAGTGTTCGAGGGCGCATTCAATGCGAATGAGTCCCCCTCCGCTAGGCGGGCCATCCTTCTGCTGTCGTTCATTGTCGTTTTGACTTCCGTTAATTGGAGCCTGGAGTGCGAAACGCACAGGCTCGATAGGGCAAGGCGTTGCCGCCCGCCCGCCGACGCGAGGCGGCGCGTTACGCGCCGCGGCTCATGCCATGGGCCGCTTGACGGCGGCCAACTGCTCGACGCGCGCGAGGTTCGCGGCGACCGTTCCCTCGATGTGCGCGACCTGATCCTCATCGAGGTGGCGATACTTGCCCAGCACCTCGAGGTATTCCGCGATCGGCCGAGCTTCAGCGGCGGGCCGAGTCAAGCGCAGCCCATCGCGCGGGTTGAATTCCCACAGCAGCACGAAATTGGTTTCGACCGCCTTTCGCGACACCTCGATGTTCTGGTCGGAGGGGAAGCGCCAGCCCGTGGTGCAGGGCGAATAGATGTGCAAGTAGGCAAATCCCTTTCGCGCCGCCTCGATGGCGCGATCGAGCTTGTCGTACAGGTCCTGCATGAAGGCGGTGGAGGCGGTGGCCACATATTCGCAGTCGTGCATCGCCATCAGCAGCGGCAGGTTCTTCGCGTCGCGCGTCTTGCCGCGCGCGCGCTCCCCCACGGGGGTGGTCGAGGTCCAGGCGCCGTAAGGGGTGCAGCCCGAGCGCTGCATGCCGGTGTTCATGTAGCCTTCGTTGTCGACGCAGATATAGAGCATTTCCTCGCCGCGCTCGGCGGCGCCCGAGAGCGACTGGAAGCCCACGTCGGCGGTGCCGCCGTCGCCGGCGAGCGCGACTGCCAGCACCTCGCGGCCGATGCGCTTGTAGTGCCGGCGGATGCCGGTCAACATCGACCCAGTATTGGTGAGCAATGGGTGGAATACCGGTACCTTGGTGCCGGTGAGCCCGTTGTAGCCGACCGCGCCCATGCCGGGAATGCAGCCGGGCGGGGTGGCCACCACGGCGTCGGGGCCGATGCGCCGCAGGGTGTGGCGCATGATCAGCTCGGTGTTGCAGCCCTGGCAGCCGGAGAGGCCGGGAGCGAACAGGTCTTCCAGTTCCCCCACCTTGTTGTAGATGCGCGCCGCCTTGACGTGCTTCAGCGCGCCGGCGGAGCAGGCCTTGACGCAGGCCGGGTCGCCGCCGCACAGGTCGCACTTCACCACGTGGGCTTCGACGCGGTTGTAGGCGATGCCGCCGTAGGCGCAGCCGACGGTGCAAAGCAGGCAGTTGACGCATTTCGATCCGTCCCACTGCACCACGCCGCTCGCGCCGTCCTTGGCGAGCGCCCCGGCCGGGCAGTTGAGCACGCATTCCGGATCGCCGCATTGGCGGCAGAGCGCGAGCTCGAAGCCTTCCTTGTAAGGGACGATCTGAATGCGCGACTGGGTCTGGTCTTCGGAGTTCGCCTTCGCCAGCGCGCAGGCGTCCATGCACTCGTTGCAGCCGTCGCAGGCTTCGGGCTTGAAATGGATGGTCTCGAACGCGGCGCCCATGCTTATCTCCAGGTCTGCGACATCAGCGCGCGCGCCGTATCCTGCGGCGAGCGCAGGAAGGCAAGCTTCGCGTCGCGCAATTCGATACCGCGCTGGATCAGTTCCCACATGATGCCCGGGTCGAAGGCGCTGTTCACGCCGAAGATGCCGGCGAGCCGCCCGTCCTTGAGCACGATCTTGAGATAGCGCTTCGCTTTTGCGTCGACTTCCTTTTTCACCTCGACGCCGCGCTCGCCGAGCGCGGATTCCTGCACGCCCACCGACAGCGCCTGCTGGCCGAAGAAGGTATAGGTGTTGAGCGGCACGCCACCGACGTAGCGCTTCGCCCCCGGATCCTCCGCCATCGCCATGCCGGCGATGCGGCCCTGGTCGACGGCGTCGGGGAGGATGCCGTTGATGATCTTGTCGCCACTGAAGAAGCCCTGTGCCTGCGCCACGTCGCCCGCAGCCCAGATGTTGGCGACATTGGTGCGCATGTGCTCGTCGACCAGCACGCCGCGCTCGGTCGCGACGCCGCTGCCTTCCAGGTAGTCGGTGACGGGCGCGACGCCGGTGGCGACCAATAGCAGGTCAGCTTCGATCTCGCTGCCGTCGGCGAGCTGCGCGCTGCAGCCCTCGCCTTTAGCGGCGACCGAGGCGATGCGCGCGCCGGTGACGAGGCGCACCTTGTTCGCCGCGAATACGCCCTCGATCAGGCTGCTCGCCTCCGCGTCGAAGTAGCCGGAGAGCACGTGCGGCTGCATTTCCACCACGCTCACTGCGGCACCGCCCTTGGCGAGGTTTTCCGCGGCGTGCATGCCGACGAGGCCGCCGCCCAACACTAGGGCACGCTTTACCTGCGGCAGCGCCTGGCGCAGCGCGAGTGCATCGGCGAGCGTGCGCAGCACGTGATAGCGCAGGCCCTTGAGACCGGGGATCGCCGGCACCAGCGGCGCGGCGCCGGTCGCAAGCAGCAGCTTGTCGAAGCCGATTTCGCTGCCGTCGGCGAGTTCCACCGCGCTCGAGGACGCCTTCAGCTTGCGCACTTTTGCGCCGCGCAGGTACTTGACCTTGTGCTTGGAAAAATAGGCGTCGTCGCGCAAGAACACCCGCCCTGCGTCCGACCGCCCCGAGACCACATAGGGCAGCACCGTGGGCGAATAGGGCAGGCTGTCGTCGCGGGTGAGGAGGGTCACTTCGCCCTCGGTGTCGTGCAGGCGGATGGCGTGCAGCGCCGCGAGGGCCGCGTGGCTTGCGCCGACGATGAGGTAATGGGCGTGTTCCACGGGTTCAGTCCTTTTCGTTCAGCCACACAGTCTCGGCTGTCCCGCCTTCGCGCGCGAGCTGCGCCGTGCGCCGAATCGCGCGCTCGAAATGGGCTATGGTGATGTCGGCGCCGGCGAGTCCGCCGATGAAACTCATGGCGGCGATGCGCCGCGGCGCGGCAAACAGCGCCGCCATGGTGTCCTGAAACAACGGACCGCAATTCCAAGCGAAGGACACCGAGCGGTCGACCACGCCGACCGCGTGCACATTGCCGAGCGCGGCGATCAGCGCCTGCACCGGGAACGGCCGGTAGGTTTTCACTTTCACCAGGCCCACTTTCTCGCCGCGCGCGCGCGCGGCGTCCACCGCGTCCTTCGCCGCGCCGGTCATGCTGCCGATGGTGACGAGGGCATGGTCGGCGCCATCCATCTTGTAGGCTTCGACCAGCGGCGCGTGGTAGCGGCCGAAGCGCCGCCCCCATTCTTCGTGCACGTCAGTGATGACTTGGAGCGCGTTCTGCGTGCCTTGGCACTGGCCTTTACGGTAGCGCACGAACGTTGAAGGCCCCGGGCCGCCGGCGCCGCCGGTGAGCGGATCGACCGCCATCGGCCGCACCGGATCGAGGGCGACGTGCCAGTTGACGTTCTTCTCGCCGAGGAAGGCGTTCACTTCCGCCTGAGCGGGCAGTTCTGCGCGCGCCGCGCCGAAGGACAGGTAGTTGCCGTCATGGTTGACGTTCACCGGCAGCATCACGTCGCGGTGCTCCGCCACCTTGTAGGCCATGATGGTGGTGTCGAGCACTTCCTGCACCGACTCGCAGTACATGTGGATCCAGCCGATTTCGCGCACCGACATCGCGTCCTGGTGTCCGCCCCAGACGCTTTGCGGCGACAGAGTGTCGCGGGTGACGATGGACATGACCATGGGCAGGCGCATGCCCGGGGTGCGCAGATAGGGCTCGAACATGAAGGCGAGCCCCGGGCCGCAGCTCGCGGTGTAGGTGCGCGCGCCGGCGAGGCAGGCGCCTTGCAGCACGGACAGCACCGAGTGTTCGCCTTCGACGTCGACGATTTCGGCACGGATGCGGCCGTCGGCGATGAACTTCGCGAGATACTCGACGAGAGAGGATTGCGGCGTGATGGGATACACCGCGACCATGTCGATGTTGGCGAGCGACACCGCCCAGGCGGCGGCCTCGTTGCCGTCGCAGACGACGATCTTGGATTCGGCTTTGGCAGGTTTGGGTGCTAGGACAGCAGACATTAGGCGGTCTCCTTCGAGCCACAATTGCGGCTCATGCGTTCTCCTTGTCGGAGACTGGCGGCAATCGCGGCCGGTCGCATCCCCGCTGCGCGTGGGCCCTGCTCCCTGCTCATGCCGCTTCCTCCAGCATGGTGATGGCTCTATGCGGGCACTCGGTGGCGCAGATGCCGCAGCCTTTGCAGATCTTGAGGTTGAAGTCGAACCAGGCCGCGCGCTCTTCCACGCACTGCACCGGACAGTAGAGCCAGCAGACGGCGCATTTGACGCACTTCGCGCGGTCGACTACCGGGCGCATGCTGCGCCAGTCGCCCGGGAGCATCGGCGTCTGCTTGGTCGCGATCGGGCACAGGTCGTCCGGGATCGACGCGGCGTTGAACATGGGGTAGGCCTGCTGCTTCATGCCGCCGCCTCCGTACCGGTGTCTTGAATCAAACTTTGATTCTGTCGGCGTCCGGCGGCAATCGCGGCCGGTCGCATCCCGGCTGCGCGTGGCAGCGGCCGGCGAAGCGGAGCAGGGGCCACATCGTCCAGATGGGGATGCGACCTGAGGCCGGACGCACAGGGGCGCCGGCCGCTCGCGGTCGCCTGCGGGGTCAGATCCCCGACTTGCGTCGGGGCCCCTCTTCCGCCCTTCGGCGCCCACTGCTCCCTGCTCATGCCGCCGCCTCCCTCACGATCTTATGCACTTGGGTGGAGTTGTAGCCGACCTCCAGCGCTTTCAGATTCTGCTTCAGGCCCGCGTCGCGGAAATCCGATTTTTCGGTGGCGGCGATGAGCGAGGCGAGCGACACCAGGCCGGTGGTGCGGGCGAAAGCGCCGAGCATGATGGTGTTGGTGATCGGCCGCTTGAAGATGTCCAGCGCCCGCGCCACGGCGTCGCACAGTCCGACGGTGGCGATGCGGGGATGCTGCTGGAGTTCGCCCAGGGTCTTGGCGGTGGTCTGCACCAGCACCGCTCCTTCCTTGACGCCTTCGAAGATGTTCACCGCGCGCGCCACCGTGGGATCGATGCACAGCACGCAATCCGGTTCGTAGATGTTGGTCATCTGGCGGATTTCGCGCTCGTCGCAGCGAAGAAAGCTCGCCACCGGCGCGCCGCGGCGCTCGAACCCGAACGAGGGCACGGCGACCACGTAGCGGCCTTCGAGCACCAGCGCGGTGGCGAGGATTCCGCCGGCGAGCACGGCGCCTTGGCCGCCGCGGCCGTGGATGCGGATTTCGTACATGCTTGCTCCTCCTCCTCGAGGTCCTTGCATGGCGCCATGGGCGCAACGCAATGCTGAGGTTAGGCGCGGGCTATGTATTTGTCAAATCAATGTGGAATATGATATACATTCTCAACATGAATGTGACCGAGCTCGATCTCAACCTGCTGCGCGCCTTCGACGCCATCGCCGCCGGCGGCAGCGTCACCGCCGCCGGCGAGCGCCTCGGGCTGTCGCAGCCGGCGATCAGCAATGCGCTCGCGCGGCTGCGCAAGCACTTCGGCGATCCGCTGTTCGTGCGCACCCCAGGCGGCATGCGTCCGACGCCTTTCGCGCAGCAGCTCGCGGCACCGGTGCGCCAGGCGCTGCAACTGGTGCAGAGCGCGCTCGCCCAGCACGCCGGCTTCGAGCCGAAGAGCGCGCAAGCGACGTTTCGCTTCTACATGTCGGACATCGGCGAGATGGTGTTCCTGCCCGGGCTGCTCGAGCGCTTCAAGCGCGAGGCGCCGGGGGTGAAAGCCGAAGTGGCGCAACTGCCGATGCGCGACATCCACGCCGCGCTCGAGGCGGGCGAGATCGATCTCGCCGTGGGCTTTCTCCCCGGCCTCACCACCGGCATCCGGCGCCAGCCGCTGTTTCACGAGCACTATGTTTGCATGCTGCGCGCCGATCATCCGAACATTGGCGCGCAGATCAGCCGCAAGCAGTTCCGCGAAGCCGCGCATGTGCTCGTGTCCTCGGCCGGCACCGGGCACCAGGTGATCGAGGAAACCTTCGTCAAGGAAGCCCTGGAGGACCGCATCGCCGCGCGCGTGCCGCATTTCCTGGTGGTGCCGATGATCTTGGAGCGCACCGACCTGGTGGTCACGCTTCCTTCGCGCATCGCCGCCGTGTTCGCGCGGCTGGGGGAGTTCAAGGTGCTGAAGCTGCCGGTGGCCATGCCGAAGTTTGAAGTGCGCCTGCATTGGCACGAGCGCTTCCATCAGGATCCCGCCAACCGTTGGCTGCGCGAGGTCATGGCGGAGCTGTACGCCGAGCGCAACTAGCGCTTGCTCTAGCAGTGAGCACCGGGGCCCGGCGATGTGATAGACCGGCGCCCGCCGCCCGCGTCAGATGCGCAACTGTTGACCAATCTCATAATGCGCGCTGGGCCGAAAGGCTAGCTTAGCGGCTGTATTTCATACATGCCGGGAGAAACTTCAGCATGAAATCTTGGAATGTCGTCGCATTGTTGGCATTGTGCCTGGCGCTGTCTATCCCGACGGCTGTCTCGGCCAAAGAAATCGACAGTTCGATCGCCGCTTGCCTGAAAGCCTGGGGCGAGCATCCCTTCGGGGAGAACCCGAAATACAAGACTGTGGGGATGTCATTCAAGGTATTCGGCATCGGCAGCATGGCGAGCGATACCGAGCGCACCGCTTCGCCGTCTTTGGTATTGATCGAGCCGAGCTTCAATCTGCTGGGCGGATCCACCATGGAGCTGTTGAACCCCAACGGCTGGTATTGCGTCAGGACGACGGTGAGCCTGCTGGGAAGCGTGAGCGTCCGCGCGCATTGTAAAGCCCAGTTGGCCGGGACCTCGGCCGGGAATACGGCGGTCGGCAATAACGCCGAGAACAGAAATTTCCGCGACCTGGCCGTGACCTCCGTCGGCCATCTTTTCGTCGAGCGGCCCTGCGACTAGCCCGCGCCCGCTCGGCGCGCGCTGCGCATCAGCGCTCAGTGTCTGGCGTCAGCGCGCAGTACCCTGCCGGGGCGCGCGCCGGTGCTCTTGCCCGCGCGCCACACCGCCACGCCGTTGACGATCACGGTTTCGATGCCCTGGGCAGCCCGCGTCGGCGCTTCGAAACTCGCAACATCGCCGACGTTTTCGGCATCGAATAGCGTGATGTCGGCAAAGTAACCCGGCCTCAATTCGCCGCGCTCCTTCAAGTCGAAATTGCGCGCGGTGAGGCCGGTCATTTTGTAGATCGCGGTTTCGAGCGGAAACAGCCCCAGCTCGCGGCTGTAGCGGCCGAGCACGCGCGGAAATGTGCCCCACAGCCGCGGATGCGGCACGGCGTCGTGTGGCAGGCCGTCGGAACCGATCATGGTTTCCTCGAACTGCAGGATGCGCTGCACGTCCCCTTCGTCCATGGAGAAGTAGACGGCGCCCGCCGGGCTCAGCGCGCTCACCGCCTCGTGCTGCGTCAGGCCGAGCTGCGCCGCGGCCTGCGCCAGGTCCTTGCCGGCAAACTCCGGATGGGGCTTGGACCAGGTGATGAGAATGCGATTGGAGAGCGCGATACGGTCGGCACGCAGGATGGTGGAGGAGGCGGCGTAGGGATAGCAGTCCAGGCACACGCCCTGGCGTTCGCGCGCCCGCGCGAGCAGCGCGAGGGTTTCGGCGGAGCGCCCGCGGTTCTTCGTGCCCTGGACCTTGTGGTGCGAAATGATCACCGGGACGCCGAGCTCGCGCCCGATGCGAAAGCTTTCCTCCATCGACGCGAGGATGTCGTCGTCCTCGTTGCGCATGTGCGTCACGTAGCGTCCGCCGAATTCCTTCAGCGGCTGCGCCACGGCGATGATTTCCTCGGTGCTCGCCTGTGCAGCGGGCGGATAGTAGGTGCCGGTGGAAAGGCCGACGGCTCCGGCGGCGAGCGCCTCGCGTGCGAGCGTCCGCATCTGCGCGATTTCCGCGGACGTGGCGACGCGGTCGGTGCGGTCCATGGTGGCCACGCGCAGCGTGGTGTGGCCCACCAGACACGCGGCGTTCGTCGCTGCGGGCCGACCCTCCAGTTCAGCGAGGAAGGAAGCGAAGTTCGGGAACCGGTAGGCGCCCTCGGCCCCGATGAGATCGAGCGGCGGCGGAGGCGGGGCCGAGGTGACGAGCGGCGCGAGGCTGATGCCGCAATTGCCGGTGACCACCGTAGTCACGCCCTGGCTCACCTTGGGCGCCATACTCGGGTCGGACGACAGCAATCGGTCGTCGTGGGTATGCGCGTCGATGAAGCCGGGCGCCGCGATCTTCCCGCGTGCATCGATTTCGCTGTCGGCGCGCGCGCCTCCAAGTTTGCCGATGTCCGCGATGCGCCCGCCGCGCACGCCAATGTCGCCGCCAAAGCGCGGCCGGCGCGTGCCGTCGACGATCGTGGCATTGCGGATGAGAAGATCGTAATGGATGCTCATGTTCTTCACCTGGGAAATAGGCTGCGCGTTCGGCAGGCGAGCCACTTCGCCGCGCCCGTCCGGTACGGCTATTGTGCGGGCGAGTCCGGTTCGTTCACAAGCCGGTAGCCGACGCCGGTCTCGGTGAGCAGAAACTGCGGCCGCGCCGGATCGGGCTCGATCTTGTCGCGCAGTTGCTTCATGTAGATGCGCAGATAGTGCGACTGATCGACATAGGACGGGCCCCACACCTCGCGCAGCAGATGCCTGTGGGTGAGCACCATGCCCGCGTGCTTCGCCAGGCAGGCGAGCAGGCGGAATTCTATCGGCGTCAGGTGCACGTCCTTGCCGTCTGCACGCACCGTGCGCCGCTCCAGGTCCACTTCGATCCGCCCCAGGCGCAAGAGCGAACCTGCACCTGCGGGCTGGGCGGCGTGGCGCAGCGCGACGCGGATGCGCGCGGTGAGCTCGCCGGCGCCGAAGGGTTTGGTCACGTAGTCGTCGGCGCCCGCGTCGAGCGCGGCGATCTTGTCGGCTTCCGCACTGCGCGCAGACAGGATGAGGATGGGCAGCGCCGACCAGGCGCGGATGCGCTTCACCACTTCGACGCCGTCGATGTCGGGCAGCCCGAGATCGACCATCACCAGGTCGGGCTTGTGCGTCGCGGCGTCCTGCGCGCCGCGCTCGCCGGTATCGGCCTCGACCACGCGATAGCCTTCGGCGAGGAGCTTGGTGCGCAGGAAGCGGCGGATCTGCGGTTCGTCCTCGACGATCAGGATCAGATGCGACGCCGCGGTCATGGATTCGCGGGCCCGAGCTTCACAGCACTTCCTCCGGCTCGATCGCGGGCGGCGTGCCGCCGCGGGGCAGGCTAAAGCAGAACATGGCGCCCCCCGCTAGGCGGTTTTCCACCCAGATGCTGCCGCCGTGCGCCTCCACGATGGCCTTGCAGATGGTGAGCCCAAGCCCCGCTCCGCCCACCGCGCTTTCGCGCTCGCCGCGATAGAACTTCTCGAACACCCGTTCCTCGTCGCCTGGACGCACGCCGGGTCCGCTGTCGACGACGCTGACGGTGATCTTGTCCGCATCCACCCAGGCGGAGATCTCAATCGGCGTTCCGGCGGGGGTGTACTTCGCCGCGTTTTCCAGCAGGTTGGCGAGCACCTGTTCGATCAGCACGGCGTCGATGAGCACGAACGGCAAGTCCTTGGGCAGATCGAGCGCGACGTCGCGGTCCTCTAGCCGCGGCTGCAGGCGGCCGAGCACCGTGCCAACGATTTCGTCCAGCGCATGCCATTCGCGGTTGATCTGCGGCGCGCCGATCTCGAAGCGCGTCATGTCGAGGATGTTCTGGATCAGCTGCGTCGTCTGCCCCGCCTGGTCGTAGATCGCCTGCGCCAGTTCCTTTCGCCGCGCTTCGGGCAGCTTCGTCCCTTCCTCGGCGAGCGTGCTCGCCGAACCGGCGATGACCGCGAGCGGCGTGCGCAGATCGTGCGAGATGGCGGAGAGCAGCGCGTTGCGCACGCGCTCGCTTTCGGTATGTACTTCCGCCTGCCGTGCCTGCTCGCCCAGGTGCACGCGCTCGAGCGCGAGAGCCATCTGCGCGGCGAAGGTCTCCAGCAGATGCAGCTGCTCCGGCACGAGCACGCGCCGCGCGCTGGTCGGCAGCACGGCGAGCACACCGAACACCTTGGACGTCTCCTTCGTGCCGGCATCCGGCAGCGCCGGGCCGGTGCTCTGCAGCGGCAAGTAGATCGCGTCGCTGCCGGGAAGGGTATCGGTGCCTAGACCCGCCGTCTGCGCGTGATCGAACACCCATTGCGCCACGCTCAAGTCCGCGCCGTGCAGCGAGCTCGGCAGCCCCGTGCCGCGCGGATACACGATGCACCCGTCGGCGTCGGGAAGGAGCAGCGCCACCTGGCTGTCGAACACCTCGCTCGTGTGGCGCACTGCGATCTTCGCCAGGTTCTCCACGCCGCGGCTGGCGCCCAGCTCGCGGCTCATGGCGTAGAGCAGCGCCGTGCGCCGCTCGCGGTGTCCCGCCACGCGCGCCTGCAGGCGCACGCTCGCAGTCAGGTTGCCGATGATCAGCGCCACCACCAGCATGATGGCAAAGGTCACGAGGTACTGCGTGTCCGAAACCGCGAACGAGAAGTAAGGCGGCACGAAGAAGAAGTCGAATGCCGCGACGTTGAGCATCGCCGACAGCACCGCCGGACCGCGGCCGAAGCGCGCCGCGATGATCGCCGCGCCGAGCAGATAGATCATGATGAGGTTGGGCAGGTCGAAGCGGTCCCTCACCAGCCAGCAGACTGCCGTGGAAATCGCCACCGTGGCGACGGCCCAGGCGTAGCCGGGCAGGCGCTTCTTGGCGGACTTGCCGCTTTGCACGCCAAAATAGGCGCTGGAGCGCGCGAGCATGGGAGCGAAGCGCGCCGGCGCCGAGCTCTCGCCGCTCGCGACGTAGACGTCAATGTCCTCGGAGCGGCGCACGAGTTCGCTCGTGGTCGAAGGGCGCAGCCAGCTGCGCCAGCCGCGCCGGTTGGGGCGGCCCACCAGGATGCGGTTGACGTTGCGCGTGCGCGCGTAGTCGAGAAGCGCCTGCGGCGCGCTCGCGCCGCTCAAGGTGACGCTCTGGGCGCCGAGCGATTCGGCGAGGCGCAGGACATCGATGCCGCGGTTGCGATCCGCCGCGGACATGCGCACCAGGTCGGGCGTCTCGACATAGACCACGATCCATTGCGCGCGCAGCGCGCTCGCCATGCGTTTGCCCGCGCGCACCAGGCGCTCGGCTTGGACATCGGGGCCGACACAGACCAGCAGGCATTCGCCCGCAGCCCAGGGCTCCTGGATCGCATGTTCGTCGCGGTAGCCGCGCATTTCCGCGTCGACGCGGTCGGCGGCGGCGCGCATGGCGAGCTCGCGCAGGGCGATGAGATTCCCCTTGCGGAAAAAATTCTCCAGCGCATGCTGCGCGCGTTCCGGCAAATAGACCTTGCCCTCCTTCAGGCGCTGCAGCAATTCGTCCGGGGTGATGTCGATCAGCTCGATGTCGTCGGCCTGGTCGAACACCTTGTCCGGCACCGTCTCCTGCATGCGCGCGCCGGTGATCTGCGCCACGACGTCGTTCAGGCTCTCGATGTGCTGGACGTTGACGGTGGTGTAGACGTCGAAGCCCGCGTCGAGGAGTTCCTCCACGTCCTGCCAGCGCTTGGCATGGCGCGAGCCGGGCGCGTTCGAATGGGCGAGTTCGTCCACGAGCAGCAGTGCGGCTTTGCGCGCGAGGGCGGCGTCGATGTCGAACTCGCGCAGGCTGGCGCCGCCATAGGCGATTTCGCGCAGCGGCAGGGCTTCCAGGCCTTCGAGCAGGCGCTCGGTCTCGACCCGGCCGTGCGGCTCGACGTAGCCCACGACCACGTCGGCGCCTTCGGCCTTGCGCCGGCGCGCGGCTTCGAGCATGGCGTAGGTCTTGCCCACGCCCGCGCTCGCGCCGAAGAACACTTTCAGCTTACCGCGGCGTTCTCTGGCTTCCTCCTCCTTGACGCGCGCGAGCAGCGCGTCCGGATCGGGGCGCTGGTCAAGCCGGGCGGAGGCCATGGCTTCGGTGCTGGCGGATCCTCATTGCATTACTTTAGCCGATCGCAGGCCTTAGCGTTGTCGCGGATTCCTGCTTTCCAAGGCCTTGAGCCAAGCCAAGCGAACGATTACGCCGATAGCCTCGTTCGCGTCGGAGTGCCCGCAGGCACTTACCAGTTCGCCGTTTCTGCCGTCGAGCCCCAGCACCTGCCTACAATAATCGCCGAGCGGCTGATCGTGGTCGGCAAGGCGTTCCAGTTCGATGCGTGCCAGGATTTCGGCGGACTTCGGTGTCAGATCACCCAGCAGCGCGTCAGCGGCCACCTCAGGCAGCGCAGGAAAGGGCATGCGTGTCTGGAAGCGCTCGAACTTCAGCGTTTCCTTGGGACGAAGGGAACGCGACCATGAGAGAGACCAGATTGCGTACATAGAAATCGCTCGCCGACCCGAATATCCATCGGAGATATTGCCGGTGCGTCTGTAAGAAAGTCGTAAAGATTCGATGGAGAACGGCGGAGCCGGCGGCCGAAGGATTTCTCCCGAGGTGACTGGCCTTACGCAGCCGTTTCAACGCGCTCTGCGCTAACGCGCGGAAAATCAGACGTTGTCCGACGCAGCAAGGTAGCGCTGACTATCGGCGAGGAAGTGCGGGCCTTTGTCGGAGCGGATGAGCGTGCCGACGCCTTCGCTGGTGAGCACCTCCAGCAGCAGCGCATGCGCAACCCGCCCGTCGATGATGTGGGCTGAGCGCACGCCGCACGTCACCGCCTCGAGGGCGGAAGCGATTTTCGGCAGCATGCCGCTGTGGATGGTGCCGTCGGCGAACAGCGCCTCGATTTCGCTGACGGTGAGGCCGGTGATCAGCTTGCCGTCTTTGTCCAGTACGCCCGCCGTATTGGTCATGAGGATCAGCTTCTCCGCCTTGAGCGCCTCGGCGAGCTTGCCTGCGACCAAGTCGGCATTGATGTTGTAGGGTTCGCCCTCGGCGCCGACGCCGATCGGCATCACCACCGGAATGTAGCCGCGGCTATGCAGCAGTCCGATCAATTCCGGATCGACGCGCTCGATTTCTCCGACAAGGCCGAGGTCGGTGGGCGCCGCATCGCCCCCTTCGCCTGGCAAGAGGAGTTTCTTTGCATGAATGAAATGGCCGTCCTGGCCGCTCAAGCCCACCGCCTTGCCGCCGTGCTGGTTGATGAGCCCGACGATTTCCTGATTCAGCTCGCCGACCACCATCTCGACCACGTCCATGGTCTTCGCGTCGGTGACGCGCATGCCGCGGCGGAAGGTGCTCTGCAGGCCCATCTTGCCAAGCAGCTCGGTAATCTGCGGCCCGCCGCCGTGGACGATGATCGGATTCATGCCGACGAGTTGCAACAAGGCCACGTCGCGCGCGAAGCCCGCCTTCAGCTCGAGCTCGGTCATGGCGTTGCCGCCGTACTTGATGACGAAGGTCTTGCCGTGAAAGCTGCGGATGTAAGGCAGCGCCTCGGCGAGGATCTGCGCCTTGAACCGCGGCGAATTCAGTTCCCCGGTCATGGATCAATGCTCGGGCACCCACTCGGCAAACAGACGCTGCGCCTCTTCGCCATTGCCGCATGCTCTAAGTTGGTCTCGAAATTGCTGATCGGCGAACAGCTGCGCGATCCACGCAAGCAGCTGCAGATGCTGCTCGTTCGCGCGGTCGGGAACGAGCAGCACAATGATGTGGGAAACCGGTTTGCCGTCCGGAGCCTCGAACTCGATAGGCATGCGCAAGCGGAGGTAAGCTGCGAGCGGCTGCTTCAGCCCCTTGATGCGTGCGTGCGGGATGGCCGTGCCCAGGCCCAGCCCAGTCGAACCGAGCCGTTCGCGCGCCGTGAGGCACGCGGCGATCTCGGCCTGCTTCAAGCCGTGGTTCTGCTCGAATAGCTGGCCCACCGCCTCGAACAGGCGCTGTTTGCTCGAGGCATCGAGCTCGAGCACGATGTTCGCTGGGGAGAGTAGCTGCGCGAGTTCGTTCACGGTTCTTGCGGCCGGCGCGGGCGTTCTGGCTGCTGCATTATTTTGAAGCATGGCGAGATGCCGTCATGTCAAAAAGTCTTGGTGACGGAGAGCAGGGCGCGGCTGCCGCCGATGTTCTTGCCG
>CAZMGP010000040.1:0-45780 GCA_964565875.1 uncultured Enterobacteriaceae bacterium
ACCGTCTTGTCCGCTTCGAGCGCGTCGCGCGACTGGTCGACATAGGCGAGCTTGACCGTCTGGCCGAGCGCCACTTCGCCCTCGTTCGGCTTTTCGCTGCCGATGATCATGCGAAACAGCGTCGACTTTCCCGCCCCGTTCGGGCCGATGATGCCGACGATCGCGCCCGGCGGCACCTGGAACGACAGGTCGTCGATCAGCAGGCGCTCGCCGTAGCCCTTGGAGACGCCCTTGAATTCGATCACCGCATCGCCCAGGCGGTCGGCCACCGGAATGAAGATCTCTTGCGTTTCGTTGCGCTTCTGGTAATCGTAAGAGGAAAGTTCGTCGAAGCGCGCCAGCCTCGCCTTGCTCTTCGCCTGCCGCGCCTTGGGATTCTGTCGCACCCATTCCAGCTCGTGCTTGATGGTCTTCTGCCGCGCGGACTCGGCCGCCTCTTCCTGCTCGAGGCGCGCCTCCTTCTGCGCCAGCCAGGAGCTGTAATTGCCTTCCCAGGGTATGCCGTAGCCGCGGTCGAGTTCGAGGATCCACTGCGCCGCGTTGTCGAGGAAGTAGCGGTCGTGGGTCACCGCCACCACCGTGCCGGGAAACTTCTGCAAATACTGCTCCAGCCACTCCACGCTTTCCGCATCCAAGTGGTTGGTCGGCTCGTCCAGGAGCAGCAAGTCGGGCTTCGACAGCAGCAGGCGGCACAAGGAGACGCGCCGCTTTTCGCCGCCAGAGAGCGGTCCGATCTTTGCGTCCCAGGGCGGCAGGCGCAGGGCGTCGGCCGCGATCTCCAGTTGGTGCTCGATGTTGTCGCCGGAAGAGGCGGCGATCACCGCCTCGAGTTCGGCCTGCTCTGCCGCGAGCTTGTCGAAATCTGCGTCCGGTTCGGCGTAGGCCGCGTACACCGCCTCCAGGCGCTTCTTCGCGCTGAACACTTCGCCCAGCCCTTCTTCGACCGCCTCGCGCACCGTCATGTCCGCGTCCAGCTTGGGTTCCTGCGGCAGATAGCCGATGTTCATGTTGGGCTTGGTGACGACCTCGCCGTCGTAATCCTGGTCCACGCCCGCCATGATGTTGAGCAGCGAAGATTTTCCTGCGCCGTTCAGGCCCAGCACGCCGATCTTGGCGCCGGCGAAGAAGTTGAGGGAAATGTTCTTCAGGATGACGCGCTTGGGCGGCACGACTTTACCGACCCGGCGCATGGAATAGACGTATTGAGCCATAGGTGCTGTCAGGGTTTTGAGCGAAATCTAGAGGACGAGTATTCTACGTCCTTCGATCGTGAGCGTCCGCATCTATGTTGATTTGCGTGAAGAATTCTTCGGCGTTTGCCTGCCGGAGCCGCGCGTGAGCAGGACTGCGCTCGCCGGGCGCATCCTCGTCGCCCTGCAGTTCGCCCTGCTCGCTTGGCTGGTGTGGCCGACGCGCGCGCCCACTTGGTCGATTGCCGCCTTCGCGCTCTTCCTCTGCTCAGGCGTGCTCGGTGCCTGGACACTTCTCCACAACCGCCCGGGCAACTTCAACGTCCGTCCCGAACCCAAGGCGAGGGCACGGTTGGTGACCACCGGCCCTTATCGCTACGTGCGCAACCCCATGTACTGCGCAGTGCTGCTCTTCGCTCTGGCGGCCGTTTGCGTCTATGCCGATGCGCTGAAAGTCGCGGCCTGGTTCGCGCTCGCCCTGGTCCTCGTCGGCAAGGCGCTGCTGGAAGAACGCGGCCTCGCCGCGAAGTTCGACGGCTACGCCGAATACACGAAGCGGGTGCGCCGCTTCATCCCCGGACTGTTCTGACGCGGCGGCAATTCCTGCCCGCCGCTTGCGTCGCGGCCGCATGTATCATAGTGTGATCTAATCGGCCGGCGGCGATGCCCCGCCCAACTTCAGGACCAACCATGACGATACCCGCTCCGCCGCAAGCGAATGCCCCACGCGCAGCCTTCGCCCTGTGGAATTTCGGCTTTCGCCCCTTCTATTTCTTCTCGGCCGTGTTCGCGGCGGCGAGCATCCCCGCTTGGGCGGCGCAGTTCGCCGGCTGGCTCGGCCCGCCGGCCTTGAGCGGTCCGCTGTGGCATGCGCATGAAATGCTGTTCGGCTACGCCTTCGGCGTAATCGTCGGCTTCCTGTTCACGGCGGGCCGCAACTGGTCGAACCAAGCTACCCCGACCGGGGCGAGCCTCGCCGCGATCCTCGCGCTGTGGGCCGCGGCACGCATCGCGGTGCTCGCAGGCTACGCCCTCGCGGCCGCAGTCTGCGACGGCGCCTTTGCTTTGGCCGCGGCCGCCGCTCTGGCATTGCCGTTCTGGCGCAGCCGCAATCGCCGCAATTACTTCTTCGTGCCGCTGCTGCTTGCCCTGGGCGCAGCCAACTTGGCGTTCTATTTCGCCATGACGGGCGAAGCCGCCGCACTGCCGCGGCAAAGCCTGCAGGCGGCGCTCGATGTCGTGCTGTTCACCATGGTGGTGATGGGCGCGCGCGTGATTCCCATGTTCACCATGAATGCCATTCCCGAGGCGTTGTGCGCGCGCAAGCCCTGGATCGAGCGGCTCGCGCCCTCGCTCGTTCTGTTGCTGCTCGCCGCCGACGTCTTCGCCGCGCCGGATGCCGTCGTCGGCCCCATCGCGGGTGCGGCGGCGATCGTGCTCGGGCTGCGCTTCATCCTATGGCGGCCCTGGGTGACGCGGCGCGTCCCGCTGCTCTGGATCCTGCACCTCTCCTACGCCTGGATCGTCGCGGCGCTGCTGCTGCGCGCACTCGCCGCCTACGCGCTCGTTCCGCCGAGCCTCGCCACCCATGCGCTGACCGTGGGCGGGATCGGCGGACTCACCCTGGGGATGATGACGCGCAGCGCACGTGGACACACCGGCCGCGCGCTCGTCGCCGGACGCGCGGAAATCTTCTGCTACTGCGCCGTCGAAATCGCGGCGCTCGCGCGCGTGTTCCTGCCGCTCGCTTTCCCTGCCTGGAGCCTGGCGGCGATCATCGTTTCTGCCCTTTTCTGGATGCTCGCCTTCGGCGTCTTCAGCCTCGCCTACTGGCCGGTCTTGTCGCGGCCGCGCCTGGACGGCAAACCCGGCTGAATCTCCCCTCATGCGGCCGAGCCCCGCTCGCGCGTAGAATGCGCAAAGCGACGCACCGAACCGCGGCGCGCCGCACGCCGCCCAGACACGTCGGGCGCATTCATCCACGAGGAGGAGTCATGTCGCAGCTTTCGCGCCTCGCGCGCACGGTATTCGCGTTGGTCGCTCTCGTCTTCGCCGCCGCCGCGACGGCACAGAACTATCCGTCCAAACCGATTCATATCATCGTGCCCTTCGCCGCCGGCGGCACGTCCGACATCCTGGCGCGCTTCATCGGGCCGAAGCTCACCGAGGCCTGGGGCCAAGCGGTGATCGTGGAAAACCGCACCGGCGCAAATGGCAACGTCGCCGCAGAATACGTCGCGCGCTCGGCAGCGGACGGCTACACGGTCATGCTCGGCGACATCGGTGCACTGTCGATCGCGCCGAGCGTTTATCCGACCCTGCCTTTCGATCCGGTGAAAGACTTCTCGCCGGTGATCATGGTGTCCTACTCGCCGCACATCCTCGCCGTGCATCCTTCGGTCCCCGTCGCGAACGTCAAGGAACTCATCGCCTACGCCAAGGCGCGGCCGGGCCAGCTTAATTTTGCCATCTCCGGCACCGGCGGCGCGCCGCACCTCGCCGGCATCGAATTCCAACAGCGCACCGGGGTGAACTGGACCTACATCCCGTACAAGGGCGGGTCGCAGGCCGTGCTCGACGTGGTCGCGGGCCAGGCGAACGTGCTGTTCAACGGCATGCTCGCGACCTACGGCCAGGTGAAAAACGGCAAGCTGAAAGCGCTCGCGGTTTCGAGTGCCCAGCGCGTGCCCGCTGCGCCCGATCTGCCCACCGTCGCGGAACAGGGCTTGCCTGGATTCGAGACCGGCTCCTGGCAGGGCGTGGTCGCAGCGGCGAACACGCCGCGCGAGATCGTCGCCAAAATGAACGCCGAACTCGCGCGCATCCTCAACACGCAGGAGATGAAAGACAAGCTCGCGGCGCAGGGTACGGAAGTGCGCACCGACACGCCGGAAGCGTTCGGCCGCTTCATCCGCGACGAAAAGGCGCGTTGGGCGAAAGTGGTGAAGGAGTCGGGAGCGAAATTCGACTGAGCGGGCTGCGGGCGACTCAGCTCAATCGGAGATGGTGGCGCGCGCCGCGACCGTACCGGCCGGGGCGGGCGAGGCCAGGCTTTGGACGTGCTCGCTCATCCAGGCTCGATAGCCAAGCAGCGTGGCGCCGCTGGTGACCGCGCAGCGCCATGCGCAAAGCATTTGGTCGAGTTCGGAATCCGGCTTGAGCAGCGTGGCGCTTCCGCCGCCGCTCGCTGATTCGCTTTTCAGAACGCTCGTTCCTGTCATGTTCCCATCTCCTTCTCGCGTGCAGTCTTAGCCTTTCCCTTACCAATATCGGCAGGAAACCCGCAAGGCAGGAGGTTCACGCCGGCCAAAGCTGATCTGCGCGTCGCTAGAAGCTTGATTTCGCGACGCCAAGAAACAGTTTCAGCGTATTTGATGCGGCGCTATCGTGACACGCGATCAGCCGTGACCATGCCGGAAACAATGGCCTGTAGGCATCGCTTTTCCGTTTACGGGCGCTGCCGCCCGCTGCAGGTTTTAGACGAACTGCACCGAGATCGAGCCGAGCGGCCCGAAATCGGCGCGCAGCGTATCGCCCTTCTGCGCCCAGACCGGCCGGGTAAAGGAGCCGGCGAGGACGACGTGGCCCGGTTCGAGCGTGGTGCCAAAACTGCCCACCTTGTTCGCCAGCCAAGCGATGCCCATCGCCGGGTGGCCGAGCACGCCCGCGGCAACGCCCGTCTCCTCGATTTCGGCGTTGCGATAGAGCAGCCCCGCAACCCAGCGCAGGTCGACTTCCATCGGGCCTACCGGCCGGCCGCCGAGCACGATGCCGGCGGCAGCGCCGTTGTCCGACACGGTGTCGAAGATCTTGCGCGGGTTCTGCACCCGCGCATCGATGATCTCGATCGCAGGCACGACGTATTCCGTCGCCCGCAGCACGTCGACCAGTTCGATTCCCGGCCCCTTCAGCGGCTTGCCCAGGACAAAGGCGAGTTCGATCTCCACCCGCGGCACGATGTAGCGCTCGAACGGAATCTTCGCGCCGTCGGCGACGAACATGTAATCCATCAGGTGGCCATAGTCCGGCTCGTCGATCTGCGAGGAGAGCTGCATCGCCTTGGAAGTGAGGCCTACTTTATGGCCGCGCACTTTGTGGCCGGCGGCGACCTTGGCCCGGGTCACCTCGCTCTGGATGGCATAGGCATCTTCGATGGTGATGTCGGGAAAAGTCTTGGATAGCTGCACTGCGGGCTTGCGCTCGCGCTCGGCGTCGAGCAGGATCTGCGCCGCTTTGCTGCGGTCGGCTTGAGATAGCATGATTCTCGGTTCCTCCGTTTAATCGGTCGATTTATCGCCGCGCAGCGGGCCGGTTCGCGGCTTCGCGCCCGCGCTCTGGAAGGCGCGATTCTATATCGTTTTATACCCGGCCAAGGGAATTGCCTGATCCCGTCCGAGGAGGCTACTTAGCAGGCGCAGCGATGGCTGGTATCATGCCGGACAGTCGCGTATCGCCTACCTGTTCCCGCACCAGCATCCGACGCATCACGATCCTTCCCCCAAACGCTATGGAGGAAACGCCATGATTTTCGATCTGCGCATCTACACCTTCAAGCCCGGCATGCATGGCGCCTGGCTCGCGATGTACGAAAAGCACGCCTATCCCATACAGGTGCGCTATCTGGGTAAGCCGGTGGCGTTCACCACCACCGAGGTCGGTCCGCTCAATCAGGTCATCCATCTCTGGGCCTACGCCGATCAGGCCGAGCGCGAGCGCAAACGCGATGCGATGCAGCAGGACCCCGCGTGGCAGGCGTACCTCAAGATGAACGCCGACGCGGGCTACATGGTGCACATGGAGAACCGCATCCTGCGCTCGACCTCGTTTTCGCCGCTGTAAGCAAGCCTCGCTGTCGCCACAGACCGCTTTCGATCACACCCAACGGAGCTCATTCATGCCCAATATCGGATTTCGCATCCTGCCCATGCCGTCGCGCCCGCCGAAGAAACTCGTCAAGGCGCTCGCCGGCATGGTCACCGCCCACTTGTCTGACAACATGAACCGCCTCGTCGCGGGCGGCGCGGCGCTGCGGCCGATGCACCGCGGCGGCAAGCTCTGCGGACCGGCGTTCACGGTCAAGGTCGCGCCCGGCGACAACCTCATGGTGCACAAGGCGATCGACATCGCGGCGCCCGGGGACGTCATCGTCGTCGACGCGGGCGGCGTGCTCACCAATGCCATCATCGGCGACATCATGTCGAGCCTTGCCGAGAAGCGCGGCGTGGCGGGCTTCGTCATCTACGGCGCCATCCGCGACGCCGCGGAAATCGCCGGCCGGCGCTTTCCCGTGTACGCCTGCGGCGTCACCCACCGCGGGCCCTACAAGAACGGCCCGGGCGAAATCAACGTGCCGATCGCGCTCGACGGCATGGTCGTCAATCCCGGCGACATCGTCGTCGGCGACGGCGACGGCGTGGTGGCGGTGCCGCTCGCGCAAGCCGAGGCGGTGCTGAAGCTCGCGCAAGCGCAACTCGCCAAGGAGCGGGCGACGCTCGCCGCCGTCGCCAAGGGCAAGGTCGACCGCCGCTGGGTGGACGAGGCGTTGAAGCAGCGCGGCTGCGATTTCTAAATAGGATTCTGGAGAAAACATGGAATTGCCGGTCAATCAATTCAAGCGCGGCATCAAGGCGGGCAAGCCGCAGATCGGGCTGTGGTCCAGCCTCTCTTCGCATTACAGCGTCGAAGTCATCGCCGGTTCCGGCTTCGACTGGCTGCTGCTCGACACCGAGCACTCGCCCAACGACCTCGAGAACGTGGTCACCCAGCTGCAGGCGGCATCCGCTTATCCCACCACGCCCATCGTGCGCCCGGCCTGGAACGACATGGTGCTGATCAAGCGCTTCCTCGACGTCGGCGTGCAGACGCTGCTGATTCCGTACGTGCAGACCCCGGAGGAAGCGGCCAAGGCGGTCGCCTACACACGCTACCCCTTGCGCGGCGTGCGCGGTGTCGCCGGCACCACGCGCGCCACGCGCTTCGGCCGCGTCAAGGACTACTTCAAACGCGCGGAAGAAGAGATCTGCGTGCTGGTGCAGGTCGAGACCCAGCTCGGCCTGGACAACCTCGAGGCGATCGCCGCGACCGAAGGCGTCGACGGCGTGTTCATCGGCCCGGCCGACCTGTCGGCGGGCCTTGGCCACCTCGGCGACATGGCGCATCCCGAAGTGAAGAAAGCGATCGACGGCGCGATCGGCCGCATCCGCAAGGCGGGCAAGGCGCCGGGCATCCTCACCGCGGTGGAAGCCGAGGCGCGGCATTACCTCGATATCGGCTGCCTGTTCGTCGCCGTCGGCGCGGACGTCGGCCTGCTCGCGCGCGAGAGCGAGAAACTCTGCGCCACGTTCAAGTCATGAAAGACATCGAGATCCTCTCCGTCGGGCCGTTCTACCCGCCCTCCTACCAGTTGCTGGAGCGCGACTTCACCGTGCACAAGCTGTACGCGGCGAAGGATCGCGCGGCGCTGCTGCAGCAAGTGGCCGGCCGCGTGCGCGGCATGCAGACCACCGGCGGCCACGGCGCCGACGCCAAGCTGATCGAATCGCTGCCCAAGCTCGAGATCATTTCCTGCTTCGGCGTCGGCGTCGACGCGGTCGACCTCGAAGCCGCGAAGCGGCGCGGCGTGATCGTCACCAACACGCCGGACGTGCTGAACGACTGCGTCGCCGATCTCGCCATGGGCCTCACCGTCGCCACGCTGCGGCGCATCAGCCTCGGCGACCGCTTCGTGCGCGCCGGTAGCTGGCTGAAAGGCGGGCTGCCGCTCGCGCAGAAGGTGGGCGGCAAGACCATGGGCATCCTCGGCTACGGCCGCATCGGCAAGGCGATCGCCAAGCGCGCCGAAGCCTTCGGCATGAACATCGCCTATCACGGGCGCAATGCCCAGACGGGCGTTGCGCACAAGTTCTATCCCAAGCTCGTCGACATGGCGCGCGATTGCGACGTGCTGATGGTGATCTGCCCCGGTGGCGCGGCGACGCAACACCTGGTGAACGCCGAAGTGCTCGCGGCGCTCGGGCCCGAAGGCACGCTCATCAACGTCGCGCGCGGCTCGGTGGTCGACGAGCAGGCGCTGGTGAAGGCGCTCGTCGATGGGACTCTGGGTGCGGCGGGGCTGGACGTGTTCGAAGCCGAGCCCAAGGTGCCCGAGGCGCTGTTCGCCATGGACAACGTCGTGCTGCAACCGCACGTGGGCAGCGCCACGCACGAGACGCGCAAAGCCATGGGCGATCTCACCGTCGACAATCTGCGCGCGCATTTCTCCGGCAAGCCGCCGCTCACGCCGGTAAGCTGAATTTCGGATAGCGGAACAGGAGGAGCGACACAGCGCCTGCAACTCAACAGTAGTATGCTCTCCGATAGCCGACGCGAGATCGGCCCCAACTGAGCAAATTCCCAAGGAGATGAGCATGCAACTGAAATCACCCCTGATTGCGGCTGCGCTCGCGGCCGCAATATCCGTTCCGTTCGCCGCCTCGGCGCAGCAAGTGACTCTGATGACCGGCCCCCAAGGCGGCGTGTGGGTGCCGCTCGGCGGCGCGCTGAAAGGCATGTGGGAAAAGGTCATTCCCGGCCTGCAAGTGCAGATGCAACCCGGCGCCGGCATCGCCAACGTGCGCGGCATCGACGAAGGCAAGGCACACATCGGTTTCGGCAACACCATCACCACCGTCGACGGGCTCGCCGGCCGGCCGCCGTATCCCAAGAAAGTCACCAAGGTCTGCCACGTCGCCAATCTCTATCCGCAGTACTACCAGATGGTGGTGCCGGCCGACGTCAACATCAACAGCGTCGCCGACATGAAAGGCAAGGTGATGGTGACGCAGCCCAAAGGCAATTCCTCGGAGATCATCAACCAGCACATGCTGCAGGTGAACGGCATGAGCTACCAGTCGCTCGCCAAAGTGAATTTCCTCGCTTCCTATACCGATGCGGTGGACTTGGTGAAGGACGGCCATGCGCAGGTGTTCACTCTGGGCACGACCGTGCCCGCTTCGTCCGTCATGGACCTCGCCAGCGCGCGCGGCATCAAGCTGATCGGCATCGACGCCAAGACGCTCGCCGAAATGAAGAAGATCAACCCCGGCTATTCCAAGTTGACCATCAAGGCGGGCACCTATCCCAAGCAGGACAAGGACGTCGATGTCATCGGCTACGCCACGCACATCATCGCCGCCTGCGACCTGCCCGAAGACGTGGTCTACAAGATGGCGAAGGCGATGGCGGCGAACGTCGCCGACATGGCGGCCTCGAACAAGGCGATTTCCGGCCTCACGCCCAAGATCATGGCCGAGGACGTCGGCGTGCCCCTGCACAAAGGCGCGGCCAAGTTCTATAAGGAAGCGGGCGCGATCTGAGTTCGCCCAGCGCAGCCTCGCAGTCCAGCCGCGGGGCGGCCCCCGGCCGCCCCGCTCACCGAATGACCTGACATCGCGGAGAGGAGTCGACGCATGTCCGAAGTACTGCCCGCCATCACCGAGGAAGTTCCCGCAACGCCGCCGGAGACCAATCTGCTCAAGTGGACCGTGACGGCCATCGCCGTCGCGATGTCGCTGTACCACATGTACATTGCCGCCTTCGGCCCGCCCGAGGCGCTCATTTTCCGCGGCACCCACTTGCTGTTTGCGCTGACACTGGTGTTCCTGCTCTATCCGCTGAAACCCGGCGGCGGCCTCGCCTGGCGCGTCGTCGATTTCGCCCTGCTCGTCTGCTCCTGGGCGTTCATCCTGCACATCTTCGTCAACTACGATTACGTCATCAACCGCATCATCTACATCGACGACCTCACGGCGTTCGACAAGATCTATGCGGTGCTCGCGGTGCTGCTCGTGCTCGAGGCGACGCGGCGCGTGCTCGGCTGGGCGCTGCCGATCACTGCAGTCGGCTTCCTCGTCTATGCGGCGCTGTTCACCAACGTCAAGCTGCCGGTGCTGATGGAGCAGCTCTATCTCTCCACCGAGGGCCTGTTCGGCTCCACCCTCGGCGTCTCCGCCTCCTACGTCATCCTGTTCGTGCTCTTCGGCGCGTTCATGGAAAAAAGCGGCACGGGCAAGTTGTTCATGGATTTCGCGCTCGCCATCACCGGCCACACCGCCGGCGGCCCCGGCAAGGTGTCGGTGGTGAGCTCGAGCCTGTTCGGCACGGTGTCCGGCAGCGCGGTGGCGAACGTGATGGTCGACGGGCCGATGACCATACCCTTGATGAAGCGCACCGGCTTTCGTCCGCCTTTCGCCGCCGCGGTCGAGGCGGTCGCCTCCACCGGCGGGCAGATCATGCCGCCCGTGATGGGTGCAGCGGCGTTCGTCATGGCCGAATTCCAGGGTGTGAGCTACTTCCAGGTGACGCTGTGGGCCGCGATCCCGGCGGTCCTCTACTACGTAGCCGTGTTCTTCGCCGTGCATTTCGAAGCCAAGCGCGTCGGGCTGCTCGGCGTGCCCAAGGCCGAGCTGCCGCGCATCGGCGCGGTGATGCGTGCGCGCGGGCACCTGTTCGTGCCCATCGTCTTCGTCTTCTTCGGCTTGGTCGGCGGCTACAGCGCGCCGCTGTGTGCGCTCATCGGCACGCTCGCCTGCCTGCCCATGGCGTTGGTGCGCAAAATCACGCGCGAGGGGGTCAGTTGGAAATCCGTGCTCGAAGCGCTGGAAGACGGCGCGCGCAACACGCTGTCTGTGGCCATGGCCTGCGCCTGTGCCGGCATCGTCATCGGCTGCGTCACCATCACCGGCCTCGGCATCAGCTTCACCCAGGTGGTGGTGGGGCTGGCGCAGAATATGCTGATCCTTGCGCTGCTGCTCACCGCGATCGCGGGCATCGTCCTCGGCATGGGCATGCCGACCACGCCGGCATATATCGTCATGGTCGCGCTGCTCGTGCCGGCGCTGATCAAGCTGGGCGCGATCACGCCGGCCGCGCATATGTTTGCCTTCTATTTCGCCATCCTGTCGGCGATCACGCCGCCGGTGGCGCTCGCCGTATTCGCCGCGGCGAGCCTGGCGAAAACCGATTTGTGGAAGGCGGGCTGGGAAGCGGTGCGCATCGGCGCGGCGGGCTTCATCGTGCCCTTCATGTTCATCTACGAGCCGGCCTTGCTGATGATCGGCGACTGGCAGACGATCACCACCTCTTTCATCACCGCCACGCTCGGCACCATCTTGCTCGCCGCGGGTCTGTTCGGTTATCTTCTGCGCGCGGCTACCTGGTGGGAGCGCGTGCTGCTCTTTGCCGCCGCGCTGTTGCTGATCAAGCCGGGCTGGATCACCGACCTGATCGGGCTCGTCCTGCTGGCAGTGGTTCTCGCCAGCCAACAAATTGTCAAAACGAAAGAGATGCGCAATGAAACAGTATGAAGTCCTCGTCGTCGGCTCGGGCGTCATGGGCCGCGGCATCGCCCTCGGCTACGCCGCCGCGGGCATGGCCACCGCCATCTTGTCGCGCAGCGCGGCGCGGGTGAAGGGCATCGATCCGCGCGTCGCCGTCCTCGAGCGGCTGCCGCAAGCCGCGCCGACGCTGGTGATCGAGTCGGTGCCGGAGGAGACGCAGCTCAAGTTCGACTGCTATGCCGCGGTCGAAGCCGCTTACGGCGGAGCGCCGGTGCTGGCCTCCAACACCTCGGGCATCGACCTCGAGCTGCTCGCGCAGCCGCTCAAATACCCGCGACGCTTCATCGGCACGCACTACTTCATGCCGGCAGACGTCAACACCGTCGTCGAGGTGGCGCCGGTCAAGGCGACCGATCCCGCGGCGCTCGACACCGCGGTGCGGCTGCTCGAAGCCTCGGGCAAGACCGTGGTGCGGCTGAAGCGCGCGATTCCGGGGCTGCTCATCAACCGCCTGCAGCACGCGATCCTGCACGAGGCCTACTACCTGATCGACGAAGGCGTCGCCACCGCGGAGGAGATCGACCGCTGCGCGCGCGAGATGCTCGCCCCGCGCATGTGCATCACCGGTTTGATCGAGCAGAAGGACATCAGCGGCCTCGACACCCATGCGCTCGCCCAGCGGGCGCTAGTGCCCAAACTCCATCACGGCGACAAGCCGCGGCGCGTACTGCAGGACCTGTACGATGCCGGTCACTTGGGGATCAAGACCGGCAAAGGCTTCTACGACTGGAGCGGCAAGGACGGGGAAAAGGTCAAAGCCGAGGCGGGGCGCAAGCTTTCCGAACTGCTCGCTTATCTGAAGCAGCAGAGATAAGCCCAGCTCAGTTCCGACGACCGAGTTGCCGCTGTGAGCGCGGCGCTCCGGAGCGGCTGCGTGATTCAGTGGCGATGATCAGCCTCGAACGGGACGTTCGGGAGTATAGCCGCTACCGTCTCAGTACGACCCGAAGCGGAAGTTGGTTTGGGTGAATTGGCCGACCCGAAAGTAGTCGCTCAACGAATGAGGTAAGCGGCGGGATAGGGCGCCAGGCCGCAGCCCTTATTCGGGAGGGTCCGAGCGCGTCGGACCGCCTGCACCGCGTACAGGCCGGCACCGTGTGCAGAAACGGCTTTGCCTGTCCAACGCAACGGGACTCACGTCGTTGTCGGGCAATTCCTTGTCTAGACTGCAAGCGTGGTGGCTAGTTCGCTGTTCAATACCGCGTGAAACGTAGCCGCTGAGCACCCATGCAGGGATGCCAAGCAACTTCCAGGCCTTGCCGCTGCTCCCCAGGCAGCGCGTACATCACATTCACCGCCAAGTCGCCTACGTTATAGAACCACGTGGCGAAAGCCACTTTGCCATCCACTTGCGCGGTGTCGACGTCGCTTCCGCCGGCCATTTCAACCGGCATCGCCAGCTGACCGAAGGCGAGGTAGAGGTAAGGATGTGGTCGTCCGCTCGTGATGGCCTCGGCGAGCGGCGCGGTGTCGATGGGGATTCCGCCTTCGACCACCAGACAACCGAACAGCTTCGTGAAGTACAGATGCACACTGCGCATCGCACGGCGCGTGTCATAGGGAAACACCCAGTTAGCGCGAAATGACCCCGTCACCAACAGCCTCGGCATCGCCGCGCGCAGTTCCCACGAGCAGTGCTCCCAGGCGTAGTCGTATGGCTGGGTGCGCGCGCTGTTGCAGGTGAGGCAGATGCGATGCGCGAATCTCAGCGTGTCCGACTTGAGACTGCCCACGCGGAGGTTCCGGCGGATGGGCATGCCGGGGCGGTCACTGGTGCTGAAAAAGAGGGGTTTACGCTGAGAAGGCTTGCCGAACAACGCCTTCACGTCAGACGCCTTAGCCAGGTGTTCGCGCGTCGCGGCTTCCTCTGCACCACAAATCCAGCACTTCATTTGGGGCCCTCGCTCAGCCACAGGGGACGAACCGCCCATTCTGGTCATACATCCCGTAAGCGAAGCGAACGTGCCAAGCATTTTGCACATCCTCCGGCACCAGCCCGATCTCCATGGGCATTCCGGCGAACGGCTTCATGTGTTTGCTGCTCATATGAGCGGCGAGCATCTCGAACGTGTCCAGCAGATGCTTTGCGACCTGCGACATGAAAGAGGAAATGCGGGTGCGCTCGAGCGAGCTGCCCCGGAAATTCACCTCGATGGTCGGGACGGCAATCCTTCCGTCGGGCTCAGGCTCGAAATCTCGTACTACTACGCCGGGCAGACGGTGCTCAAGGCAGTCGCGCGTGTTGCGCACCAGCTTCAGCACAGGAACCGCGATGTTCAGCACTTCGCAGAACGGGTCGCTATCGCCGTAGCGGCCCTTGGCCATCGCCTGCAAGTCGTCCCAGTTTTTTCCGTTCTGCTCGAGATAGAACAGCCGCACGATCTCCATGAGCTTTGCCGCGAAGTGGTCGGCCTTTTGAGCGAAAGTCTTGCACTGCGTTTGAACGTTGCCGGCAGGGGGCACCGTCTGGCTCCTGTCTTTCGACGGGCTCGCTTCCAGCTTGTCGATTGCCGCCTGCTCCGATGAAGCAAAGTTCCTGCAAACCTCGTGCAACGCCGCCAGCTCTGCCAGCGCCTCGAGCGTCAGCTCCATCGCCTTGTCCAGGTCGATGCAAAGGAACTCCTTGCGGAACAAGACCCTCGCTTGTATCAATGTTCGCCGTAGCAACTCCGAGTCCGTGCCCAGGTCGAAGAGCTTCTGCTGGAACACAGGCGGCAGGGCTGAGTTTTTGCGCTCAGGGTCAACCTGGTCGGCCATCTGGACGCGGTAGGTGCACCTCTCTGTGATGAGGTAGAGGTACTTTCCGAGCGACAGCATCTCCTTGATCGGCGTGCCGTCGTCGGGATTGTTCAGCGTGAACGAACCGCCGGAATCTCTGCTATGGCGGGGAGCTGCCATGGGCCTTCTCAAATGATGACAGACGCGTTTCAGTTTATCCGAAAGCTGCCATCGGTGACCGGCGGTAGCTGGCCGGACTGAGACCATGACCGCAATCAGGCCGAGCATCCGCTTCGCCGCCCGTAGCGGTCAATGCGGTGTACCGCCAGATTGCGCGGCTACGTTGCACGATCGCGCCCGGACTTCGCAATCGTTCGAGGTCTGCCTGCCGCCAAATACCGATCCCACCTGGCGGCCGCCGACCGAATGCGGTCAATTCATCCGGCCGCAACGCTCATGTTTCTTTCGCCGGCGCGCGCACTTTCTGCAAGCCCGCGCGGATCGCGCCTTCGACCGTCTCGAGACTGTTGTTCATCGCCAGGCTTTTCGCATACACCTTCTTCTCCTCCAGGTTCGCCAGGCGGTTGATCAGCACCCGCTGCGCCTGCGGCGAGCCGGCACCGTGCATCGACTCGGTGAGATAGGCGACCGCGCCGCGCCCCAGGGTGAGGTTCTCGATCAGGCGCAGCATGCGTATGCGCTCGTAGGTGCTCGTGCCTGCGGCGCCGGCGAGGTATTTGTTCAGTAGCCCCGCCGTTTCGGCGTTGAGCCAGTCCTTCGCCGAGGGCAGCGTCACCATCAGCCCGCCGGCGATGTCCTGCAGCAGTCGCGCCATCTCGTAAGGCACGCGCGTGACGTTCTGCTTGCACACGTTGGCGAGCAGCGGATCGACGAAGAAGTTTCCCGCGGGGAGCTTCTTGCCGTTCGCCGAGCAGGCGATGCCGCAGGCATAGAGCGTCTCGTTCAAGTGATTCATCTCGACGATCTTGTCCTTGACGTGCGAGGCTTTGGCGACGCCGTTGTATTCGGCGATGGAGGCCGCGGCGCCGATGGCGACGTCGCCGTTGCCGACCTTGCAGCCGCCGTAGCTCTGCCGATGGTAGCTCGCGAACAGTTCCACCAGCTGGCCGGCGAACTCGGTCTCGCCGTTCATGAAAATCATGTCGTCCGGCACGAACACGTCGTCGAAGATCATCAGCGCTTCCTGCCCGCCGTAGGCCGCGCTGCCGGAATCGATGTCGGCGGCTTCGCCGCCGCCGAGCTTGCGCTCGTCGCAGGACTGGCGCCCGTAGATGTAGGTGATGCCCGGCGTATCCGCGGGCAGCGCGCAGGCGATGGCGTAGTCGCGCTCCTCCGGCTGCAGCGACGCGGTGGGCATCACCAGTACCCAATGCGAATTGATCGAACCGGTCTGATGCGCCTTCGCGCCGCGGATGACGACGCCGTCGCTTCTGCGCTCGACCACGCGCAGGTAGAGATCCTTGTCTTTCTGTTCGCCGGGTCTTCGTCCGCGGTCGCCTTTGACGTCGGTCATGGCGCCGTCGACCACCCAGTCGTTGGTCTCCATGGCGAGCGCGAACTGGCGCAGGCGCTGGTGGTAGCTCGTGCCGAGCTTCGCGTCCATGTCGAAGGTGGTGGCAAAGACGGCGTTCAGCGCATCCAGCCCGACGCAGCGCTGAAAGCAGGTGCCGCAGCGCTGCCCGAGCAGGCGCTGCATGCGCACCTTGTCGACGAGGTCCTGCGCGCTCTGGTGCAAATGGCAGAAGCGATTGATGGTCTTGCCGGTGAGCGCGGATTTCGCGGTCAAGAGCGGTTTCAGTTCCGGATCCTGCGCAAGCTCGTAGGTGAGCGCAACGGCGTTCACCGCCGCCTTCACATACGGATGCTCGAGCGGATCGTCGAGCAGCTTGCCGTCGAGATAGATCTTCATCGGCTTGCGCCGCGCGAGACTCGCGCGATATTGCCGGGCGTTCATGGTGGCCATGGCATTCTCTCCGGGGAGGAACTATAAATAGAATTGAGGGGCGGGAAGGATTTCATTATAAGGCGCGTCAGCGAATCGCCGTGCACGGCGGCGCGGCATGAGACGCAGGCGCGAACGGGAGTGGATACGAAATCATTCGGCCTCGACGGAGGGCGCTCGCTCGGATCACAGGCGGTAGCCGCCACTCAAGCGGCGGCAGGTGAGTTGCCCCGCCTCGCACAGATGGACGCGGCTGCGCTTCTCGCCTTCCTCGGCTCCGCCGAGGCCGGACTGAACGAGAGCGAAGCGCGCGAGCGGCTCGCGCGCTATGGCGCAAATGCGGTTGCGGCAGAGGCGAAAAAGGCGCCGCTGCGGCGGCTGCTGGAACTCTTCGCCACGCCGCTGTCGCTGCTGTTGCTGACGCTCGCTATCCTGGCGGAACTCACGGGCGAGGTGCGCGGCGCCATCGTCATCACGCTCATGGTCGTGCTCTCGGTGCTGCTCTCCTTCGTTCAGGAGTACCGTTCGGGCAAGGCGGCGGAAAGGCTGCGTGCCATGGTGCACACCACCGCCAGCGTGCGCCGCAGGAGCGAAGGTGAGGCCGTGCCTGCGCGCGCTGCGCAAGCCGTGGAGATCCCGCTCGAGCAGGTCGTGCCCGGCGACGTGGTCCATCTCTCCGCCGGCGACATGATCCCCGCTGACGTGCGGCTGCTCGCGGCCAAGGATCTGTTCGTCAACCAGGCCGCGCTCACCGGCGAAGCGCTGCCGGTGGAAAAATTCGCCGCCCCGATCGCGATGCCGGCGCAATCGGCAATCGAACTCGCCAACATCTGCTTCATGGGCAGCGACGTCACCAGCGGCACCGCCACCGCCGTGGTGGTCGCCACCGGCAGCCGCACCTATTTCGGCGGCATCGCCGCCACCATGGTCGAACGACGCGAGCTCACCAGTTTCGAGCTGGGGGTGAACCGCTTCGTCTGGCTGATCATCCGCTTCATGCTGGTCATGGTGCCGCTGGTGTTCGTCATCAACGGCCTCACCAAGGGCAACTGGATGGAGGCGTTCCTGTTCGCGCTGGCGGTCGCCGTCGGTCTCACGCCGGAAATGCTGCCGATGATCGTGACCATCAACCTGGGCAAAGGCGCGCTCGCGATGTCGCGCAAGAAGGTCATCGTCAAGCGCCTGAACGCGATCCAGAACTTCGGCGCGATGGACATTTTGTGTACCGACAAGACCGGCACGCTGACCCAGGACCGGGTGATTCTGGAAAAGCACGTCGACATCTCGGGCGAAGAGAGCGAGCTCGTGCTGCAGTACGCCTACCTCAACAGCTACTACCAGACCGGGCTGAAGAACCTGCTCGACGTCGCGGTGCTGGCGCACGCCGAGGTGCACGCGGAACTGGCGGTTTCCGAGCGTTACGCCAAGGTCGACGAAATCCCATTCGACTTCCGCCGCCGGCGCATGTCGGTGGTGGTGGAAAAGGATCGCGCGAGCCATATCCTCATCTGCAAAGGCGCGGTGGAGGAAATCCTCAGCGTGTGCACCCAAGCGGAGCGCCAAGGCAAGACCGTCGCGCTCGAGCCGGGGCACCATGAGGACCTGCAGGACGTCATCCGCGAATTGAACGAGGATGGCTTTCGCGTCATCGCCGTCGCGCATAAGGAGGTGCCGACGCGGGTGGAGCCGTTCGGGGTCGCCGACGAATCGGAGCTGGTGTTGACCGGCTACATCGCCTTTCTCGATCCGCCCAAGGAATCCGCCGCCGAGGCCCTGCGCGTCCTGGAGCGGCACGGCGTGGGCGTCAAGGTGCTCACAGGCGACAACGAAATCGTGACGCGCAAGATCTGCCGCGACGTGGGCTTGGCGCTAGGCGAAGTGGTGCTGGGCAGCGAAATTGAAGCGATGCACGAGGCCGAGCTCGCCGAGGCAGCCGAGCGCGCCACCGTATTCGCCAAGCTCTCGCCGGAGCAGAAGGCGAAGATCATCCGCGCGCTGCACCGCAAGGGCCGCGTCGTCGGCTTCCTTGGCGACGGCATCAACGACGGCCCGGCGCTGAAAGCCGCCGACGTCGGCATTTCGGTGGACACGGCGGTCGACATCGCCAAGGAAGAAGCCGACATCATTCTGCTGGAAAAGAACCTCCTCGTGCTCCAGGAAGGCGTGGTCGAAGGACGCAAGGTGTTCGGCAACATCGTGAAGTACATCAAGATGGGCGCGAGCTCGAACTTCGGCAACATGTTCAGCGTCATCGGCGCCTCCGCCTTCCTGCCCTTCCTGCCCATGGCGCCGGTGCAGATCCTGTTGAACAACCTGCTCTACGACTTCTCGCAGACTTCGGTCGCGACCGACAACGTCGATCCGGAATACCTGGAAAACCCGCGCAAATGGGACATCGGCAACATCGGCCGCTTCATGCTGTTCATCGGGCCGATCAGTTCGGTGTTCGACTACCTCACCTATTTCACCATGCTCTACCTGTTCCAGGCCTGGGATAGTCCCAGCCTGTTCCAGACCGGCTGGTTCGTCGAGTCGCTGCTGTCGCAGACGCTGGTGGTGCACATCATCCGCACCGGCAGGATGCCGTTCTTGCAGAGCCAGGCGAGCCTGCCGCTAGCAGTGACCTCGATATCGATTTGCCTCGTCGGCATGTGGCTGCCGTTTTCGGATTTTGCCGACGCCCTCGGCTTCGCGCCCTTGCCGCGCGCCTACTGGCTCGTGCTCGCCGCGATGCTCGTTGTCTATCTCTGCCTCACCCAGTTGATGAAGACTTGGCTGATCAAGCGCTTCGGGCTCAATTGAGTCGGCATGTCCGCGGCGATTGACACGCCGCGCCGCGGTGACGAAGATGCAGGCTCTTCGTCGTCCGCCGGCCGCTTCCGATAAAACGAGTGCAGTCCTGAAAACAACGCATTGGCCCGCGGTCTGGGCCGCCATCCTCGCCGGAGTCGCCGCCGCCGCCTATGTGGGCAAGTTGCCCCCGGCGATTCCCCTGCTGCGCGCGGAGTTCGGCCTATCGCTCGTCGCCGCCGGTTGGGTGAACTCGACCTTCAACACGCTGTCGGTCAGCACCGCAATCTTCTTTGGGGTCCTCGCCGCGCGCTACGGCGCGCTGCGCTGCTGCGGGGCGGGGCTCGTCGCGCTGATGGCGGGCGGGCTGCTCGGCGCCGCGGCGCACGGGGAAATCGCGCTGTTCGCCTCGCGCATTCTGGAGGGATCGGGATTCATCGCCGTCGCGGTGTCGGCGCCGGCGCTGATCGTCGCCGCGAGCGCCGTGGGCGAACGCAACCTCACCCTCGGACTGTGGAGCATTTACCTTCCGCTGGGCGCGAGCCTCACCATGCTCGCCGGCACGCTGCTGCTCCTCGCCATCGGCTGGCGCGGCTTCTGGCTCGCCATCGTGCTCGTGACGCTGGCCGCGGTGGCAGGCTTGTGGCGCGCGCGCCGCGTCTATAGCGGCGGCGCCACGACAGCCAAGAGAGGATTGCGCGACATCGTGCGCGGGCTGCGCCAGCCCGGGCCCTGGTGGCTCGCCCTTGCCTTCGGCAGCTACACCCTCATGTTCTACGCCGTCGCCGTGTGGCTGCCGACGTTTCTGGTGCAAGAACGCGGCGCTGCAGTGACGACGGCGGCGCTGCTCGGCGCGCTTGCGATCGCCGTCAACGGCGCCGGAACGCTGCTCGGCAGCTGGCTCGTCCACCGGGCGCTGCCGCGGGGGCAGGTGATCAGCTGGGCGTTTTTCGCCATGGCGGCCTGCGCCTGCGCCGTCTTTGCCGCTACGCTATCCGACGGCATACGCTTTCTCGCCTGCCTGCTTTACATGTTCCTCGGCGGCACCATCCCCGCGTCCGTTCTCTCCGGCGGCCAGGTCTATGCGCGCGAAGCGAGCCAAATCTCCAGCATTCAGGGCCTGATCGTGCAGGTGTCGCAGCTCGGGCCCTTCTTCGGGCCGCCGCTGCTGGCCGCCGTGGTGTCGGCGGCGGGCGACTGGCGCTCGGCGCTATGGGTGCTGCTGCCTGCGGCCGGACTCGGTGCCGTTCTCGGTCAGCTCGCCGCGGCGAGCGAGCGCGCGCTGCGCCGCGGGCATCCGATCTAGGAGCAACGAAACGAGGGGATATGCCCCAAGGGCACTTCCTTCGGAGCGCCTCCCCTCGTGCTCCCCTAATTCAGCCCGTAACAAAGGACTTTTGTTACGGGTTCTAAGGACAGACTCAAGCGGGCTTCGCCCCGCCGGTCTTCGTCCGATCGAGCATGGTCATGGCCGAGGCGATGAGCGTTGCCATGTCGCCCATGTTGGCGGGCACGATGAGGGTGCTGTTGGTCTTGGCGAGATTGCCGAACGCCGTGATGTACTCCTCCGCGACTTTCAGATTAGCGGCCTGCTGACCGCCTTCCTTGCCGAGTGATTCCGCCACTGCCGTCACCGCCGCCGCGGTGGCCTCGGCGATCAAGCGGATCGAGGTCGCGTCGCCCTGCGCCTTGTTGATCACCGCCGCCTTGGCGCCTTCGGATTTGAGGATCGCGGCCTGCTTTTCGCCGTCGGCGATGTTGATCTCCTGCTGCTTCTGGCCTTCGGACTTGGCGATCAGCGCGCGCTTCTCGCGCTCGGCCGTGATCTGCGCCTGCATGGCGCGCAGGATGGTTTCGGGCGGCGTAATGTTCTTGATTTCGTAGCGCAACACCTTCACTCCCCAGGAGCGCCCGGCTTCGTCCAGCACCGATACCACCTGACGGTTCATTTCGTCGCGGCTCTCGAAGGTCTTGTCCAACTCCATCTTGCCGATCTCGCTGCGCAGCGCCGTCTGCGCCAGCTGGGTGATGGCTGCGATGTAGTTGGACGAACCGTAGGACGCTAGACGGGCGTCGGTCACCTGGAAATAGATGACGCCGTCTACCGAGAGCTGGGTGTTGTCCCGCGTGATGCAGACCTGCTCGGGGACATCGAGCGGCACCTCCTTCAGCGAATGCTGATAGGCGACGCGGTCGACGAAGGGCACGATCAGGTTCAGCCCTGGCTGCAGGATGCTGTGGAATTTGCCCAGTCGCTCGACCACCCAGGCATTCTGCTGCGGCACCACCCGTACGCCTTCGACAACGAACACGATGGCCGCGGCGAGGATGAAAAACGGTATGGTGTAGCCGTGCGTCGGTTCGAACTGCGAGATGAGTACGGTGGCGATCACCACCGCGATCAGTCTTGCTAACATGATTCTTCTCCCCTCTAGTATGGTATTCGGCGCGCGGCGACTTAAGCTTTGGTCTTCGCCACCTTGAGCGTATTGCCGTCCACGGCGCGGATGTACAGCTGCTGGCCGCGGTCGAACTCGCGTTCGCCTTCGATTTCGGCGTCCCACAAAGTGTTGCGGTATTTCACCCGCGCCGTGCCCTGCTCGCGGCTGACCCAGGAATCGAGCGTGACCGCCTGGCCGACATCGAGCGGCGCCATATCGGCCTGCGGCGCCGCTTTGCGCAGCTCGCGCACCCAGAGGATGCCGGTAATCGCCACGATGGAAGGGATGATCGCCTCGAGCCACGCACCCCAGCCCCACCAGGCGACGGCCGAGCCGACGAAGGCAGCGATGCCGAGGACCAGCAAGAAGAAGGTGCCGGTCAACAATTCGGCAAATACGAGGATCAGACCCGTCACCAACCAGACCAGATAGCTTTCCATGGCGCTCCCGCGCGAATTCTCCCTCTGTTCATCATAGCCGAATCCGTCCGCAGGCGAAAACCCGCAGCCGAGCCTGCGGCGCTGGGCTATCATGTGCAGGAGGAGGAAATCGATGCAGCTCACAGCCGAAGAACAGGCGATGCTGCGCGGCGAGCACGGCGAAGCCGTGCGCCGCGCGCTCAGCTATCAGATGGAAGTCGGCGCATTCTTCGGTGCGCGCCGCTTCGTGCCCATCACCAACGCCCACATGATGGGCGACGTCGAGGTCATGGGCGACGCCGGCCTCGCCTACCTGCGCGAAGCCGCGGCGACCGGCTCGCGCTGCGCCGTGCCGATCACGACCAATGCCCGCTGCATCGATTTCGACTATGTGCAGAAGCTCGGCCAGGACGCGGGCGAAGCGAAGAAAGAGAAGGACATCATCGCGCTCCTGCGCGACATGAACGTCATCACCAGCGACACCTGCATCAACTACCAGACTCTGTACCAGCCGCATCTGGGCGAGCACGTCGCCTGGGGCGACACCGGCACCGTGATCTACGCCAACTCGGTCTTCGGCGCGCGCAGCAATTTCGAATCCGGGCCGGCGGCCTTCGCCGCGGCGATCACCGGACGCACGCCCGAGTACGGTTTCCATCTCGACGCGCGGCGGCGCGGCAGCATCGTCGTGCGCGTGGAAGCGGAGCTCGACGATCTCGCCGACTGGGGCGCGCTGGGTAGAATCGTGGGCGAAGCGCACCAGGATTATTTCGCGGTGCCGGTATTCACCGGCTTCGAGCCGCAGCGGCGGCGCGCGCCGCTCGCCGACGAATTGAAGCACCTGGGCTGCGCGCTGGCGAGCTACGGCTCCATGGGCATGTTCCACATGGTGGGCGTCACGCCCGAGGCCCCGAGCGTGGAAGCCGCGCTGGCGGGCAATGCAGCCGCCGCGAGCATGACCGTCACCCGGGCGGATCTGGATGCCGTCTACCGCGGCTACGCGCTCGGCGACGGCAGCGCCAAGCTCGTGGTGTTCTCCGGACCGCAGCTCTCACTGTTCGAGATGAAATCGCTTTCGGAGCGATTCGACGGCAAGAAGGTGCGCGCGGGAACGCAGGTCTTCGTCACCACCAACTGCGGCGTGAAACGCGCGGCCGCTGCGCTTGGCTACCTCGCCCGGCTCGAGGCCGCGGGAGTCACCGTGCTCGAGGGTGTGTGCTTCTATATCCTGCAGAACCTCTCAGCGATGCGGGTGAAGAACGGCTGGACCAACATGGTCTCGAACTCTGCGAAGATCGTGAACATCATCGGCGCCCACCGCTTCAACACCATCCTGCGCCGCACCCAGGACTGCGTCGATATCGCCGTCAGCGGAGTGCTCAAGTGAGCGCGCCGCTCGCTTCGGTCAAGGTCGAGCGCGCCTACGGCCCGACGGTGGAGGGCGAGGCCGTGGTCTCGGCCGAAGGCTTCTCGCCGCGCTACGATCTCGACCGCTGGTCGGGCCTGATCACCAAGCCCGGGCACAAGCTGGAAGGCACGAACATCCGCGACAAGATCTGCTTCTTCCCCACCGCCAAGGGCGGCATCGCCGCCGGCTGGGCCTTTTACGACATCAAGGCGAAGGGCATCGCGCCGCGCGCCCTCGTCTTCGGCATCACCAACCCGGTGATGGTGCAAGGCGCGGTGTTCGCCGGCATCGCCATCACCGAAGGCTGGTCGCGCCCGCCCGCCGAATGGGTGCGCAGCGGCGACTGGGTGCGGGTCGATCCGGCACGGAGGCTGATCGAAGTCCTGAAACGGAAGAACTAGGAGAAAAGGATGAGACCGAACGAAGGCATGGGAACGGCAGGCATGGTCGCGAGCGTCGATCTCGCCGCCGAAGCAGGACGCATGGACTTCTACGGGCGGGCACGCGGGCAGAACCTGGCGCCGCTGTGGCGGGTGCTGCACGGCCTGGTGACCGAACAGCCGGCGCCGCGCGCGCTGCCCGCGATCTGGCGCTATGCCGACGTGCGGCCCTATCTGATGGAAGCCTGCAAGCTGATCAGCGCGGCGGAGGCCGAGCGCCGGGTGATGGTGCTGGAGAATCCGGGGCTGCCCGGCGCCTCGCGCATCACCGACAGCCTGTTCGCCGGACTGCAGATCATCCTGCCGGGCGAAATCGCTCCCGCGCACAAGCACACCGCCTCGGCGCTGCGCTTCATCATCGAGGGCCACAATGCCTACACCGCGGTCGCCGGCGAGCGCACCATGATGGAACCGGGCGACTTCGTCATTACGCCCTCCATGACCTGGCACGACCACGGCAACGAAAGCGACGCGCCCATGATCTGGCTGGACGGCCTGGACATGCATATCGTCAACCTGTTCAGCGCGAGCTTTCGCGAAGGCTATCCCGGCAAGGTGCATCCCGTGGATAGGCCGGAGGGCGCCGCGATGGCGGAAGCCGGCCACAACCTGCTGCCCGTAGACCAGGCCTACGGCTCGCAGACCTCGCCCATATTCAACTATCCCTACGCGCGCACGCGCGAGGCGCTCGATCAGCTCGCGCGCTTCCGCGCCGCCGACCGCTGGCACGGGTACAAGATGAAATACATCAATCCGGTGAACGGCGGCTGGGCGATGCCGACCATCTCCACCTGGATGCAGCTGCTGCAAAAGGGCTACCAGACTGCGCCCTACCGTTCCACCGACAGCGCCGTGTTCACCGTGGTCGAGGGAACCGGCAGGAGCCGGATCGGCGAGGAGAGCATCGAGTGGGGTCCGCACGACATCTTCGTCGCCCCGAGCTGGATGGCGCAGGAGCACACGGCTTCGAGCGACGCCGTGCTCTTCGTCTACTCCGATCGCGTCGTGCAGGAAAAGCTCGACATCTGGCGCGAAGAGAAGGCGCCCGGCTGAGCCACGCGCTCAGACGCGACGACGAAACGAACCTTCTCGCCGCGCAATCCATGCGCAAGTGCCTCAGGACCGATCGGGCGGGGCTATAATGGCGCAGTCGTCGCAACGACGCCGCATGCGCAACATGCTCACGAAAACGATGGAGTCGGTGTACTCGAAGCCCGCCGAGGTGCTCAGCATCGAGCAGGAAGAACTGCGCGGCATTTCGCGGACGGTCGCCGAAATCGAATGGCTGCTGCTGATCCTGGTGCTACTCTACCAGGCGTTCGGCGGACCGCCCGTGGACGACCAGTCGGCCATCTCCCTCGGCCTGTTCTTCTACGCGGCGTTCGTGCTCGCGTTCCGCTACGCCAATTTCTACAAGGCCGAATCGCGCTGGAAGATCGCGATCGAGACCTTCGTCATGCTGGTGTTCATCACTTGGGCGCTGTGGTTCACCGGCAAGCTGGCAAGCCCCTTGGTCAACGCCTATCTGCTCGTGATCATCACCAGCAGTCTCACTTTGGGCAAGTTCACCACCATGCTGGAGATGGCGCTGATCGCGGCCTGCTTCGTACTGCTCGGGGACAACTCGCCCGCGGGCAATATGCTCTCGCTCGCCTACATCGGCGGCTTGGTAGCCCAGCTCGCGCCGATGCTGCTCGTCGCCTATGTCACCACCATGTTCTCCGCCGACATCCGCTTCGGCCTGAACAAGGCGCGGCTGATGTCGGAAACCGACGAACTGACCGGCATCTTCAACATGCGCGGCTTCACCCTTATGGCCGGGCGCCTGTTCGCGCAGGCGGTGCGCTACAGCCGCCCGGCGAGCCTGCTGATGATGGATTCGGACAACCTCAAGGCGGTCAACGACCAGCACGGCCACGAGGCCGGGAACCGCATGCTGCGCCTGGTGGCGAAATGCATCCAAACCGAGCTGCGCCACACCGACGTGCTGGCGCGCTACGGCGGCGACGAGTTCGTCGCCCTGCTGCCGGAGACGCCGCCAGAGCGCGCGCGCGAAGTCGCGGAGCGCATCCTCAAGGCGGTGGCCACCACGCCGATCGACTTCGACGGCAAGCGCATCGAAACCAGCCTCAGCATCGGGCTTGCCTGCTTCCCCGACGACGGCCGCAGCATCGACGCCATCCAGGCGCGCGCCGATCGGGCGATGTACAAAGCCAAGGACCTGGGCCGCAACCGCGTGGAACAGTTCTCGGGCTAGAAACCCGAGTTCTCAGAGCTCGGCTCAATCCCCCTCGTTTTCCTCCTGCATCAGGCGCCGGATGGTGGCGATGGTGTCGATGTCGGCTTCGCGGTATGCCTGTTTCACCAGCTCGCTGACGGACGCCTCCATCGGCGCTGCACCCCCCTCCAAAGTCTCGTAATCGAAGCGCACGAACAGCCGTTCCGGCTGGGGTTCCTCGATGGTCATCAGCAGCGTCGCAGCGGGCGAATCCGCGGCGGCCTCGACGGCGTAGCGTACCTGACGCATCGGCTCGAAGCTCACGCGATCGCGCAGGACCGACTTGCCGAAGCGCAGTTCGCGCGTGAGCGCATCCGGGCCGCGTTCGACGATCTTGCACGCATCCAGCGCCATGACGAACAGCATGGGGTTCTCCGCGCGCAGTACCAGCCCGCGCCAAAGCTGCTCGCGCGTCAAGGGATCGATCAGGGGATTGAGGGGGTCGTTGATCTCGACCAGATGGCTGAATTTCATGAAGACGATTTATATCATTTTCGGCGCGAGGACAATGCCACGATGCTTGCACCATCGCGTGCGAAACGAACGCATCGCGTTTCTGGAGCAGAGCAAAAGCCTGTAAAATTGCGCCTTTACCGAATCGCGATGACCGTGCACACCTTCCAGGACCTGATACTTAGGCTGCAGACCTACTGGGGCAGCCAGGGCTGCGCGCTGCTGCAGCCCTACGACATGGAAGTGGGAGCAGGCACCTCGCACACGGCCACGTTCCTGCGCGCGTTGGGGCCCGAGCCCTGGCGCGCGGCTTACGTCCAGCCTTCGCGTCGGCCTAAGGACGGCCGCTACGGCGACAATCCGAACCGGCTGCAGCACTACTACCAATATCAGGTGGTCCTGAAGCCTTCGCCCACCGACATCCTCGATCTGTATATCGGTTCGCTCGAAGCCCTCGGCATCGACCCGCAGGCGCACGACATCCGCTTCGTCGAGGACGACTGGGAAAATCCCACCCTGGGCGCCTGGGGCCTGGGCTGGGAAGTCTGGCTAAACGGCATGGAAGTGACGCAGTTCACCTACTTCCAGCAGGTCGGCGGCATCAACTGCAAGCCGATCACGGGTGAGATCACTTACGGCATCGAGCGCCTGGCGATGTATCTGCAGGACGTGAAGAACGTGTTCGACCTCGCCTGGACGCCGGGTGTGACTTACCGCGACGTCTATCACCAGAACGAAGTCGAGCAGTCGACCTACAATTTCGAGCAGTCCGACGCGGACATGCTGTTCCGCCATTTCGGCGACTACGAAGCCGAGGCGAAGCGCCTGGTCAAGGCCGAGCTGGCGCTGCCGAGCTACGAGATGGTGCTGAAAGCCGCGCACACCTTCAATCTGCTCGACGCGCGCGGCGCCATATCGGTCACCGAGCGCGCCGCCTACATCGGCCGCATCCGCAATCTTGCGCGCAGCGTCTCGCAGTCCTATTTCGATTCGCGCGTGCGCCAGGGCTTTCCCATGTGCGCGCCGAGCGAGCTCGCCCGCTTGGGCATCGACCTCCCGGCGCTGCGCGCCGAGCTCGAGAACCGCAGGGTGGCGGCATGAGCAGGGAGCAGGGACCCCGCACAGCGGGGATGCGACCGGCCGCGATTGCCGCCGGCCGCCGACAGAATTTTCTCGAAGCCCACGACGCTGGTTCGGAGGCGGCGGCGCAATGAAGGCGAACCTGCTGGTCGAGCTGTTCACCGAGGAGTTGCCGCCCAAGGCGCTGAAGCTCCTGGGCGAGGCATTCGCGGCTCGCCTCGCCGAGGGGCTCGCCAAGGCGCGGCTCGCGGATCCAGGCGCGGGCGCAATCCGTGTATTCGCCACGCCGCGCCGCCTCGCCGTGTGGATAGCAGACGTGAGGGCGAAGGCCCCGGATCGCGGCGAAGAGAAGAAGCTGATGCCGGCGAAAGTCGCCTTCGGCGCGGACGGCAAGCCGAGCGCGGCCCTGGCGAAGCGCCTGGAAAAGGAGGCTGCATCTGCATCCCAGGTCGAACGCCGGCCGGAGGGCGACATCGAATACGCCTATCTCGTGCGCACCATTCCGGGCATCAGCCTGGCCGCGGGATTGCAGGCGGCGCTCGACGAAGCGCTGGCAAAGCTGCCGATCCCCAAACTGATGAGCTACCAGCTCGCCGACGGCGCGACCACGGTGCAGTTCGTGCGCCCGGCGCACGGCCTCATCGCCCTGCACGGCGCGGAAATTGTTCCCGTCGCCGCGCTCGGACTCGCAGCGGGTCGCACTGCTCACGGCCATCGCTTCCAGGGGACGAAAGACATTCCGGTCGCGACGGCGGACGCCTACGAAGAAGCGCTTGCCGCCCACGGCCGGGTAATTGCTTCGTTCGACGCACGCCGCGAGGAGACCGAGCGCCAGCTGCGGGCGAGCGCGCAGGAACTCGGCGCCTCGCTCGGCGCCGAGGCGGATGTCGCGCCGCTGCTCGACGAAGTGACGGCCCTGGTCGAATACCCCAGCGTCTACGTCGGCGAATTCGATCCCGCCTTCCTCGAAGTGCCGCAGGAGTGCCTGATCCTCACGATGCGGCAGAACCAGAAATATTTTCCCCTGTTCGATGCGGCGGGGCGGCTTTCCAATCGCTTCCTCATCGTCAGCAATATGCGGCTCGAAGATCCGCGCAACGTGGTCGAGGGCAACCAGCGCGTGGTCGCGCCGCGCCTCGAGGACGCGCGCTTCTTCTACAAGCAGGACCGGAAGCAGCGGCTGGAAGAACGCGTGCCGCTGCTCGCGCGCGTGGTCTACCACAACAAGCTCGGCAGCCAGCTCGAACGCGTCGAGCGGGTGCAGCTTCTCACCGGCAAGATCGCGCGCGCCATCGGCGCCGATCCCGTGCTCGCCGAGCGCGCCGCTTGGCTCGCCAAGGCCGACCTGGTGTCCAACATGGTGGGCGAATTCCCCGAGCTGCAGGGCGTGATGGGGCGCTATTGCGCCAGCGGCGATGGCGAACCCGCGGCGGTGGCCGCCGCCATCGAAGAGCATTACCGGCCGCGCTTTGCCGGCGACGCGTTGCCATCGAATGCGGTGGCCCTCGCCGTCGCGCTCGCCGACAAGCTGGAAACGCTCGCGGGCTTGTTCGGCATCGGCCAGCAGCCGAGCGGCGACAAGGACCCCTTCGCTCTGCGCCGCCACGCCCTGGGTGTGATTCGCATCCTGATCGAGCGCGAGCTGCAAGTGCCGCTCAACGCGCTCGTCAGCGAAGCCTTCGCGGTGTTCCCGCGCGGCATGTTGGGCGGCGCCCATACCGACCTTGAACTGTTCATCTTCGAACGCCTGCGCAGCTATCTGCGCGAGGCCGGCTACAGCGCGAACGAAACCGAGGCGGTACTGTGCCTCAATCCCACCCGGCTCGACCAGGTACCGCGCCAGCTTGCAGCAGTACGCAGCTTCGCCGGGCTGCCGGAAGCGGCGAGTCTTGCCGCGGCGAACAAACGCGTCGCCAACATTCTCAAGCAGGCCGCGGCCAAGGGAGAATCCTTCGCCGACGCCAACGCGCAGGCCCTGCGCGACCCGGCCGAGCGCGAGCTGTTCGACGCGCTGAAGAAGACTTCGCAGCGGGCGACGCCGCTTTTTGCCGCGGGCGATTACACCGGCTATCTCAAGGCCTTCGCGGTACTGCGCTCTCCAGTCGATGCCTTCTTCGATTCCGTCATGGTGATGGCAGAAGACCAGGACCTGCGGCGCAACCGCCTCGCGCTGCTGCGCGAACTGCGCGACGAAATGAACCGCGTCGCCGACATCTCCAAACTAGCCGCATAATTTCTCCGCCGTAACCAGGACCGCTTGCAATGAAGCTCGTCATCCTCGACCGCGACGGCGTGATCAATCACGACAGCGATCATTACATCAAGAGCCCGGAGGAGTGGAAACCGATTGCGGGAAGCCTGGAAGCGATCGCGCGCCTCACGCAGGCGGGCTATCACGTGGTCGTCGCCACCAACCAGTCGGGGCTGGGCCGCGGGCTGTTCGACATGGCCGCGCTGAACGCCATGCACGACAAGATGCACAAGGCGGTCGCCCAGCTCGGCGGCCGCATCGACGCGGTGTTCTTCTGCCCGCATGCGCAGGATGCCGGCTGCAGCTGCCGCAAGCCGCAGCCCGGGATGCTGCTCGAGATCGCGGAACGCTTCAACATCGCGCTCTCCGGCGTCAAGTCCATCGGCGATTCGCTGCGCGACCTGCAGGCGGCGAGCAGCGCCGGCGCGAAGCCGGTGCTGGTGCTGACCGGCAAGGGCAGGCAGACCTTGGAAGCGGGCGGACTCCCGCCGGGCACCGAAATCCACGAAGACCTCGCCGCGGCGGCCGCCGCACTCACGGCATGATGCTCCTGCGCGCACTCGCCTTCTACGTCCTTATCAGCATCATCCTAATTCCGTATTTCGTGGTGGTGGTGTGCCTCGCGTGGCTGCCGCGCATGCCGCGCTGGAAAGTGATCGCCGGCTGGCCGCGGCTATGCGCCTGGCTCGCCATCTATGTGCTCGGCATCCGCTACGAAGTGATCGGGCGCGAGAACATTCCGGCCGAACCCGTGGTGATCCTGTCCAAGCATTCCTCGGCCTGGGAGACGCTCGCCTTCTCCGGCATCTTCCCGCCACACGTGTACGTGATGAAGCGCGAACTGCTGTGGATACCGTTTCTCGGCCTGGGCCTCGCGCTGTTCAATCCCATATTCATCAACCGTTCCGATCGCAAGAACGCCATGCGCTTGATGGTGGAGATCGGCAAGGAGCGCTTCGCGCAGGGCTTCTGCATCATGGTATTTCCAGAAGGCACGCGCATCGCGGTGGGGAGACGCGGCCGCTACAAGGTGGGCGGCGCCTACATCGCGGCGCACACCGGCGCGCGCGTGCTGCCGGTGGCGCACAACGCGGGGCTGCTGTGGCCGCGCAATTCCTTTCTCAAGCGCCCGGGCAAGGTCACGGTGGTGATCGGCAAGCCGATCGCGAGCACTGGCCTCACGCCGGAAGAGCTGATGCGCAAGGCCGAAGACTGGATCGAGGACCAGGTCGAGCGCCTGGTGGGAGCCGAACACCCCCGTGCAGCTTGAGTTGCCCCTCGCCGTGATTCCAGTCGCCGAGCCCGCGGGATCGCTGCGCTACATCCAGCTCGGACGCGAAGTCGTCCGCTATCGCTTCCGCCGTGCGCGCCGGCGCTCGATCGCGCTGGTCATCGACGACGGCGGGCTGCAGGTCGCCGCGCCCGGCTATTCGCCCCTGGCGGAAGTCGAAGCGTTCATCCGCGCGAAAGGCGACTGGGTGCTGAAGAAGCTGGCCGAATGGCGCGCCGCGCCCAAGCCCGCGGTGATCAGGTGGAGCGAAGGTGAAAGCATTCCGCTCCTCGGCGCCCCGGTGCGCATCGAACTCGTTCCCGGACGGCGCGGCATCGAACTCGATGCGGAGCGCCTCGCCATCGGGCTTGCGCCCCGCGGTGACCCCGCGGCGCTCAGGCGCCGCGCGCTCTCCTGGCTGAAAGGCTGGGCGCAGGAGCGCCTGGGCGAGCGCCTGGCGCTTTATGCGCAGCGCATGGGCGTCGCCGTGCCGACGCTCGCGCTGTCGAACGCCCGCACGCAGTGGGGCGTCTGCCGCGAGGACGGCCATGTGCGACTCAACTGGCGCCTGATACACTTGCCGCTGCGCCTCGTCGATTACGTGGTTGCGCACGAGCTGGCGCATCTGCGCGAGATGAATCATTCGGCACGCTTTTGGTCCGTCGTCGGCAGCCTCTATCCCGACTACCGCGCGGCGCGCAGCGAGCTGCGCAACTGCAGCCACAGCCTGCCGATCTTATAGGAGTAGTCACATGAGAATGTTGCACACCATGCTGCGCGTGGGAAACATGGAACGCTCGGTGAAGTTCTACACCGACGTGATGGGCATGAAGCTGCTGCGCACCACCGATCGTCCGGAGCAGAAGTATTCGCTTGCCTTCGTCGGCTACGACACGGAGGAAGCGCAGGCGGTAATCGAGCTCACCTACAACTACGGCGTCGAGAAATACGACTTGGGCACCGGCTTCGGCCATCTCGCCATCGCCGTACCGGACGCCTACAAGGCCTGCGAAACGGTGAAGGCGAAGGGCGGCGTGGTGACGCGCGAGGCCGGTCCGGTGAAGGGCGGGAGCACGGTGATAGCTTTCGTGCAGGATCCCGACGGCTACAAAATCGAGCTGATCCAGCGCGCTTAGCCGACCGCGCTCAAGCGCGAACCGCATCGCGCAGAAGGTCGACCATCAGCACAGTCGCTGGCGCGCATCGGAGGCACGGGCCGTTAAACAGCCCGCGCTAGATCAAAGTTGGGGCGGAGGGGCCCCAACCCCTCCTTGGCGCGGGCGGTCCTACAATACGGCGACGCGGTATTTGCGCAGGGTGCTCGGCTGGCCGATCAACATCTTCGCCAGCTCCTCGAGCAGCGCCTCATTGACGTCGCCCGCGGGGATGCGCAATTCGTCCTGCCCCAGACGCATGAAGTTCTTGCCCTTCACCACCAGCCGGCAGTTCTCGTGATCGGCGACGATGGTGATGTCGCAAGTGATGTCGCAGGGCACGGTGAACTTGGTCTTCTGAAAGCCGCCGCCCGGAGCCTTGATCTTCTCCTCGGTGAACTTGATGCCGTAGCTCCACAGCGCGTCGTTCACTTTCTGGATGGTGGCCGGCATGTCGCGCTCGACCGTGAGAACGGTCGGCGAGGACCACTTGATGAACATGGTGACGAGATTGTAATAATCCCGGTCGCCGATCTTCTTCTTGCGGTAATCGATGAAAGTCTCGGCAAACGCCAGGTTCTGAAAATCGCCCACCCCCGGGATGGAGTACGCCATCGGATTGTTCGGTTTCAGCACCTTCAACTGCTTCAACAGATCGTTGAGGTAGAGAAAGGTCTGGTGCATCTTGGCCTCGACCAGCTTGATGCTCTCCTCCAGCATCGACTGCTGGGATAGCTGCTGGCTCTTCAGCACGTCTGCCTGTTTCTTCAGGTCATCGAGCAGGCCCATGTTCTCCTCCGAGACTTGACGCTTGGCGCGGCAAGGAAATTGTTTATTTTGCCAGTAGACGGGATGTTTGTGAATATCAGGCGGCCGCGGACTTGGCGCTGAGGCGGTTGCTCAACGCGACAAAGTCGGCCGGGCTCAGATTCTCGGCGCGCAGGCCCGGCTCGATGTGCAGTGCCGCGAAATCCTCCGCCCCGACAAGCCCGGCGAGCGCATTGCGCAGAGTCTTGCGCCGCTGGGCAAATGCCCGGCGCACCACTTGATCGAGATGCGAATCGCTACGCGCCGTCAGTTCGGCGCTCGGGCGCGGACGCATGCGCACCACGGCCGAGTCGACCTGCGGCGGCGGCGAAAACGCCTCCGGCGGGACCTCGAGCAAGCGCTCCATGGCGTAGCGGTATTGCAGCATCACCGACAGCCGCCCGTACTCGCTCCCGCCGGGGGCGGCGACCATGCGCTCGACCACCTCCTTCTGCAGCATGACGTGCACGTCCTTCAGGCGCTCGGCGTAGTGCGCCAGATGAAACAGGAGGGGCGTGGAGATGTTGTACGGAAGATTGCCTACCACGCGCAGCTCGCAGGGAAGCTGGGCGAAATCGAATTCGAGCACGTCGCCCGCGTGCACCGAGACGCGATCGGGCGGATAGGTCCGCTGCAGCCGTGCGACGATGTCGCGATCGATCTCGATCACGTGCAGGTGACGCAACGCCGAGGCGAGCGGCGCGGTGAGCGCTCCCAGGCCGGGGCCGATCTCGACCATGACGTCCTCCGGCTGCGGCCGGATCGCATCGACGATGTCCGCGACCACCGCCTGGTCGGTGAGAAAGTGCTGGCCAAACCTCTTGCGCGGGATGTGTCGGTTCATGCCGAGCGGCTGCGCGATCAGGCGGCGCTGCGCGGCCTCACCATCGCGAGCGCAGTCTCGATGGCGGTGACCAGGCTGCCGCTGTCGGCCTTGCCGGTCGCCGCCAGATCGAGCGCCGTGCCGTGGTCGACCGAAGTGCGCACGATGGGAAGCCCCAGCGTGACGTTCACGCCTTTGCCGAAACTCGCGTACTTGAGCACCGGCAAGCCCTGGTCGTGGTACATGGCGAGAGCGCAGTCCCCGCGCGCGAGCACCTGCGGCGTGAACAGCGTGTCGGCAGGAAGCGGCCCTTCGAGCCGCATGCCTTCTTTGCGCAACGCGTCGAGCACCGGAGCGATGACCTCGATCTCCTCGCGCCCGAGGTGCCCCCCCTCGCCGCTATGCGGATTCAGGCCGGCAACGAGGACGCGCGGGCGCTCGAGTCCGAAGCGCTCGCGCAGGCTGCGGTCGATGATGCGCAGCGTCTCCTCCAGGCTCACGCGCGTAATGGCCGCCGCCACCTCGGCCAGTGCCAGATGCGTCGTCGCCAGTGCCACGCGCAGCCCGCCGCCGGCGAGCATCATCACCACCCGCGGGGTCGAGGTGAGGGCGGCGAGGTACTCGGTATGCCCGGTGAAAGGCACGCCCGCATCGTTGATCACGCCCTTGTGCACGGGCGCGGTCACCATCGCGGCGAAATCGCCGGCGCGGCAGCCGGCGACCGCGCGCTCGAGCAGTGCGAGCACGTAGCGGCCGTTCGTCCGATCGAGCCGGCCCGCAACGGCCGGCGCGGCGAGCGGCAGGTGCAGCACTTCGATTTCGCCGGCAGCAGCCGGTCTCGCCGCATCGAATTCGCGCAGTCTCACGGCGAGGCCGAGCTGTGCCGCGCGCGCGGCGAGCAGGCCGCGATCGGCGAGCATCACTGGACGGCAGGGAAGGTCGCGCCCCGCGAGCGCGAGGCAGATGTCCGGCCCGATGCCCGCGGGCTCGCCCGAGGTGACCGCGATGATCGGGAGGGCCATGGCGTTCCTGGAAACCAGCCTCTAGGCGCTATCTGTCGTCCAGCCGATATTCGACGAAGGCGCGGTCGCGTAGCTGACGCAGCCATTCCTGGTAGGCTTCGTCAGCCTTGCGCTCGCGCAGGATCAGGCGCGCTTCCTGGCGCTTGCGCTCGCCCGAAACGTCGGTTTTGCGCCGCTCCAGCACCTGCAGCAGATGCCAGCCGAACGGCGACGGGAAAGGCTCGCTCAGCTCCCCTGGTTTCAGGTTGTTCATCACGCGCTCGAATTCCGGTACGGTATCGCCCGGATAGACCCAACCCAGATCGCCGCCGCGCACCGATGAGGAATCATCCGAATTGAGCTTGGCGAGATCGCCGAAATCGGCCCCGTTGAGAATCCGCTCGCGCAGGTTGGCGAGCTTGCGCTTGGCATCGGCTTCGGAAACGATTTCGCTCGTCTTCACCAGGATGTGGCGCGCATGCGTCTGCTCCACCACCGCCGGCGCGCCGCCGCCGCGGCGGTCCACCAGCTTGATGACGTGAAAGCCCGCCGGGCTGCGGATGATCTCGCTCACTTCGCCCGGCTTCAATCTATCCAAGGCGTGCGCAAACAGCTCGGGCAGGCGGTCGCGCGAACGCCAGCCCATGGCCCCGCCCTGCAAGGCGTCCGCGGCGTCGGAATACGCCACGGCGAGCTTCGCGAAATCGGCGCCTTCGCGCAGCTGCTTGATCACCTCCTCGGCGCGCGCGCGCTGTCTCTCGACCTGCTCCGGGCTCGCCTGCTCCGGCACGCGCAGCAGGATGTGTATCAGATTGAAATCGGTCTGTGCCTGCTGCGAAGCCTTCTGCTGAGTGAGGTAATAGTCGATTTCGTTGTCGGTGACCGCGATCCGATTGTCCACCTCGCGCTCGCGCAGCCGCGACAACAGGATTTCGTTGCGGATCTCCTCGCGGAACTTGTCGAATTGAATGCCGTCGCGCTCGAGCGCCTGGCGAAACGCCGTGAGCGACATCTTGTTGCCTTCCGCGACGCGCGTGACCGTGCGATCGAGCTGCAGGTCGTCCACGCGCAGCGCGGTCTCCTTGGCGAGCTGCAACTGCAGGCGGTCGGTGATCATGCGCTCGAGCACCTGCTTTTGCACCACTTCCTCCGGCGGCAAGGCGGTGCCTTGTTGCCGCAGCTGCTTCGTCACCTGATTCACTCGTTCGGCGAGTTCGCCGCCCGTGATCACCTCGCTGTTGACGACGGCGACGATGCGGTCGACCGGCCGCGGTTGAGCGGCGGCCGGGGCTTGTGCCAGAGCGCCGCCGACAAACGAGGCCAAGACTAGGCTTGCGCAGCACGCAAGCGCGTTCAGAATTGAAAATCGCATTTGAAATTTGCTCTAAACATCTTTTACATGATGAAGGGACCGCCGGATAGCCCGTCGGCTTAGCACTTGCTTCCTCGTATCGGCCCGCGCCAGCTTGCGGGGCCTCAAAATTCGAACGGCTGCGTTTCCGGGCCGGGGCGCGCCTGATTGAGCCGCCCGTAGCCGGGAATGTTGCGCCGGAGCGTCTCGAGCGGATTGGACCCCAGGCGCGAGAATCCATTCAGTTCCAGCTGCAGGAATACGCCCGTGGTGGAGGTCCCGGTGGCCGTGGCAAAGCGCTGCAACACGACGCGGCCGATCCAGCATCCGGCATTATATTCGAATCCCCCCAGGCCTTCGACCAATCTGCCGTCGTAGACCGAGTAATTGTAGCGGCCTACCCCCGACCAGGGCCCGCCCAGGGGCCATTGCGCCGAGAAGTCGATCTGGTTCAACGGTGCGAGCTGGGTAGTCCCACGGGTGAAGCGATAGCCCAGGTTGAGCACTTTGGCGGTCTCCGGCTGGTAGCGCGCGCCCAGCCCCAGGCGATCGAGGAAATTGCGGTGCGAGTTGTATTGCACCGCGCTGTCCATGGTCCAGTGACGCGAGATGCGCCCGTTCACCGCGGCGAGGAAATCGGAAGTCTTGTCGGTGCGTTTGGGCGTGAGATCGTCCAGTCCCACTTGCTGGTTCTCGAGATAATGGCGCTGCCCGATGGTCGCCTTCAGCATCTCCTGCCCGCTCACAGGCGACAGGATGCGGGTAGTCGCGGCCAGCGTCACCTGGTTCGCGTCGGCGATGCGGTCGCCGCCGAGGAACAGGTTCTCGGAAAAGATCTGCGCATAGTTGAAATCGGCAAGGGCGGTATCGAACAGCGGAACCCTGCTCTGGTCGCGGAACGGCGCGTACAGGTAATACATGCGCGGCTCGAGCGTCTGGCGATAGCTCTGGCCGAGGAAACTGGTGTCGCGTTCGAAGGTGAGTCCCGCGTCCACGCTCGCGATCGGCAGCGAACGCTGGATGGTATCCGGTGTGCCGACGGGATTGCGCTCCAGGCTGTAATTGGTCGAGTGGAAACCGAGCTTGGGCGTGATGTAGGCACCGGGGAACACGATGGGCAGGCTCGCGCTGGGGTAAATGGTGAGGCGGCTGCCGACGGTGTCGCTGGTTCCGACCACGCCGTTGAGGGCGCCGACGCCCGTTGCGCGCGTGAACTTGACGAACTCGCTCGCTAGATTCAGGTCGACGCCGCCGACGTACTGCCGCGTCGCGGTCAGCGTGAACTGCGGCAGTCGGTCGTAAGGCGGGATCAAGGGATTGACCGGGTCCTGCAGCGTCTGGAAACGCTGCGCGCGCGCGGTCGCCGACCACCAGCCGCCCGCGTAGGTAAGCATGCCGTCGCGCTGCAGCGTCGCCTGCGAGGTGATGTTGATGCGCGAGGACAGGTCGCGGAAATAGTTGTCGTCCGAGACCTTGTTGATGTTGACATAGCCGCGCAGGTTGCTGGTGAACTGCTGGTTGTGCTGCAGCACTGTGGCGAAGCGGCTGATGTTGCGCACGCGGTCGTGGTCCAGCCGCTCGAAGCGCCAATCGCCGTCGTAGTTGGAATCCAAATAGCGGAATTGCGCGTTCAGCTGCAAGCCGCGCTTGGAAAGCTCGCGCGGCGCGAGGGTGAGGTCGCGGTTCGGCGCGAGGTTGATGTAGTAGGGCGTGGTGATCTCGAGCCCGCTCTTGCCGGTGCTGCCCACCGTGGGCGGAAGAAAGCCTGTCTTGCGCTCGTTGTGCAGCGGGAAATCCATCCACGGCAGATACACCAGCGGCGTGTCCTTGAACACCAGTCGGCCGCCGCGCGCCACGCCCAGGTCGCGCGTCATGTCCAGGTCGAGCGCCTTCACCTGCAGATACCAGTCGTTTTCACCGGGCTTGCAGGTGGTCAGCGTGGCGTTCTCGAGGTGATACTTGCCCTCGCCCTCGAGCTTGAGCACGTCGGCCGTGCCGCGCGCGCGCACCGGAGCATAGCCCGAGCGGCTGCGCCGTCCGAATTCGTAATCCGCCTTGTCGAACGCGCCGACGTTGTCGTGCACGCGCAGCTTGAGCCCGGTGCCGCTCATGCGGTCGCCGTCGCGCGACAGGCGCACATTGCCGCTCGCTTGCACCTCGTCCGTCGCATAGAGATAAAGCAGCCGATCGGCCTGGATCTTGATGTCGTCCTGGACGAGTTCGGCATTGCCGACGGCGCTCGTCTCGCGATCGGCGATGCCCTCGAGCCGGTCGGCGGTGATGGTGACCGGCCCGCTTGGGCGCTTCGGCTCAGGCGGCTTCAGCCGCGGCTCTTGCGCCGTCGCCTGCGCCGCGCAAGCGAGCAAGACGACGGCGAGCGCGATCCGGCGCATCGAAGACATGGTAAGGGGCGAAGGGGGAAGGGGTTTTTTGGATGTTAAAATCGCACACTTTCGCACTAATGGCAATCGGAACCCACCTTGCAACGAACGCTGGCGCTGCGTACCTGGCTCGACGGCCTTTTCCCAGGCGAAACCTGGCGCATCGAACCCGCTTCGGCCGATGCGAGCTTCCGCCGCTATTTCCGCGTGAGCTTCGCCGACGGCGCGACTAGCCGCATCGTCATGGACGCGCCGCCGGACAAGGAGGACTGCCGGCCGTTCATCCACGTGGCGCAACTGCTGCGCGCGGCCGGTCTCAACGCGCCGGACGTTGTTGCGCAAGACCTGGCGCAGGGTTTTCTGCTCCTCAGCGATTTAGGCAGCATCACCTTTCTCGCGGCACTGAAGGAGGACGACTCGCGCGCGGACGCGCTGTTTCGCGATGCCGTCGACGCCCTCCTCATCTGGCAGCTCGCCAGCCGGCCGGGCGTGCTGCCGGCTTACGACGCGGCGCTGCTGCGGCGCGAGCTCGACCTCTTTCCCGACTGGTATCTCGCGCGGCATCTGGAGAAACCGGCGAGCCCCGCGCAGCGCGAGCTGCTGGAGCAGGCATTCGCGCTCATCCTCAAGAGCAACCTCGCCCAGCCTTGCGTCTACGTGCATCGCGACTACATGCCGCGCAATCTGATGCTCGCCGACCCGAATCCGGGGATACTCGATTTTCAGGACGCGGTCTACGGACCGATCAGCTACGACCTCGCCTCGCTCACCCGCGACGCCTTCATCAGCTGGGAGGAGGAGCGCGCACTTGACTGGGTGGTGCGCTACTGGGAAAAAGCGCGCCGCGCACACCTGCCGGTGGCCGCCGATTTCGCCGATTTCTACCGCGACTTCGAGTGGATGGGCCTGCAGCGCCACCTGAAGGTGCTCGGCATATTCGCGCGCATCCGCCACCGCGACGGCAAATCCGGCTACGTCGAGGACGCGCCGCGCTTCGTGCGCTACGTGCGTCGCGTCACCGACCGCTATCGCGAACTCGCGCCGCTGGCGCGGTTGTTCGATGAACTCGAACCACAACAAGCCAAATTCGGCTATACGTTCTGACGTCTATACCTTCTGAAATGAAAGCCATGATCCTTGCCGCCGGGCGCGGCGAGCGGCTGCGCCCGCTCACCGACTCGCGGCCGAAACCGCTGCTCACCGTGGGCGGCAAAGCCCTCATCGCCTGGCACCTGGAGCGCCTCGCCCGCGCCGGCATCGGCGAAGTCGTGATCAACCACGCGCATCTGGGCGCGATGATCGAAGCGGAACTCGGCGACGGTTCGCGCTACGGCCTCGCCATCCGCTATTCGCCCGAGCGCGAGGCGCTCGAGACCGCCGGCGGGATCGCCAAGGCGCTGCCCATGCTCGGCGACGCGCCCTTCCTGGTGGTGAACGCAGACGTCTACAGCGATTACGACTATTCGCGACTTGCGTGCCTCGGACTCGGCACGGACCTCGCGCATCTGGTGCTGGTGGACAATCCGCCGCAGCATCCGCGCGGCGACTTTGCTCTGGAAGACCGGAGTGTGCGCGCTTCAGGCGAGGCGCTCCTCACCTATAGCGGCATCGGGCTGTACTCGCCGCTCTTGTTTTCCGGCATACCGGCCGGCGCCAAGGTCGCACTGGCGCCGCTTCTGCGCAAGGCGATGGCGGCCGGGCGCGTAGCGGGCGAACACTACCGCGGCCGCTGGCATGACATCGGCACCGCCGAGCGCCTGCGCGCGCTCGATGCCGAGTTCCGCGCCGGTCGCAGCTGAGCGCGGCGGCGACGCCGCGCAGACGGTAGAATGGATTCATCCTCACCAATCTTCGGCCGGGCCACATGAGCGACATCCAGATTTACGCCCAGCGGCGCGCGGAACTGCTCAAACGCATGCAGTCCGGCATCGCCATCGTGCCCACGGCGCCGGAGCGCGTGCGCAACCGCGACAGCGAGTACCTCTATCGCTACGACAGCTATTTCTACTATCTCTGCGGCTTTCCCGAGCCCGAGGCGGTGCTGGTGCTCATCGCCGGCGCGCAGCCGCAGAGCATCCTCTTTTGCCGCGAGAAGAATCCGGAGCGCGAGATCTGGACCGGGTTTCGCCATGGCCCAGAGGCCGCGAAGGAAGCTTTCGGCGTCGACGCCGCCTATCCCGTCTCCCAGCTCGACGAAAAGCTCCCGGCGCTGATGGCCGAGCAGCCCGCCCTCTTTTACGCGCCCGGCGCGGACGCAGGCTGGGATGCGCGCATCCTCGGCTGGTTGAACCAGGTGCGCGCGCAAAACCGGCTCGGCGTCAACGCACCGCAGAGCATCCACGACGTGCGCGTCGGGCTCGACGAAATGCGCCTGGTCAAGGACGAGCACGAGCTTTCAGTCATGCGGCGCGCGGCGGCGATCTCGGCCAAGGCGCACGAGCGCGCCATGCGCGCCACGCGCCCGGGGCGGATGGAATTCGAAATCGAAGCGGAGCTGTTGTACGAATTCCGCCGCCAGGGCGCGCAGTTCCCCGCCTACTGGCCCATCGTCGCGGGCGGCGCCAACGCCTGTGTGCTGCATTACTGCGACAACAACGCCAAATTGGAGGACGGCGCGCTGCTGTTGATCGACGCCGGCTGCGAACTCGACGGTTACGCCTCCGACATCACCCGCACCTTTCCGGTGAACGGCAAGTTCGAGGGCGCGAACAAGGACGTATACGAGCTGGTGCTCGCGGCGCAGGCCGCGGCCATCGCCGCTATCCGCCCAGGGGTCGCGTGGGAGGTGCCGCACGAGGCGGCGGTGCGCGTGCTCGCGCAGGGCTTTGTCGATTTCGGCCTGTGCCGCGGCAGCCTCGACGAAGTGATCGAGAAGGGCGATTACAAGCGCTTCTACATGCACCGCACCGGTCACTGGCTGGGGCTCGACGTGCACGACGTCGGCGAATACAAGCAGGACGGCCAGTGGCGGCCGCTCGTCCCGGGCATGACGCTCACGGTCGAGCCCGGCTGCTACGTGCGCGCCGAAGACAGCGTGCCCCGCGCCTTCTGGAACATCGGCGTGCGCATCGAAGACGACGTGCTGGTGACGCAGACGGACTGCGAAATCATCACCAGCGCGACGCCGAAGAGCGTCGCTGCCATCGAGGCCTTGGTGGGCCGCGAGTGAACGGCGCACGGCGATGAGCGCGAACAAGCAATACTTCGGCAGCGCCCCGATCGCCGCGCAGGCCGAGGCCGTAGACATCCTGATCGCCGGCGGCGGGCCGGTCGGCACGGCGCTTGCCCTCGCCCTGGAAGGCAGCGGCCGTTCGGTGGTGCTGGCGGAGGCGCGCAGCGCCGATTCCACTGCGAATGCGCGCAGCGCCGATTCGTCTGCGAATGCGCACAGCGCCGAACGCACCGCTGCCGCAGGCAAGGCGGGCGACGCCCGCGCGCTGGCGCTTTCCTACGGCAGCCGCCTGATCCTCGAGCGCCTGCGGGCCTGGCCGGGCAAGACGGCGACGCCGATCGCGACCATCCACGTCTCGCAGCGCGGCGGCTTCGGCCGCACGCTCATTTCCGCGGCGGATTACGGCTTGCCCGCGCTCGGCTACGTCGCCAATTACGACGACCTGTTGCAGGCACTGCAGGCGGCGCCCTGCGGCGCGACGCGCATCTACGGCGCGCGGCTCGCCGAATTCGACGGCGCCACCGCCGTACTGCGCGGAGCCGAAGGCGAGCGCAGGCTGGCGCCGCGGCTCACCGTCTTCGCCGACGGCGCCCATATGGCCGAGGACGAGGCGGCCTATCGCAAGGATTACGGCCAGAGCGCGGTCGTCGCCTGGGTAAAAACGGCGCAGCCGCACCGCGGCAGGGCGTGGGAGCGTTTCACGCCCGATGGTCCGCTCGCCCTGCTGCCGCACGGCACGGGCTATGCGCTCGTCTGGACCACCGACCCCGACAACGCCGCACGGCTATGCGCGGCGGACGACGCAAGCTTCCTCGCCGAGTTGCATGCCGCGTTCGGCGAGCGCGTGGGTGCTTTTTTGCAGACGAGCGCGCGCGCCGCATTCCCTCTCGCCTTGAGCTATCTGCGCGCAGAGCCGCTGCCGCGCAGCGTATCGGTCGGCAACGCCGCGCAGACGCTGCATCCGGTGACGGGGCAAGGCTTCAACCTCGGCCTGCGCGACGCATGGGAGCTCGCGCGCCTTGCGCGCGACGCAGACGAACTCGGCTCCGACGATTTTCTTCGCAGCTATCGCCGCGCGCGCACGCTCGACCGCCGCGCCGGCATCGGCTTCACCGACACGCTGGTCGGGCTGTTCTCGAACGCGAATCCCTTGCTGCGCATCGGCCGCGGCGCGGGACTGCTCGCGCTCGACCTCCTGCCGGCCGCGCGCCAATTCGTCGCCCGGCGCATGATCTACGGCGCGCGCGCGCTGCCATAGGCGAACTTCAAGTATTACCTTCAAAGCGTGACCGAATCGATTTTCTTCGGTTTCGAATTGGGTATAGAATTGCCTCCCCTTCTGCAATAAATCGTCTCTAACTAAATGAGAATTGGCCCCTACGAGCTGCGCAACAATCTTTTCGTTGCGCCCATGGCCGGGGTCACCGATCGCCCGTTCCGCCAGCTGTGCAAGAAGTTCGGCGCGGGCCTCGCGGTCTCCGAAATGGTGGCGTCGAACTCGCTCCTCTGGGGCAGCGCGAAGACGCGGCGCCGCGCCAATCACGAAGGCGAAGTCGCGCCGATCTCGGTGCAGATCGCCGGCGCCGATCCGGCGATGATGGCCGACGCCGCGCGCTACAACGTCGGCGAAGGCGCGCAGATCATCGACATCAACATGGGCTGCCCGGCGAAGAAAGTGTGCAACGTCATGGCGGGCTCCGCGCTGCTGAAGGACGAACAGCTCGTCGGCCGCATCCTCGAAGCCGTGGTGAAGGCCGTCGACACTCCGGTGACGCTCAAGTACCGCACCGGTTGGGACAAGCAGAACAAGAATGCGCTGCGCGTCGCGCATATCGCCGAGCAAAGCGGGATTCAGCTCTTATCCATCCACGGCCGCACGCGCGCCTGCGGCTACACCGGCGAAGCCGAATACGACACCATCGCGGCAGTGAAGCAGGCGACGCGCCTGCCGGTCGTCGCCAACGGCGACATCACCTCGCCCGAGAAAGCCAAGTACGTGCTCGACTACACCCGCGCGGACGGCATCATGATCGGCCGCGCTGCGCAGGGCAAGCCGTGGATCTTCCGCGAGATCGCGCACTATTTGAAAACCGGCGCGATGCTGCCGCCGCCGCTTGTCGCCGAAATCCGCGAGGTGCTGATCGCGCACCTGCACGAACTGTATGCGTTCTATGGCGTCGAGACCGGCGTCAAGATCGCGCGCAAACACATTTCCTGGTATACAAAGGGGCTCGCGGGTTCCGCGAGTTTTCGCCACGCCATGAACCAGCTACAGACGGTCGATGCGCAACTGGACGCGGTAGACAAGTTTTTCGAACAACAAGCCCAGAGCAACTCGCATCTGCGCTATGAGGAGGAACTCGCAGCATGACACCACGCGGAAGTGAAGTCGCAGAGTGCGTACGCAAGTCGCTAGAGCGCTATTTCAAGGACCTGGACGGCGAGCGTCCGCGAACCGTGTACGACATGATGCTGAAGAACGTCGAAAAACCCATGATCGAAGTCGTGCTGCATTATGCCGAGGGCAACCAGACGCTGGCGGCCGAATGGCTCGGCATCAACCGCAACACGTTGCGCAAGAAGATCGAGTTGCTAAAGATCAAGATGTGAGCCCTAAGGCCGGGCAGGCGCGCCGCGAGCGCCTGCCCGGCGTTCTCCTTGCGGGCTTGCGCCGTCCATTAAGGCTTTCCCATCATGAGCATCCTCGTCAAGCAAGCCCTCATCAGCGTTTCCGACAAGACCGGCGTATTGGAACTGGCGCGCGCGCTGGTAGAGATGCACGTCTCCATCCTCTCCACCGGCGGCACGGCCAAGCTGCTCGCGCAGGAAGGCATCGCCGTCACCGAGGTGGCCGCCTACACCGGCTATCCCGAAATGTTGGACGGGCGGCTGAAGACGCTGCACCCCATGATCCACGGCGGGCTGCTCGCGCGGCGCGACATTCCAGAGCACATGGCGGCGATCAAGGACGCGGGCATCGAGCCGATCGATCTGGTCGTGGTGAACCTCTACCCCTTCACCCAGACCATCGCCAAGCCGGGATGCAGCCTCGCCGAGGCGATCGAGAACATCGACATCGGCGGCCCCACCATGCTGCGCTCGGCGGCGAAGAACTACTCCGGCGTCGCGGTGGTGGTCGATCCGGCGGACTATCCCGCTCTGATCGAAGAAATGAAGGCGAACGGCCGCAAGCTCGCCGCTGCGACGCGCTTTACCCTGGCGAAAAAGGTCTTCACCCACACCGCCGCCTACGACGGTGCGATCAGCAATTACCTCACGGGACTGGATGCGTCGGCGAAGAGCGCGCCCTTCCCAGAGCGTCTGACGCTGCAGTTCGCCAAGGTGCAGGACATGCGCTACGGCGAGAATCCGCACCAGAGCGCGGCCTTCTATCGCGACACGGAGCCCGCGCCGGGCAGCTTGGCGAGCTACGCCCAGCTTCAGGGCAAGGAGCTCTCCTACAACAATGTCGGCGACGCCGATGCCGCGTGGGAGTGCGTGAAGACTTTCGCCGAGCCCGCTTGCGTCATCGTCAAGCATGCGAACCCCTGCGGCGTGGCCGTCGGCGCGAATCCGCTCGAAGCCTATCAGCGCGCGTTCAAGACCGATCCGACCTCCGCCTTCGGCGGCATCATCGCCTTCAACCGGCCGATCGATGCCGCCACGGCGGAAGCCGTGAGTAAACAATTTGTCGAAGTGGTGATCGCCCCCGACTACGACGCCGGCGCGAAGAAAGCGATCGAAGCCAAGCAAAACGTGCGCGTGCTCGCCGTGCCGCTCGCGCCCGGCGCGAACCGCTACGACTTCAAGCGCGTCGGCGGCGGGCTGCTGGTGCAGACCCCCGACTCGAAGAACGTAGGCGAGGCCGAATTGCGCGTCGTCACCAAGAAGAAACCGGACGCGGCGCAGCTACGCGACCTCTTGTTCGCCTGGCGGGTGGCGAAGTTCGTCAAGTCGAACGCCATCGTCTTCTGCGGCAGCGGCTATACGCTGGGCGTGGGAGCCGGCCAAATG